>NZ_CP132191.1:0-600000 GCF_030718845.1 Mycoplasma seminis
TTTATTAACATACTTTTAAAAAACTTATAAAATTAGTTTATGAATAACTTATTTAAAGAAGAAGAAAATAACAATCACGAAGTTAAATTGGATGTTTTGAATGAGGTTTTTGTAGAGTATATGAAAAACGAAATTCAAGATAACATGCTTTTTAGAACATTTTTTAAAAATTTAAAGATTTTATCTTTTGAAAATAATGAAGTAGTTATCTTTTTCCCAAAAGTTTATCCAGACTTATTCAACTTTAAAAAATATTACAATGATATTTTCGTTAAAGCGGTAAATGAGGTTTTTGGAGAAGGTGTTACTTTTAAAATTATTGATAAAGATTATTTAGAAGCTTCAAAAAATGCTGAAAAAGTCATTAAAAAAGCTGATAATTTAATAAAACCTTCAAATTCAGGTAACCTTGACCAGACTTTTGATACTTATGTTGAAAGTAACTTTAATAAAGAAGCTTTAAATATTTGTAAATCAATTGCTGCGGGTGAATATAACTTTAATGTTTTATTTATTTCAGGAAATTCTGGATTAGGGAAAACTCACTTAGTTAATGCTTTAAATAATGAATTTTGTAAACAAGGTAAAAAAGTTTTTATTATTAACCCAATTTCATTTTCACCTTGACTTACTAATTTATTAAAAGAAAATGATCCTAAAAAGTTGTTTAATACCCATAAAAGACTAGTTGAAAACTATGATTTACTAATTTTTGACGATTTTCAAATTTTCGGAGAAGGAAATAAAAAATCAACTAAAGACTTTATCTTCCAAATTTTAGATGGTAGAATGCAGAAAGATAAAATTACTGTCTTCTGTAGTGATAAAGATATCAATCAAATATCTACAATGTTTGATAATCGTCTGATTACTCGTCTTCAATCAGGGTTTATTACTAAAATTAAGCAGCCTGATATGGATGATTTATCAAAATTATTAGATTCGTTTTTAGATGATATTGAACTTAATAATGAATTAATTTCTAATGAGGCTAAAGATTTCATCATTAGAAACCATACAGCTTCAATCAGAACCCTTTTAGGTGCTGTTAAACGTATTTCTCATTATAAAAAAGATATTTTGAAGTCACCAAAAGAATATATAGATAAAACTATAACTAATATTTTTGCTGATGTAGTTCAACAACAAGAAAATATTACACCTGATGTAATTATTAAAGCTGTTTCTAAGTATTATAAAATTCCAGTTAAAGATATTTTATCTAACTCAAGAAAAGCTGAAATAGTTGTTGCAAGACATATTGCAATGTACATGATTTCAATTCAATTAGATTATTCTTCTACTGAATTAGGTAAAGTATTTAAAAAGGATCACTCAACCGTTTTAAACGCTTTAAACAAATTTAAAAACTCAGATGACGAAAGTTTAAAAAGAACAATTCAAGAACTTAGAAACCAAATATATAAGATTAATTAACAAGTAATCCACAAGTTATAAAAAATTTAATTTTAAGCAAAAAGTTAATTTAAATTAGATTTTTATAACTAAAAATAACTTTTTACAAGTTATCAACATATCCACAACATATATTATTAATATAAAGGAGATTTTATGAAATTCACTATTTCTAAATCTAAAATTGACCAATTAGTTGAATTTATTTCAACTTATATAGATAGTAATGATACATTTATTCCATTTAGATGTATTTATATGCATATTGATACAGAAAAATTAACATTAGTAGGAGCTTCTTCTACTCTTGCTGCTAGAAAAATAATTGATTTAAATGATAATGATATTCAATTAGAAAGAACTGGTAGTTTTTACTTATCAGCTAACTTATTAAAAAATATTATTAAGAAATTTGATAAACAAATTACATTTGATGCTAAAGAAAATTTAATTGATATTTATGAAGGATCAACATTATTTACATTAACTAAATTAAACGCTGGTTTATATCCAAAAATTGATTTTGAAGATACAGATAATCAAGTTCAAATCAATTCACAAAAATTTGATAAAGCTATTTATGATGTATCTACATCAACAAGTTCATCAAATGATAGATTAAATTCTTTAATTTATAAATGTATTAATATAACAGCTAAAAATTCTGATGAATTAAGATTCTTAGCAACAGATTCATATCGTTTATCCACAGAAATTATTAAAGTTTCTAAACCCATTACAATTGATTTAACAATAGATAATAAAAACCTTAAGAAACTTATTACTAAAGAAACACCAGAAACAGTTAATTTATTCTTTAATCAAGATAAAATTGGTATTTCTTATGATAATACAGTGGTTTGAACAGCTGTAAACAGAACTCAATTCCTTGATGTTTCAGCATTATTCCAAGTTAAATACACAAGAAACTTTAAAATCGAAAAAGAAGAACTTTTAAAAACAATCAATAAAGCTTTATTCTATCAAACAGATAAAGATAAGAAAATGGAATTTAGCTTTGAAAACCATAAATTAAAAATCAATTATGAAGTTCCTGAAATAGGAACAGCTAGTGCTGAATCTGATGCTTTAGAAATTGTTGAAGGTAATGAAATTGAATTTGACTTCAACTACAACTACGTTAAAGATGCTGTATCAGCTTTAGATTCAGGAATGTTGAATATCTTTGTATCTGATTCAGAAGATAAATTACTATTTATTTCAGAAAATGATCCACACCACATTCAATTAATTACACCTATGAGAAAGTACTATTCATCTCAAAAAATAATGACAGTAGCAATTAAAGGTGGATCAATTAAATTAAGTCAATTTCTTAAAAAAATCGATGAAATAGATACAGGTGGTCAAGCAAAAGAATTTATAAAAAATAACTCTATTACAATAAATGGTGAACAACCAAAAGGTAGAGGAAGTAAAATAAAAGTAGGAGATATAGTTTGAATTAATAATTCAATCTATTCGATAACTGCTAAAGAAGAATAGAAAAATCACTCGTTTGAGTGATTTTTAAATTAGCTTTTAAAACTATTTTGCTGGTGTAGCAGCTGCTGAACCATTACCTGTTTGTGTACCTGTAGCAGGAGCAGGAGTTGTGGTTGATGTATTTGTTCCTGTAGTTGTTGTAGCAGGAGCTGATGGTGTGAATACTCAACCTGAAGCAGCAAGTAATTCATTAGCTTTATCAAAGTTAAATGCGCTTGAACCAACTGCTTGTTTTACTCAGCTTCCGTATGATGTGTTTCCTGGGATTAAGATGTAACTTGCGGCGAAATCTTCTTTTTCAAATTTATTTGTTTTTATATTGAAGTATACAGATTTATTGTTTACATCTGTGTTTCCAAATAAAATACCATATCCGTTGTTAGCATCTTTTAAAGCAGCAACAACTTCAGCTGATTTAATTCCTTGTTGTTTTGAGAAGTTGTCGTTAAAGTCTGAGATATCATCTCCAACTCTCATAACAACTTTAAATTGTGCTTGAACTTTATCAATTGTTAATTTATTTGTGTTGATGTAGTGCATTCTTTCTTCTTTAGAAACTTTAACATCTCTGTTTGCTTGGCTAAATGGTTTTTGAGGTGTTGCACTTTCTGTACCTTGCATTCATCAAATTCATTCAGGCATTAATTTAGCATCAAGACCTAAATTTACTAAGTTAGTTTTTGAGGCTTCAACTTCACCTTTGATTTTACCATTTGAACTATCGTTTTGATTTCTGTTTGAGTTGAACATTACAACTCCACCTTTTTCTCAAACGTGTTTGATGAATTTAATTGCTCCAGCAACTTCTTGAGATTTAGCTTGCATTACAAAATCATGTCATGTAGTTAAACTAAATGTTGTGTTGTTTTTTACTAAGTAGTTTTGGTATGCAAAGTTATTTAAAACTGTTTCATCTAAGTCCATAAATACAACAGGAATAAATTTACCTTCTTCTGTAGCTGTAACGGTAACAGCTGAACCTTTTGAGTCAACATTTGTTAATGAAACATTAGGTTGTGTAATCATTGCGTCAAAAGCAGCTGTAGCTTGTTTGTAAACTTCCATTCCCATAGCTTCTTTTTCAGCTGAAATACTGTTCCATGTGTTTGATGATGTTAATGAAACTGTATTGTATCTTTTAATAGCATCTGCTAATTCTTGAGTTTTGCTTGTTAAATTAGTTTGTGCTGTTGTTAATTCTTGAGTTTTGTTTGTTAAATCTGTTTGTGCTGTTGTTAATTGAGCTTTAGTATCAGCTAATTGTTTTTCTAAGTCTTTAATTTTTTTATCATTATCTGATGGTGTACATGATACTGCAACAGCAGGAATAATAGCAGTAGCTGCACCTCCAAAAGTTAATAATAATTTAGAAACTTTATTCATTTGTTAATTCTCCTTAAAATTGTTATTGTGTTATAACACTTTTATTTTATTCTTATTTAGTTTCTGTATATCAATTAGTATTTATAAAATATAGCAAAATATACATGGACAACTTATTTGGACTCCCCTCCTTATAAATTGTCTATTTTTTTGATTAAGAATTTAAAGCATAAAATTGATTAGGAGTTAATCATCCTAAATTAGATTGAATTCTTTCCGAATTATAATATTCAATAAAATCTTTGATAATTACTAATAATTCATCATATGAAGTTGTGTTGTAATTAACAAAATTTAAACATTCAGATTTTAAAATCGAGAAGAAATATTCTGCTTCTCTATTGTCTAGAGAATTGCCTACTCTACTCATCGATATAGTCCCGTTTTTAGAATTAATTAATTCAATATACTCTTTTGAAGTGTATTGATAACCGTGATTTGAGTGAATTATTCATGGTGAATCAAATTCTAATTCTTTTATATGCGAAATAACAAGTTCAGTATCATTTCTGGTTGAGACATTATAATTTAACACTCTTTTTGTTTTATGATTTATTGCGACTGATAAAAATAAGTGATTTAATACATATTTTAAATCGTAAGGAACTTTTAGGTATGTAACATCTGTTGCTACAATATTTCTATTTTCTTTATCGTTATAATCTCTTTTAACTATGTTGTCACATTGTGCAGAAGTATTTTTAATTTCTCTTTCTTTTTGTTTTTGTCTAACTCTACATTTAAGGCCTATTTGTTTCATTCTTCTTCCTATTGTTCTAGAAGAAATCTTAATACCGTATTCTTTTTCTAATACAGCAGAAATTCTAGCTCTTCCAAAATTTCTTTTGTGCTTGTAAAACACTTCTTTAATTTCATTTTCATATTCAATTTCTTTATCTGAATTTTTAGAAGTTTTTTGGCTTAATAAATTAAATAAAGTGCTTCTAGACATGTTAAAAGATTTAGCTATTTCAGCTTTACTTGATTTAATATTTTTGATTTTGTTCAAATCTTCTTCAGGAATATCTTTGACAATTTCTCCATATTTTTGTCAAATTTCTAGTATTGTAACCATATCGTCTTTTGAAATCTTGTTTCAATTAACTTTTGTATTTTTTCTTTTTCTTCCACGTTTATCTTTTGATAATTTGTAAACTACTTCTTTATTCATATTATGTAAATTATAATGTTTTATAAATTCAATAATTTCCATTAATTGATTTTTTGGTAGTTGAATATTTGTGGCTATTTCAAATAAATTTATGAATTTTTCATAAGGAAATTTATTTCTTTCTATAGTGAGAATACAATTGAATAATCTTTCCATTAATGATTTATTCAAAACAATTTGCTCTTTTATCATAACTTTTACAGTCTAAATAAAGTGTCCTAGTTTACAAAAATAGAAACATTACCACATTTTTGAATGTTTTATTAAAAACAAAATTAAAAATCTTTATTTATAAATTAAATACACAATAATTATTTATATTTTTCGTTTGCATCGAAATTTAAACACTATTAAATTATTGTGAAAAAAGTATGAAAAATATGGAAAATTCCACATTTTATGAAACTTTTCCAGTTTTTATTACTGATGGATTTTGCTATAAAATTGATTTTTGAACATTTTTCTATGGTGTAAAAAATAAAAAAATAAAGATAAAAATATTTAAGCCTAATAATAAGAAACAAAAGCATTTCTTTAGGTTAAGTGCTGTTGGAAAATGATATTGCAATTTGGTATAGAATTAAATTAGGGTCAAAAGGAGAATTTATGAACAAAGATAAAAAAACAAAAAACAAAAACTTAAATACTTTAATTCAAGATGAAAATTTTATGCAATTTTGCGGATTGGAAATACAAACATCTACAAGCGACAATATAGATGAATTGATAGAATTGAATCATATATATGAAACAAAGCAAATATTAGATAAGATTGACAATAAAATAGTTTTCACTGAAAATAAATCTTTTACTGTTTTGAAAGAATTTATTCAATTCTTAAAAGTGTTTTCAAAATATGAAAATTACACCAATAAAAAACAACAATTTGAATGAATTTTAGAATTGTATTTATATGATTTCTTTGTTGCGAACATGTCACTAAATGATTTAGAAGATAAATTATCAATACACTATGAAGATTTAAGAAAAAAGATTGATAAAGATTTTATTAAAGAATTCGATACTCATGTTAAAAACAATGACTTATTTAATTTATTAACTGAAAAATGTTTCTTATTTTACTCAAAATTAGATACAAAAACAAGTAAAGAAGATTTTGTTTATGAATTAGATAATGAAAGAAATGTATATAAATTATCTCCAGTAGTAAATAAAGCTGCAGCAATTAATAATCAAATGTATTATTGATTATTACCTATAATTTTTACAATTACAAAAATTTGTAATAAAACAATATGTAAAAAAGAAACTGATTTAAAAACTATTTTAAACAAACCTAATAAAGTTCTTAAATACTTTTTAAACGGAAATGAAAATTATGTTTTAGATTTAGATAAAAAAGATTTTAGTACTAGCACAATGTGAAAAACGAATAAAAACGAAATAAGAAATTACGTTTTTGAAACATTAAATAATATATTTTATTTAATTGATAACAAACATAATTCATGAAGTTATGATGAAGCTAGAAATGCAACAAAATGTGCACATAAAACTCAAGATAATAACCAAATCACAATTGGTACATGTAATCAAGGGATTGAATTAATTTATGAATTAATAGAAAATATTAATTACTTTAAAGACCAAGACATAGATGTAAAAGTTTGAAACTTATACTTAACAAAATACATTAGATCAACAATTATTCCATTTGCTTTTAAAACTCGTTTACCTAAAGAAGAAGAAAACGATGAAGAAATTATAAAATTCAGCGAATATATGGAAAATGATTTTGGTTTTTTAGTTAATTTAATAAATCAAAAAATTATTAAAAAACTAATTAAAATTAAAACAGCAAATGATGAAGAGTTTAAATACTCTGATGAACTTTATGAATCTAGATACAAGAAGTTTATAGATTCATTTTATGATGAAAAACCAACATTATTTAGCGCTGATAAAGCGGAAAGATTTAAGAAAATACAAAGTATTTTATGACTAATTGCTGAAATATATAATATTGAAAATGGTTTATTTAAAGAAGCTACAACGGTTGAATCAATTACATTACAAGAAATATATGATTTAATTAGAAATCAAAACTTTAACTTTATTAAATATAGTAAAAAAACATTAATTAAAAACAAATGAAATTCACCTAGAAGTATAAATTCAAGAGGTATAACTTTTGAAGATTTAAAAGACGCTTTAGCTAAAGCACATGAAGAATTAAATTAATTAAAAAAATCCAAATAACACTATGACATAATGTTGTTTGGATTTTTATATTACTTAATAATTTCCATTCCCATATATGGAACTAATACTTTAGGAACTGTAATTGTTCCATCTTCGTTTTGGTAAATTTCTAAAATAGCTGCAATAACTCTATCAACTGCAAGACCTGAACCATTCATAGTGTGAGCATATTGAGTTTTACCTTCATTATCTCTATATCTAATCATAGCTCTACGAGCTTGAAAATCACCCATGTAACTTACTGAAGAAGTTTCTCTATATCTTTCTTCAGATGGTAATCATAATTCTAAGTCAATTGTTTTACGTGATGAGAAACCTAAATCACCTGTACATAAAAGCAATTCACGGTAAGGTATTTCGAGTTTTTCTAAAACATCTTTAGCATCTTCAAGCATTGCTTCAAATTCCTTAATAGCATCGGCTTCATTTGTAACTTTAACTAATTCAATTTTTTTGAATTCGTGTTGTCTTAAAATTCCACGAGTATCTTTACCAGATGAACCAGCTTCAGATCTGAAGCATTCTGTGTATCCTGTAGCTCTAAATGGTGTAGATAAGTCTACGATTTCATTGTTGTAAATGTTTGTAAGTGTAACTTCAGCGGTTGGAATTAAATATTCATCTTCACCTTGAATTTTGTATAAATCTTCTTTGAATTTTGGTAATTGACCTGTTCCGTATAACATAGCTTCTTTAACTATAACAGGTGTATTGAATTCATTGTAACCTTTAGATGTGTGAAGGTTTAACATAAAATTAATTAAAGCACGAACTAATTTAGAACCAGCATTTTTATAAATTACTGCACGAGAACCTGAAAGCTTAACAGCTCTTTCAAAGTCAATAATATCTAATTTTCTAGCGATTTCATAGTGAGGAAGTACACCTTTAACAAGACCTCTTCCTAAATTTGGGTGTTCAGCTAAAACAACATTATCATTTTCATCAACACCAACAGGTACTTCAGGTAATGTTTCGTTAGGAATTTGTAAGATTAATTCTTCAATTCTTTGATTTAAACTATCAGCTTGAGAACTTAAAGTTGCTTCTTCTTGTTTAATAGTAGTAATTTGTTGTTTAAGTGCAGCTAATGCTTCTGGATTATTTTTTTGAAGTCCGAATTCTTTTGATAATTTAGTTAATTCAGCTTTTTTTAATTGTGCTTGATTCATTAAAGTACCACGTTGCTCAGCAAGTGATACAAATTCATCATAAATTTTGATTTCAAAACCTCTATTTTCAAGGTTTTTTCTAACTTTATCTTTATTATTTAAAACGTATTTTAAATTTAACATTTTAACCTCTTATCTATTTTTGAAAATTATACAACAATTAAAAAATATATTTTGACATTAAAAAAGCTTTTTGTTTTGCTCGGATAAAAAGCACTAAAAATAAGCAATTTTAGTAGTGATTTTAGGGTAAATTTTCAAAATTCAAAAAATGAGTTTTTGTGTATAATATAAGCACGCTTATAATATAATTGTAAAATCATTCACAAGGAGGAAAGAATATGAGCAAAAGAACATACCAACCAAACAAGCGTAAACACGCTAAAGTTCACGGTTTTAGAGCTAGAATGAAAACAGCTAACGGTAGAAAAGTATTAGCTAGAAGAAGAGCTAAAGGTAGAAAAAGATTAACAGTTTCTGATAAATAATTTCTAAAATGAAAAAGCAATATCGACTTAGAAAAAACTGAGAATTTAACAATGTATTAAACTCGGGCAAAAAGAATTGTCTCGCAAATAAATATCTAATTGTTTATTCAGTAAAAAGCAATACTTTTAGGGCAGGATTAACTGTACCGAAAAAATTTGCTAATGCAGTTGGTCGTAATTTATACAAAAGACAATTAAGAGCAATAATACATGATTTAAATCTCTATGATTTGAATTATGATTTTGTGTTTATTGTTCGCAAAGATTTTATCAATAGCGACTTTCAAGTAAAGAAAGAAGCAATTGCTAAACTTTTTGAGAAATTTAGGAAAAATGAAAAAGACGAATAATAATTTTCAATATTTTACCAATAGTGAAGATCCAAAACAAAAAAGAAAAGAAGGATGAAGAAAATTCTTAAAATGATTTAAAATCGTCTTTTATGTTTTTGTTTTCGGTTTAACAATAACAGGGTGTGTGCAAGCGTTTGCACTTAAGAATTCATATAACGTAGGTAACGGTATTGAGTTTTATAGAAATAAAAACGACATTGCACCTAGAGTTAATACTTTAAAAAATAAAACAGAAGAAATTAATTACACAGAAAACAATAATGACAAAAAAGAAGAAAAATTCACTGTCGATGTATTAACAGCTGACACTGAAGCTAACTTCTTTGTTCGTGATTCTAAAGTTTTAGAAGCACTTAGAAATCAAACAGAAAAAAATGGTGGAAACTATGGACAACCTGATAAATATTTAGTTGCTTTCCAACTACCTGAAAACAAATCACTTGAAGCTGAAGGTTTATCAACAGCTAAAGATTCAATTTTTGGAACAAATGGAAATGATCCTAAATACTTATTTAGATCACAAACATCTCCAAATTATGAATATGTAACAAATGCAAAAAACAGTGATATTTACTTATTCGCATTTAAATATGACTGAAAAAATGATAAAGAAAAAGATTTATTACCTAAAGTTCTTAATACTAAGTTCATGGAAACTGCTACAACTTCAATTACCATTGTAGATAAACAAGGAAATGAAGCTAAAGTTACAGTTCCTGTAACTACTTCAGATGGTAGTTTAGCTATCACAGATATTTCAGGAGTGCTTCATGTAAATACCCCTAAAAATATTTATAAAGAAGATAAATCAAACTTTGATGAAGCTCAAAGAAATGCAAATAGAATGTTTGCTAGAGATATCTTACAAGCATTTTATGATTACAGTTTTGGTAAAGGTACTGAATTCGCTAAAGAATTAGGTGCTACACCATCGGAATTCATTAAAAACTTAATTGATAACATTGGAACAAAAATTAATGAATCAAATGGAACAACACCATTATTCTACTTAACACCAAAACAATTTAGCATGTTAAATCAATATCAAAAAGTAATGAGCGAATACTTAGGTCAACTCCAATACTTTAATAGAGATAATGTAAGCATGCAAAGATGAAGTGAGTTAGAAAAAGCACAACTTAATGCTGATCAAACTCAATATGTTGATAAATTTGACTACAAGAAAAACACCTTATATTCACAAAATGCTTCAGTAGTACCATTTGGTGGAGATTATGCAATTCAACCAATTGTTACTTGAGGAGAGGCTTGAAAATATGGTCCATTCTATGGTTTATTAGTCTACCCACTTTCTGTTTTAATTCAATCATTACGTCAAGCTATGCCTGATTGAGATGGTTGAGCAGCTATTATTGCTATCCTTATAGCTATTATCCTTACTCGTTTAATAGGGCTTGCAATTACATTTAGATCAACTGTTATGCAACAAGTAATGGAAGAGCTTAAATATAAAAAAGCAGCTATTGAAGCCAAATATAAAGGTCTTGAGCAGAATAAAGCTATGAAGATGAAAAAACAACAAGAACTTTCAGCTTTATATAGTAAATACAATATAAACCCAGCTGACCAGTTTGGTACAATGATACTTTCGATGCCGTTATTCTTCGCTATGTGAAGGGTTATTCAAAGTATTCCAGAAATTAAAGAGACAACGTGATTAGGAGTTAACTTCGCATCTATCTCATATAAGAGATTATTCGATGGAAACTGAGCTTATTTATGAGTTTTAGCAGCAGTTATTATCTTCCAAATTCTTTCTATGTTGATACCAAAATTACTCAACAAGAAAAATTTCAAGAGAAGAACAACTATTGCTGAAGCTGAAGCCTTGAAGAAATCCGAGAGAACACAAACAATTATGATGATTGTATTCACTGTAATTACAGTTATGTTCTCAGCTGGAGTTCAAGTCTACTGAATCTTTGGTTCAATATGAACAATTTTACAAACGATTGTAATTCACTACTTAACTCAATCACAATGATTTAAACGCAAATATATGTCTAAATATTTAAAAAGATAATTAATAGGAATCTCGCAAGAGATTTTTTTAATACTTGTCCTGAGTTTCGGAGTTTTAAAGGCTTAAAAACGAATAGTCCTTAAAAATAGGGCTATTCGTATTTTTTATGTCTAAATTACTTGTACAATTTTTGAAAATATTGTTTGTATTGTTTCAAAATCAGAAATATAATCTGAATTTTGAGTATTTCGTATATAAATTTCTTCTTTTATTTGACCATCAACAACTTTTACGACTTTTTCAGCTGATTTAATTGCTTTTATAACTCTTTCATTTGAAAATCTATCAATTACGCCAGTATCTTTTAGAGTTTTGTTAACTGAGTAAAGTAAAAATTTCATGATAACAAGAGACATAAAACATAATAAAATATGTGCTTCAATATGTTTATCTGTTCAAACATACATAGGTCTAACTTGTAATGATGATTTCATTGTTCTAAAGTTTTCTTCAATCTGTCATTGTTTTGCATAAATTTCAACAATTTCTTCAGATGTTAAATCCATTCTTGACGTTTCATAAATATAATAACCGTCAAATTGACTATCTTCTTGAACTTTTTTATAGTCTAATTCATAAAACGCTTTACCAACTTTTTTGAAGAATTTATATTTCTTTCCACCAGTTAATTTACCGGTTTCAACTAATCCATTTTTGTTTTTTAATTTATTAAAATTATCAATTAAGTTTTGTCTATCAGCTTTATCTTTTAAAGCTCTTTTCTTACTAAATGTAACTATTCTACGTCTTAGTTTTCCGTTAGGACGTTTTTTATTGTATAGAGAAACAATTGTTTCTTCTTTGTATTTAAAGTTTTCATCACCTACATAGTTACTTTCATCTAAAACAAAATCTTTAAATGATTTTGCACCTGATTTTAAACGATAAGAAATTATGTAATTTATCCCTTTTTGTTCTAAAAATCTTATGTTACTTGATGTAGACATACCTTTATCGGCAATTATTGTTACATTTTTTATTTCATAAATTTTGCTCATTTCTAATACAAAAGGAATGAAAGTTTTAGAATTTGCAGTATTTCCTTTAAAGGTTTCAATATGAATAGGAATACCATTTTCATCTGTAGCCATACCGACAACAACTTGGTCTTCTTTAAATTTTCCATCTTTTGAATAACCACTATGTCTAAGACCTAAATGTGAAAAACTTTCAAAATACATAGTTGTTGAATCATAGAAAACTAGTTCAACTTTTCTTGATGTATTTTTAATAACTTTTTCGTTAATTCTTTTTAATAAGTTTTCTTTATTATCATAGATAAGATTTAATAAGGAATAATAACTATCTTTGCTAGTGTTTGGGGCATCTTCATATTTATACTTATTTTTATGTATTGAAATATAACTATTTGCATCAATTATTCTACTTGCAATTGTGTATTTTAGAATTTTATTAAGCTCTTTATGTCTTGTCTTTGGGAGTGCATCAAATATTTCGAATTTATTAATCAAATCATAAAGGATATTTATCCCATAGTTTACATTGTAAACTTCTGTTTTTGAAGAATTTAATGCGAACATAATACTTTGCTTGATTTTTTCTTTTGAATCAGTAATCGATAATGTTTCACAAACATTTTTTATTACATTTATTGGATTTGATGATAGATCTTCTAATTTTTCTAATCTACCAATACCAACTTGGTTACCATATCCTTTTCCATAACCATTTGATGTTGCAACAGAAATATATGTGTGATTCTTTCTTTTGTGTTTGATAACTATAAACTTATTTTTCATGTCTATATTATACCATTTTATACAAGTAATACAAGTAAATAAAAGGACTTTTTTAGAAGTAAATTAAAAATCCATATATCATAGATATATGAATCTTAATTAATTTGAATTTTTATAGAATTTTTAAACTAAAACTCCGAAACTCAGGAGATTATTCGATGGAAACTGAGCTTATTTATGAGTTTTAGCAGCAGTTATTATCTTCCAAATTCTTTCTATGTTGATACCAAAATTACTCAACAAGAAAAAATTCAAGAGAAGAACAACTATTGCTGAAGCTGAAGCCTTGAAGAAATCCGAGAGAACACAAACAATTATGATGATTGTATTCACTGTAATTACAGTTATGTTCTCAGCTGGAGTTCAAGTCTACTGAATCTTTGGTTCAATATGAACAATTTTACAAACGATTGTAATTCACTACTTAACTCAATCACAATGATTTAAACGCAAATATATGTCTAAATATTTAAAAAGATAATTAATAGGAATCTCGCAAGAGATTCTTTTTAATACTTGTTATTCTTATTTAAAAATGCTGATAAAATAAACATATATCAAGGAGGAAAAATGCAAAAAGAAAATAGATTAGAAAATTGTGATTATTTAGAATTATTAAAAACATTACCTGATAAATCTATAGATTTTATTTGTATTGATCCTCCTTATGGAAAAATTAATGGTATGCAATTATCTGGACAAAAAAACAAAATAACTTGAGATAATCAAATAGATTGAAATGTAATGTTTACTGAATTTAATCGAATTATAAAAGATGGTGGAACAATAGCTTGCTTTGGTCAAAATCCAACTTATGCTGAGATGATTATGTCTAATTTTAAGGATTATAAGTATGAATTGATTTGAGAAAAAAATAATGCTGCGCAAGGATTCCATCATACAAAAATGCCTTTAATTTTTACAGAAAATATTGCTATTTTTATTCATAACGAAAGCAAAAATAATAAAAGAACATTCAATAAACTATCTCAAACATTAGAAGTGGATAAAGATTTATTCTTTTGTAGATGATATTCACAGCAAATGATTCAATGAATCAATAAACCTAGAAGAAAGATTCACAACGATTTAGGCCACCGAAAATTAGAATTTTGATTTTATTATACTGGTGAACATTTTGGGCTATTGAGCGAAGAATTATACGAACAATTAATCAATATATACCACATAGATAAATGAGAAAAATTCATAAGCTATAATAAACTAAAAGAGATTTGAAATAAAGAAAAAGCATTTAACAAAAATAAAAAATTAAATTCTTCTACATATGGTGGGACTTTTAATAATGTGATATCTGTTCCTAAAGAAAATGAATACTTACACCCCACACAAAAACCAATTGAATTAATGGAAAAATTAATCTTAATGTACTCAAATGAGGGTGATATTGTTCTAGATTGTTTTATGGGTTCAGGTTCAACAGGAGTTGCTGCTGTAAAAAATAATAGATATTTTATTGGTAGTGAATTGGAAAAAGATTACTTTTTAATAGCTAAAGATAGAATTAATAAAAACACGAAATAGACTAATCTATTTCGTTTTTCCATATTTTTCAACTATATATTTAACATCATCAACCTGAATTTTAAAGACCATAGAAGATGTTGAGTTTTTCCCAGTTATTTTTGGATTAAGACCGAGAGAAACCATTAATGCTCTAATCCCATTATTTAAAGTAACTCGTAGTCTGAAAGGAGTTTGTTCATTATTTGAATTCATTATTCTAAAAGATTTTTTATTAATTTTAGTATTTTTATCAAATAGAATATTTGAGGATTCTTTTTGGATTCATCCTTTGTCTAAAAAATGAAGTTTATCAAGCGTTATTATTTCATTTGTATTTGTATTGTAGTCACGAACGACATCTATAACGTCGTGTTCTAATTCGATAATCTTTTTAAAAATATTATTAATAGTATTTGCGTTTAATGAATTGATCATATTAACAATACATTCGTTAACGCCTAATTTAATTTCGTTTTGAGATAAATTATTATTTACAGCTGATATTAAGAAATCTTCATATTTTCCATATGCTTTATTAAATGCAAAGTTTTGAAAATTTGTATAGACAAATATTTTAGATGTGTTTATTAAATCAAAAGTGCCTTGATAAATATTTGATTTACGCTTTTTGGATTTAATAGATAGTTTTATTTTATTGTTTGCATCATATAAATCACATCTATTACCTGTTCCACCTTTGTGTTGAAAATTAAATGAATAAAATATGTCCTTATTGTATTTATTAAGAAATACTTTTCTTAAGTCTTCAAAATTATTTGGATCATTAAGAAATTTAATAAGGCTTCATTCAGTTTTTATACCATTTACATGTGGTGTACCATCTGTTTTAAACATATATCTCCTTATAATAATTATAGAGTTTTAAATATTATAAGCAAGGGATTAAAAAATGTCAAAAACTGCTTGATATTTGACAACTTTATATTATAATATTCACAAGTGATTATAGCAGAGGGGATCACCTGATACCATTCCGAACTCAGTAGTTAAGCCCTCTAGTGCCGACGATAGCAGAGATGTGAAAATAGGGCGTCGCTTTTTTATTGCCTTTTTTAAGCTGTAAAAAAATTAAAAAAATACTTCACATTTTTGGGTTTATATTATAATATTCACAAGTGATTATAGCAGAGGGGATCACCTGATACCATTCCGAACTCAGTAGTTAAGCCCTCTAGTGCCGACGATAGCAGAGATGTGAAAATAGGGCGTCGCTTTTTTTATTTGTCAATATTTTTTATGTTTTCAAAAGTATAAAAAATATTGCTAAATATAAGCAATATTAATAATTGTTTTTGAAGTATTCTAAATAAGGTATTTTTAATCCGTCTATTTCTAAAACTTTGTAATAATATGGGTTAATTCTAGTTAAAGGAATTAGTTGGACTTTATTATTTTTATCCCTAAACAAATAAGATCAAATAGAAGGTTCTTCAGTAAAAATCTGATCCATCATTATTATGATATCAATGAATTTTTGATTATTAATTTGTTTAAGACAACGTCTTAAAAAATTAGTATTAATTAATTCTTTATTAGACTCTATTAAAATGTTTAAAATAAAATTTATATCCCCAAATTGTAGGGCTGGAAAGAAATTATCATATTTATTATCCGGGGCTAGAATTAAAATATCCTCATGGAAAAATTTTAACTTTAAAAAAGCAGAAAATGAAATTGTAATGCTTATAGGATTAGTAATCTCATCGTAGTTCAAAGCTTGTTTTAAAGAGTTCCCAGATAAAGAGTAAACAAATTTTTCTTCCTTAGCTAATGTGTTTAAAGAATTAAAAGCTTGTTGAATTTCGCTGTTTTTCATATTAAAATTATAAATTAATAAATTTGATATAATTAATTTAAAATATTTTATTTTAAAGAAATAGAGGTATCTATGTCAAAGAGACAAAAATCATTTTTTGAACGTTTAACAGAACTAAATGATAGACATGATGAAAAACATGATAAAACAACAACTAACAAAGCTAAAAGAAGCAAAGTTACAATTGCTGTAGCTTCAGTTATTGCTGTTGGTATTGTGGCTGCAATTGCAATTCCTCTTACTATCAATGTTACAAAAGTTAACTACAAAAATCCTTTACCAGGAAACACTCAATTAATTGATATTGAAAGTCCTGATGGTAAGAAATTAAGTTCAACAACAGTACAACAAGTTGAAGATATTGTAAACTCAAAAGATGTTGAAGTAACAAAAGAAATTAATGACTTATATCACAAAAGCGTTGAGTTCTTATATCAACAAGAATATGAAGCTTCTTTAGAATTCCAAAGAATTTGAAACGCTTCACTTCTTAAGGGTGAAAGTGTTAATAACTCAATAGCACTTAAATCATTGGTTGAAATTAAAAAAGATGTTAAAGGTAAATTAGAAGATATTAAACTTAACTTGAAAAAGAATTATGGATATCAAAATTGAGAAAAACAATTCAACGAAATGCTTGCTAAACCTGAATACGGAAAAAGTACTTCTGAAAAAGAAGCGGTTACATATTTAGTATTTAAAGAAATTGAATCTGAAGCCTTAAGAAGATATCAACTTGAATACAAGAAACAAAGTTTAGACTACATCAATAGAACTGCAAATACTGATATTTATAAATTTGATAGTGAAGGAAACCAAATTAAAGGACCTGATGGGAAACCAGTTATCTTATTTAAAAAAGGAGAAAAAGTTTTCCCTTACTTCCAAGAAAATGTAAACTACTTTGTTGATCCAAATGACCCAACAAAAGTTGCTACATTATTAACTAAATCTTATGTTACAGATTTAAAAAATCCTACACCATTTATCGAAAAATACTTTAACACTAATAAAGTTACATTACCTACAGTTTATAAATTAGCTGGTAAGACAAATCCATCTGATATTTATCAACCATGAATATTAAGTGATGATAAACAAAAAGCTTTATTATCAGCGTTACTTAAATATTCAGTTGTAACTAAAGATGATAAATTTGAAGTAGTTTCTAACATGAATCGTTTCTTAGGGTTTGGTACAGCAAAAGATTATGCAATTCAACCTAAAGGTGAAAATCAAAATACATTTGAAAATAAAAAATCAGCTTACCAAGATTTACTTGGAGCATTTACAGCTACAGATGGAAGCACGCTAGGAACAAGTGGGATTACTACTGTAGAAGATTTATTAAACACTTCAGTCCCTCAAGGACTTGCAGTATTTGCTAAAGATATTTTAGGTAATGGAAATGAAAATAACATTCCTGAAATTTCTTTAGGAACATTAGCAGAAATTAATGAACAAAATGGATTTGCACCAGCTATTGTTGCTGCGTTTAATAAAGTTTTACCAGCTGCTCAAGCTGCTCAAAGTGAAGATGAAGCAATTGCTAAGATTAATGAATTCAATAGAATTATTGACTCAGTAGTTGAAAACATTAAAACTAGTGATATGACTCAATTCTTTAACAAATTCTATAATTGAAACTTTGCAATCCAAACTCAAGCTGATAATCAAGCTAGTGCTTTAATACCTACAGTAATGCGTGTAAAAGATATGCAAAATGCTTATCTTATTTACACAGATAGTGAAGTTTTACTTGCTAGATATGATGCAATTAATTCACTTGATGATTTCAAAGCATTTATCACTCTTGATGCACAAAACTATGCTGCAGGAAATAAAACATATTTCAATGTAACTAATAAATTATCTGGAAAAATAAACCCAGAAGATGTAATTTCATCATTAACAAGCAATCCGAAATTCTTAGAATTTATTAAAACACAACCTAATGCAAATGCTGAAAATAATGCAAACTACACAGATGAAGCAATTACAAGCATTCAAAACAAAATTAATTCAATCGTTTCTGGATATGAAACTGGAAAAGTTCTTTCACTTGTAACTAAAGTTAAAGAGTGAGTTCAAAAACAAAACGCTTTAGGAACAAGCTACAATTTTGAGGTAGTTGATGGAAAAATTAAACTTGTTTATTCATATGCTGGAGAAAAACAAGTAAGTGAAAAGAGTGCTGAAGATACTATGTTTGAGTACTTAATGAAAAATTTATGACCAAGTAAAGGAGAAAAATAATGAAAGCTAAATTTAGAAATTTACTCTTAGCTGCTCCTATTGCTACAATTCCTCTTGCTGCAGTATCTTGTGGGGTTGATAAAGATACTCCTGAAAAAGTTAAACAAGATTTAATACTTAAAAGCGAACAAATTAAAAACATCGTTGAAGACCAATGAATGCAAGCTACCTTAAAATCACTTTACAATGTTGAACAAACTGCTGAATTAATTTCAAATGCTACTTACAAGGCTGAAGCATTAGCTGCTTATCAAGCTTTAGTTGCTAACGAAAACTTAAAAAACTCATTCTATTTATTAACTCAAATTAATACTTGAGCTTCACTTGGGATATTAACTAAAGATGATATTACAGCTTTTAGTGATTTCTTAAATGGAACTTCAGCAAATATTAAAGATGCTTACAACAAAGCTAATGTTAATGAAGAACAATTTATTAGATTGTATTCAAACAAGCAAACTAAAGTTGCTTTTGCAGTAAATAAATTACTTTTAGTTAACAAATACTTCCAAATTAGTTCACTTGCTGATTTAGAAAAAATTGATTCAAGCTCTACTTCTTTATATAAAAATAAATTCCAATTAAATCAATTCAATTTAATTAATTATGTAATTAATAATAAATCAGTACAACTTTGAAAATATGAAGATACCAATGCAAATAACTTATTTACAATGAGTTCATATCAAATCAAAGATATCAAAAACTATGAAGGATTAATTAAAAAGTCTACAGCTATCAATGATACAGCTACAAGCGCTTTATTAATCAATCCAAATGCTACATGAGAAATTAATTTAGGTGGATATAAAGGTATAACTTCTAATCCATATGAAATGTCTTATAAAGTAGATGACTTATTAAATCTAGATGCTAATAAAAATTTAGTAGGATTCTATGACTTTACCAATAATAAATTAGTTTCAGTTGCAGAAAACGGTACATTACAAACTCCAGTTAATGTATCTTCTGATGGAAAGAAAATTGAAGTTGCTTACATGAGCTTAATTTTACCTCTTGCTAAGAAAACAACTGAAAAAGTAACTGAAGATGGTAAAGAGGTTGAAAAAGAAAAATCTATCTTATCATTTGATGAAACAGTATACAAAGATAACTTAAGTCAACTTAGATTAATCCTTGCAGTAAGTGATGATAAGTTGTATGCTAAAGCACAAAAAGCTTTTGCTGATCTTGGATATCTTGCACATGTTGATAAAAACATTAAAGAAATAACAAAAGGAATGCCTATTGTGGCTAAGTAATGTCAACAATATTTACACAAATAATTAATCGTGAAATACCAAGTAAAATACTTTATGAAGATGATAAAGTAATTGCAATTTATGATGCTTTTCCTAAAAAACCTGGTCATTTTCTAGTAATCCCAAAAGATGAACAAGCTAACATACTGCAAAATAACGAAGAGGACTTCCTGCATGCAATGAAAGTCGCTAGAATGTTAGCAAAAAAAGAAATTATTGATCAAGGTATTGCTGGATTTAAAATAGTAATCAACACTGGAAAAAGTGCTGGTCAAGTTGTATTTCACACTCATATCCATGTTATCCCGTATCGTGACGGAGAACAAGGGGAAGAATAAATTCAAAGCTTCGGCTTTGTTTTTTAACCTTTTTAAAATTTAAAACTAAATAATAAAGTACAATATATCAGGAAAGAAGGTGATATGAAATTAGTATTCGCTTATGATTTAGATGGTACATTACTTAGAAAAGATAATACTATCCACCCAGATACTTTAAAAGCTTTAGAAGAAGTTGAATTAGCTGGACATGTAAATGTAATTGCAACAGGTAGAGGACTTAAAAAAGTTCTACCTTTAATCAAAGATGGAACAATTCAATTTGTGGATTATATTGTTTGCTCAAACGGTGCATTAATTTATGATGTTTATAATGATAAAACAACAGTACTTAATACAGTTCCTAATAAGGTTTTTTACATCCTTAAAGATAAAGCTATAGAAAACGATTTAATCCTAACTGTAGATACAATTGATTATAATGGTTCATATTTACCTAACAATCAATTCCCGAAATGAATGTCTAAAGAACAAATTATGGATATGAATATTCTTAATATTGCTACTTTAGAACATTTAGAAAAAGTTGTTTTAAATAAAGAAAGCGTTATTACACAAATTGCACTAAGAAATCCAATTGAAAAAGCTAAGGAAATTACTGATAGCATTAGAGAAGCTACTAAAGATTTACCTTGTGTAGTTTATTTAACTAATTCAGTTTATACTGATGTTAATCCAGAAAATATTTCAAAAATTGTGGGTGTAAGAGAAGTGTTAAAAATGCTTAATTTAACTGAAGATAATTTAGTAGCCTTCGGTGATAGTGGAAATGATGTTGCAATGATAGAAGCTGCAAAATTCGGTGTAGCTTTAGGAAACGCAACAAAAGATGCAAAAGCGGTTGCTGATTTAGTTATTGACGATCACCAAACTGCAACAATTGGACATACATTACTTAAGATAATTAATGAAGACACAATTTAGTGTCTTTTTTCATCTTATTTTCTTAATTTCCACATTTTTTAAGTCTACTACATAGAGCTATACTTCAAAATGTGAAAAAAATTATACATAAAATGTGGAACATGAAATTATGCTGTATAAACTTCTATAATTAAAGTGTGGTAAAAAAACACAGAAAAGAGTAAAAATGAAATTATTTAAAAATTTCTGAAAAATATCTTCAATAATATTATTGAGTACTACAACAATAGAAGGGAGAGAACATGAGTAAGGAAAATAAACTAATTACTTTCTCAGTAACATTAGGATTACTAATTATATTTGGGTTCATTATAATATTCTTTGGTACATTTTATCCTGGATTTTTAGTGCATTCAATAGATAAAACAGAAACTCGTTGAGTATTCTCTTTCTTTATAGGTGGTGTATTACCGATCTTATGTGGAATTATGACTTATTTGATAGTTATCAATTCAACTAAAAAGTTAAGCATACATTCAAATGATGATACTTATCAAAATAATTTATTTAAATTTATAACGTTTAGTGTTGCACTATTTGCTATATCTATTGCAGCTGTTGTTGGTACATATTTCATATCTTCATATTTATCATTATATTATAATGATATAAAGATACCAAATGTACATAATCCTAAAATTTCATTAAAAGATGTATCTTATAGAACTGATATCCCATCTGTAACGTTATATGATTGTTTAATATTGTATTCATGAAGTTTTATATCTCTTATTTGTTTAAACAGAATGATTCAATACGGAAATAATTTAAAAGCAAACTTAAATCATAAACAATTAACAATAAAAACTATAATTTATGCAGTAGTATGTGTTATATCTATTGTAATGCTATCTATAGTTGCTGCATTAAGACAATTTAATATCTATGATGTTGATGTAGAAGCAATAATGATATTTGTTGCAATATTTGCAATCATTGCTGGTATTAGTCTATTTAATTTTATTAACTCAATTACAAATAAGAAACTTAGAGATAATAAGATAACGAATAAATTTGATTTTAAATTTAAATACTTATTTGCAATTGTTGTTGCTGTTATAATAGCGGCTACAGCATTAGGATACTTCTATTACGCAACGATGAATATTTATGTTCATCCAAGTATAAATGCAAGCAGTGTTCAAAAAGCTTTAATTGGATTTTATTTCTTAATTATGTTTGTTGCCTTTGCTTCAAGTTGAATATATAGCATTTATTCTAAACTTAGATATGAAGAAGCGATAAAACTAATGCTAAATTAATACAAAAGAACCTAAACTAAGAATAAAGGATGTAAACGTCGAAACTGATTTAGTTATTGATGATTAGCAAACTGCAATAATTGGATATACATTATTCAAGATTGTTAATGAAGACACAATTCAGGGTAATAGACAAAACTTTGTGTAAATCACCTTTAAAAAGAAAGGTGATTTTTGTTATGATTTTTGAAAAGAATAAATTTTTAAGAAAACAATTTTATAAACTCGGAGAGGAATTTAGAGATATGGCTTTTGCTTTTAGTCTTAATGCAGATCAAATAATCGAAACTATCGAAGAACAATTAAATAATGAAATCGAAACACACATAATTGAACAAAGAACAATCGGAATCAATGAATATAGAAATGGATATTATGAAAAAACCATTTATACATTGAATGGTAAATTACCTATAAAAATCCCTAGACTTAGAGGGAATAATTTTGCATCAAAAATTATTAATAAATACGAAAGATGCTCAAAAGATTTTGAGAACCTAATTTCATTAATGCTTATGTCATTTTTATCATATGAACAAATTATTGATACTATGTATGGCTTTACAGGAATAAAAATTGGTCACTCAATAATCACAAGAATATCTGAAAAAATTAAAACAAAATATGAAGGTATGTATGATGGTCCGATAAATGATGATGTTGTTGCATTATTTATTGATGCTTCATACCATGATGTAAAAAGATGATACAACCCTGAAACAGGTGAGATATTAAATACTTATCCAAATAGATCTGAAAAGAACAAATTTATTCAGAAAAGTTACAAACAAGCCTTGTACACAGCTATAACAATAAATGAAAACGGTTATAAAGAGCTGGTTGGATTAGAAGTTATGGACCAAGAATCTTCAGAAACATGAAGCAAGTTTTTAAATTCATTATATGAAAGAGGTCTTAAAAATCCAGCTGTTGTTATATCAGATGATTTTAGTGGAATTAATAATGTTATTAATTCTGTTTTTCCTAATGCTTTAATTCAAAAATGTAATTTTCATAAAATGATGAACTTTATGAATCATGTTCCAACTAAAGAAAGAAAAGAAGTTAGAAATGATATCAAAAAGATTTATGAAGCCGAGAACAGAAATGAAGCTGATAAGGCATTCGTCTTTGTTAGAAATAAATACAAGGATAAATATCCAAGATTAATTAGAATTTTAGAGAAATCATTAGAAGAAATGACTACCTTCTTTAAATTACCTGCATCAATCAGAAAATATATTTACACAAACAATATTAGTGAAGGATTTAATTCATCATTTAGGAAATATGTAAAAGAAAAATGCTCGCATGCGAACATACGAACATTTAAAATTTTTGCGATTGTTGCAAGTCAAAGAATTTGTCGAACATGAAAAACTAGACAAATAAAATTCTAATTAACCTGCATAAATATTTTATAATATATTAATCAGACAAGAAGTGTGATTACACAAAAATTAGTATTAATTAAAAAGTTGAACGTCCACCAAAGGGAAAAATTGAGTAGTTCCTCAATATTGCTGTAGAAATTTTACTAAATTTGCAAAAAAGAGTATGCAAAAACACAGCCGGGGCTGGAAATGCGATATTTTTCTTAAATAAAACTATTGAAAAACTCTGAAGTTTTTAGTCTTATTTTTCTACCTGTTTTATCATCAATATACTCTCTATATTGGTCGTTTATTGCGATAAACATTTGAAAAATATATTCATCATTAACATATCTAGGAAACTTGCCTTTTGGTAAAAAGTTTCTGATTTTTTTATGAGCATTTTCTATGCTTCCTTTTTGTCATGAAGAATATGTATCGCACTTATAAATAACTGGTATTTGTTTAATTTCATTTAACTTTACATTTTCAGAACCATTATCAATGGTTAAAGATAATATTGTTAAATTATGATGGTTAATTAGTGTAATAAGCGCTTCTTTAACCGATTCAGCATCTCGCCGTGTTAAAATCCCAAATAACATTCTCGTTTTTCTTTCGAGCAATGTTAAAATACATCATTTAGCTCTTAAATTAAGTATTACAGTGTCCATTTCATAATGACCAAACTCTTCTCTGTTTCTTATAGATAGCGGAGCTAAATGTATAGAAATTCCAAAATTAATCTTTGTTGATTGAGTTCCTTTTGGCTTTTTCTTCTTATTTTGCTGTTTATCTCAATGAGCTTTAGATATTCCTCTTTTTGATTTAATAATAAATATTGAAAAATCTATTTCATGTACATAATCACGATCCATAAAGTCATAAAAAGCCTGCGGTGTAGGGACAAAAGCATTTTTATCTTCCAATTGCTCTTTATAATAATCAAGAAATGTAGCAACAGATATAAGTGGTTCAAATTTCTTTTCATCAATAGAAATTTGTTGTCCTTTAGATAAAAGTTTTTTAACTCGTTTGTGTTGTTTACTTCAGTATTTTGAAAAGCGAACAATATCTTTTCATTTTAATAAGGTATTTTGCCTTAATTGTTCAACTGGATTTTTAATATTTTCTATTTTATATTTATATCACTCATGATGTGAAACTTTAAAAATAGTTGTTAATCTCTTTCCACAATTACTACAGAATTTATATGAGTCTTCTGCTTTAAGATCTAATGTGGCTAGTTTTAAATTTTGCTTCAAAATTTTATTTGATATATTCATCAATTTTGCAATTTCAGTAAGTGAATTTGCTGTTTCAAAATGTTTAAACATTATTGCGAGTTTTTCAATGTTAAAATTTGTGATTTTCTGTTCTCTGATGCTATTTATTTCTTTATGCATCTTGTTTATATTTTCATTATTTAATGAATCCATAATCACAAAATGGTGGTATGCTTCTCTTTGTGTTTTTAATGCAACAGTCTTGTAAACCTGCTCCTCAATTTTTATACAAAAAATACTTTTTTTATTATATTTATTCTCGATTAACATATAATAAGTGTGGTTCCTTTCTTTTTGAAGCAATATTATTATAACAAGGAACTACAAAAAGCTGTTAACCCACTGTTTAGGTGGATTAGCAGCTTTTTAATTTATAACACAAAAATTAGTCTATTACCCAATTCAGTGTCTTTTTTCATATTATTCTTTTTAATTTCCACATTTTTTAAGTCTACTACATAGAGCTATACTTCAAAATGTGGAAAAAATTATGCATAAAATGTGGAACATGAAATTAAGCTGTATAAACTTCTATAATTAAAGTGTGGTAAAAAAACACAGAAAAGAGTTAAAATGAAATTATCTAAAAAGTTATGAAAAATATCTTCAATGATATTTTTAGGAACAACTACAGCAACTACATTATTCACTACAAGTGGTGTAGTGAATAAAAAAGAAATTGTTAATAATAATGAATGGGATCAAGAAATATTTGATTCAAATGTTACATTTCTTGATTTTGGACAAGGCTATAACGGTGAACTTATAGAAAATAAAAAAATTCCACCTAAACCAGAACCACATTATGAATATGCTATTCCAATTCCGTGGTATCACAAAATAGAAGACGCTTATTTTGATAACTTTAAAACAAACGGATTTACCAAAGATTTAAGAATTAAGTATCTTTATGATAAATGAAAATGAATGGGTAATTATTCTGATCGAAGAACTAAAGTTGGGGTTGTAGAAGCTAATATTGATGGGCTAATTAATAAAAATAAAAACAAGTTTGATATTAGACCGGAAGATCAATTAAGTTATATAAAGTATGTTAATGCACCTTTTGGAAGATATTCATCACATGCTGATATGGTGGGTTCAATAATCGGAGGAAAAAGTGGAGTAAATCCCCTGGTTTATTTATATAGTACATATCAAGGCACATGAAGTACAGCGGATGTGTAGTGAACCCCAAAATTTGTACCTTCATTCAATAACGGGTACAAATGTATATGAAAAAACAAATGATTATTCAAAATATGTTTGAATTTAAGGAATCTAAACTCAAATTATGTGAATTCATAAAAAGCGTAAACTGAAAAATCCCATGATTTATTATTATGTGAATTACTATTTAAAATCAAAAACAATTGATGATTATTTACATTCTGTTTCGATTAAAGATTATGATGAATGAGTTATTGATGAAGAAATCGATAAGATTATTCATCATGAAAAAACAATTTTTCAATCTTGTGTAGATTTGAATTTATCAACTCATATTAGTATTGCAATGAAAGTTGTTGCTAAAAAGAAAAATTACTATAATTTAATTATGAGTAAAGAAAACAAAAACAAAGAAAAAACAATCGACTTAGAATATGTTAAAAGTTTAGAAAGAAAAATTGAACTTCTAGAAGCTGAAAAAGCATATTTCGCAACTTTAGATAGGATAGTTCAAAGCCGACTGAAGCAACCGTCAAAGAAAAAGCGCAAGCAATCTTTGAAAATAAAGAAAAATTCAAATTAGTTGATTTATTTGCTGCTTCGCAAATAAGAAAATCTCATTATTACTATTGAGAAAAACATTTTTTAACTCCTATTGATAAGGATTTTGAATTAAAAGAAACAATTCAAAAGATATTTGAAGAAAGTAACAAAACTTATGGTTACAGAAGAATCACTATGGAATTACACAACAGAAGTATTAATGTAAATCATAAAAAGGTTCTAAAACTAATGAAATTACTTAATTTAGTCGTTTATAGAAGAAAACATAAGAAATATTCATCTTACAAAGGACAAATAGGACCGATTGCAGATAATTTAATCCAAAGAAATTTCATAAGCAAGAAACCTTTAGAAAAGCTTTTTACAGATATCACAGAATTTAAACTTTTTGATGATTTAAAGGTTTATTTATCTTTAGTAGTAGATGGATTTAATGGTGAAATTTTATCAGCCGCCGTTTCATTGAGTCCTAATTTACAATTAATAAAAGATACTTTTGAACCATTAATTAAAAGCAGAAATTTAAGTGGTTGCATAATTCATTCAGACCAAGGCTGACATTATCAACATAAATATTTTGTTAACTTATTAAAAGCTAACAATATTATCCAAAGTATGTCAAGAAAAGGAAATAGTCCGGATAATGGATTAGTTGAAATCCTTATTTGGAACAATAAAATTGGAATTCTTTTACCCAAACAAAAACAATTTCACAAATCTTAATAATTTTGTGGAAAAATTATTTGACTATCTTGACTTTTATAACAATAAAAGAATTAAAATTAGATTGAAAGGAAAAACCCAATTGAGTACAGAAAAGATTTTGAAAATCTAATGGTACAAAATTAGGGGTTCAGTACAATGTTATAAACATGATGAATAAGAATGGTGTCTATATTATGAATTTTAGTTATAACCATATAGCTGGAACATCATTATATAATTCAGAGTTAAACAATTTAAATACTACCGCAAAAAATGTTGATTTAGAAGTGATAAGACAGCCAGAAAATATATTGGTTTTTTCTGCTGGGAATGATAATGATGAAAAGTTAGAGAAAAATAGATACATAAATGGCCAACAATTAAGTTTAAACTCTATTGTTGTTGGAAGTCATGATAGATTATTAATTAGATCGTCATTTTCATCTTACTTAACAAAAGGCAGAACAGTTGACTTATTAGCGAATGGTGAAAGATATTTTAATGAAGATATAAAAGAAATGTGATATGGAACAAGTTTTTCTGCACCATTTGTTACTGGAGTGATTTCTTTATTAAAAGATAAGTATCCATACATTTTTGATGAGGGTCATGATAGCATAATAGCAAAATCTATAATTCATACTTCATCGAAAAATAAAAATAGATTTATTAATCAAACTGGTTTAAACGAAGATGGAGTAGGCGCTTTGGATGCATCAAAATGTGATGAATCAATAAAATCATTAGTTTATTTAAAATTTAGAAATTCTGAACCTGAAAATAAAAATAAAAACATCTATAATTTTGATTCCAAACTTATCGATATTAAAACCGTATATCTAGAAAAAAATGATACTGTTAGAGGCGATATTTCTTGATTGTGAGATGGTAAGACACATACTAATGGTGATGCTTATATAAATGACTTTGATTTATATTTGTATGATGAGGATGGAAACGAAATAGCTAAATCTAATTCCTCAAATATTAATTCTGAATTTATTAGATACACAGCACAAAAAGATGGAAATTATACTTTCAAAATTAAATATTTTAAAAACATAAATGAGAGCGACATCTACAAAAACAGTAAAAGAGAAACAGATGTTGCATTCACCGCAACAGTAGAAGGAATAGAGCATGAGTAAGAAAAATAAATTAATTATTTTCTCAACGGTATTAGGTTTACTGAGCTTATTTGGCTTTATAGTGATATTTCTTGGTAATTTTTATCCAGATTTTATGTCTTATTCAATAAACAAGACAAGAACTCGCTGAATATTTTCGTTTTTTATAGGAGGTATATTACCTATTCTATGTGGAATAATGACTTATTTAATCATTATCAATTCAACTAATAAATTTAATATTTCAATAAGCGATGATTTATATCAAAATAATTTATTTAAATTTATAACATTCAGTGTTTTATTAGTTTTATTATCTATAGCAGCTGTTGTAGGAGTATATTTTATATCTGCATATTTATCATTATATTATATAGAAAAGGTGCCTGCTATATATCCGCTACCACCTATAGAAGAATTGTTGTCTGGTGGTGATATAGCTTTAGCAACATTGTATGACTGCTTAATATTATATCCATGAAGTTTAATATCTCTTATTTGTTTAAATAGAATGATTCAATACGGAAATAACTTAAAAAGAGATTTAAAAGTTAAAAAACCAATATGAAAGATTGTGATTCATACAATCACTACTATTGTATCTATTGCGATGCTATCTATAGTTGCTGCAATAAAAAAAGATGTGGTAGATAAAAATGGTATAGAAGCAATAATGTTACTTGTTGCAATATTTGGTGTTACTGCAGGAATTAGTTTGTTTAATTTAATTAAATCAATTACAAATAAAAAACTTAAAAATAATACAATAACAAACAAAACTACCTATAAATTAAAATATTTAATCAGTATAGTTACAGCTATTATAATAACGGTTACAGCATTAGGATATTTCTATTATGCAACAATGAATATTTATGTTATAGATGCATTAAAATTAGAATACAAGAATATTCAAAAAGATTTAATTGGATTTTATTTCTTAATTATGTTTGTTGCATTTGCTTCAAGTTGAATGTATAGCATTTATTCTAAACTTAGATATGAAGAAGCAATAAAACTAATGCTGAATTAACACAAAAGAACCTAAAAATAAGCTAAAGAAGCTTATTTTTCTATTTATTTTTTTAACTAAAAATAGTAAAATAAAACAGTATGTTAAAAGAACTATTTAATGAAGGAACAGCTGCTACAGTTACTACTGTAGTAGAAGCTCCAAAAAGTATGAGTATAACGTTCCAAATATTCCTTTGGATGTCTGTTGTATTCATTATCTCACTTAGCTTACCTCAATTATTTAAACTCATTAAAGAAAAAAGAACTGGAAATGTTAGTTTCTTATCATTCTGAATTTTCCACATCGGTATTCTTTTATGAGTAATCTGAGGTGCTACAAACCAATTAGGCCTAGGAATGCTAAATGTTATGATAGCTGATGGTATTTCATTATATGTTAATGGAATAATGACTATTCTTCTTTACTACCACAAAAAAGAATTCACAGTTAAACAAAAAGTTGCTGGATATGTTGGAGTAGGACTTACATGAGTATTAGGAGCTATGTTTATCGCATTTTATTGTGTTGATATGGCTGCATATAGTCAATTATCAGAAGCTGCTCAAAAAACATTTAAAGGTACATTCCAAGTAGCTGCTGGTGCTTCAACAGCTATGGGATTCATTTTCCCTGCATTTACAACTCTTGCATTTACACCACAATTAATTCAATCATTTAAAACAAATGAATGACAAGGAGTTACATATTGAATGTATGTTCTTTATGTTGTTAACAACATTATTTGAATCGTGTGATGAGGACTTGGTATGGGACTTGAATCATACAAAGCAACTCCAAACTACGGAAGTTTAATTGCCGGAATGGTATGACAAGTAATCTCGCTTACAATCTTTAGTATTCAATTAGGATTTACATTATATGACAAGGCCTTACTTAAAAAAGGAGTAGATCGTACTAAAAAAGCTGCTTAATAGCTTTATTCACAAGTTGAGCTTGTGATTTTTTTATAAAAAATATCCCGAAGGATATTTAATCACCATTGATTCTTAGATAAGTAGCTTGTTCTAATTCTTCACCATAAAGTTCTTTAATAATTCTAAGTCCAAGCAATGGGGCTGCGAATGCATTTTTACCTGTAATCAGTTTTCCATCCACTGAAGTCATTTCGTTTGAACGATTAGCTCCTCGTGTTGATAAACTTCATTCAGATGGATATGAAGAGTAAGTGCATTCAGATTTAAGAATCTTAGCTTCCATTAAAACATTTGGAGCATCACATATTGCAAATACATATTTATTTGAGTTGTAGAAGTATTTAACAATTTGTAAAGAAATTTTATCTTTACGTAAAGTTTGAGCACCTCTACCACCAGGGATAAAGATAGCATCATACTGATCAAAGACAACCATTTGTTCTACATCATTTAATTGAGTAATTCCAAATTGTCCTTGTGCTTGATAAATTTCAGGTGAGAAATAAGTGATTTGCTCCACTACATCAGCAGCTTTAAGCACACTAAGAGTAGAAGTTAATTCTATATCGTTGAAGTTATTTTCAACTAATACAAGTATTTTAAGTTTTGAATCCATTATTTTTTACTTCCTCTTTTAATTACACCTTTTCAAACTAAATAGAAGAAAAGGGCTAATGGTAATAAGACAACTATAATGAAAATAATTATATAAGCCTTAATTCATGCTTTATTTTCATTTCTTAATTCTGCATGAACTGAAGTTTTATATGTAGCAGCATCGCTTCCGAGTAACTCGCTAAGTTCTGCGATTCTTTTTCTATCATACATTTGCATAATAACAAATAAAACAGAAACAGCAATTGCAACAGCTAAATCAATTCAAAGCAATGTATAAACATTACCGAAAGCATTATTTAAAACTTGTTCCCAGACTATATTAATATTAATATAAAGAGTATCACCAGGTTGTCCGGTTTGGATGTGTCATACACCATTTCAAGTAAATAACAGTCCTATAAGGATAAAATTAAAGATTCCGAAATAAGTTAAGAAGAATGCAAAACATCATGAGAGACGCAGTTTCTTAAAACTTATTGATCTAAATGTATCAGGAATAATAGTTATAGCAGCAAAGTTCCCACTTAAACAATTTTCCTTACAGTTTTTTTGAGTTCTTTTTCAAGATTTATGTCTTGTTAAAGCTTTAGCAAATAAACTAAGCGAAATTAGGAAGACAACTCCACATAATACATATCATCCAATCCCTTGTTTAGGGTTATGGACTGTATTAAAGAAGTAGTTTAATATTATTCCAGTAACGCTTGCAAGGAATATTACAAACCAAAATAGGAATTGCATAATCGCAAGCGATTTTTCACGAGAAATAACTGTGTATAAGTTACTTGGAATAATACCTTCCTTATCAGTGCGATAGTTACTTTTTAAAGGTTTATCAAAAGCTGTAGGAACTTGTGTGGTCACTTGTTGTAAGTCAGGGTTTTGATTAAGCATTATAACCTCTTTGTAAAAGTTCTTCCTTAATTAATTTTGAGACTAATGAAGCTTGAGTTGAGGCTTTTTGATTGTCTTTAGGAAGTGGAGTTTTAGCTAATGTTTCAATTCAAGCCTTAGCAATTTCATTAGTGTTAACTTTTGAATTAATTTCTGAATTTGTATTTAATACAGATGCAAAAATATTAATTAATTTATCTTGTGTTTCTTCATTTACAGATGCGATTACATATTTAGTAATGTTTAAGTACTCTTCAGCTTCTTTTCCAGCATCTTTAATAGCATCTTGTGTTGCTTGGGTAATTTCAGTTGCAATATATTTGGTTAAAGCGTCTTTTTGTTTTTGAGTAGTTAATGTTAAATAAGTAGGATCTTTTTTAATTAATTCATCCTCATAATTTTTAACAGTATTTACTGCACCAGATTTTTGAACAATATCACTTGCATATTGAGCTGAAGCTTCAGAAATAACATTTTGAATTTGTTCATTGTTTAATAAGTTTGAAGCCGCTTGTAAAGCTTGAAGAGTTTCAATTATATTTTCTTTATTTCACTCTGATGGGTTCTTTTGAAGTAATTCAAATAATTTTGAGCCTTTAGTATAAAGTTCATATCCAGCTGCGATTCCTGAACCGATACCGCTTAATGAACCACCTTTATTTAAAGTTAAGATTTTAACACCTCAAGTAGTTGATTTAGTAGTCGAATTCGTATAAGGAATTGCTGTAGTTAGGATATTTCCAACTAATAAAGCTCCAGGAATAGTTAAGATAGCATTAGTACTTCCTCAAATAAATCTTGCAACATTATTATTTGCTGCTTTACCATTCATAACTCTTTGTTGCTGTTTATGTTTTCTTCGTCCTATTGTTGCTAATTGAACTATTGAACAAATAATAAAGAATAATACTCAAATGCTAAGATAAAAGACTAAAGCTAATAGCGTAATAGCAAACGGTAATGCTGATTTTGCTAACAGTTGAACTTCTTTTTGATCTTTAATATAAGCCTGTAATGTTTTTTCTAATGCTGTATAAGCAATAATTGAAATGACCATTGTTAAAGCTATATTAACCAATTTGAAAATAGATCATTTATAACGGTAAAAGAATCCGATAACAAAGGAAATTAATATAACTATTGTAAGAACTATAGGGAGTCAAATTGAGACATTTCCCATATTATTATTTATCCATTTTAATGCATTTACAAAAGAATCCATGTAAGTATTTGCACTTTGTGGTTGTGCGTTTGGGGCACTTTGTAAAAAACTAATTGAATCCATTATAAATATTGTGCTTTAGGTAATTTTTTTCAAGGATTTTTTTGTGAAATACGATCGATAAATAACATACCATTTAAGTGATCTAATTCATGTTGAAAGACGATAGCAATATATCCAGAAACCTCATAACGAAGTCATTTCTTTTCATAATAACTATAAGCATCAACTACAATACGATCTGATCTGTGAATGAAACCTTCTTGATTTGGTCAAGCTTCATCAACAGATAAACATCCTTCACCTTCTTCAAGAGCTATTTTTTTATTACTTTTAGCTACAACTCTTGGGTTAAACAATACATCTTTAAATGCTGTATTTCCTTGTGAGTCTTGCACATAGACATAAAAAACATTTTTAAGGATTCCATATTGCACTGCAGCAACACCTACTCCTGGTCTAAATTGTGTCCCTTCTGTTTGTGAATCATCAATGTGATATATCATTCTTTCTGCAAGTTCAATATCTTCTTCTTGAAGAGGAATTGGTACATCATGTGATTTTTTTCTAAGTACCTTATCAGGTAATTGTACGATTTTAATATCAAATTTTTTATTCATATCTTAATTATATATATTAAATTTTAAATTATAATTAATATATTATATTAATTAGGAGGTATTAATGACTGGTAATTTTGATATTTTGATATTTTCAACAGTATTACTAAATTTAGCTTTTTTACTGTTTGGATATTTAATTGGTTCATTAAACACTTCTATAATTTTTGGGAAATTTAAAAACAAAGATGTGAGAGATTCATTTTCTGGTAATGCTGGAGCAACAAACACTTCAAGAGTTTTTGGTGTTAAAATAGGCGTGCTAATTTTAATAATTGATGCCTTTAAAACTATAATGGTAGTTTATTTAGCTACAGGAATAGCTTATTGAGTTAATCAAGTTCCCCAAATCCATGGTAAACTTTATAGTTTTCAACAATATCAACCAATGATAGCAATTCCTTTATTAGCTGGATTAGGAGTGATCATCGGACACTGTTTTCCAGTCTTTTTTGGATTTAAAGGTGGAAAAGGAGTAGCTTGCACAATAGGGTTTATTATAAGTTATAATATTGTTCTTTTACCAATTGCTGCTGTATTCTTTTTTGCGATGATTTTTTGGAAAAAATATGTTTCACTCGCTGGTATAGTAACAGCAGTATTACTAATACCATTTGTTTTTATTCCTTGAATGTCAAATAGTGTTGTAGCCTTTCCTGCAAACTTTTACTGATTGAACTGGACAAAAGATTGAAATGTTCGTCAAAACTTTATACCAAGTGATCAATTAGGATATGTTAAGTATATCTCAACCACTGTGTTAAATGTTGCACCTGAATGTATGGGAATTATTTATGTTGCTGCTGCTGGAGTTCTTATTTCAATGCACAAAGATAATATTAAAAGATTAATAAAAGGTGAAGAAAGAAAGTTTTCAACTAAAAAATAAATTAAAGCAGGAGAAATTCCTGCTTTTATTATGAGATTTAATTAATAACACTTAAATATTATTAAAGTTGTAAAATTCTAATAATAGAAAGTGACTTATATCAATGGAACAAATAAAAACACATAATTTATTTAAAACTGTCTTAAACCAAAAAATAGTTTTAATATTTAATATTACATTTATCTTATATTGTATTCCGGCAATTATTATTTCAATTATGCTAGCAACTCACCCAGAATTATTTAAGGATTTTAATACAAATTGAATAGCACATAAAAAAACTCATCCTTGAGAGCACGAAATATCAGAAGTAAAAATATTAATGTTATGAGCTTCATATGTTGGATTTGCTTGAATATGTATTTTTCATGCTTATCTATTTCAAAGTGTATTTTTATTTATATGTGGTAATAAGTGATATTTATCTTTATTTCCTATTTTAGGTTATAAAAAATTAAATTTAAATAATGACAAAAAGAACTGAGCATACCTATTATTATGAATTAGGAGAAAAATACTAGACACATTCTTTTAAACGAAAGGAGTGTGTTTTTCTATGCCTAGAAAACAATTTACAAAAGAGCAAAAATTAAAGTATATAAATATCAGTTTAAATCAAGGAATTGAATATGCGATGATTCAATTTGTAGAAGATTTTTGAGAGTGCAGATATAAGGAAACTTATATTGCACGCACAAAGAAGAAAAATGTAAATCCATTTCATCGTGCGAAATGTAACATTAAGAAATGGATAAAAATATATAATACTGATATGAATAATTTAGAGTCTAAAACAGGTAAATCACCTAAAAAAGGGAAAGGTTCAGGAAGACCAAAAAGAACCAGTATTAATGATTTGAATGAACATGATAGAGATTTATATCAAGAAATAATGGAAGAAATATTAAATGATCATGGTATTTCTCCAAAAATAATTATTGAGAAAATCAAACAAAAGAAAGAACAAAATAAATCTTTTGAAAATCAAAAAGCTGCTGCTGAAGTATTGAAAATTAATAGAACTTCTATTTACACAAGTTATAAAAAAGAAGAAAAGATTGGTTCCAAGAATCAACATATAAATGAAAATATTATCGAATGAATAAATAATGAAATAACTTTATCAAAAGGGATTTTAGGGAGAGATAAATTATTTCACAAATACATCAATGAGATAGACTCAAACATTTCTTCTTATGTATTTAGAATTAATTATGAATTTATAGGACACAAATCAACAGCTTATAAGAGAAACAAGAAAGATAAACCTCCTAGAGAGGAAAAAAGTAGAAGTGTTTGAACACCAGATTTAGTAAATGGAAACTTCGAATCATCCTATTTTGGTGAAGTTTGACATGCTGATATCAAGTATGTTAAAGTAAACGGTAAATGACAGTATCTTCATGTTATAACAGAAACATATTCTCAAGCTATATTAGTTTGAGAATTATCGGAAGAAAGAACCGCAGAATCAACAATTAAATTAGTTAAAAGATGTATAGAAAAATTTGGAATTATTCCAAAGATTTTTCATACTGATCATGGTATAGAATATGCGAATTATATGTTTTCAGATTTTCTAAAAAATCTAGGAATCTTACAATCAATGTCTCCGAAAGGAAATTCATTAAGAAATAGACCGTCAGAATATCTATTCGCAATATTCCAAAGGGAATTATTTGACTTTTATGAAACTTCAAATATGAATTATGAAATAGTTTATAATTTAGTCACACTTTTTGTTAATTGATATAACACAAAAAGACCACAAAGAAATTTAGAATATAAAACACCATATGCTATTTCTAAGCATATGATGCTATGTGTCTAAAATTTGTATCCTAACTTACATACCTATTATTATTTCTTACTATTATATTTATAGGTATTGAAATTTTTTGTTATGTATTTTATATTGGTAATTTCAAAGATACTTTAGATGTTATTAAAGGACCATTATACAGTGCATTTACTACATATTTAATAACATTATTATCTTTAAACTATATGGGATATATTTGATATTTAATGTTTAAGAAGAAAATTTAATTCTTACTTAACTGTTGTCTAAATTAGTAAATTAGGCGGCGGTTTTTTATTTATAAGCACAAAAAAACTAAGGCTTACACCTTAGTTTATAAAATTATTATTTTTCAATGTTGTAGAATGCTTTTCTACCTTTAAATTCTGAAACTGAACCAAGTTCTTCCCGTGTTTCCAAGTTAATAAGGGTAAAAAAACGTGCAGTCCTTAATTTTAGGCCTGCACAATTTTTAATACTTGAAATTACATAGAAAAATCACTATTTAACAATTTAACTATATAGTTATATAAATCAATTTCCTCTTTTATATCATCGTTATTTCACATTTTTTCTTCTGTTACAATACCATCAACTTTTTTATAATTGATATTTGCTGCTTTAATAGCACCGATTATTTGTTGTGTTGTTACTTTATCTAACACACCAGTTAACATTTGTTGATTGTAGTTAACCTTTCAAGTTAAATAGTTTAAAACAACTAATGCTAAAAAACATATTGTTATATGACCGTAAACGTGTTCATCTTTTCTAACAAACATAGGTCTTGTTTCTAATGTAGATTTTAAATCTCTAAAATTATTCTCAATTCTTCATTGATTTTTGTATATTTCTAGAATTTCTCTAATAGTTAAATCAAATCTTGTAGTTTCAAAAACCACATATCCATCTAGTTTTTGATCTTCATGTACTTTTTCCATATCCATAACAAATCTTGATTGTTGGATTTCTGTAAAAAACTTATATTTTTTATATGAAATCATACTTTTAGCAGTTGCGCTGCCGCTTTCATCTTTAACTTTATTAAATCTTTCGATGACTTCATTTCTTAGTTGAGCATCTCTTTTAGCTTTGTATTTATCATAAATTACTACTTGTCTTACTTTTATGGCTTTATTTTCTTTAGTTACATTTACTTGTTCTACTTCTTTGCATAATAAACCATCTATATCTTTGTAATCTGTTTCACTTATAACGTATTCTTTAAATTTTTTGCTTTGCGCCTTTAATCTAACGGGAAAAATATAATTTAGTCCATTATTTTTTAGAAATAGTTTGTTTTGATAATCATTCATCCCTTTATCTGCGATAACTGTTACATTTTTAAGATTATAAATTTCCCCTAATTCATTAATTGTGGGTATTAAGGTTTTTGAATCAGCAACATTTCCTGGTAGTAATGCAAAATCTAAAGGAATTCCATTTCTATCTGTAACCATTCCAAGAACAACTTGATCCTCTTTGAATTTTCCATCTTTTGAATATCCACTTCTTTTTAATGTGTATTTTGATTTTAAGTTTTCATTTGTATTAACAAATGTTTCAAAATAAAGTGTTGTTGCGTCCATGAATACCAAATTAACATCACGGTTGGTATATTCATGGATTTTTTCATTCATGTTTTTGATTAGTTTTTGCTTATTTTCTGCAACAAAATCTAAGAAATTATAAACTGTGGATTTTTGTATATCTAATTCATTTGAGTACTTATTTTTAGTCTTAAAGCTTCTAATAAAACTTTCTGGTTCTAAAATTCTTTTAGCTACTAGGAAATTGAAAATTTCTTCAGCTTGTTTTCTTTTTCCGACATTTAAATTCTTAAATAAATCTATACCTTTTATAACTTGATAAATCAATTCAATACCGATGTTATATGTTCCGATTTCTACTTTTGTAAGTTTAAAAGCTTCTGCTAATTTACTTTTAACATAATCTTTATCAGCATCTAGTGGTAACGAAGCAGCTGAATTGCTTAATAATTTCCATCGCATCTGCATTTTGCTCCTGAAGTTTAGATAAATTACCAATACTAATGCTTCTTTCATACCCTTTACCATAACCACCTGATATTGCAAGGCTTACATAGTAATCATCTTTCTTTTTATTTTTTGTAACTAATCACTTTTTCATAGTTTTATTATATCATAATTCTATGTAATTATGTAATAAAAAAGCAAAAAAATTTTTATTAAGTCTATAAGCTATTTATTTCATAAATAGATTTCTTAAAAGCTAAAAAAGAGAAATAAAAAGTGTCTCCAACTTGGAAACACAGGATAAGCACAAAAAACTAAGGCTTACACCTTAGTTTATAAAATTATTATTTTTCAATGTTGTAGAATGCTTTTCTACCTTTAAATTCTGAAACTGAACCAAGTTCTTCTTCAATAGCTAATAAACGGTTGTATTTAGCAATTCTATCTGTACGTGATAATGAACCTGTTTTAATTTGTCCTGTGTTCATAGCTACAGCGATATCAGCGATTGATGTATCTTCTGTTTCTCCTGAACGGTGTGAAACAACTGCTGTCATGTTGGCTTTTTGAGCCATTTGGATAGCATCAAATGTTTCTGTAATTGAACCGATTTGGTTAATTTTAATTAAAATTGAGTTCATTGATTTTTCTTCAATAGCACGTTTTAAAATAGCTGTGTTTGTAACTGTTAAGTCGTCACCAACTATTTGAAGTGTATCACCCATTTCTGCTGTAAATTTCTTAAATCCATCTCAGTCGCTTTCTGCGAATCCATCTTCGATTGAAATGATTGGGTATTTAGCAACAAGGTCTTTAAGGTATTGTGACATTTCGTCTGATGTATATGTGAATTTAACACCTTCTAAGTGTTCAAATCCAGGTTTTCCTTCTTCAACAGCTGCTTTTAATTTTTTGAATGTGTAAATACCGTCTGCATATAATTCTGATGAAGCACAGTCCATTGCAATAGCAACAGCTTTTTCTCCACTTTTAGCAGGTGTATATCCAGCTGCTTTGATAGCTTCTACTAAGAAGTCTAAAGCTTCTTCGTGTGATTTGAAGTTAGGAGCGAATCCACCTTCATCACCAACTTGAACACCGTGTCCATTTTTCTTAAGTAATTTAGCTAAGTTGTGGAATACAAAGTTAGCCATTTGTAATGCTTCTCTGAATGATTTTGCGCCAACAGGCATAATCATGAATTCTTGGAAGTCGATTGTGTTAGATGCGTGTTCCCCACCGTTAATAACATTTAACATGGGAACTGGTAATTCGTGAGCATTAAATCCACCTAAATATTTGTAAAGTGGAATTTGTAATTCATTAGCAGCAGCTCTAGCAACAGCAAGAGAAACTCCTAAAATTGCATTAGCACCGAATTTAGATTTGTTTTCTGTTCCATCTAATTCAACCATTTTCATATCAATCTTACGTTGATCTGTAACTTCCATTCCTAAAATGTGAGGAACGATATCGTTGTTAACGTGGTTAACAGCTAACATAACACCTTTTCCTCCGAATCAGTTACCTTCGAATTCTGAACCTTTATCTCTAAGTTCTAAAGCTTCACGTGAACCTGTTGAAGCTCCTGATGGAACTTTAGCGATTCCGTATCCACCGAATTCTGTAAATACTTCAACTTCAACAGTTGGGTTACCACGTGAGTCTAAAATTTCACGTGCATGAATTTTTGTAATTGCTGACATTTTTTGTCTCCTTTATATATTAAGATTTGTTTATTTGCAAATAATTATTAATCTTTATAAGATTAATAGAATTATAACACTATTAAAAAAGCTTTTTTTATGCAAAATTAGAAAAAATATTTTTAATCCAGCATCAAATATCCCTTATATATAAAAGGAAAAGCACTAAACTAAAATTAGCAAAAAAAATTAAAAAAATACGACACACACGGCTAAGTTGTTATATAATTGTTTTGCTATTTTAGATAGCCTAAAATAAATTATTTAAATTAATCTTTATTTTTACAAAAAATATTTTTATAAGAAAGGAAGCAGAAATGCCTACAACTAACCAATTAGTTACAAATGGTCGTAGCTCAAAAACAAGAAAACAAAATGCTCCTGCATTAAGTGTAAGCTACAACTCATTAATTAAAAAAGCTAAAAAAATGGCTTCACCATTTAAACGTGGTGTATGTACTCGTGTTGCAACAATGACACCTAAGAAACCTAACTCAGCTTTACGTAAATACGCTCGTGTTAAATTATCAAACGGAATGGAAGTTACAGCATACATCCCTGGAGAAGGACACAACTTACAAGAACACTCTGTTGTTTTAATCCGTGGTGGACGTGTTAAAGACTTACCTGGGGTTAGATACCACATCGTTCGTGGAACACAAGATGCAGCTGGTGTTGCAAAACGTAACCAAGGACGTAGTTTATACGGAGCTAAAAAAGCTAAATAATAAATTAAGCATAATTTTTAACAATTAATTCATTAATAAATAAACACAAATCAATTAAAAAATAGGAGGACAATTATGTCAAGAAAAAAGAGTGCACCTATCCGTGAAGTACTTGCAGATCCAGTTTTTAATTCTGTAATCGTTACAAAATTAATTAACCAAATTATGCTTGACGGAAAAAAATCTATCGCTCAAGATATTTTATATTCAGCATTTAACATTATTAAAGAAAAAACAAATAGAGAACCAATGGAAGTTTTCTTAGAAGCAGTAGAAAACATTACACCTCAATTAGAAATTAGAACACGTAGAATTGGTGGAACAAACTACCAAGTTCCTACAGAAGTTTCTCCTCGTAGAAAACAAACATTAGCACTTAGATGATTAGTACAATACTCAAGATTAAGAAACGAAAAAACAATGGATGTTCGTTTAGCTAATGAAATTATCGATGCATCAAATAAAACTGGTGGAGCTATCAAAAAACGTGAAGATACACACAAAATGGCTGAAGCTAACCGTGCATTTGCACACTTCAGATGATAGTGGTATAGGAATATATGGCTAGAGAATACGAATTAAAAGATTACCGTAACATCGGTATTATGGCTCACATCGATGCAGGAAAAACAACAACTACAGAAAGAATCTTATTCCACACAGGAAAAATTCACAAAATTGGTGAAACACACGATGGTGCTTCACAAATGGACTGAATGGCTCAAGAACAAGAACGTGGAATTACAATTACATCAGCTGCTACAACAGCATTCTGAAAAGGAAAAAGAATTAACATTATCGATACTCCAGGTCACGTTGACTTCACAGTTGAAGTTGAACGTTCACTTCGTGTATTAGATGGTGCGGTTGCTGTTCTTGATGCTCAATCAGGAGTTGAACCACAAACAGAAACAGTTTGAAGACAAGCTACAAACTACAAAGTTCCACGTATCGTTTACGTTAACAAAATGGATAAAGCTGGTGCAGATTTCGCTGCTTCAGTAGCATCAGTTAGACAACGTTTAGGTGGTAACGCAGTTGCTATCCAATGACCAATTGGGGCTGAATCAGATTTCGAAGGATTAATCGATTTAGTTACATTAGAAGCAATTAAATACAACGGAGAACCACAAGAAGATGAATTTCCAACAGAAATTCCTGCTCATTTAGAAGAAATCGTTAAAGAAAAACGTCAAGAATTACTTGAAGCAGTTGCTAACTTTGACGAAGACTTAATGATGGCTGTTCTTGAAGGCGGAGACGTTACAGTTGAAGACTTCAAAAAAGGAATCAGAAAGGCTACATTAACATCAGAATTCTTCCCAGTTGTATGTGGTACATCATTCAAAAACAAAGGTGTTAAGAGAATGATCGACGCTGTTGTTGATTACTTACCATCACCTATTGATGTTCCAGCTATTTCAGCTTACGAAGGTGATAAAGAAGTTAAAGTTGAAGCTACAGATGACGGAAACTTTGCTGCTTTAGCATTCAAAGTTATGACTGACCCATATGTTGGATCACTTACATTCTTCAGAGTTTATCGTGGAGTTCTTGAAAAAGGAAGCTACGTTTACAACTCAACAAAAGAACAAAAAGAACGTATTGGACGTATTCTTCAAATGCACGCAAACAACCGTGTAGAAATTGATGAATGTCGTGCAGGAGATATTGCTGCTGCTGTTGGTCTTAAATATACAACAACAGGGGATACATTGATCGATGAAAAATCACCAAAAATCGTATTAGAAAAAATGGTGTTCCCAGAACCAGTTATCTCACAAGCTCTTGAACCAGAATCAAAAGCTGCTACAGAAAAATTATCATTAGGACTTCAAAAATTAGCTGCTGAAGACCCTACATTTAGAACATACACAGATGAAGAAACAGGACAAACAATCATCGCTGGTATGGGTGAATTACACCTTGATATCATTGTTGATCGTTTAAAACGTGAATTTGGTGTTAAAGCTAAAGTTGGTGCTCCTCAAGTTTCATACCGTGAAACAATTACAATCCCAGCTGAAGTTGAAGGAAAACACATCAAACAATCTGGTGGTAAAGGACAATACGGACACGTATGAATTAAATTTGAACCAAACCCAGATGGCGGATTTGAATTCGTTGACAAAATCGTTGGTGGTAAAATTCCTAAAGAATACATTAAATCAATCCAAAAAGGACTTGAAGAAAAAATGGCTGCTGGTATTTTAGCAGGTTACCCAATGATCGATATTAAAGCTACATTATTTGATGGATCATACCACGATGTCGATTCATCTGAAATGGCTTACAAAATTGCTGCTTCTAAAGCTCTTACAAAAGCTAAAGATAAAATTGGTACAGTATTACTTGAACCAATCATGGATGTTTCTGTAGTTGTACCTGCAGATCACATGGGGGATGTAATCGGTGACTTATCACGTCGTAGAGGACTTGTTAATGATCAAGAACAAAGAAACGATGGTGCTGTTATTGTTAAAGCAATGGTTCCACTTTCAGAAATGTTCGGATACTCAACAGAACTTAGATCTATGACAAGTGGTCGTGGAACATACCAAATGCAATTTGATCACTACGAAAAATGTCCAAAATCAATCGCTGATGAAATTATCAAACGTAGAAACATTCAAGATAAAGACGAAGATTAATATTCATTATCATAATTAAGATGGCTTCGGCTATCTTTTTTATTTTTTCATAAATCTACTTGTTTTTTTTTTTTTTTTTTTGTAGAATGGAATTGAAAGGAAAACGTATGGAATTAACGGAAACAACAAAGTATAAATTAGTGAATAATCTAGATGATTTAATTAACAAAATGAACAATAAAAGAAAAGGTGAATTTAATATAATAAATATTCTTAAGAAGAAAGCTTTCTTTATATTTAATTATATATTACTACCTATGTTCGCTTTTTTAATATTAATAATTGCAGTGGCGGTTTTTATTTTCGAACAAATGGGCGATGGAATTAGATTTGCGAATAAAATAATAGGTGCATATACTGATACACAAATTTTTTGTATTATTTTTATGGTTATTGGGAGTCTTTTACTTGTATCATTAATAGTTGAAAGTGCTCTGTTAGGTTCTAAAATAAAAAAATTACAGACATCATTTATTGAATTAATTGAAAATAATAAATCTCTCAAGTTTTATTCACAAGTTGATATGAATATTAAAAAAATATTTGATGCTACATCAACTGATTTTTCAAGTCATATAATTAAAGCTAATTTTTGAGATAAGTTGGATAAAGATTTTTCACAAACAATAGAAGCTTTAGACCGAATAAAAAACAAAATGATATTAGATCCTGATAATTTTATTGAAGAAATTACTGCTAAAGTCGGCGAACCTGCGGTTAAAATATTTATTAATTCATTTTAATATAGTAAAAAAATGTTATATAAATTTACTTTTAAGTTTAAATGAATAATAATTATTATACTATTTATAAAATTACTAATCCACAAATTAAGGTTAGTATTTTTTAATTAATATTTTTTGCAAAATTAAAACATCGGTTTCCTACTAATTAGTAAGATTCCGATGTTTTTTCGTCTCCTTAATGTAAAATAAGTGTGTAAATTCAAAAATACTAAAGGAGGCACTATTATTATATGCTATCGAATGCAAAACATTATCAAAATAATTTAATTTGTTTGAAATTTAGGGCTAAATCTAGAAATTCAAAATACTCAACTGAATTTACAACTCGTTATAGTCATTATGTCTTAAGACCGTATTTAGATAAATCAAAACTTAAGATGTTAAATACTAAAATCCAAAATATCAAACAGTATTCACCTAGAGAATTTACAATAGAAAAAATGAAAGATTTGTTCAATAAATTAAAAGATGAATGAAGTCTTTTAGAGATTTCGAGACAAATGTCTTGCGATATTAAAACCATTAGAGAACAAATTGAAAAAGCATCTGAGGAGTATAAAGTCCAAACATCATTATTTTGCAAAATCTGCAAAAGACATGTTGGCGGTTTTTCGTTCCTTTCGATAAATGAATGAACTAAATCAAAAATCTATACAAGAGAAAATACCTTGGATGGAAAAAGAATAACATCATTAGAAAAATGAAAACCATTGCACGAATTTACACAAGATTGAATTTCCAAATATAAAAAATACAGAAGTTTAACAACGACTGAAAAGAAAAGACTTACAAGTGAACAACTTGTTTATTATAGAAAAACTTCATTACAAAAAATATTAGATAAGTTTGAGGATTATGTAAAAGAAAATAATCTAAAAAATGTTTTTATTCCTACCGTACAGGGTTTTTATGAATATATCGACAGATATTATGTTGACTTTGAATATAAAATACTTACTTTAAAAAGAAAGTACGGAATAGCAAAAAGTAGGATAAAGAAACCTAAAAAAGCAAAAACTAAATCTAAATTAAAATTTGCAAAAAGTGTTCACGAGCGTTCAGAAAAAATAAATATAAGAGAAGAATTTGGACACTATGAAATAGATACTGTTCAGTTCAAAAAGACAAGTAAATATTGCTTAGTTACACTACTAGAAAGAAAAACTAGAATGTTATTTGCGATGTATTCTAAAAGAGATGCAGTCTCCGTCAGATTAGCACTTGAAAAGCTGATATGCAAATATAGCTTGAAAATTCTAACTTTAACAATGGACAATGGTTTAGAAAATTCTGAACTTCATAAAGTAAAATCCATAAAAGAATTTTATGTATGTGACCCTTATTCTTCATGACAAAAGGAAGTTTAGAAAACGCACATAAAGAGATTAGAAAGATTATTCCAAAAGGTTATGAACCACAGTTTATTTGTGAAAATTTCATATTTGAATTAATTGATTTAAATCAATAAAGACAAACGAAATTATTACTTTGAAAATAGTCAATATCCAGTTAGAATTTCACCATTTGAATTATTTAAAAATTACACAAAAATTTAAAAAATTGGCTCGAAAAAATAAGCCGAAACGACCCTGTCGTGTATTTTAACACGCCCATTTTTTAAAAACTTGATAAAATTTAAAAAGAATTTTCACATTTTATAAAATTACACATTAAGTAGAAAGCCAATCTTTTAATTAATCAATTAATATTTTTTCTTTGAGGAAATTAATAAGTTAATATTAAAAAACTGTTTATAATTAAAAGTATGAGTAAAACACAAGAATATAATGCAAGTAGCATACAACAATTAAAGGGACTTGAAGCAGTTAGAAAACGTCCAGGAATGTACATTGGTGGAACTGATGTACATGGATTACACCATTTAGTGTGAGAAATTGTGGATAACGCAATTGATGAAGCTTTAGCTGGATATGCAAATGATATTCAAGTTATTTTACATAATGATGACTCAGTTGAAGTTATTGATAATGGTCGTGGTATCCCAGTTGATAAAATGAAGGGTCAAAGCCGTACAGCAGTTGAATTAATCTTTACAGAACTTCATGCTGGTGGAAAATTTGATTCAGGTGCATATAAAACTTCTGGAGGGTTACACGGAGTTGGTTCTTCAGTAGTTAATGCTTTATCAACTAAATTAATTGCAACTGTATCCAGAGATAAAAAAGTGTATGAAACAATTTTTCAACAAGACACAATTTTAGAGCACACACATGAAATAGGGACAAGTAAAACAAATTGGACATCAATTCGTTTCTGACCTGATTACGCATTTTTCAAACGTGCAAAATTAAGTTTTGATCGTATTTCTGAACGTTTAAAAGAAAGTTCATTTTTAATTTCAAATCTTAAAATTACATTAAAAGATGAAAAAAATGATAAAACAGAAGTATATGAACACACAAGGGGTCTTGAGTCATTCCTTAATTTTGTTAATGATTCAAAAATTAGCATTACTCCTCCGGTATCATTTAGTGATAGTAAAAAAGATATTGAAGTGGATTTTGCTTTCCAATGAACGGATTCATACAATGATATTATTTTAAGTTTTGTTAATAATGTTAAAACACGTGATGGTGGAACACATGAAATAGGACTTAAAAGTGCTTTTACTAAAACTATGAATGAATTTGCAGTTCGTGAAGGAATTGTAAAAAATGGAAAACTTTTTGATGGAGATGATATCAGAGAAGGGCTAGCTTGCATAATTTCACTTAAAATTCCAGAAAACTTACTGGAATTCGTAGGTCAAACTAAAGATAAATTAGGAACTCCAGAAGCTAAAAATGTAGTTGAAGAAGTGGTTTCAAAATATCTTGAAATTTGAATTAATGAAAATAAAACTTTAGCTAAAAATGTGTTAGATAAAGTTAAAAGAGCCTATGAATTAAGAATGGAAGAAAGAAAACTTAGAGAAGAAAGTCGAAAAAGCAAAAAACTAGTTTCTGAAAAACTAGTACTTAGTGATAAATTAACTCCTGCAACATCTAAGAATTCTAGCGAAAAAGAATTATTCCTTGTCGAAGGGGATTCGGCCGGTGGAAGTGCAAAAAGTGGAAGAGATAGAAGATATCAAGCTATTTTACCTTTAAGAGGAAAAGTTATCAACTCAGAAAAGAAAAAGATTTCTGAAGTTTTAAAAAATGTTGAAATCAGTACCATTATTAATACCATTGGAGCTGGATTTGGAAATGATTTTGATATAACTAAAGCTAACTATAATAAAATTATTATTATGACGGACGCTGATACTGATGGTGCACATATTCAAGTTTTACTATTAACATTCTTTTACCGTTTTATGAAACAATTAATTGAAAAAGGTAAAGTTTATATAGCTCTTCCTCCTTTATATAAGGTAAGTGGTAAAACATCTAAGAAGGTTCAATATGCCTGAGATGAAGATGATTTAAAAGATATTCTTGAAAGTATTAAAGAACCTTATGAATTACAAAGATATAAAGGATTAGGAGAAATGAATGCTGATCAATTATGAGAAACAACCATGGATCCTAAAACTAGAACATTAGTGCAAGCTACTATTGAAGACGCTTCATTAGCTGAAAGAAGAGTAAGCGTGCTAATGGGCGAAAATGCTGAATTTAGAAAGAATTGAATAGATAATAATGTAGATTTTTCTAACGAAGATGATTTTTTCGAACAAGTTTCATAAAAAATATTTTTTTGTTATAATAATTTTACTTTTATAATTTATAATAATCTCGATAATCGATTTTAATTAGCTAACTAAAAAAGAAAGGATTATTTATGTCAAGAAGAGATGTTCTAACAGGAAAAGGACCTCAATCAGGAAATAAACGTTCTCATGCTTTAAATGCAACAAAGAGAAAATTCTTACCTAACTTACAAAAAGTTAGAGTTGTGATTGATGGACAAAAAATGACTCTTAGAGTAAGTGCGAAAACACTAAAGACTTTAAAAAATAAAGGAATGTTATAGTTAATATAACTTCAGTTCATGCAATAATAAAAAAATACCAAAAAAGGTATTTTTTTGCTCGATTGCAATATGCAGTGCAACACTTTTATTAGTTTATAATAAAAGTGGAGCACTTTTTTGCGCTCCACTGAAAACCCCTGAGAAAGGATTTCGCATACATTATACAAGAATTACAGCAAAAGTAAGATGTGTAATAGAAGCTTTGTTAAAAGAAAATTTTAGTATATCTGAAATTGCGAAAATTACTGGATTTTCAAAGAGCTCTATATCTAGAGAAATTACATACAATGCTGATTTATACGGGTATACGGCTGAATACGCACAATATAAACATGATATGAGAAATAAGTGAAAATATTATTTTAAGTTGCGCAATAAAATCGAAAAATATCCAAATTTTACAAATGTTTTTATAGATAAATTTAACAAACGTTCATTTGGAGTTAAACTGACACATACATATATTAAGTTTAATTATAATTTTGAATTTCCTTCATATAGAACTGTTTTTAATTGGATAAATTCAAACGCTTGAGAAATAACAAAAGAAGATAGGTTGAGACGTCATTATAAAAAAGGAGGAAAAAGAACTAAGAGTGCAGTTGAAATCTCAGTTGGTGCAAGATGAGTTAGACCATTTTGAACTAGACCTCAGAAAATAAATGATAGGTCAGAATTCGGTCATTGAGAAGTTGATTTTATCGTTGGAAAATCCGGAAAGGAAAACTATAACTTGTTAACTTTTACAGAAAGAAAAACAAGATACGGAATAATTAAAAAGATAAAGGGTAAAAATCCATGAAATGTTGCAGAGGTTTTATGAAATTTAATTAGAGAAAAACAATTAAATGTTAAAAGCATAACAGCTGATAATGGATTTGAGTTCTCAAAACTTTTTTATCTAGGATATAGGCTTCAAATTATTATTTATCGTGCAGACCCATATGCTTCATTTCAAAAAGGAGGAAACGAAAACTTTAATGGTTTAGTTAGAAGATTCTTTCCAAAAGGCACAAATTTTAATAATATTTCTGAAGAAGAAATATTGGCTGTACAAAATGAAATAAATAATATGCCTAGGGAAATTTTCAATTGACAATCAGCTGATGAACTATTCTATGACTGAAATTATTATAAGGATAAATGGACACCAATACCAGGTGATGAACGCTTTTTATCAGAAACAATTTAAAAAGAAAATCGAATACAGCAAAAAACAAATTTTTTAAAAATAAAAGTAAATTTTAGGGGTTTAAAAAATATCCGGAATTTTTCCAGATATTTTTTCTGTTGCAATGCACATTGCAATTAAGAAAAAAAATACCAAAAAGGTATTTTTTTATTTTGTGTTTTTAAAATCTGTTATATAATAATCATGCTTGTTAAGTAAAACAAACAAAAGTTCTTTGAAAACTAGATATATACAATGTACATGACAGTCAATTTTTTGAGAGTTTGATCCTGGCTCAGGATGAACGCTGGCTGTGTGCCTAATACATGCATGTCGAGCGGAGTTCTTCGGAACTTAGCGGCGAATGGGTGAGTAACACGTACTTAACGTACCTCTTAGATTGGGATAACGGTGAGAAATCACCGCTAATACCGGATACTTATAAAGAAGGCATCTTCTTTATATAAAGGAGCTCTCAAGCTCCACTGGGAGATTGGGGTGCGGAACATTAGTTAGTTGGTGAGGTAATGGCTCACCAAGACTATGATGTTTAACGGGGTTGAGAGACTTATCTGTCACACTGGGACTGAGATACGGCCCAGACTCCTACGGGAGGCAGCAGTAGGGAATTTTCCACAATGGGCGAAAGCCTGATGGAGCGACACAGCGTGCAGGATGAAGGCCTTCGGGTTGTAAACTGCTGTTATTTAGGATGAAAAATAGTAGAGGAAATGCTATTATCTTGACAGTACTAAATCAGAAAGCAACGGCTAACTATGTGCCAGCAGCCGCGGTAATACATAGGTTGCAAGCGTTATCCGGAATTATTGGGCGTAAAGCGTCTGTAGGTTGTTTATTAAGTCTGGCGTCAAAACTTGGGGCTCAACCCCAAATCGCGTTGGATACTGATAAACTAGAATTGTGTAGAGGTTAACGGAATTCCTTGTGAAGCGGTGAAATGCGTAGATATAAGGAAGAACATCAACTTGGCCAAGGCAGTTAACTGGGCACATATTGACACTGAGAGACGAAAGCGTGGGGAGCAAACAGGATTAGATACCCTGGTAGTCCACGCCGTAAACGATGATGATTAGCTGATGGGAACCATTGGCGCAGCTAACGCATTAAATCATCCGCCTGAGTAGTATGCTCGCAAGAGTGAAACTTAAAGGAATTGACGGGATTTGCACAAGCGGTGGAGCATGTGGTTTAATTTGAAGATACGCGTAGAACCTTACCCACTCTTGACATCTTCTGCGAAGCTATAGAGATATAGTGGAGGTTAACAGAATGACAGATGGTGCATGGTTGTCGTCAGCTCGTGTCGTGAGATGTTCGGTTAAGTCCTGCAACCAGCGCAACCCTTGTCCTTAGTTAAATATCCTAAGGAGACTGCCCGGGTAACTGGGAGGAAGGTGGGGACGACGTCAAATCATCATGCCTCTTACGAGTGGGGCAACACACGTGCTACAATGGACGGTACAAAGAGAAGCAATATGGCGACATGGAGCAAATCTCAAAGAACCGTTCTCAGTTCGGATTGTAGTCTGCAACTCGACTACATGAAGTCGGAATCGCTAGTAATCGTAAATCAGCTACGCTACGGTGAATACGTTCTCGGGTCTTGTACACACCGCCCGTCACACCATGGGAGCTGGTAATGCCCGAAGTCGGTTTAGTCAACTACGGAGACAACTGCCTAAGGCAGGACTGGTGACTGGGGTGAAGTCGTAACAAGGTATCCCTACGAGAACGTGGGGATGGATTACCTCCTTTCTACGGAGTACACATAAACAATATTTTTATTGTTACTTAATTACCTTATTTTATAAATTATTTCGTCATGGGATATATCTAGTTTTGAGAGGATTTTCTCTCTATGTTCTTTGAAAACTGAATAGTAAAGATATTAATATAACAACGACATCAAAAAATAAATTAGTCAATTTGTTTTGTGATACCGAGAAATTATTAGAAATAATAATTCGTTAAAATGTCTTTGAATACATCAACAACAATAGGAAAATATTGTTACAACTTTTAAATAAGTAAGAGTTTGTGGTGGATGCCTTGGGTCTGAAAGTCGATGAAGGACGTGATTACCTGCGATAAGCCTCGTGGAGCTGGATATAAGCAACGAAACGGGGATTTCCGAATGGGGAAACCTAACTAGAGTAATGTCTAGTTGCATTGGAATGAATAAAATAGTTCCATTAGCGAGACACGTTGTGAACTGAAACATCTTAGTAGCAACAGGAAGAGAAAATAAAAATGATTTCATCAGTAGCGGCGAGCGAACGTGAAAGAGCCCAAACCAGTTTTTTAAACTGGGGTTGTAGGACTATCTACATAAAGTTACAAATCTTTGTTATAGCAGAATAGTTTGGGAAAACTAAGCATAGAGGGTGATACTCCCGTATGTGAAATAGCAAGGACTTTTGATAGTATCCTGAGTAGGGCGGGGCACGTGAAACCCTGTCTGAATCTGCCGGGACCATCCGGTAAGGCTAAATGCTAATCAGACACCGATAGTGAACTAGTACCGTGAGGGAAAGGTGAAAAGAACCAGGGAGGGGAGTGAAATAAAATCTGAAACCACTTACTTACAATTAGTCAGAGCCCGTTAATGGGTGATGGCGTACATCTTGCAGTATGGACCGGCGAGTTATGTTAACATGCGAGGTTAAGCGGAAAAAGCGGAGCCGTAGAGAAATCGAAGTCTTAATAGGGCGACTAGTATGTTGATATATACCCGAAACCATGTGATCTATTCATGAGCAGGCTGAAGCTTGGTTAATCCCAAGTGGAGGGCCGAACCGTAGTACGCTGAAAAGTGCCCGGATGACTTGTGAATAGCGGAGAAATTCCAATCGAACTTGGAGATAGCTGGTTCTCCTCGAAATAGCTTTAGGGCTAGCGTGTGATGTTAAGCTTTGATGGTAGAGCACTGAATATGGAATGGCCACGTCTAGTGGTACTGACTATAATCAAACTCCGAATATCATTGTGTATTATCATGCAGTTGGAAACCGGGGTGCTAACGTCCAGGCTCGCGAGGGCAACAACCCAAATTGTCGGCTAAGGTCCCAAAATCGTGTTAAGTCAGAAAGGTTGTGAGATTTCATAAACAACTAGGAGGTTGGCTTAGAAGCAGCCACCCTTTAAAGAGTGCGTAATAGCTCACTAGTCAAGAGATCTTGCGCCCATAATGTAACGGGAGTAAAACACGATACCGAAGCCACGGGTACATTTAGTACGTTAGAGGAGCGTTCTTAATGCGGCGAAGTCAGACCGTGAGGACTGGTGGAGCGTTAAGAAGTGAGAATGCCGGTATGAGTAACGATTTGAGGTGAGAATCCTCAACGCCTATTGGGAAAGGTTTCCTGGGGAAGGTTTGTCCACCCAGGGTTAGTCAGGACCTAAGGAGAGGCTGAAAAGCGTATCCGATGGACAACAGGTTAATATTCCTGTACTACCTGCGTAAGTGATGGAGTGACGAAGAAGGATAGCACTACCCATTATTGGATTTGGGGGTAAGCAACAACTGGTGAGATTAGTTAAATGCGGTCTCTACAACTGGGAGTTGTGATGCATAGCTACTTGTAGCAAATTGTGTGATTTCATACTTCCTAGAAAAGCTTCTAAACGTTATAACACAAAAGGTACCTGTACCGAGAACGGACACACGTTCCCAAGATGAGTATTCTAAGGCGAGCGAGAAAACCAATGTTAAGGAACTCTGCAAATTAACCCCGTAAGTTCGCGAGAAGGGGTGCCGACTTTGTCGGCCACAGTAAATTGTGAGGGGCAACTGTTTATCAAAAACACAGCTCTCTGCTAAATCGTAAGATGAAGTATAGGGGGTGAAGCCTGCCCAGTGCCCGAAGGTTAAGCGGATTTGTTAGCTTATGCGAAGCATTGAAGTGAAGCCCGGGTGAACGGCGGCCGTAACTATAACGGTCCTAAGGTAGCGAAATTCCTTGTCGGCTAAATACTGACCTGCACGAAAGGCGCAATGATCTCTCAACTGTCTCAACATTGGACTCGGTGAAATTATGGTCCAGTGAAAACGCTGGGTACCCGCATCAAGACGAAAAGACCCCATGGAGCTTTACTACAACTTCGTATTGAAACTTGGCCTAACATGTGTAGGATAGGTGGGAGACAATGAGGCTAGGACGCTAGTTCTAGATTAGTCGACCTTGAAATACCACCCTTGGTATGTTGAGTTTCTAACCTGCTACCGTTATCCGGTAGGGGACAGTGCGTGGTGGGTAGTTTGACTGGGGCAGTCGCCTCCTAAAAGGTAACGGAGGCGTTCAAAGGTACACTCAATACGGTCAGAAACCGTATGCAGAGCGCAAAGGTAGAAGTGTGCTTGACTGCGAGACCTACAAGTCGAGCAGGTGCGAAAGCAGGACTTAGTGATCCGGCTGTACGTCATGGAACGGCAGTCGCTCAACGGATAAAAGTTACCCTGGGGATAACAGGCTTATCTTGCCCAGAGATCACATCGACGGCAAGGTTTGGCACCTCGATGTCGGCTCATCGCATCCTGGAGCTGGAGTTGGTTCCAAGGGTTTGGCTGTTCGCCAATTAAAGCGGTACGCGAGCTGGGTTCAGAACGTCGTGAGACAGTTCGGTCCCTATCTGATGTGGGCGTTGGAATATTGATGAGAGCTGCTCTTAGTACGAGAGGACCGGAGTGGACGTACCGCTGGTGTTCCAGTTGTTCCGCCAGGAGCATAGCTGGGTAGCTAAGTACGGAAGGGATAACCGCTGAAAGCATCTAAGTGGGAAGCCTCCTCAGAGATAAGTATTCCCTTGAAATTCCTTGTAGACTACGAGGTTGATAGGATGGAAGTGTAAGTGTAGTAATACATTTAGCTGACCATTACTAATAAATTGAAAGGTTTAAAAGTTAATGTATTCAGACATTTTAATGAATTATTAATTACTATTCAGTTTCCAAAGAACATAAAAATTTTTTGGACTATTTAAAACTTTTAGTATAATATAAATGCAGTTCTTGGAGAAGTAGCTCAGTTTGGTAGAGCACTACATTTGGGCTGTAGTGGTCGCAGGTTCAAATCCTGTCTTCTTCACCATTTATGGGGGGTTAGCTCATTTGGCTAGAGCGCCTGCCTTGCACGCAGGAGGTGGTGGGTTCGAATCCCATACTCTCCACCATTTATGGCACTGTAGCTCAGTTGGTTAGAGCATCCGGTTCATACCCGGAAGGTCATGAGTTCGAATCTCATCGGTGCTACCATTTTTATATACTATTTACTTAGGCAAACAACCGGACCTATAGCTCAATGGTTAGAGCAACCGGCTCATAACCGGTCGGTTACAGGTTCGAGTCCTGTTGGGTCCACCAATGGGTGATTACCCAAGTCTGGCTGAAGGGACTAGTCTTGAAAACTAGCAGGGGCTTCACGGCCCGCGGGGGTTCGAATCCCTCATCACCCGCCACGAAACAAGTAGTATATATTTTATATATAGCAGAGTGGAGCAGTGGTAGCTCGTCGGGCTCATAACCCGAAGGTCGAAAGTTCAATTCTTTCCTCTGCAACCATGGTCCAGTGGTAAAGTGGTTTAATACGCCTCCCTGTCACGGAGGAGAACGCGGGTTCGATCCCCGTCTGGACCGCCATGGCCTTGTAGCTCAGTTGGTAGAGCAACAGATTGAAGCTCTGTGTGTCGCTGGTTCGATTCCTGCCGAGGCCACCATGTAAATTCCTCTATTGTATTAGCAAGTTTTGTTAATAAAATAGAGGAATTTTCTTTTATTTCTTTTTTAAAATTGAAAGGACAGTTATGGATTACAAGAAAACGTTGAATATGCCTAATACATCATTTGATATGCGTGCAAATTTAACAACCAAAGAAAAAACATTTAGAGATAATTGAATTCAAAATAATGTTTATAAAAGAGTTTTAGAATTACACAAAAATGATCCTCACTTTATTTTGCATGATGGTCCACCATATGCGAATGGTGATATCCACGTAGGACATGCTTTAAATAAGATTTTAAAAGATTTTATTGTTAGATATAAAACATTAAGTAATTATTATTCACCATATGTTCCTGGTTGAGATACACACGGTCTTCCAATTGAACATAAAATGCTTCAAGAAATGAAAATTTCAAAAGAAGAACTTGATCCAATTACTTTAAGAAAAAAAGCTCATAAATATGCTTTAGAACAAGTTGAAAGACAAAGAGAACAATTTAAACAACTTCAAATGTTTTCTGATTTTGAAAAAATCTATGTTACTTTAGCACCTGAATATGAAGCTAAACAATTAGAAGTCTTTGCTAAAATGATGCTTGATGGATTAGTTTATAAAGGTTTAAAACCAATTTACTGGTCACCATCTTCACAAAGTGCACTAGCTGAAGCTGAAGTTGAATATCAAGATGTTAAAAGCCCATCTATTTATGTTAAATTCCCTATTGAAAAATCTGATTTAAACGTAATTAAACCTGGGGATAATTTAATAGTTTGAACTACAACACCTTGAACATTAATCGCTAACGCAGGGGCTGCTTTAGGAGCGGATATTGCATATGTAATTTTCCAAGCTAATGGTGAAAGATACATTATGGCTGAAGATTTATACCAAGATTTTGCTGCAAAAGTAAATTGAGAAGTTGAAGTTCTTGATAAGTTTAAAGGTGGAATTATTGAAAACCATCAAATAACTTATTTAACACCTATTTTACAACATGTTGCACCTGTAGTAATCGGACACCATGTTACTAATGATGCTGGAACTGGTATTGTACATATAGCACCAATGTTTGGTGAAGATGACTTCATGATTGGTAAAAAATACAACTTAGAAAACATTATGCACATTTCCGATACAGGTATGGTTGAAAATACTAACACAAAATTTGATGGAATGTTTTACGCTGATGCAAACAAAGAAATCTCAATGTTCCTTGGCGATAAAGTGCTTCATTTTCAATGAGTAAAACACTCATACCCACATGATTGAAGAACACATCAACCAATTATTTTCAGAGGTACACCACAATGATTTGTTTCAATTGATAAAATCAGAGATCAAATCTTAAATCAAATTGATACTAATGTAAAAACTTACCCAGATTGAGCTAAGAAAAGATTGTTCCAAATGATAGAAAATAGACATGATTGAACTATTTCACGTCAAAGAACTTGAGGTCTTCCTTTAATTATTTTCTATGATGCAAACGGTGAAGCTATTGTTGACAAAGAACAATTTGATCACATTATTAATCTTGTAAGACAACATGGTAGTGATATTTGATGAGAATGAGATACAGAAGCCTTATTACTTCCTAAATATCAAAATCAAGGATTTACTCGTGAAATGGATATTATGGATGTTTGATTTGATTCTGGAGTTTCTTCAATAGCAGTTGATATTGCCCCAGGAGTTACTTCTCCATATGATTTATACTTAGAAGGTATTGATCAATACAGAGGATGATTTAACTCTTCAATTATTAACTCTGTAGCATTTAAAGGTGTTACACCATATCGTAATTTAATTTCACACGGATTTGCACTTGATGGTAAAGGTGAAAAGATGTCTAAATCTAAAGGGAATGTAATTTATCCTGTAGAAGTCGTTTCAAAACGTGGAGCAGATATCTTACGTCTTTGAGTTGCTAATAGTGAATACACTAATGATGTTAATATTTCAAACGAAATATTAGACCAAAACACTGAAATATATCGTAAAATCAGAAACACAATTAGATTTATTTTAGGTAACTTAGATAAATATCATTATGATGCTACAACAAAACGTGAAGGAATACATTTATACATTAAAGAACAACTTAATGCTTTAAAAGTAGAAGTATTCAAAGCATATGATGAATATAAATTTATTAATGTAATTAAACTTATTAATAATTACATTGTTGAACTTTCCTCATTCTATCTTTCAGTAACAAAAGATATCTTATACATTAGAGAATTTAATGATCCTGAAAGATTAATGGTTCTTGCTAACTTATATGAAATTTTAGATTTCTTACTTCTTGCACTTGCTCCTATTTTACCTACAACAGTAGAAGAAGCATACATGCACTTTAATAAAGATAATAAACATGATTCAATTATGTTTGAATCATATGAAAAAAACATTACTGTAAATAATGATGTATTAAGTCAATTTAAAGAATTCTTTGATTTAAGAAGTCAAGTAAATATTTTAATTGATGAAGCTACAAAATCAGGAAAAATTAAGAGATCAAATGAAGCACACTTAATTCTTCCAGAAGTTTCAGATTTTATTAAATCACTTGATTTAAAAACTCTTTTAATGGTTGGAAAAATATCTTACGGTGACAGCATACAAATAGAAACATTTGAATCTGTTAAATGTCAAAGATGTTGAAACCACTATTCAACTGAAGAAATAAAAGAAGATCTTTGTCCTTTATGTTACTTAATAATTAGTAAAATGGAGCTTAATGACTAAAATAAAAACGGCATTTAGTTCTTATTCTAAATACCTAAAAGCAAATTGAAAAAAAGTGCTAGCAGCTTATTTAATGCTACTGACAACCTTTATTATTTTCTTTGCAATTGATCAAATAACTAAAACCTTATTATTCCACCACATAGACGTAAACGCTATGATAAAGGCAGGCAAAAGCACTGGTGTAATTGATGGACATCAAATTGGGCCTGAAACAATTTATCCAAACCAAAGCGAATGAATCAATTATGGTTTATTTGGGCTTAGAAGCATATGACATAAGGGTGTAACATTTATGTCAACAGGTAATATTGCTTTCATTCAAGCTATTAGTTTTATAATTTCGATTATAATCTTATTAGTTCCTTTATATCCTGGTAAACATATGCTTTTATATGCAGCATTATTTGGAATCTTACTTGCTGGTGATATTGGAAATGCGACTGATAGAATTGCTTTTCATGGCTATGTCAAAGACATATTCTACGTTCCATGATTTGATAAAGGTACATTCAATTTTGCTGATTGCTCTGTATTTGTTAGTGTAATTGCAATAATGATTGTAATTATTACAAATTTAATTATTGAGTATATTAAAGAAAAGAAAGAAAAAACACAAAAACCTATGTCATAGTTATAAAACTATGACTTTTTTTGTGAAAAATAATGTAAAATTATCCAAATGAATAAATTAAGAGATGATAAGAAGCATAAATTAAAATTCCCTACTTCTAATGAAAAAATGAAAAAGAAAATATGGAATGAAATGCTTTACAGAAAAAACAATGCATATTACTGTGATATTAACCAACCAAGTGGTGAATTATCTATCAATAAGGAGAAAGTAAATTCAGAAGAAGAATACCTTAAATATAAAATGGGTAAATATCTTCTAAACAATACAAAAAATACTAAAAAGCTTTCATTTAAGGAATTAGTAGCAAGATATTGATATAAAGTCTTTCTTTTATTCTGAGCAGCTTTTGTGTTTAATTTTGGAATCCATATTTTCCTTGCTAAATCAGATACAATTCCTTCAGGGATTACAGGAATTCCAACCATTTTACAATATTTATTTCCATTTTTAACTTCATACTTTGCTTTGATTTATTTCGCTTGCAACCTTCCGTTATTTATTATTTTTTGGAAGAAAGTTAAACGAAGTTTCTTAGTATTAACATTAGTATTCATGTTATTTTTACAAGTGACTAACTTTATTTTTACCCAACACGACGTACATGTATTCTTGTTTGAGAAAATTAGCTTTATTCACAATGATACTAATGATTTTACCTTAGTGTTTAGACAAAAAGTTGATGGTGATACAGTTGGAAAAGGAATTTTCTATGTAATTGATAATCATGAAATTTCAAGCTTAAATCAAGCTGGATATAAATACCAAATCGCACCATTACAAGACGTGTTTAAATACTTAGAAACAGGTAAATATTCAGTTACTACAGTAGCTGGAACTAATGTACCTATTATTTCTCAAGAGTTCTTATCTACGGTTAATCCTGAAGATGTAACTAAATTACTTAAGAATCCAAACGAGTATGGAAATTATTTATTAGTGCATGATTTCAAAACAGATGCATTAGAATTGCTCCCAGTAAGTAAGGTAAAAACTATTTTTGATGGAAATTTAGCAGTTGCTCCATTTCAATCAGTTGTTGATTTCTTGAAGAATAATCAACCTTATGAAATAAAAAGTATTCCTGGCTTATATGAATTAGTTCAAGGCCAAGGTGTTTCTTTATTACCACAAAGTGCCTTAAGTGCATTAACATTAGAACAAGCTAACCAATTAATTTGATATGCAAACGGACAAACATGACCTATTTTATTATACGGATGCATGGGAGCTGCCTTTATTGGTGTTGGAATTGCGCTTTCTTGAAAAGCTGGTGGTTCAACAGGTGGAACAGATATTATTGCATATTTCTTCTCAACAAAATATAAGAAAAGTGTTGGAGGAATTCTTGCTAGTGTTGCCTTCTGTACAGCTTGCTTATTCTTAATTGTTTATGGTGTTATTAAACCAAATATTAATGGTGAAGTTTTCGGAATGAGAGAACTTTCAACATTTGCTTACTTAATTGTAACTAATATTGTGGTAAGCATTCTTTATCCAAAATATAAGAAGGTTAAATTAACAATTATTTCTAATGAACCTGAAAAAGTACTTGCATACTTTAAATTAATTAATTACTGACACTCTTATAGAATTGTTAGATTTAAATCTGGATATACCGGAAAATACTCATTTAAAATTGAAACAGTTGCTTTATTATTAGAAACCAAAAACATTGTGAGTGATTTAAAATTAGTTGATCCAAATATTTGAATCTCAACAATGTCTGTTAGTGATGTTAAAGGTTCATTCAATACTCAATATGTGGAACAATAGTAATATTGTTCTTTTTTTGTTCACTTTTGAAAAAATCAATATATTAATCGAAAGGAGGTAATATGAAGCTGGAACAATTGCAAAAAGTGCAAACTAAAGATTTGAAAAACGTTACACCAGGAATTGGAATTATGGCTGCTTTAACTGGAATTGGTGCTGTAATTAGTGTAATAGCACAATTTGTAAGTTTGTATAAATCTTTTAGTTCTAGCACAGGGTCATATAAAACAAAAGAAGCTGAATATAAATGAGAAAACAAACCTGAAAATAAACCAAATATACTTGAAAATTACATATTATTTTAACTTTTTATTTTCAAATATGATTGTATAATATGCATGTTACTTCAAGTAACCGTTCTAAAAAGGTTATTAAGAGCTTTAAGCCACCTTAAAGGCGAGCCACTATTTTGGAGGTATTGCATGTTAGCAATTATCGAAACAGGTGGGAAACAACTTTTAGTTAAAGAAGGTCAAACAATCTTCATCGAAAAAATCGAAGGTGAAGAAAACTCAGAAGTAAAATTTGATAAAGTTTTACTTGTTGATGACAAAATTGGAAGACCATACTTAGAAAATGCTTTTGTATTAGGAACAATCGAAAAACAAGGTAAAGCAAAGAAAATCGTCGTATATCGTCACAATGCGAAATCTACACACAAGAGAAAACTTGGACACCGTCAACCATATACACGTGTTAAAATCACAAAGATTGCAGGTTAATTAGACTATGGCTCACACGAAGGCTGGTGGATCTACCCGTAACGGTCGTGATTCACACTCAAAACGTTTAGGTGCTAAATTAGGTGACGGACAATTCGCAACAGCAGGATCAATCATTTATCGTCAAAGAGGAACAAAAATCTTCCCAGGTGAAAATGTTGGTCGTGGTGGTGATGATACATTATTTGCTAAAATCGATGGTTATGTAAAATACGAAAGCAGAAGAAACAGAAAGTATGTTTCAGTTTACCCTGAAAGACAAAATTAATATTTAATATATAGTAAAATGTGCCTAGGATTTAGGCACATTTTTTATACATTTAGCACTTCTGAAATCATTGTGATTAAATTAGCTCCAGATTTAATTAATGAATTATTTCCATCATTAGGTAGAGAACCTGGAAAACAGTTGATATCTTTTCCTAAATCAACGAAGTAATTAATTAAATTAAATACCTTTGAATTTTCGTTGCAAGAAAATGAAATTAAGGAATTAGAGATACATGCAGCAATTAAATTAGCTTCCTTAAAATAAAATCTTTTAGGATGAGCATCTAGTGGATATTGTGAAATAAATAATTCATTTTCAAAATTTATATCGCTATAATCAAGTGTGTTTAATCCACTTTTAGCAATGTGGATTATTTTTCCATTATGTGAACGGAAATAAGATACTATATCAGCTTCCGAATCATAATCATTAGTAAAAAGTACACTGTTGTTAACTAAAGTATCAATATTGCTTTTAAATCAGCTATTAGCTTGTGGATTATTTTGCTCATTAATTAAATAATAAATTTTCTTACTATTTAATAAATTAACATTACCTTTGTAAAAAATCACATATGGTGGATATTTAAGTAGATTTAAGACATCTGGATAGCAGTTACTAAATAATGTAAAATATTTCACTCCTGCTTGCATATATTTATTGTGTAATTCCATTAATTCTTTGCGACTAATTTCTGTGCTTTTTGCAATTTCTTTAAAAATCAAAAAAGAATCACCTTTGACTTTGTTTGCTAGATAAAATAATAGTTCATTCATATTCCTCCATTCTATATATTGATTTTTTTCATAGTGAACAGAAAATAATAAAAAACTAAAGATAGTCAACTTTTAAGTCTAAAATATAGTTGTTTTATTTATTTTCATTTTAAAATGAAAATAATATAATTTATTTAAATACACTACAAAAACTTAAATTAGGAGATATTATGAAAATAGCTTTCTTCGATGCGAAGGACTATGATGTAACATCTTTCGATAAATACAATAATGGTAGACATGAAATTACTTTTTTTAAAGAAAATCTTAACCTTGATACAGTAAAACTTGCTCAAGGATATGATGCGGTATGTGGTTTTGTTAACACATATGGTGACAAAGTAATTCTTGAAGTATTATCGAAAATGGGAGTCAAATATTGATTCCAAAGATCAATGGGATATAACAAAATTGATGTTGCGAAAGCAAATGAATTAGGAATTGAAGTATTTAGAATTTTTAACTATTCAGCTGAAAGTATTGGTGAATTTGCATTCGCTACTATGTCAGCTTTAAACCGTAACTTACTTGTTGCAAATAGTAGAGTTCAAAAATACAACTTTTCATTAAATGGATTAGATGGTAAATGTATTGGTAACTCTACAATCGGAGTTATTGGTTCAGGTAAAATTGGACAAACATTTGTCAGAATAGCAAAAGCTACAGGTGCTAAAGTTTTAGTATTTGATGCATTTGCTAGAGAAAACTTCCCACAACTTGCTGAAACATTTGGATTTGAATTCGTTTCACTTACAGAATTATTACAACAAAGTGACTTTATTTCAATTCACTGTCCACTTCTTCCGTCAACAAGATACTTAATTGATGAAGCTGCAATTAACACAATGAAAGATGGTGTAATTGTAGTTAATACAGCTAGAGGTGAAATTGTTGATTTAAAAGCAATGCTTAAAGGACTTAAATCAGGAAAAGTTCGTGGATTTGCTACTGATGTTTTAGAAAGAGAAGAAGGACGTTTCTATGAAGATGTTTCTTCTCGTATTGCTGAATTAAAAGCAATGGACCCGGAATGAAAAGAACTTATTGAAATGCCTAATACTTTAGTTACATCTCACCAAGCTTACTTAACAGACTTAGCATTAAGTCAAATTGCATTAGCTACATTGGAAAATGCAGATAACGCTGAAAAAGGAGACTTCTCAAAAGCTTTAAGAGTTCTAGAGAACGGAAAAATACAAAATGGATAAAATTCAATCAACTGCTGTTGACAGAAAAGAAGAGTCAGAAAAACCAAGGCCAGCTCAAGCTGTCAAAATGTTTATTAAAGATTTTTTTAGCTTTTTCAAATTTAAATTAACTGAAAGAGATAATGCTGAAAAACCTGGCGATGTTAAAACATGAATTACCCATGGAATCGCTGAATTTATCGGAACAATATTAATTTCACTTGGACTAGCTGGAGTTTCAATCTATACTCCAAATCCAAACGGTTATGTTGCCGAATCTTATTTATTACACCCAATTATCGTTGGTTTCTATGCTGGGTTTATTGTTGTTGGAGCATGTTTATTCCTATTTCTTCGTTGAAGTTGTGATTTAAACCCTTCAGTAACAATTTACCGTTATTTAAATGGTAGAAATAATGGATGATATGCAACTTATAAAATTATTATCCAAATGTTAGGAGCTGTTGCTGCCGGAGCTATTATTTATGGTTTGGGTAAAGCGTCTGCACCTGACCACTTTATATCAAATGCACCAATTACAGCAATAGGAGCAGCTAAAAAATCATTCTTAGATTATACACATGCAAGCAGAACTCATTTACTTGCTAGTGGATCCTTATGAATTTTCTTTGTTGAGTTAGTAATGACTTCAATTCTATTATTCCCAATTTTCTCACCTAACATTAATAACAAATACCGTGATTTATTAATTATGTTTGTTATTTCACTTTCAGTGTGAATGGGACTTTTAGGAGGATCAGCTGCAATTAACCCTGCTAGAGGGCTTGCACAACAATTCCCAGTACTTCTTTTTGAAGGGCACTCAGAAAACTTAGTCGCTTCTACAGTTAAAGATTTACATGGACTTGGATATCAAAACCTAGGGTTTAGTTCTGAAATTTTTACAACTGTTAATAAAAATCTATTTCATCCAGATGTAAAACTACCTGAAGGACAAGATGCACATGCTATTGCACAAGCATTAAAAGAAAACGGAATCTTATGAGATTCAATTGCTTATGGAACACTTGCTATGGTTATTGGTGATGTTCTTTCACCTGTATTCTACTTACTTGTTCAAGGATTTACACTTACAACAGTTAACCCTATGGTAACTAAAATTATTGCATTTAAAAACTATAGAGCACAACAAATTACTACACCAGCAAAAAGCAGAGAAACTAAAAAATAATTATTTTATTCATACATATATTTAATATATATGTATGATTTTTATATCTGGAGGAAATATGGATAAAGACGCAATTTTATTAGTTTCAAAAGAACTAAATATAACAGAAAAACAAGTTAATACAGTGCTTGACATGTTAGCTCAAGGTGATACAGTACCCTTCATTTCTCGTTATAGAAAAGATAAAACTGATGGATTAAATGAAGAACAAATTTATAAAATAGAAGCTTTATTTAAATACAAAAACGAATTGCTTGAAAGACAACAAGCAATTTTAAAGATTTTAAAAGAAAAAGACTTGCTCACAGAGGAATTAGAAAAGAAAATCAAAGCAACTACAGTAAAAAGCGATTTAGAAGCCTTATATGAACCTTTTAAAGTAGGTAAAGTTACAAAAGCATCTAAAGCTATTGCTTTAGGGCTTGAACCGCTTGCAAAAAGAATTTTTGAAAACAAATCAAAAGATTTTAAAAGGGAAATTGAAGCTAAAAAATACCTTAGTGAACAAGTTCCTAGTGTCGAATTCGCCTTGGAGCAAGCTAATTACATCATTGCTCAATGAATTTCACAAGACTTTGAAATTAGAGAACAAATTAAAAATGATATTTTAAATTATGGAAGTATTGTGACTTCTCAAAACAAAAAAGTTGAAGATGAAGGTTTAAAATTCAAAAATTACTATGAATACAGCATTCCAATTAAATACATTAAAAACCACAATGTTTTAGCAATTAATAGAGGTGAAAAATTAGGTATTTTAAAAGTATCATTCTCATATAAAGAAAATGTGCTTGAAACAATTATTTTAAAGAAAATAGATAAAACTAGAAATAATAAACCTAATGTAATTGATGCATTACAAGATAGTTTAAAACGTTTAATTTTACCTAGTGTAGAAAGAGAAATCTTTAGTGATTTATTTTCTAAAGCTGAAGCTTCAAGTATTCAAATTTTTGCTAATTCAGTTGAAAAATTACTTTTAGCACCTGCAATTAGTGGTCACAATATTTTAGCTATTGATCCAGCGTTTGTAAATGGATGTAAAATGGCTGCATTAAATGAAAATGGAGACGTTTTAAAGATAGATAAGATATTTCCTAATAAGCCACAAGAAAGAGTCGCAGAAGCTACTAAAAAAGTGCTTGATATGATTAGAAGCTATGACATTGATATTGTTGTTATAGGAAACGGAACCGCTTCAAGAGAAACCGAGACTTTTATTGCTAATATTATTAGTCAAAATAAATTAAATGTTAAATATGCTATTGTTTCAGAAGTTGGTGCTTCAGTGTATTCAGCTTCAAAACTTGCAATTGAAGAATTTCCTAACTTAAATGTTGAAGAAAGAAGTGCAATTAATATTGGGCGTAAGTTCCTAGACCCATTAAATGAATTAGTTAAAATTGATCCAAAATCAATTGGTGTGGGCCAATATCAACACGATGTAAATCAAAAAGAATTAGAACATTATCTTGATTTTAAAGTGCAAAAAGTAGTTAATCAAGTTGGAGTGGATTTAAATACCGCTACAAAACACATTTTAACCTTTATTGCTGGACTTAGCCCTAAGAATGCTGAAAATATTATTCAATATAGAAATGCTAAAGCAGATAAGAGTTTTAGTTCTAGATTTGAGTTAAAAAACATTAAAGGAATTGGTGAAAAAACTTTTGAGCAAGCAATTGGATTCTTAAGAATCTTTAGTTCACCTAATTATTTAGATAAAACAATTATTCACCCTGAGTCATATGCTCTTGCTAATGAAATTATTAAGGATTATAATTTAAATCCATCTGAAGATGGAATTAACGTTTCTAGCTTAAACGTAGGCGAATTAAGTAAAAAATATAATGCAGATAAATATCAAATTGAATTAATTCTGCAAGCATTTTCAACACCATTAAAGAAAATTGTTGATGATAAACAAGGATTTATATTAAAAGATACATTAACTAAAGTTGAAGATTTACAACCTGGTAGCGTGGTATCCGGAACCGTAGAAAACATCACTGATTTTGGTGTGTTTATGTATATTGGAATAAAACAAAGTTTATTTATTCATGTTTCTAATTTAAAATTAGAAGAAGGAAATACAATTTTTGATCAATATTATCCTGGAATGATTTTAAAAGCAGAAATCTTAGAAATTGATATGCAAAGAAATCGTGTAAATGGAAAAGAATTAGTTGCTTAAAAAATACAAAAAAGGTTATGACATAGTCATAACCGTATTTTTTAATCTCTTCTTCCTACAAAAAGCATAATAACATATCAAAGTAATTGTGCATATGAAATAAATAATAAAATACCTTCTTGGATAGCTATTGAAAGCATATCTCTTTTACTCATATATTGAGCTACGTCTGCTGTTTTTCTAATCATTCATCATTGAATAATCATGTTGATTGATATTAAAGCAGTTCCTATTACTGTAACATATCAGTTTGCTCTATAAACAAAGAATGAAACGAAAAATGTAATAAGGAATGCTACTGAAAGAAATGCAACAAATATTCACATTACTCTAATATTAACTAGTTGGAATAATCCTAGAATAGCCGCAATTACCATAACTCCAGCTGGAATAAGCATAATTCCAATCATTGCCGGCATATTGTTCATTGTTTCAGGGCTTGCTAAGTTAAAGTAAGCAAAGAATGCTAAAGCAATCACAATACCATAAAAGATAATAAAGACTGGGAATAAAGCTAATTTGACGTATGGATTTTTAAACATTCCAATAAACATAGTTAAAAAGAAATTAACTAAGAATATCACTACTAGAGCTATTATTAATGCAATCCAATGTTGTTCAAAGAAGTTTGCAAAATGCTCGGTTGAAAACCAAAAGCTAAGCCCTACAGCAAGTGAAAGCATTAATACTAATCCGACTATAAAAGTCAATAGCATAATAGCATAAAACTGTGTTTTTGCACTAATAGATGTTTTTTCAAATGTAACATCTGTAAAATCTTGTTTTTGTGTTGAATTCATAACAGTATAATTTTAACATTTAATAATAAATTTAATAATAAAAGCAACCTTGCGGCTGCTTTGTGGGCAAATAGATTATTTATTTCTTTTGATTTCTTTAAGACGAGCTGATTTACCTTTACGGTCTCTCATGTAGAATAATCTTTTTCTACGAACTTTGTTTTGACGAACTACTTCAATGTGTGCGATTAAAGGTGAGTTTACTAAGAATGTTCTTTCAACTCCGATACCGTATGAATCTTTTCTAACTGTGAATGATTCTCTTGTACCTGATTCTTTTTTGCTGATTACTAAACCTTCAAAAATTTGGATACGTTCTTTTTCACCTTCACGGATACGTACGTGAACTTTAACGTTATCACCTGTTTTGAATTGTGGTAAGTCTGTACGTAATTGTGATTTTTCAACTAACTCTAATAATTTATTTCTCATTTTTAATCCTTTCGATAATGTCAGGTCTATTTTTGAGAGTTTTCTCTCATTGTGCCTGCTCTTTTCATTCTTTAATTTCCTTATGATTTCCATTGAATAATACTTCAGGAACTTTCATTCCTTTATACTCACGTGGGCGAGTGTATTGCGGATAATCTAATAATCCAATTCCTTGAAATGAATCATAAACATGTGATTCTTCTTTTATAACCCCAGGAAGCAAGCGAATAATACTATCAGCCATTACCATTGAAGGTAATTCACCACCTGTTAAAACATAATCACCAATCGAAAGCTCCATATCAACAAGCGATACAACACGTTCATCAAATCCTTCATATCTACCTGAGATAAAAGTAATTTGGTCATATTGTGAAAGTTCTTGAGCGATTTCTTGTGTAAAGGTCTTACCTTGTGGGGAAACTAATATTTTAAATCCACCACGGCTTGGTAAAGAATCTAGCGCTAAATCAATAGGTTCTACTTGTAACAATAAACCATGACCTCCACCATAAATTTCATCATCAACTTTACGATGCTTATCTTTACTGAAGTTTCTAAAATCTACTACAGAAAAATCAACTAATTCTTTTTCTTTAGCTCTTTTAACTATGCTTTCGTTTATAAAAGGTTCAAAGTAATTTGGAAATAATGTAAGAAAATTAATTTTCATTATTTTTTAAGTTCTGAAGTTAAATTGTGAGCTCTAAATAAGTTAGCTACTGTAACAGTTGGTTGTGCACCTTGTTTAATTCATTTTGAAGTTAATTCTTTATCTAAAACAAATTCTTTTGTTTTAGGGTTGTAGTGTCCTAAAGCTTCGATAAATTTTCCATCACGTGGAGCTCTTGAGTCAGCAGCAACGATTTTGTATACTGGTCTGAATTTGTCTCCCATTCTTTTTAATCTAATTTTAACCATTTGTCCTCCTTAAGTGTCAAGCACTACAGCTTGACAGCATTTTTTAATGTATATATTATATATGCAAAGAGATAATTTTTAATATTTTTTTAAGCCTTATTTTAAGATATAAAAGTTAAAACTAGCAAAATAAAAATCGCTTAAAGCGATTAAATTACTTTTGTTACTAAGTATCAAGTAGGTAAATATTGTGGATGAACCATATTACAAATAAAGAAGGCAAGCACTCCTAAAAGTAAGAATAGAATAACGAAATCAACTCAAGTTGGTTTAATTTTTCTATATTTAGTTCTTTTTGCATAAGGGTCGTATCCTCTAGTTTCCATTGAGTTAGATAAATCTTCAGCACGAGCAAATGAAGAAACAAAAAGCGGAATAATTAATGTGGTAAATGCATTGATTTTTTCTTTCATATTACCATGTTTAAAATCAACTCCACGTGAAGATTGCGCTTTCATAATTCTATTGGCTTCATCAATTAATGTAGGAATGAAACGAAGTGCAATAGAAATAATCATAGCGATAACGTGAGTAGGAATAAAGATTAATTTTAATGGTCATAAAATATCTTCAATTGATTTAGTAAGTAAAATAGGACGAGTAGTATTTGTTAATAATGCTGTGGTTAAAATCATGATATAGATTCTTAAAAATAAAGAGATTGTACGGTTAATTCCATCTAATGAAACTCCATATTTTACAGACATTTGCACATTAACAAATGGTGAATGAACCAGTCCTGTGTATACCGGCATTGTTTCAAGGTGTCTTGAAGAAATACCTCATGTTCAAAAGGTTTTATCCGGATCATACATACTAAGTAATCATGTTTTACCTAAGAAATTATTTGAATAGTACATTTTTTTAACATCTTCATAAACGGTTTGGTTTGTAATTGTATAGATGTTAACAAAGAAAATAATAAATGAAATAAAGAATGGAAGTCACATTAATTTAAATAATGGTCTTAGACGTTTATTTGTAATGATATAAATCACCATTAATGGTATTAATAGAATTAATAAATCAATAAAATATGAAACTAGAAACACCATTACAATATAAAGAATAACTGTTAATAACTTAATTCTAGGATCTAAATTATATAAAAATCCTTTTCCGGGTATATAACGACCAAAAACACTTTTCATTATTTACCTCCTAAATAAGAATTTAGGAAAGTAACTAAATCCTCTTCAGATAAAATTTTTGGAACAGGTATTCCTTTATTTCTAAGTTTATTAGCAAATGATAATAAATGTGGTGGCTGAAGATTATTTTCTTTTAAAAATTCAACATCATTTAATATTTCATAAGGTTCACCATCACGAACAATTTCGCCTTTTTTAAATAGAATAATTCTGTTTGCATACTTTAGAATATTATCTAAATCGTGAGTTACATTAATAATAGTTTTACCTTGTTGATTTAAATTCTTTAAGATTTCTAATATCTCATAAACACCAACAGGATCTAATCCAGCAGTAGGTTCATCAACTACTAAAAAATCTGGCTGCATAGCTAAAATACCTGCGATTGCAACACGACGTTTTTGTCCACCTGAAAGTTCAAAAGGACTACGTGATAGGTATTCTGGTCCAAGTCCAACAGTTTCAAGACATTCCTGAGCAATTTGATAAGCTTTTTCTTTAACCATACCAAAAGCCATAGGTCCAAAAGCTATATCTTCTTGAATTGTAGCCTTAAAAAGTTGATATTCAGCAAATTGGAACACTATCCCAACATGTTTACGTAATCTTTTAGGATCTTTAGCAAAAAGGTCTCTTTTACCTTGCTTAGTGAAAATAATGCGATCTTGGATATATTTTAGTCTTTGGATAGCTTTTCCTTCTTCACTTTGTGACATGTAATTGTGTTTGAATAAGTGTAATTCTCTAGTTAAAGCATATTTAAATTGCAATTTATTTTCGTATGAGTCTTTATTCATAGCAATAAAGTTTTCTCTAAAATCATTTAATGCAATTTTTAAATCATGATTAAGTTTGTTTTGTAATTTTTTAATTTCTTTTTTGCTAGCTTTTAGCTGTTGCTTAATTTGGTGTTTTTTAATTTTTAATTCAGACTTATATTCCTTGGAATTAGCGGGATAAGTTTCTAATAGTTCTTTTTTAGCTTGTGAAAGTAATAATTTTTTACTTATATTTACATCATCATAAAAATCTCAAGTGATTTCACCTTTAGAAGGAGATAAAAGTTGATTTAAATGTTCAATAAAAGTTGTTTTACCTGAACCAGTTGAACCAATGATTCCGATGTATTCACCATCGTTAATTTCACAATTAACATTATTTAAAGCGGTGAATTCTCAAGGAGATTTAGGATTAAAAGTATGTGATAAATCTTTAATTTTTATTTGCATAATTCTTTAATCAACTCCTTTTCATCATATGTTGGTTCAATTCCATTTATTTTTTCACTAATGCGGTGAATAAAAGGAGACTCAATTTTAGCTATTTCAATAATTTCTTTATTTTTTAAGATATCTTTCGGTGACCCTGCTGCAATAAGTTCTCCACCCGCAAAAACTAAACATTTATCAGCTAAAATAGCTTCATCCATATCGTGAGTAATAGAAATTAAAGTCTTAGATTTTGAGTTTTGAATTTCTTTAATTATTTCAAGTACACTAGCTTTACCTTTTGGATCAAGCATAGAAGTTACTTCGTCGAAGATAACAACATCAGGGTTTAAAGAAAGTACTGAAGCAATAGCTACACGTTGTTTTTGACCACCTGAAAGAGATTCTGGTTCTCTTTCTAAATAATCTAACATATCTACTTTTTGAGCATACTTCTTAATTAATGGTCCCATTTCATCGTGTGGAATACAACGGTTTTCAAGACCAAAAGCAATATCATCTTCAACAGACGAACCAACAAATTGGTTATCTGGGTTTTGGAAAATGATTCCGATCTTTTTTCTAATTTGAGCTAAATTTTCCTTACTATAAATGATTCCATCAATACTTAAAGAGCCTTCCTGTGGCTTTAAAAGTGCAACAAGCACTTTTGAAAGAGTACTTTTTCCTGAACCATTATGTCCTAATATAGCTACATATTGACCTTTTTCAATTGTAAATGAAACATTTTTTAAGGCTGGATTTATATCGTTTTCACGATATCTAAATGTAATATTATCAACTTTTATCATATGATAAATTTTAATAAAAAATATTATTTATAATAATATTTATTTTAAAAACACAACTTTTTATTTGGTTTGATTTTTCGTAAGCAAATTTTTAACTGGTTTATATTTAATCCGGTGAATTGGTGTTACACCTAATTTTTGTAATGCTTCTAAATGTTTTTTTGTTCCATATCCTTTGTTATTTTTTAAATCATACCCAGGATAAATATCATCATATTGAACTAACATTCTATCTCTTGTAACTTTAGCTAAAATACTTGCAGCCGCTACACATAGGGCTAAATTATCGCCTTTAACTAAATTTATTTGTTCAATATCAGTATTAATTTTTTCATAATCTGTAATAACTAAATCAGGTTTTAGTTTTAGGTTTTCCAAAGCAACTTGCATTCCGATTTTTGATTGTTCTTTAGGATTTGAATTATTAATTTGATCTAACGTTCTAATCACAATACTATAATCTAATGCATTGTTAATAATTTCTTCATATAATTCTTCACGGACTTTTTCACTAAGTAATTTAGAGTCTTTAATTCTATCGTTTTGATAATGCGGTGGAAAAATAACACAAGTAACTACTAATTCACCTGCGAGACATCCTCTTCCAACTTCATCTAATCCTGCGATTAAAGGATATTTATCCCAATATTTCTTTTCAAAATCTAACATATCAAAAATTATAGTCTATAATTGAAATATTGGAGGAATTTATGGGATCAGTAGTTAAAGCACATTGCCCTGATTGTGATTATACTTACACATATGTTTTTGGCTTAGTGCAAGATTTAATGCCTTTTCAAATGTTTCTAAATTTATATGCTAAAAAGCAAAAAGATTTATTCAACAAAGAAATATTTAAAGAAGTAATGTATGAAGAATTAGAAACAGATTTAATGTTCATGCTTAAAGAAAAAAATGAACAAGAACAAATACTAGAAAAGAATTTTGAAAATATTAATAATTTCTTCTCAGCTGAAGAAAAACAAATTATCAAATCAAATATAGTTATGGGTGGAGAATTAGAATCATATCCAGTTTTCAGAATGGACCAAGCCCCTGAAAAACGTGAAATTTTCAATATTCCACTGGTAAAAATTCTTATTATGGGTTCAGAACCTTATAATAGAAAATATAACCCAGCAGTATATTATGTTCAATTTAGTGAAGATCATAGTAGACTTACATGCCCTAGACACGGTGATAAAAGAGCTGAATTTGTGTCTGAAGAACAATATTAATAGGTAAGGCTATTTTTATTACATGAGTTAGTTTAAATTAATGATACGTTAACCTGTACCACCAGCAGTTAACGTATTTTTTATAGCTCTGCTGCAGATGCGAATAAAATACTGTGCAAATAGTGGTAGAATTAAAAAGATAGGAGAATTTATGGTAAAACATTTTAAAAGATTAAAAGCAGATTTCAGACAATACTTATTAATAGCATTTGTTAGTGAAATTGTATTTGCTGTGGTTTATATTTTAACAGCAATAATTAATGCTGCTGTAGTAGTAAATGCTAATTTACCATCAGGACATGCATTTACACACTTCTCTGAATTTCCGATAGGAGCTGCAGCTGTATTAATTATTCTATACATCGTTGTTATAGTAGCAGTTATTTTAGCTTTAGTGTTCGGAATTAAGGCTGCTATAGCTGCAAACCATTTATCTAAACATTTTGCACAATTTTCATTCCATGTTGCATCTAAATCAAATGTTACTCAACCACAACTAATTAAGATTTCAAATACAATTTCTGAATTACAAAAGTTATTTGTACTAACCTTATTAAGTTTATTCCTTGGATTTATTCTTACTGCAGTAGTTGTTGGTACATATCAAAAAATATTAGTGAGAGCAGAATTATTAATGGTTGAATTAGAAGTTGTAGAAAATCCAGAACAACCAGAATTACTCTCTGAACAAAAGTAAGTCATACTTACTTTTTTTATTTTGTTTTAAAAATTTTTTTCAAACAAATAATTCATTATTTTTCCTGGATTAGTTATTTTATGAACTTAATATAAAAGATATTTATTCCTATATCATAGTCTCAAAAGTGCATAAATTCATATCTGATAAAGCTAATATTGAACTATCAAAACTCTTTATAAAAAAATCCTAAAATTAAGCGGTAAAAATTTCATTTTTTAAAAAAGAGTGCTAAAATATATTTAGCGTGGTCGCGTAGCTCAGCTGGATAGAGCACGAGCCTTCTAAGCTTGTGGTCGGAGGTTCGAATCCTCTCGTGATCGCCATTTTTTTATACCCTTTTTAGACTTTTTAGGATTCCAAAAGTTATTTTTTAAGCCTTGATTATGCAACTAAAGGCTCGGTAACATTTTTTATAAAAATGTTATACTTTTTAATATCTAATTTAGAAATATAAAAAGGAGGTGTAAGATGCTAAAAATGTTCAAGATTTTGCCTGGTAAAATCAAAGCACAATTCGGTATTGGAATACTAATTGTTATCATCAATGTTGCTTTAACAATGATGCTTCCAATTTTACTTTCTCAATTCCTTCCATTGTTAATTAATGATACAAATGGACAAGATGTTAAGTTAGAATTATTTAGTTGAACAGTTATGACTGGAACATGAAATGAAGTCTTTACCACACTGATGGTTTCCTTCATTCTAACTTTATTTTTTGCTGCTACTACATCATTTGGATATGTTTTGATTATCATTTGAGCAGGTGAAAAAGCATCTAACTTTTATAGAAATTCTTTATTTAAAAAATATCAAAAGCTTAGTTTAAAAGATATTGCGCAATTAACTAATGAGAGTTTAATTACACGGATCAATGATGACGTTGCAGTCTTTTGAGATTTCTTAATCGGAGCTTCAATTTCACTTATTAAAGCCCCATTATACATTGTTGTTGGTTTAGTGTTTGCCTTCATGACTGATGTTCCATTAACATTCTCAATTATTGCTGTTATTCCACTTTTAATTGTGGTTATAGCTTATATGTTTATTAAAGTTAACCCATTAATTAAAAAGAACAGAAAAAACCTTGATTGAATTACTAAAGAAGTTGACGAATCAATTAATGGTGCAAGATTTATTAAAGCTAATAATTTACAACACAAACAATATGCAAAATTTAATAAAGCTAATACAACATGACTAGGAACTGAAAAAAGCATTTATAAATACTTTTCAATCGGTATGCCTGCGTTCTTTGTTATTATCAATGCAATCATAGTTATTATTTATGCAATTGGTAAAACACAACTTGTAGCTTTAGCTGGTGATGGAAAAATTGCAAGTGATGGAGCACAATTAATTGCAAAACTTAATGTGTTTATTGAATATGAAGTTTTAATTGCGCAAGGTGTAATTATGTTCTCTCAATTCCTTGGATCATTTTTCAGAGCCAAAATTTCAGCAGGGAGAATTGTTGAAGTACTTGATAAAGAATATGACGATTTACATGTAGCTGGTGGACTTATGATTTCACAAAATCCTAAAGCGACTTCAAAAGATTATTCAATTGAATTTAAAAATGTAAATTACAAATACTTTGAAACTTCACAAGATTACTCAATTCAAGACATTAATTTCAGAATTGAAGGTGGTCAAACACTTGGGATTATTGGACCAACTGGTTCTGGAAAAAGTACGATTGCTAACTTAATTGTAAATAATATGAAATATACTGAAGGTAATGTACTTATTAATGGAAAAGAAGTTAGAGACATTAATACAACAGATTTACACCAAAACGTTGGTATAGTTTACCAAGAAGCATTATTATATTCAGGAACAGTTCTTTCTAATTTAACTTTTGGAAAAGAAGATGCAACACAAGAACAAATTGATCGTGCTTTAAAAGCATCATGTTCAAATAATTTTATTATGACTTTCCCAGACAGATTACAACATGCTGTAGTCCAAAGAGGTAAAAACTTAAGTGGTGGTCAAAAACAACGTTTATCAATTGCTCGTAGTTTAATTATTGATCCTAAAATCTTAATTTTAGATGATTCAACTTCGGCACTTGATAATATCACAACCAAAGCTTTAATTAAAAACATTAAAGAAGATTATGACTGTACTACAGTTATAATCTCTCAAAAAATTAATTCAATTAAACATGCGGATAAAATCCTAGTTATGGATAAAGGTAAGATTATAGCTCAAGGAAAACATGAAGAGCTACTTGTTACATGTCCATGATATAGAGATATTAATGCAAATCAATTAGAACAATAGAAAGGAGTTAGTATGGATAATATGTACGAAAGTCGTGAAATAAGTAAAGAACTTAATAAATACAAAAAAATTAAGACCGATGTTAATGTATATCAAACATTCAAAACACTTCTTTCTTATATTACAAAAGACAAAAAATCACTAACTATCGCATTAATCTTTAGTTTTGTTAACTCAGTTTGCTACATTGTTGGAAGCTTTATGATAGGGCTAATTGTTCAATTATTCTTCTCACCATATGTAACAAAAGATCCATCTACTGGTCAAATGATGCAAGATATTAATAACTTTAACAATACAACATTTGTTCTTGCATTAGTTGGACTTGCTTTATCATTTATCTTCTATGGAATTTTTAGATACATGGAGCAAAGGGTTTACATTAAATTATGTTTTAACGCTGGAGCTAGATTACGTGGAGAATTAATGGAAAAATTATTCCGTTCTCCAATTAGTTTCTATGATAAAAATAAGACCGGTAACTTAATTTCAACTTTAGTAGTTGATATTAACAACGTAGCTAACTCATTATTCCAAATGATGGTACAAGCTGCAACAAGTACTTTTAACATTCTTATTTCAATCGTTGTAATGTTTCTAGCATCCTCAATGCTTACACTAATAGTGATTCCTATTTCACTTATTATGTTTGGTCTTGTGCTTTTATTAATTAAGAAATCACAACCATATTTCATTAATGTACAAAATGCCTTTGGTGCATTAAATGCCTTTGTTGAAGAAATGCTTGTAAACACAAAGGTTACAAACTCATTTGATAGACAAGATTACATTTACTCACAACTTGAAGTTATTACACGTAACATTCGTAATTCAGCTTATAAAGGGGATGTAATTGCTAAATCATTTGATACTTTATATGGATTAATTTCAAACTTAATTATTCTAGCTATTTCAGCTATTGGTGCAGTATTTTACTTAAATAATATTAATATTTGAAGCGCCTTTGGATTTATGACAAATCCTGATGGTTCACCTACTGCTGGATTAATTATGTTATACATTATGCTTAATTGAAATTTCATGGGTCCATTCCAAAGTATTTTAGCAAGTACTTTTAATGCTCAAGTTGGGGTTGCTTCAACTTCACGTATCTTTAAATTATTACAAGTACAAGTTCCAAGTAGAGAACATGAAGTAATTAAAATTGAAAAAATTGAAGGTAAAGTCGAATTTAGAGATGTCTACTTTAAATACAATCCTAAAGCTTTAGAATACCAACTTAAAGCTGCAACATTTACAGCTCAACCTGGACAAAAGATTGCTATCGTAGGACCTACAGGAGCTGGTAAAACAACTATTATCAGTTTACTTTCAAAATATTATGACTATGAAAAAGGTTCAATTAAACTTGATGGTAATGAACTTAAAAACATTGATACAGTTTCGTTAAGAGATAATATGACTATTGTTTTACAAGACTCATTCTTATTTAATGAATCAATTTTAGATAATTTAAAAATGACTAATCCAAATGCTACATTTGAAGAAGTGCAAGAAGCTGCAAAATTAACTCATGCGCATCACTTTATAATGAACATGGCTAACGGATATGATACTTTAATTGAAAATAATGGAGCTAACCTTTCACAAGGTCAAAAACAACTTTTATCACTTACTAGAGCTATTTTAAGTAATAAAAACTTATTAATCCTTGATGAAGCTACTTCAAATATTGACTCAAGTACGGAACAAATAGTGCAACAAGCAATGCTTAAATTAATGGAAAATAAAACAACATTTGTTATCGCACATAGATTAAGCACAATTAAAAATGCTGATGTAATTATAGTGGTTGATAATGGATTAATTATTGAACAAGGTAACCACCAAAGCTTGCTTGAAAAACAAGGTTTCTACTACAATTTATACACTTCACAATTTGATAAATAATTATAATAGTCACGCCTGTGGCTATTTTTTTAACTTGCACATAGGGATAAAAAAATAAAAAAAGATATAGCAAAAAACCAAAATTGTATTATAATAATTAAGCACAAGGCACCATAGCCAAATGGCCAAGGCATGAGTCTGCAAAACTTTGATTACGGGTTCGAATCCCGTTGGTGCCTCCATTAATGCGCCCGTAGCTCAACTGGACAGAGTGTTAGGTTACGGCCCTAAAGGTTGCGGGTTCGACTCCTGCCGGGCGCGCCAAAAGATGCTTTGCTTTGTGCAAAAAAATTAAAAATTTGTTGTTAAGATTTGTTATCTGTGATATAATAATAACGCAAATAACAACTGCGAGTGTAGTTTAATGGTAGAACTTCAACCTTCCAAGCTGACTGTGAGGGTTCGATTCCCTTCACTCGCTCCATTTCACTTTTGTGACCGAAGCTCCATTTGGAGTTTTTTTATTACTTTTACACAAAATAATGTAATATTTAATTACATAGTAATTAAATAAGGGAATGAAATATGAAAAAACAATTTAAGAACAAAGATAATAATTATGTATTTGATTTATATTGAAAATGATCAGAATATAACAAGCAACTAAAAGAACACTATTCTAGAGGTGCTAATTTACATGAAGCTATTACTGAAATTATATGCTCATATGTAAATGACTATGATTGAAAAGATCCTAATAAAGGTAGCGCTGATGCAATATCAAAAAATGGTACAAAAATCCAAGTTAAAGCAACGAGCGTATTTGATAATGATCTCACATCATTTGGACCGAGGTCAGAATTTGATATTTTGGAATTCATGAGACTTGATCAAACAACGGATATATTTTACTTTTATAGAATTCCTATTGAATTTTTACAAGAAGTATATGTAAATAACGAAGAAACATTTTACGAAAAACAATTAACAGGTCAAAGACCTAGATTTTCAATTGTTAATAAATTAATTATTCCCCACAATTTAAAACCGTATGCAACATTAAATATGAGAACAGGAGAGCTAGAAATTTATGATGAAAAGAAATAATAAAATAGGTAGTTTTTTTGCTGGGGTAGGTGGAATTGATTTAGGTTTTTCTGAATTAGGTACAACTGTATATGCTAATGAATATAACCCAATACCAGCTATTACTTTTGAAAAGAATTTTAATTTAAAAGTAGATGTAAAAGACATTAAAGATGTTGATGCTAATACAATACCGGACTTCAATATACTTATTGCGGGATTTCCATGTCAAGCTTTCTCAATAGCAGGTTATAGACAAGGTTTTAACGACGAAAAAGGACGTGGTAATTTATTTTTTGATTTAGCGAGAATTATAGAAGTTAAAAATCCTGAAGTTATTTTTTTAGAAAATGTAAAAAATTTAAAATCTCATGACAAAGGAAAAACACTTAAAGTGATTTTAGAAACATTATCTAATTTAGGATATTGTGTTAAATATGATGTTTTAAATACATCTAAATTCGGTAATATTCCTCAAAATAGAGAAAGAATATACATAGTAGGGTTTAAAGATAAGAATAAATGTGATTCATTTAATTTCCCAAAAGAAATAAAATTAACAACTTCATTAAATGATGTTGTAGATTTTGAAACGCAAAAAGAACAACAATATTATTATGATTCTCGTTTCAAAAATTTTGAATTAATTGAAAGTGAAATTAAAAGTAAAGAGACAATATATCAATGAAGAAGAAAGTATGTAAGAGAAAACAAAAATAATTTATGTCCTACATTAACTGCTAATATGGGTACCGGGGGTCACAATGTACCTTTAATTTTAACCGATAAAGGTATAAGAAAACTTACACCTAGAGAATGCTTTAATCTTCAAGGGTTTCCTTCTGATTTTCAATTACCTTCTGATGTATCTAACAGTAATTTATACAAGCAAGCCGGAAACTCTGTTTCAGTTACTGTTGTAAAAAGAATAGCAGATGAAATTAAAAAAGTTTTATAGTATAGGATCTTTATATGCAATCTAGCACTGTATTAGTTTTGTTTATTATATTTATGGTTATTGCAGTATTTTTAATACTGCTACTTTCAATTATTCTAATTCGTAACTTATATTTTAAACGTTCAAATCAATATGCAGATGATTTAAGAATAAGATTACAAAGGGAAGCTACCAGCAACAAGGATGCAATTCAAAAGTGTCAAATATTAGCTAAAAATGATCATAAGTTTGTAAAGATTTGTGACGATTTAAAAACTACTAATGCTTTAATTGTGCAACAAAAGGATGAAATCATTGATGGTATTTTTAAATTAAAAAGCATAATAAATGAAAAGAAATGAAAACAAACTATCCAAAGCAGAAAAGGTTTAAGACAACAAGAAACAAAATATAATGCTCAAAATCAAAAGTTTCAAGATATCTCTAAAGAATTTGAAATCTCTTGAAAAGTGATTGATGATGTGTTTACTAATTATCTAGAAATTGTTGATTCTTTTAAAGATGTATTAACTAAAAACAAAAATATTACACCTAATTTAAATGCTTCATTAACTAATAAAGTGCAATTATTGGCTAAAAAATTAAATGATTTAGATAATCAAAAATATCGTGGACAATTCTCGCAAGCTGATAAGAAAATTGAAGAATTACGTAAACGTTTAAATGAGTTATATAACTTAATGATAGGTGCGAACAGAATAGAATATTATTTATTTGATAATTTACCTAAACAAATTCAAGCTAGCTTAAAACAAGAAAAAGATGCAAAAATAAAACCATTGTATCAAAAGTTAGCTGAACAAACTCAAAAATTAATTGATAATTGAGAAAGTTTAGATTCAGCAACAATTGAATTAAATATTAAAAAGCTTTATAAAGATTACTTTACAATTTTTAACACTTTATTACTAAATGAAAAATTAATTACCTTTAACAAAAAAGTCAAAAGTGATTTAATTTTAATTTATAAAGAAAGAACAGCTCTTTATAATAAGGTTTCACAACAAACTAGCAAGTTAAATAAATCTTATAATACATTGCAAAATAAATATAATGCTATGGCTAACAGTAAGCTTCCGGATTTTATTCAAAATGTTAAAGAATTTTTATCTTGCGCAAAAGAGTTTGATATTAATTATAACAATGTAAAATTAGCTTTATATCAAGCAGATAATGATAAAAAACAAAAGGAAGTTGATTTATTAAATTCAATTGAAGTATATTTTAGTGTTATTCAAAACGATATGCTTCCACAAGATGAAAATATTACAAAAGTTCAACAAGAAACTACTCAACAATTTGAAACTAATATAAAGAAGTATAAATCATGAAATAAACATGCATTAGTTTGAGATTCATATATTCATAATTTAGCTGTTTTAACCAAGCAGGTAGCTTTAAATGAAAAATACCGTGAATTTTATAATGCAATGTGTCTTGAAATAGCAAGTAATGAAAAATTCTTACTCACAAATGAAAAACTCAATGCTTATAAAGAGTTAATAGATCAAATTCGGATTCAAATCCAACAAAATAATAATTATCAACAAGCTTATAATTCATTAAAAAAATTTTTAATTAAGGAGAAATATGTACAGCAAAATTCTAATTAGATATGGAGAATTAGTTCTTAAGAAAAAGAATAGAAAAACATTTATTAATACACTAGCAAACAACATTAAACATATTGTGGGAGAAGCTCCAGAAGTTGAATTTGATAGAATGTATTTATCTTATTCACAGCATAATATGGATAAATTAAACTATGTTTTTGGGATTAGTTCATTCTCACCTGTAGCAGTGGTTGAAAATGATATTGAAGTGTTTAAAAACACTGCTTTAAAATTAATTGATCCAAATACTAAAACATTTAAAATAGCAGCTAGAAGAAACTACAAAAAATTTGAATATTCATCAGCTGAAATTAACAATATTTTAGGTGGTCAAATCCTTAAAAGTACTAACTTAAAAGTTGATGTTCACAACCCAGATCAAGTTTTCTATGTTGAAGTTAGAAACGGTAGAACTTACATGTTTTCTCAATACTATGAAGGACTTGGAGGGCTTCCTGTAGGTGTTTCTGGAAAAGTTATGCATTTAATTTCAGGCGGATTTGATTCACCAATTGCTGCTTTTAAAATGATGAAACGTGGTATTAAAGTAGATTTTTTAACTTTTATTACACCACCTCAAACAGATGAAAGAACAATTGAAAAAATTACTAATTTAGTTAAAGTATTAAACCAATATCAAGTAACTTCAAACCTTTTAATAGCTAATTATGCTAATTTAATGAACTACATTTCTTTTGTGTCTAAAGAATCATACAAAATCACCTTAATGCGTAGAAGTTTTTATAGAATTGCTGAATCTTTATGTAATAAATACGGACAATTAGCAATTTCTAATGGGGATAATTTAGGACAAGTTGCATCACAAACTTTAGAGTCATTATCTACAATTGGAAATGCTACTAATATGCAAATTTTACGTCCATTGCTTACTTATGATAAAAATGAAATTATTGATATTGCTAAGAAAATTGGTACATATGATATTTCTATAATTCAAGCAAATGAAACTTGTGAATTATTTGCACCAAAAGAACCTGTAACTAAGCCAAATGTAGCTGAAGCTGTAAAATTAGAGCAAGAATTAAATAGAATTTTTGAACTTGAAGAAGATTTAATTAACAATAAAGTTGAAATTGTAAAAATTAAATTAAATAATTAAAAATGTTTTATATATCATGCTTTTTGTGGCGTGATATATTTTTATGCCTTAATGCAAGGAATAAAAAAATAATTGAAATACATTTATATAACTGTGTAAAAAAACATATTGTTATAAAATTTATATATAAATTTAATAACAAAGATTTACAAGGAGGGAATATGGCTAAAAGAGTTGTAATTGGTATGTCTGGAGGAGTTGATTCTTCAGTTGCTGCTTACTTACTAAAACAACAAGGTTATGAAGTTGTTGGGCTTTTTATGCGTAATTGAGACAGTATTGTGAATAATGATATTTTGGGAAATGCGGATATTTCTCAAGATATTTGTCCACAAGAGCAAGATTACCAAGACGCTAAAGCTGTTGCGCAAGCACTTAATATTCCTTTACACCGTGTAGACTTTGTTAAGGAATATTGAGACAATGTATTCCAAAACTTTATTGATGAATATAAAAAAGGTAGAACACCTAATCCAGATATTTTATGCAACAAGTACATTAAATTTAATGCTTTTGCAAACTATGCTTTTAACGAATTAAAAGCTGATTATATTGCGATGGGGCATTATGCAGATGTGCAAGATGGTAACTTATATCGGGCCGCAGATCAAGAAAAAGATCAAACTTATTTCTTAGCGCAACTTTCACATCAACAATTAGAAAAAGTTATTATGCCGCTAGCAAAATTAACTAAACCAGAAATTAGAGAAATTGCTAAGAAATTAAATTTAGTAACTGCTACTAAAAAAGATTCAACCGGAATTTGTTTTATTGGGGAAAGAAATTTTGGGCAATTCTTACAAAACTATATCCCTGCACAAGAAGGTGATACTATTGATATTACTACTGGTAAAAAAGTCGGAAGACATGTAGGGTGCTTCTATTACACAATCGGACAAAGAAAAGGGCTTAACTTAGGTGGAATGAGTGAACCATATTATGTTTGTGGTCATGATGTACAAAAAAACATTTTATATGTAGCACCTAATTCAAGACCAGAATATTTAATATCAAATAATTTAATTGCAAGTGATTTAACTTTAAATAACCAAGATTTTGATATTAATAATTTATCAGCTAAATTTAGATATAGACAAAAAGATATTAAAGTTAATGTTGAATTTTTAGATGATAGAAAAATTAGAGTATTTTATCCAGAAGGTTCTTCTGCAGTAACCCCTGGACAACAAGTTGTTTTATATGATGGTGATAAATGTATTGGTGGAGCTATCATAGATGAAATTTATATGGATGATGTTAAAAAAGATTACATTTAAAAGAGGTTAATATGAATTCAAAAGAAATTAGAGAAAAATGATTAAAGTTTTTTGAGTCTAAAGGACACTTTATTGTACCTTCAAAAAGTTTAGTGCCTCATAATGACCCATCACTTTTATGAATTAATAGTGGAGTCGCTACTTTAAAAGATTATTTTTCAGGTAAAAAAATAGCACCTGCTAAAAGACTTACAAACTCACAAAAAGCAATTAGAACTAATGACATTGATAATGTAGGTATTACAGCAAGACACCATACGTTTTTTGAAATGCTTGGAAACTTTTCAATTGGGGATTACTTTAAAAAAGAAGCAATTGATTTTGCTAGTGAATTCTTACTTGATGTTTTAAAACTTGATAAAGAAAAATTATATTTCACTTATTACTATGAAGACTTAGAAACTAAGCAATATTGAATGTCTCATGGTTTTGCTGAAGATCACATGATACCAGGAAGCAAAGACACTAACTTTTGAGAAGTTGGATCAGGGCCTTGTGGACCTAACACAGAAATTTTCTTTGACCGTGGTGAAAAATATGATTCAAGAGGAATTGAACTTTTAAAAGAAGATTTAGAAAACGACCGTTACATTGAAATTTGAAACATTGTGTTTTCGACTTATAACTCAAATGGAGAAGGTGAATATACTGAACTAAAACAAAAAAATATCGATACTGGAGCTGGTCTTGAAAGAATCGTATCAATTATGCAAGACGCTCCAACTAACTTTGATACAGACTTATTCTTACCAATTATTCATGAAATTGAAAAATATACAGACTTTAGATATGATGTAAATAATTACTTTACTAAAGAACCTGAACAAATGTTTATTAACTCATGTTTTAAAGTTATTGCTGATCATATGCGTACTGTAACAAACGCAGTTGCTGATGGTGCTAAACCTTCAAATGTTGGTAGAGGATACATTCTAAGAAGACTTATCAGAAGAAGTGTTTATAAAGCAATGCAACTTAAAATTTATGAACCATTTTTATACAAATTAGTTCAAGTAGTTAAAGATAGCTTACCATTTGAATATGATGTTGAACCTATTATGCAAATTATTAAAGATGAGGAACTTACATTCTCTCGTACTATTGAAAATGGTAAAAACTTACTTAATAATTATTTAACAGATGATATTGTAATTTTCCCGGGTGATGTTGCTTTTAAATTATTTGAAACTTATGGATTCCCAATTGAATTAACTGCTGAAATCTTAGATCAAAAGAATATTAAAATTGATTACGAAGGTTATGAAACTGCAAAAGCACAACATGCAGATGCTTCAAGAAATACTAAACTTTCAGGTATGGATAAAGTTATCAACTCACTTACAATCCTTAAAAACAAAGTTGATAAATTTGTTGGATATGAAACAACACACAATAGTAGTGAAATTTTATATTTATTAGATACTGAAAAAGAAATTCCTTCAGCAAATGGAATTGCTTATGTTGTTTTAAAAGAAACTCCATTTTATGCAACTAGCGGTGGACAAAAACATGACCGTGGTTACATGAAGCAAGGAAATGAAAAAATCTTAATCCTTGATGTCTTTAAAGATAAATTTGGAAACCACATTCATAAAGTTGAAGGTAAAATTCAAAAAGATTTACCAGTTGAAAACTTTGTCGATGAAACAATTCGTTTAGGACTTGAAAGAAACCACTCAGGAACACACTTAATGTTCTGTGCGCTTAGAAATGTACTTGGACCGCACATTAAACAACTTGGTTCAGATAACAATGAAGAACGTTTAACCTTTGATTTACCAGCTGATAAAAAACCTACTGAAGAAGAGATTAAAGCAGTAGAACAACTTGTCCGTAGTTATATTGCAAAGGACGCACACAGAGATTATTTAAACATGACTACAGAGCAAGCTAAAGCTATGGGTGCAATTATGACGCTTGAAGAATCTGAATACATGAATCCACAAGATGTTAGAATTGTTAAATTTGATGGTATTACTGCTGACCTTTGTGGTGGAACTCACCTTTCAAATACAGCAAAACTTGAAAACTTCAAAATTACTAATGTTGATAAAAAAGCTGCAGGAGTTTATAGAATTAGAGCTATTTCATCAAATGCTTTAGTTAATGAATATTTAGAAGCTGAAGTTGATAAATTAATTGTTGAAGTTGACAAAATGCTTGAAAAGAACGTTAAATTAAATCCTAACTATACTTATGAACTTAACATTCCAGAAGATAAAGAAGCAGCAATTGATTACTTAAATGCTACAATGGAAACCTTAAGAGAAGACAATAAGCAAATTCAAAAAACACTTGCAAATAGCTTTGAATTTGATTATGATAACATTCAAACTCTAGATATTAATGGACACAAAGTATATTTAAACCAAAGTATTAATAAAGCTAACATTAAAACTGTAGCTTCAACTTTAAGAGAAAAATATCCAGAACTTTTAATCATATTAACTTCTGAAGAAACTACTCCAATGCTTGTGGTGGCTTCTAAAACTTATAATTCAAATGCTGTTGCTCAACAATTATTTAAACAATTAGAAGGAAGAGGTGGAGGAAATGCTATTTTATCTATGGGAAAAGTAGCTAATAGCAATAATCTTTTAGTCTTCTTAGAAAAAGATTTAAAATGAGAAAATTAGGACTTGATTTAGGGACTAGAAGTTGTGGTTTTGCAATCACGGATGAAAGTGAAATTATTGCAAGTGCTCTTGAAAACTTCATGTTTGCAGAAAATGACTTTGATGCTGCATTAGATAGAGTTGAATACTATTTAAGGGAATATAAAAACAAAATAGATGGAATAGTACTTGGATATCCGCTTAAAATTAGTGGTGATAAAAGTGAACGTACCTATATGGTAGAGGAATTCAAAGAAAAATTAATTAAGAGATTTAATCTACCTGTGCTATTAGTTAATGAACAATATTCAACTAAAAGAGCACAAGTAGCAATGATGCAAGCAGGATTAACTCAGCAAAAAAGAAAAGCACATAAAGACAAATTAGCCGCTTTAATCATTCTGCAAGATTATTTAGATTATTATCAAAACAAGTGAGGTAAATAATGAGTGAAGCAACAAGATTAGCCTTAATTATTTCAGCAGTAGTTATCTTTATTCTTGGAATGGGATCATATATTGCTTTAAATATTATTGGTAAAAAAATGCGGCAAAAAATGCTTAAGAAATCACAAGAAGAAGCAATGATTCAAATTCAAGCTTTACGTAATGATATTGGTGAATTACCATTTCAAATGAAAGATTACTTAAAATCAAAAGCTAACGATATAGATGTGGAAGGAATCATTAATACAGTGTTTAGAAACGATTATAAGAATGTTATGATTGTTTCACATAATGATTTATTCCCCAATGTAGCAGTTGCGCAAAAAACTAAAGCACAAAATTATGTTTATGCTAAAGAAACTAAATTGGAAAAACTTGAGGATTTAAAACGTCAATTTCCTGAAGAGTTTCCTAAAAATATTCAACTACATGTTGATGAACCATTAGATTTACTTGTAATTATGAATGCACAAGGTGATATTAATGATATTTATGATGATTTATCTAAAAAGGTTCATAATGGTATGATTTTAGTATCATATGATAATCCAAGAGGCGAAATAAAAAGACTTATTTCATATCTTAAATTAATGAATCTAACACATGAAATTTCATATATAAGTTCTAAATATCTTTTTATTGTGAAAAAGTAAATTAAGGTAAAATATATATAACAATTAAAGAAAGAGGTTGCTATGGCTAACACAGAACAAGAAGGAAAAATTTATTTATCTCAAGAAACATTAGATAAATACAAAAAAGAATACGAACATTTAATTAATGTTGAAAGACCTGCGGTTCAAGCAGCTTTAAAAGAAGCTAGAGCGCAAGGGGACTTATCAGAAAATGCCGAATATGATGCAGCTAGAGATCGTCAAGGTGTAATTGAAGGACGTATTTCTGAACTTGAACAAATTATTGACAATGCTGTTTTAATTGAAAATAATGAAAACAACCAACAAATAGTTACAATCGGTTCAACTGTTACATTTACAGTTGAAGCAACAGGAGAAACTAAAACTGTAAAAATTATGGGTGTGCACGATGCTGATCCATTTGAAGGAAAAATCTCAAACAAAAGCCCGCTTGCAGTTGCAATGTTAGGACAAAGAGTTGGTTCAGTTGTTGAAGTTGATACAGCAGTTAAATATAATATTAGAATTGATAATGTAGAATTTAGCGTATAGCTAAATTTTTTTATAACTATGACATAGGAGTAAAGATAAAAAATTTACTTCATAAAATACTAAAGTACATTATAATAATTCCACTATGAAACAGAAGAAAAAAGCAAAATTAAATGTTCAAACAATTGTTTGACTAGCGCTTTATTTAGCTATTATTATAATGTTTACTTTTACTCCATATACCGGATATATTACTATTGGAATAATTTCAATTACCACTATTCCGCTTATTATTCTAATTGCAAGCATTCATCTGGGATATTTAGGTATTTTATGAACTAGTTTTAATTTTGGATTATGGTCATATTTAGGTTCAATTATTTTGCATTTTCCATTATTTAATAATCCTTTAATATCTTTTTTACCCAGAGTTATTTTAGGCTTAGTACTTTGCTTATTTTATTGATTATTATTTAAGAAATGAAGGTTTAATATCTATAGCGTAGGAATATATGCATTTTTAATTTTTACTTTTAATACACTACTAGTTTCCATTATGGTGTTTATAATTATTCAATTTACTACTTTAGAAAATATACCTAATCCATATGCTTGATTCATGTTGATTTGACTCAATATGATTGTGGAATGAGGAGTGTTAGAAGTTATTTCTCTAGGGCTTTATCCATTTTTAAAATGAATTTGAAATAAAAATCAAGAATTGATTTATAATAAAATAAATTATGAATAAAAGATCGTAATTGGTCTTTTTTCTTTAACTGGAGGTGATATGTTAATTGGTGTTTCTGGGATGATTTCAAGTGGTAAAAGTACATTAACTAATAAGCTGCTTAAACATTTTTCTAATTCAGTTTTATTAGAAGAATATTCAGAACAAGATGAAGTGTTTAATACTATGCTCAAGTGATTTTATGAAAATAGACCTAACTTAGATATTTCGTTTCAAGCTTATGTAGTTGAAAATCATATTGCAAATGTTGATAAAACGATTGCTAAATTTCATGAGTTAGGATTTAAAGATGATAAGGATTATATTTTTCTAGATCGTTTCAGTGCAGAACATTATGTTTTTGCAAGTGTTAATCTGAAAAAACTCAGCCCTAAAGCTATGAAAGCATATAGTGCTTTATTTAGGGAACTTGTTTCTAAAAATGAACTACCTGAATTTGCTATTTTTCTAGATGTTTCATATGAAAATTTTGAAAAAAGACTTTTTGAACGTGGTAGAGAAGTCGAAATTGAAAATTATGAAGCTAACAAAGCATACTTTAAGGAACTGTATTCAGTTTATAAAGACACATTTTTAAAAATTGCTAAGCAATATAATATTAAATATGCTATTATAGATACAAATAATTTAAGTGAGGATGAAGTCTTTACTCAAGCAGTTAGCTTAATCGAAGACTTCAAAAATAATTATGCTAAAACTATTTAAAAAGACTAAAGAAGTTACTAATCAACCATTGCATCCAATGGTTAAAGAAGTTTTATTTACACAAGAATTCTTAGAAAATAAAATTAAAGCTTGTGCACAATGAGTTAATAAAACTTATAAAGATTCAAATGATTTAATTATTGTAGGACTACTTAAGGGTTCAATACCTTTTTTAGCTCAATTAATTAAAGATGTGACTGTAGATCATGTGCTTGATTTTATGACTGTAAGTTCATATGCAGGCTCACACGCAAGCAGCGGAAGTGTTAAAATCATCATGGATTTAGCTAATGATATCGAAGGAAAAGATGTTCTTATTGTTGAAGATATTATTGATAGCGGAATTACTCTTAAAAAAGTCTGTGCAATGTTAAAAGAAAGAAATCCAAAAAGTCTTAGAATTTTAACAATGATGGATAAACCTTATAATCGTAAAGTAGATTTACAAGCTGATTATTACGGATTTACAGCACCTGATGAATTTCTAGTAGGATTTGGTCTTGATTATCAAGAAAAATTAAGAAACTTACCTTACATTGGTATATTTGATGAAAGTTTCATTAATAAAGACGATAAAAATTAAACACGAAAACACCAGAGAATATTCACTTCTGGTGTTTTTAAATGTCAATATAATAACTTGGAAACTTAGAAAAAACTTTTTTGCCTTGCACATAGTTATATTAGTTTAATTACATAGAAAAATTCTATGTAACTAATCTTCTTCAAAAACTCATCAAGAATCACCTGTGAAATATTTAAAAGGAAACTTTTTAAAACGTTTACATTGCGATTTTGAACTAGCGATTCTTTTGATGGAATATTGGTTGAAATAAACTAGTATATTTGCTCCTTTTATCCCTGCTCATAAGGTTATTAAGTAAAATCATAATTGTAATAGTATTATTAAAATCAATCTACTAGCATATTGAGTTTTAGATAGATTAAGAATTGAATAATTATAATCACGATAATATAAAGCAAGAAATGTACTGTATAAAGTTGCTCCAATAAGAGACAAAAGCGTTGCAGTCATTAAAATAGAAAATTTTAATACGAATCTATTTTTCTTTACATAGCAAAAGTTTTGGATGTTTTTAAAAAAGGTGAAATCATCTTTGGAAGGCAAGTAGTAATGTGAAAGAATCAATGTGTTAAATCAATTTGATTTAAAATCATTTCATCTAGTTTGAATATTTTTAAATGTTTTAGTTTTTCTAAACATGTAATTTATTTCAATATAGACTAAATAATTTGTAAAAATTAGAACTCAAGATATAGATGTTATTGCTAATAAAATCTTCACAATATAACTGAATGCAATTACACCAGTTTTTGTTTCAAGTGTATTTAAACTATTATAGGCAGCCCTTAGAGGAAAATAAATAGCAAAAAATAAAATGCTAAGAAATAGAATAAGAATTCCAAATATGTTCCAATTGAAAATACGATTTTTACGTTTGCTATGTTTCATAATGTGTCCTTATTATTACTGGATTTTTTAATATTTTATAACTTAATATATTTTAATCTTTTTTTCGGACATGTTTATAATAATGAATTCAAAGCTATTTCCACATTTTTTACCTATGTTATAGGCTTAAAAAGCAAAATGTGGAAATTATTTTATTTTTCAAAATCATTAATGGAAATTTAAGATAATTTTATAAGAAAAATAAAAGGAGAAATATGAAAAATAAATTTCTAATTCTTTCCACACTAAGCAGTGTATTAATTCCTGCTTTTGTTGTTTCTTGTAATACAAATTCCCAAAAAGATAAAAAGTTAAATAAAGAAGAAATTAATAAAAATATAGAAAAATTTAATACACTAGTGTCAAATACAATAGATTCATTTAATTTAAATTTATACAAATATGTAATTAGTAATGAAGGAAAAGACGGTAAAAAGTTAAATGATACCGAAATCTCACAAGTTATTACAGAGTTTAAAAAACAATTAAAGGTTTTCTCTAAGTTAATAAACGAATTGGAAAAAAATCAAATTAATAACACTGCATCAATAGATGCGATTATTGCAAAAATGAAGGAATCTAACGCATTTTTTAAAAATGTAATATTTGATAATCAAAATGAAGAATTAGTTTGAAGTATTTCTAAAGAAAAACTAGATAAACATAATTTTTCTTTTGTTTCAAATGATAAGCTTACAAAAGCTTTTAATGATTCTAAAGAAAATATACAATTTTTCTGGCTTCAAAAATCACTAAAACATTTGAACCATGATGAAAATGATTGAATGTCATATTTTAATGGTACATACAACCAAGAAATTCAAAAAAATATAGCAAAAACTAACTCAGATTTAGGTATTTTATTTTTGGATAAAGTTTTAATGGATATTTATGCAGCATACAGTATGATTTTCACATTCAAGTTAGAAAACAGAACTAATTTATTGTTACAAGAATCATTAAATAAAGACGATGTTTTATTAGAAGGTCCATTTTCAATAAAAATACCTTCCACTTTATTGTTTTATTTATCTTTAAATTTACCAACCTTGAACCATAAAAATAAAAACTTAAATAAAGAATTAATCGAAACATTGGAAGCTGATATTTACAATATTGGTTATAAAATCAATCCTTTTTCTAATAAAATATCAGCCACTGCAAGTGAGTTATATAATAAAAATATAATTATAAATAAGCATGAATATTTAGGTAATTTTAGTAGGAAAAATGAAAACATTTTGCATGAAGAATATAAAAATGAATTATTAAAATATCGTGATATTTTTATGAATAACTTAATATCAATAAATGGGCTTCAAAATACATATCAAAACATTATACAAGCCATTGTCAAAGACTTAAAAGAATTAAGAAATAATATTTCAGTACAGACTCCGCTTATTAAAACATTTGATAAAGATATGTTTGAAAAAAACGATGACGAAAGAGATAAATTTGAGAAATATCAAGTGGAAATGACTAAAGAACTAATCGATGTAATTATTCAAAATTTAGCTAATGATCTTAAAGTGTTAAGTTAAAAAGCTTTTATTGTTATTTTTACTCCAGCATTTGCTTAATAGCAAAAGCTGGTTTTTTCATTAAATTACTTATGAAAAAGCTATCTGAGTACATTATCTTTTTTATTACATAAAAAAGGCACTATAGTATAATTTAAACATTATGAGTAACTTAAACAAATTATGAGATTTTAAAACAACAGAAATGAGAATAGCTGAAAAATCTTTAAAAAAGATTAATCAACTTGAACCAATTGTTGAAAAATTTAGCGATGAAGAATTAAAGAGCAAAACACAATTCTTTAAAGATTTACTTGCTAAAGGATACACACTTAATGATATTAGAAATGACGCTTTTGCGGTAGCTAGAGAAGCGACAAAAAGAATTTTAGGTAAGCGTCCATATGATGTCCAAATGCTTGGAGGATTACTTCTTGATTTAGGTTCTGTAGCAGAAATGAAAACTGGAGAAGGTAAAACTATTACCTCAATTGCACCAGTTTACTTAAATGCCTTATTAGGAAAAGGAGCAATTGTTTCAACTGTTAACGAATACTTATCTGAACGTGATGCAATTGAAATGGGAGCAGTATTTAATTTCCTTGGTCTTAGTGTTGGAATTAACAAAGCTCAAATGAATACTGATGATAAAAGAAAAGCCTATGCAGCTGATATTACTTATTCAGTGCACTCTGAACTTGGATTTGATTACCTTAGAGATAATATGGTAAAAGATGGAAGAGAAAAAGTCCAAAGAGCACTTCAATTCTGTCTAATTGATGAGGTTGATTCAATTTTAATTGATGAAGCTAAAACACCGCTTATTATTTCAGGAGGGGATGCTGAAGATACATCTTCGTATTTTGCAGCTGACCAATTTGTTAGAACTTTAAATCGTAATGATTACATTATTGATGAAGAATCTAAAGCGGTTGCTTTAACTCACTCAGGAATAGCAAAAGCTAATGCTTTTTATAGAACACCTAATTTTTACAATATTGAAAACTCTGAAACAGTGCACCTTGTGCAAAACGCACTTAGAGCACATAAAATAATGAGAATTGATGTTGAATACATTGTTCGTGAAGGAAAAATTGAATTGGTTGATGCCTTTACCGGACGTATTATGGATGGTCGTAGTTACTCAGAAGGATTACAACAAGCAATTCAAGCTAAAGAAATGGTTGAAATTGAACCAGAAAATAAAACTTTAGCAACTATTACTTACCAAAACTTCTTCCGTATGTTTAAAAAACTTTGTGGAATGACTGGTACTGGAAAAACTGAAGAACAAGAATTCATTGATATCTACAACATGCGGGTAAATGTAGTTCCTACTAATAAACCAATTGCTAGAGTTGATGAACCAGATGCGATTTTTGCAACAGCTGAAGATAAATGAAATGCAGTAGTTGAAAAAATTGTGGAACTTTACCAAAAAGGTCAACCAGTGCTTGTTGGTACAGCTCAAATTGAAGATTCTGAAATAGTACATAAAATGTTATTGAAAAAAGGGATTCCGCATACAGTGCTTAATGCTAAACAAAATGCTTCAGAAGCCGAAATCATTTCACATGCTGGTGAAGTTGCTTCAGTTACTATAGCAACTAACATGGCGGGAAGAGGAACTGACATTAAACCTACACCAGAAGCAATTGCTAAAGGTGGATTATATGTGCTCGGAACTGATAAAGCTGAATCAAGAAGAATTGATAACCAACTTAGAGGGCGTTCAGGCCGTCAAGGTGATGTTGGAACAAGCAAATTCTATGTTTCAATTGATGACCAATTAATGCAAAGATTTGCTAACTATGAAAGTTTTAAAGAAGCTTATGCTGATAGTAAAGGGAAAGAAGTAACTAATAAGCAATTACGTTTTGCATTCAATCATGCTCAAAAGAAAATTGAAGGATTTAACTACGATTCTCGTAAATCAGTTTTAAATTACGATGACGTTATTAGACAACAACGTGATTTAATTTATGCTCAAAGAGATTTAATCCTTTATAGCAGTGACATAGTGTTTATTGTTCAAAGAATGATTGCTTCCTCGGCTAGAAGTATTGTAAGAAGAGGTGAATATAAACTTCATAATAATACTTATAATTATGCTGCTTTAGTTAATTTCTTAAACGAAAATATTGGAAGCTTAATTAAGTTTAATTTTGATTTAAATGAAATCTCCAAAGTACATGAATCAGATTTACCTGAATACATAGCAAATATTGTACTAACAGTTTATAAACAATGAGAAGAAAATGCCTTTGAGAATGCTTCAGAAGAAGAAATTTTAAAATTACTTAAAGAAACAATTTTACAAACCTTGGATGAAAAATGACAGGCACATATTAATAAAATGGATAAATTACGTTCAAATGTTAACCTTGTGCAATATTCACAAAAGAACCCATACCAAATTTATACTGAAGAAGGTACAAAAGCATTTGATGCAATGATTGATGATATTGCTTATGGAGTATTACTTAGAATCTTTTCTAACCGTATTGGTATTAAATCAATGATTACTAAGGAAATGCGTAGTGATCCAGTCTTTAAGCAAATTCTTGCAACTATGCCTATGGATCCGTACAAATCAATCCAGGAACAAGAACAAACCTTAATTGATATTTACAATTCAATTAAACGTAGACTGGAAGAAATTGAGCAAGAAAAAATTCAACAGGAAGCTAAAATGCAAGAAGCTTTAAATCAAAGTATTCAACCAGAAATAGTTGACAACACACCTAGTTTTCTAGAAATGGATGCTGAAAATGAGCTTAAAAAACAACAAGAAATATCTCCCAGTAACCAACAGGAAATAAAAAAAGCAAATTCAGATAATTTTATAGCTAAAAATAGTAAAATTTCATATAATTTATATATGGAAAACTCAAGAACTAGAGATAATCAACATAAAGTGTTGCGTAGTAGTAAACTTTATCCAATTAGAAGATTCTCTAATAGACCGAGAAAATTCATAATTCAATATGTATCTCAACCTACATTTGAAGACAAAGACTTAGAAGAAATGGAGACAGATATGAAAAGATGCCTTAGATGTTCAAAAAACTTCAGAAACTGTAAACACGTAAGACAATGAAAATTAACAGCAGAAGAATTTGAAGTATTCAACAAAATTCCTGTAATTGAAGAAGTAGCTGAAGAAGTTATTATTGAAAAAATTAAAAACAAAAAACCAGTTATTGTTGAAGAAATTGTTTCAGTAGTAAAAATGAAATGTGACTGTGGAAAAGAAAATTGTGCTTGTCCAAAAGACGAATGTAAATGCCTTCAAGACGAAGCTAACATCGTAAGAAGAGAACAAGAAATCGCAGAAGCTAGAGAAAAAGCTGTAGAAAATGTCAAAGAAGTTGAACAAGAACTTAAAGCAACAAAAGAAGAAGAAGCAGTTGTTGAAAAAGTAACTGAAGAAAACAATGATGAATTTCTTTCAATGGAAACAAGAGAAGAAAATGTTATGCAACCAGTTGGTGGTGCATGCTGTGGTGGAAACTGTAAAGCAAATGAAAATGCAAACAATTACCACAGACCAGTTGATGAAAAGAAATCAAAATGTGCAATCTTAGCTTACCAAGAAAGACTTGCAGCTGAAAAAGAAACTACAGAAGCTTGTCCTGCTAAAGAAGAATGTGCAGTTGAAACAGTTGCTGTTGCACAAGAAGAATGCAAATGCTACACACTTGATAAAGTTGCACAAGCATATGTTGATTACTTTGCAGAATTAAAAAATAGATTATAAGAAAATTTCACTACCTAAAAAGTAGTGATTTTTTGTGCAAAAAATTCAACTTAGGTATATAATAATACCGAGCCGACATCGAGTTATGTAACTTTGATGCCTAATCGCCTTCATTCGAAGGTTTTTTTATAATTTTCTAAAATTTAAAATATAATATAGCAATTAATATAAGGAGGCAAAAATGATTGAAGTTCAAAATTTATCAAAAGTTTTTAGTGACAAAAAATTATTTGAAAATGTTAACTTAAAATTTGTTGAAGGAAATACCTATGGAATTATCGGAGCTAATGGTGCTGGTAAATCTACATTTTTAAAAATGATTGCTGGAGATATTGAATCATCTTCAGGTCAAATTATTGTGGAAAAAGGTAAACGTATTTCAGTACTTTCTCAAGATCATAATGCTTATGATGATATGAATGTAACTGAAGTTGTTATTATGGGTAATACTGATTTATACCAAATTAAAGAAGAAAAAGATGCAATTTACATGAATCCAGATGCAACTGATAAAGATTATGAAAGAGCAGCTGATTTAGAAGAAAAATTCGGAATGCTTGGTGGATGAACTGCTGAAAATGATGCACAAGAATTACTTGCTAATTTACATATACCAAAAGAAAAATGAGAAGTTCCAATGCGTGAACTTACTGCTAACCAAAAAATTAAAGTTTTACTTGCAAAAGCATTATTTGGAAACCCTGATATTTTAATCATGGACGAACCAACTAACCACTTGGATCTTAGAAGTATTAGATGACTTGAAAACTTCTTAATTGATTACCAAAATGTTGTTATTGTTGTTTCCCACGATAGTGATTTCTTAGATGCAATCTGTACTCACATTGTGGATATTGATTACAATGAAGCTAAAATTTACACAGGAAATTACTCATTCTGAAAACAATCTTCAGAACTTGCAAGAGAAATGATGAAACAATCAAACCTTAAAAAAGAAGCTCAAATTGAAAAATTAAAAGAATTCATCGCTCGTTTCTCAGCTAATGCTTCAAAATCTCGTCAAGCTACTTCACGTAAGAAAGCACTTGAAAAGATTTCACTTGATGAAATTAAACCTTCAAATCGTAAATATCCATTTGTTAGATGAGAAATGAATAGAGATCACGGTAAACAAATTTTAAATGTTGAAAACTTAACTTATAAAAATGATAAAGGTGAAACAGTTTTTGAAAACGTATCATTCTCACTTAAGCCAGGTGAAAAAATGGTTATAGTTGGTGAAGATGATATTGCAAAAACAAGATTACTAGAATGTTTACTTGGAATTATTCAACCAACCAGTGGAAGTATTGAATGAGGTCAAACAATTACTCCAAGTTACTTCCCAAATGATAACTCTAAATACTTTGATACTGACGAAAACATTTTAGAATGAATTTCAAAATGACCTCTTGAAAATAAAGAAAAAGAAAACAGAGAAAATGATGATGCTAGAATGCGTGGATTCCTTGGTCGTATGCTTTTTAACAATGATTCTGTTTTCAAAAAAGTTAGAGTAACTAGCGGGGGAGAAAAAGCTAGATTAATGTTTTCTAGAATGATGTTACTTGAATCTAACTTTATTATTTTAGATCAACCACTTGATCACCTTGATGCTGAAAGTATTGACTCAGTTATTGAGGGAGTTAAAGGATTTAAAGGTGGCGCAATATTTACAACTTATAACAGAGCATTTGTTAACCAATGTGCTGATGTTATACTTGAACTTCAATCACCACAAAAAAGCTTCTTATTCAGAGGAAGTCTTGAAGATTACGAAGCTATTATGAATGAGGAATAATGAATCGCTTTTTTGTTGATACAAAAGTTAATGATACTTTTATATTAGATAAAGAAACTATTAAACACTTAATGGTTATTCGAGCTAAAGAAAAACAATTTATTTGTGTTTATCAAAATGAATTTTATCTTTGTGTTTTAGATGATAATAACAATGCTCAAATAATTCAAAAACTTGAAGAAAATCATGAATTAAATAATGAAGTAATTTTAGCTCTAAGTGTAATTAAATTAGATCGATTTGAGTGAGCACTGCAAAAAGCCACTGAACTTGGAGTAAGTAAAATTATTCCAATGCTAACGCAATATACTCAACATGATTTAGTTAAGTTTAATAAATTTAGTGCAAAATATGATCGCTTTAATACTATTTTAAAAAATGCTGCTGAGCAATCTTTTAGAAATAAGATTCCTGAACTTCTTCCACTGACTAAATTTGAAGATGTGATTCAAATGCAATGTGCAGCAAAATTTATTGCACATGAAAAGATTGCTACTTCTATTCCACTGCCTCAACCAATTCAAAGTGATGTGTTATTTTTAGTTGGACCAGAAGGCGGATTTAGTCAAGATGAAATATTGCTTGCACAACAAAATGGTGTTGAAGCAATTTCGCTTGGAAGTAGAATACTAAGAGCTGAAACCGCAGCAATTTATTTATTAAGCCAAATAAAAATTCAATAAATACTTTTTATATAAACAAAAAACCTTATTTTTAAGGTTTATTAGAATAATAAAAAAACTTTAATATTATAAGTTTTGTATGTTATAATTAATAAGCAATTTAAAAAATTAACCGAACCAAATATTTTATATTAACGTAGGAGGATAGCGTGAGACAAACTACAATAGTAAACACTCAACAAGCTAACAAAAAATGATATGTTGTTGACGCTGAAGGACAAGTTCTTGGTCGTTTAGCTGCTCAAGTAGCATCAGTATTAAGAGGAAAAAACAAACCAACATTTACACCAAATGCTGACATGGGTGATAATGTAATTATCATTAATGCAGATAAAGTTGTATTATCAGGAAACAAAGAAGAAAACAAGATTTACTACTCACACTCAGGATTCCCTGGTGGACTTAAATCAATCACAGCTGCTAAATTAAGAGTTAAAAGACCTACAGCTTTAATTGAAAAAGCTGTTAGCGGAATGCTTCCACACACAAAACTTGGAAACAAACAACGTAGAAACTTATTTGTTTATGCTGGACCAGATCATAAACATGCAGCTCAAAATCCAGAAAGATTAGAGGTTAAATAATTATGGCTAATAATGTAATGTACCGTGGTTTAGGTAGAAGAAAATCTTCAGTTGCTCGTGTAAGACTTACACCAGGAACAGGTAAATTTGTTATCAACAACCGTGATGCTAGAGAATATTTAACATCTGATATTTACTTAAAAGATGCAAACCAACCATTTGTTTTAACTGATACATTTGGAACATTTGATGTTAGTGTTAATGTAAACGGTGGAGGACTTAGTGGACAAGCTGGTGCAATTAGACTTGGAATTGCTCGTGCTTTATTAGAAGCTAATGTTGACTACCGTGCAGCTCTTAAAGAAGCAGGAATGCTTACAAGAGATGCTCGTGCTAAAGAACGTAAAAAACCAGGTTTACGTGCTGCACGTCGTGCAAGACAATTCTCAAAACGTTAATAAACTTAATAATTTTTGCATGCAAATTACAATTATGTGGTATAATATGCATGCATATATGCGAGCGTAGCTCAGCTGGTTAGAGCACACGACTGATAATCGTGAGGTCGATGGTTCGAGTCCATTCGTTCGCACCATTTCATTTATTGACCTTTGTTTATCCTAGAGAGAAATCTCTAGGTTTTTTTGTACTTTTTACTTGACTTATATATAAGCATTTATGTAGTGTTAAATGTTTTAAGATACTTTAACATGCTGCCTTATAAATACAGGTACTTTTATTCTTTTAAATCGCTTTCAAGTTAATTTTTGTGAATAAAAATTGTCTTGCTTAAAACAAAACTTTTATTTTACAAATATATTAAATAATTCATTAATGCATAAATTTCAATAGTTAAATATATTATAATTTGAATAGTTAATAATATTATTGAGTAGAGGTGAGATTATGAATGATATTTCGATATATCATATTTTGTGTTTTGTAATATTGATTCTAATAGCAATTATATTAGTTACCTTTGCTATTATGATGTTTAGATTCGATCCTTTTGATTGACAAGATAGTTGATGATTATGATTGATTTACTGACCATTAGCTATAATAATATTTGCATTTATATTCCTATATTACTGTATTAAATATTTTATTTATTATTTAATAATTAAATGAATAATTGGAAGAATATTCGATTGGTAACGGAAGGGCTTTAATGGATACTAGAGAAAATTTAGATAGATATTTTTGAATGCAAATTTTAGTTCTTATTTCGGAAATAGCATTAGTGGTTTGTTTTATTGCTCTAATATATATGTCTAGAACTGTTGGTACATATTTAAGAATTAATTCATTTGAAGATATTGATTTTTATAAACTGGTAGTTTATGTAGGTATAGCATTATTTGGTTTTATTTTTGTAGTTACAAAATTAGGATTGATTATTTATTTAACTAGAATAATAACTGTTTCAAGAAACGAAGATGAATTTATCCAATATACTAAAGCAACTTTGCTCATGCAATGTGCATCATTGTTTATATGATTTATTTTTGATATTTGAAGTATGGTTAATTTAAATGTAATGCGTAAATATTAATTAAAAATACACATCTTTAAAATTAAAAAGATGTGTTTTTAATAATTCATAAAAGCAATAAAAAAACTTCCGCTTAAGGAAGCTTAGGTCAATTTCTTGAAATGGTACGCCCTAGAGGATTCGAACCTCTGACCCAATGGTTAAAAGCCATTTGCTCTACCTGCTGAGCTAAGGGCGCATAAGATATTGGTGCCCAGGACTGGACTTGAACCAGCACGGTATTGCTACCGAGGGATTTTAAGTCCCTTGTGTCTACCATTCCACCACCTGGGCAACTCTTATTGCTTGTTGCTTAAGTATTATAACACACAAAAATAATTTTCAATTATTTTTTTATATTTTTTTATTCATTGTGCTACTATATAGATATGAAAAAAGAAATCCAAGTAAAAATTGAAATTCAAAAGAATTCTAGAATTAAATACGAATACAATAGAAAAACTAATCAAATCGAAGTGGATAGAATCTTAAGAGGTGATTTTGTATATCCATGTAATTATGGATTTGTTCCTAATGCATTAGACTGAGATGGTGATGAACTTGATGTTTTATTATACTCAGAAGAAACATTTATTCCAGGAGTATCACTTAATGCTCGTATTATCGGAGCAATGAAGATGATTGATGATGGAGAAACTGATACTAAACTTATCGCAGTACATGCAGATGATTATAGATTAAACCATATCCAAAATCTTAGTGATTTACCATTACCATTTCTTGACACTGTAAAAACATTCTTCTCAACATACAAAAACTGAAAACGTGAAGGTATTACTTCAGTAGATGGTTTCGAAGATGCAACATGAGCAATGCAAGAATATGATGAATGTGTTGAATTAATGGAAAAATATGGTTCAATGGATAAAAAAGAATTCATCGCTAAAATGCAAAAAGAACATCCAGAAAAATATGTTTTATAATTTTTAATCCACAAAGCAAGTTAACTTGCTTTTTTATTATTTTTTTGAATATGAAATTCTATTTTATGTAAAATAAAAATATATGAATATATTCAGGAGCAAAAATATGAAAAAATTTAATTTAATTAAAAAATTATTAATGTTTGGTGGAAGTGTTATTCCACTAAGTATTATTCCCCTTAGTGTAGTAGCATGTAATAATCCAGATGCAAAACCAGATATCAAACCAAGTTTTGATAAAGAAAGTATTGATAAAGATGAAACTAGACTAGTGTATAAACTTCAAGATTACGCATTACCAGTATTACAAGAAATCAAAACTCAATATCAAATGGATCAAAATATTCCAGTAGAAAAAATGCAAAATTTTCTTACAGTAGTAAAAGAAGTTTATAATGATTTATTAAAATATAAATCTAATTTCCTACAATGATTTAATAACAATAATCAAGTGTTTGAATATAAAGAAGATTGAATGTATGATTTAAATATTTTAACAACCGAAGAATATCAAAAAGTTGTAGATGATTATGGATGAGCAATTCCTATTAATTATCAAGATACCTTTGTTAAACTATTAAATTCAAAGCAAATTACTAGAAAAGATTATATTAATATGTATTTATACACTAATAGCATTTTATGAAATATGACTAGATGAGTAGAAAAACACTAGTTTAGTGTTTTTTTTAATGTCGTTTGTGTAAAAAATATTATATGAAAGCAAAAAAATATTTAAATTTTCCTAAAAAATGAGAAACATATTAAGAAGATAATTATGGATAAAAAAGAATTCATCGATAAAATGCAAAAAGAACATCCAGAAAAATATGTTTTATAATTTTTAATCCACAAAGCAAGGCAACTTGCTTTTTTATTAAATTTTTTGAATAAAAAACTAATTGAACTAGCTTTTTAACCTTATAAATAAGGGTTTTTCAATTAGTAGATAACCTTTTAGAAGTTAAAAATTAGATATTTTTAATCAATTTTGAAGAAAAAACCATAATTTTTTAGCGAAAAAGTGCATTTTTCCACATTTTTCTTAAAATATGGAAAAATGTGGAAAAGGTTTCATTTTTTGTTTATTATTAGGATATAAGGGTTTTTATTAATTTATAATAATTATGAACAAATATAAAATGATAGAAAAAGAAAACAAATCGATTTGTTCATATAAAAATTAATTAATTAATTAATACGGAGAATTATGAAAAAATTTAAATCATTATTTATTGGACTTGCTGGAGTTTCAGCAGTTGCATTACCATTAGTTGCAGTTTCATGTAATGGTGGTCAAGCAAAATACATCGAAAAAGATAAACGTATCACAAAAGATGTTATTAAAGTAAACGATACATTAGAATCAAAAATTAAAGAATTAAAAGAAGTTCCTACAATCGCTTTCATTACTGAATCTGGAGATATTTTAGACCAATCATTTAACCAATCAGGATGAGAAGCTGTTCTTGATTTAATCGATCAATTTAAAGCAGCTGACAAAAAACTTGTTGCTAAACCAATTGAACCAGTTACAGGATCAAAACTTACAGACCAATATTCTGCTCTTTTAGCAGCCGGAACACAAATTTGAATTTTATCTGGTTATGCACATGGTGACGAATTACCAGCATTTATTAATGCTAATTCAGAACAATTAATCAAAAATAATGTAAAAATTATTGGACTTGATTACAACATTCAACCTGATCAAATTACAGTTCCATTTAAAGACTTATACACAGTATCATATAAAGTTCAAGCTCCAGCATATGTAGTTGGACAAGCTGTTTCAGATTATTTAGTAAAATATTCAGGAACAAACAAAACAACTACAACATTTGGTGGTGGTAACTATGATGGGGTTACTGCATTTATGAATGGTTATGTAAAAGGAATTTACTCTTACGATAAAGCTAATGCAGATGCTAAAGTACAAGTGAAAACTTCTGGACCTGATAATAAATTAGAAATTAACTCAGGATTTGCTGCTGACCCTAAAATGGATTCTGCAATTACAGCAGCATTACAAACAAATTCTAAAGTTATTTTACCTGTTGCTGGTACAGCTACAGCAAACCTTGTTACAAAATTATCACAATCAAACGGTAATAATTCAGTAATTATTGGTGTTGATGCTGACCAATCTAAAGCTTTCCCTGGTAAAGAAGGATTATTTATCACATCTATTACAAAGAATTTAGGTCAAACAGTTTACGATGCTTTATTATTCACAATTTTTGGAATTAATAATCCAACAAATGTATTCGATGCAAAGGCTACAAAAGTACAAGCATTAGTTGGTGATTTATCAAACAACTGAGTAGGATATGCTCCAAGTACATTATCAAATGAAGATGAAAGAAATTACGTAAACCAAAAATTAAATGATTACAAAACAGCATTTTTAAGTGCTAATGAAGAAACAAAGAACTTTGTTTATACTAACTCAACATTACCTGGACAAGCAGGTGTTGACACAGTAACAGGTGTTGCTGTTGCTGATGCAGTGGTAGCTGAAATTAACAAAATCGTTCAATAATATTAAAAAATAATTTAAAAGTACCATTATTTGTTGGTACTTTTTTCATCTTTTTACTTAACAAAGTATAAATTGGAATTAATTCCATTTTTTAAACTAGGACACTTTATTTAGACTGTAAAAGTTATGATAAAAGAGCAAATTGTTTTGAATAAATCATTAATGGAAAGATTATTCAATTGTATTCTCACTATAGAAAGAAATAAATTTCCTTATGAAAAATTCATAAATTTATTTGAAATAGCCACAAATATTCAACTACCAAAAAATCAATTAATGGAAATTATTGAATTTATAAAACATTATAATTTACATAATATGAATAAAGAAGTAGTTTACAAATTATCAAAAGATAAACGTGGAAGAAAAAGAAAAAATACAAAAGTTAATTGAAACAAGATTTCAAAAGACGATATGGTTACAATACTAGAAATTTGACAAAAATATGGAGAAATTGTCAAAGATATTCCTGAAGAAGATTTGAACAAAATCAAAAATATTAAATCAAGTAAAGCTGAAATAGCTAAATCTTTTAACATGTCTAGAAGCACTTTATTTAATTTATTAAGCCAAAAAACTTCTAAAAATTCAGATAAAGAAATTGAATATGAAAATGAAATTAAAGAAGTGTTTTACAAGCACAAAAGAAATTTTGGAAGAGCTAGAATTTCTGCTGTATTAGAAAAAGAATACGGTATTAAGATTTCTTCTAGAACAATAGGAAGAAGAATGAAACAAATAGGCCTTAAATGTAGAGTTAGACAAAAACAAAAAGAAAGAGAAATTAAAAATACTTCTGCACAATGTGACAACATAGTTAAAAGAGATTATAACGATAAAGAAAATAGAAATATTGTAGCAACAGATGTTACATACCTAAAAGTTCCTTACGATTTAAAATATGTATTAAATCACTTATTTTTATCAGTCGCAATAGATTATAAAACAAAAAGAGTGTTAAATTATAATGTCTCAACCAGAAATGATACTGAACTTGTTATTTCGCATATAAAAGAATTAGAATTTGATTCACCATGAATAATTCACTCAGATCACGGTTATCAATACACTTCAAAAGAGTATATTGAATTAATTAATTCTAAAAACGGGACTATATCGATGAGTAGAGTAGGCAATTCTCTAGACAATAGAGAAGCAGAATATTTCTTCTCGATTTTAAAATCTGAATGTTTAAATTTTGTTAATTACAACACAACTTCATATGATGAATTATTAGTAATTATCAAAGATTTTATTGAATATTATAATTCGGAAAGAATTCAATCTAATTTAGGATGATTAACTCCTAATCAATTTTATGCTTTAAATTCTTAATCAAAAAAATAGACAATTTATAAGGAGGGGAGTCCAAATAAGTTGTCCATGTATATTTTTACAGAAAAAGAGAATAGAAAATATACATTATTAATGTATAATTACTTCAAATAAGGTATCTTATTTTTTTAAATTTTAGAAAAGAGGAAAATGAAAACAACTGTTAATGCTATTGAATTCATTAATATTTCTAAATCTTTTGGTTCGATAAAAGCCAATAGAGATATTTCCTTTTCAGTTGAGAAAGGTACTATACATGCTCTTATCGGTGAAAACGGAGCTGGTAAAAGTACTTTAATGTCAATTTTATTTGGTCTTTATGAACCAGATGAAGGAATTATCAAGGTTAATGATAAAGAAGTGTTAATTTCAGGACCTAACGATGCTAATAGATTAGGAATCGGGATGGTTCACCAACACTTCAAACTTGTTGATGTTTACACAAACCTAGAAAACATAGTTTTAGGTTCTGAAGATAACAAAAAATATTCAAAAGTTATCGATTATAAACCAGCTATTGAAAAAATTAAAACAATTCAAGAAATGTTTGACTTACATTTTGATTTAAATAGAATGACTGGTAAAGAAACCGTGGCTACACAACAAAAAGTTGAAATCATGAAAATGCTTTACCGTGATTCAGAAATTTTAATTTTTGATGAGCCTACAGCAGTTTTAACTGATCAAGAAATCCAAGGTCTTCTTAATACATTCAAGTTATTTAGAGGCCAAGGAAAAACAATTTTATTTATTTCTCATAAACTTGCCGAAATTAAAGAAGTAGCCGATAATGCTACAGTTTTAAGACATGGTGAAGTTAAAGGGAACTTTAAAGTTGCTGATGTTTCCATTGAGGAAATGGCTAATCGTATGGTTGGCGGTGAAGTTGAAATAGCTAGAAATGAATATACAGATACCACAGATAATGAAGTTATTTTAAGTTTAAGAAATGTATCTACAAATGGTGAAAAACCTTTACGCAATCTTTCTTTAGATGTTAAAAAAGGTGAAATTGTAGCTATAGCTGGTGTTGAGGGAAATGGTCAACATGACTTAGAATATGTAATAAGTGGTATGCTAAAACCTACATCTGGTGACATTTTATTGAAAAAAACTGACTTAATAAAAGAAAAATCAGTTGAGGTTTATAAAAAGAAAAGAATGAAAAATATATCATTATTTTTAGGTATATTATTCTCTATTTATGTTGCTATAGTAATGTTTTTAGCACCTATGAATGATATATCTCAAAAAACAATTTTATATGTTCTTGGTGGCGCTATAACATGCTTTGCATTTATCTTTGCATTAATATTAGCTTTAAATCTTTGAAAATCAAGAAAGAAAAGCGATGAAAACTTTGTAAAAATTAATGAGCTTAGCGTTAAAGAAATATCTGAATTAGGACTTAGCTTTATTCCTAGTGATAGACATAAACATGGGTTAGCGCTTGATTACACAATCAAAGAAAACACAGTTTTAAGAAGATTATGAGATAAAAAATATAATAAACTCGGAATCTTCAAAAATAAAGAAATTACAAATGAAACCATGGATATTATTGAAAAATTCGATGTTCGTGGTGCAAGAAAAGGTTATTCACAATCTCGTTCACTATCTGGTGGTAACCAACAAAAATTCATAGTCGGACGTGAAATGAATTCCCCTCATGATTTTATTTTAATCCTTCAACCAACCCGTGGTCTAGATGTTGGAGCTATTAAAAATATTCATGAAAGAATTCTTAAAGAAAAAGAAAATGGTAAAGCTATATTATTAATTTCTTATGAATTAGATGAAGTTTTAGCATTAGCTGACAAGATTGCTGTTTTAAACACAGGTGAAATTGTAGCATGTAAAGAAGCTAAAAACTTATCTCGTACAGAAATTGGACTTTATATGGCTCACAAAGGAGGTAATGAAAATGACAAATAATGTTATTAAAAACAATAAACAACCAAATACATTTAGCAAAAAAGTAGTTACTTCCTTAGAAAAAACAAGAAAATATTTTATGTTTGAAGATAAAAAAACAAACAGAAGAAAATTTTATTCATCATTATGAGCAGTTTTTATCGGTTTATTTTTAGCAAACATTTTATACTTCTTAATAGGATTGGGAACATCGACTGATGATAGTTTTAATTTTTTCTCATTCTTTATAGATATTTTTAACTTTTCTGTTTCAAGTGTAACTTATAAAAATACATTAATATTCTTTATAATTTTTGCTTTTTCCGGTTTAGCGGTCGCTATCGGATTTAAATCAGGATTGTTTAACATTGGTGTCCCTGGACAAATGTTATTACCAGGTGTAATATTTTTCGCTGTAATGATTGGAGCAAGAGTTCCTAGAGATGATATTTCATCATCATATCTAATCGGAATGTTTTTCCTTTCAATTATTGTTGGTGGTTTAGCTGGCGGACTTTCAGGTGTGCTTAAAGCATTTTTCAATGTTCACGAAGTTATTTCTACAATTTTTATTAACTGAATAATTACATTTTTATCTATCTGAATTTTTACTTCTACAAATGATGTATTATTCCCAACAGGAACTCCAGATAACTTCATTAAACAATGATTAAATCCACCATTTGGTACAGGAGTAATAACATTATCTCAACAAGTTATTGATAACTTCATTTACTTTGGTATTGCTTTTGTTGTATTATTAATGTTAATAATTTGATTTATTTATTCAAAGACAACATTAGGTTACAAAATTAAAATGATTGGATTAAATAAAACAAATGCTAAATATGTAGGTATTAATGAAAAATTAATGATTATATTAGTTATGTTTGTCTCAGGAGCATTATCTGGTATAGCTGGTTTCTACTATCTAGTAATTCAACAAAAGAAAATATCTTTAGCAGCAGCTCCACTTAATATAGGTTTTGACTGTATTGCTATCGCATTAATTGCTTTAAATAACCCAATTGGTACAGTTGTTACATCTATTCTATATGCCTTCCTTAACTCTGCACAACCAAGTTTCCAAGCAGTAAGAGGTATTTCTCGTGACTTTAGTCCTATTATAACTGGATTAATTGTGTTTATGGCCGCACTATCATTAATGTTTTACTCATTTAGACCTATTGATTGAATCAAAAAACAAGCTGTGCTTTGATTCAATAAAGAATACTGAGAAAACTTTAAAATATACCACAAATTAGTAAAAAAATCACATAAAACAAAAACTTGAGAAAAGAAAGAAAAATTCTTATCAAATGAATGATTGGAAAATAATTCAAAAAATGCTGATTCTATTATTAATTTATCAAATATCAAAAACAACTTATCAATAAAAGAATTTTATAAAAAGACCCTAAAAGAAATGAAAAAAGAAAATTCTACATCTAATATTCAAGAATTAGAAAAAGAATTTAGTCAATACAAAGAATTTATTAATTCTCAGAAAAAAGAATTTAATTCATGATATTCTGAAATGAAGAAAAAAGGTATTCTCAATTTAAGAAAACTTAATAAAAATTACTATTCTTCAATTGTTGAATTAAGAAAATCTAATGCAAAATTAATAAAAGATTCATTGAATAATAAAGAATTAACATCTGATGAAAAACAAAAAATTAATATTTATTTTGACGAAATTAATAAACTAACTACAAAATATGAAAAAGATTACTTTTCTATTTATGGAAGTTATAAAAATATTTCTTATAAAAAACAAATTCAAATTGCTAAAAGATGTGCTAAAGTCCGTAATAATGAATATAAATATTTTGCAAAACAATATGATGTAAAAGTTTCAAAACTTATTTTATCTACAAAAGGAATGAATGCACAAGAAAAAATGAGCATTTATGATGAAATATCAAAATTAAAATTTGATCTTTATAAACAAAAAGAAAAATTAGGACTAAATCAAGTTTCTGAAATTAAAAACATTCATAAAGCAGAAAAAAGAAATAGTTTACAAGTGTATAAAGCACTTAAAAATAGAATTTTTAACGAATTCCATGAAAAACACTTTAAAACACCATATCATAATTTTGTAATAAAATACATTCCAATGTTGAATGAGGAAGGGGAGGAAATTTAATATGGCTGATATAACTCCTATTATTACTTATTTTGTGTTCTTCTTTTTCTTATTAATGCTTGGAACAATTTCTGGTATTTTTTCAGAAAGAGCAGGAATTGTCAACATTGCAATTAATGGTTTTATGATTTTTGGTGCTGTAATGTATTTAGCATTTTCAGTATTAATAACAGATGTAATTTTTCCAAATTCTCCAGAAGTATATAAGTCCGCATACTGACAAATACCTCTAACAATTTTATCTGTATTAGCAACAATGGTGTTTTCATTATTATTTGGATTTGCAACAATTAAACTTAAGGCAGAACAAACAATTTCAGGTTTTGCAATTAATGTTTTTGCTGCTGGAATAGCATCTATATTAATATTAATATTAACTAAACTGCAAAACTCAGGAACATTTGTTCAACTTAGAAGAAATGAATTAGCTTTAAACCCTTCATTTAGTAATTATGGTAATATATTATCATTCAAAACAGTTGTATCAGTAGTTACTATTTTTGCTGCATGATTTGCATTAAGAAAAACTAAATGAGGTTTAAGATTCAGAGCTATCGGAGAAAACCCTCAAGCAGCTGATGTTGCCGGTATCAATGTTAATAAAATTAAATGAGAGGCAATTTTATTAGCTGGAGGAATCGCAGGACTTGCTGGATCATTTTATGCAGTTGTTAATCCTGATTCATTATCAACAACAAAAGAAGTTAATGGTTACGGATATCTTGCATTAGCTATTATGATAACATCTAGATGAAGAATTTCAATTTCTATCTTTGTATCAATTTTATTCTCTTCATTAATGTCATTATCATACTATGGTGTAAATTTAATGAATGCAGGAAAATATGGTGACTTAATCAAAGCTATACCATATGTTGTAACATTATTAATTATGGTTTTCACATCAAAAACAAATGTTGGGCCTGCAGCAGCAGGAGTCCCTTACGACAAATCAAAACGTTAAATATATTTTTATATCTAAAGTCAGCTGTATATAGGCTGGCTTTTTTAATATTTTTGGAGACTGTAAAAAAGTTTGTGTAAATTAAAAAAAATTATAAAAATGACAAAAAGAGATAAGTTATCTTAAAATTTAATTGAACCGAAAAGGAGATAACTTATCTATGAATAATTTTAAACAATTAAATACAACTTTAAACAATTTATTATTAGAAAATTTTTGGTAGTAGACCAAATGTTGTGTAATCACTCCAAATATTAAAAGGAGTGATTTTTGTTATGATTTTAGAGGAAAGAAACAAATTATTAAGAAATGAATTTTACAAATTAGGAGCTGATATGAGAGAATTATCATTTCTACTTAATGTTAATTACTTAGATGTTGCTAAGTTAATTGAAGAGAATTTAAAAGATGAAGTAGATGCTTATATTACTGAAATGAATAAATATGAATTAGTTGAAGGAAAAATTTATAGAAATGGATATTCTAAAAGAACCTTATACACATTGAATGGTAAACTACAAATAAATGTCCCAAGATTAAGAAATGCTTCAAATTTTTGTTCACAAATATTAGCTAAATATAAAAGATGTGAGGAAGAATTTGAATTTCTAATCGCACATTTATTGCAACAATTTTTATCATATGAACAAACCATAGATTTAGTTGAGAAATTATTAGGTTTTAGAATAGGACATTCTATAATTGCGAGAGTTTCAAAAACTATTAAAAACAAATACGACAACGCTTATAGTTTTGACATAAATAATGATATTTATGCATTATTTATTGATGCTTCATATCATAAAGTTTTTAAATGATATAACCCATTCACTGGTGAATATTTAAATTCTTTAGAAAATGTTGAGAATCCAAGGGATTTTGTCAAACAGAGCTCAAAAATAGCCTTATACACCGCTATAGCTATAGATAAAGAAGGTAAAAAACAAGTTTTATCAATAGAAACCTCAGGTGTAGAAAGTACAGAAAATTGAACAAAATTCTTATCAGAATTAAAAAGAGAGGAATTAATGATCCTCAAGTTGTTGTTTGCGATGATTTTAGTGGAATTAATAATGTTATTAATTCAGTTTTTCCTTCATCTAAAATTCAAAAATGTGCATTTCATAAAATGACTAATGCGCTTATTACAATACCACAATCTAAAAGGTATGAAGTATCACAACTACTAAAACTAATATTTAAAGGTAAAAACAAAGATGAAGGTTATAAAAGATTTTTGGAATTTAAAAACAAATATAAAGATAAATACAGAAAAGCTGTTGCAATTATTGAAAACTCACTTGACGAGATATTCACATTTTATGATTTTCCAATAGGAATCAGGAGATATATTTACACAAACAATATTTGCGAAAATTTCCACTCAGCATTAAGAAAATATGTCAAAGAAAAAAGCTCGCATCATAGTCCTAACTCCATCAAAATGTTGGCTATTGTTGCAAGCTTCAAAATAACTCGAACTTGAACAAGGAAAAGAATAATTTTCTAAGTTAAGTTCAGTATTATTATATATAATTTATTCAATTATAGTCCGATGTGATTACACAAACTTTGGACTACTACCAAATTTTTCTGTTAAAGATGGTAATAATTTTGAAGATATTATGGAAAAAAATAAACGAACATATTCGCAGTTCGTTAAAAAATATTATTGAATTATTAATTTCTGATTCTCTAACTGAATTTTTACAATATAAAAAATATGAAAGAAGTAATGTTTCTAACTATAGAAATGGTTATTATGAAAGAACTATTAATACAGAGTATGGAAAAATGAAATTCTCAATAGCTAGAGATAGACTGAATCAATTTCAAAATGTAATTTTTGATAAATATCAAAGAACACAGTCAATTATTAAGGATTTAGTTACTGAAATGTTTGCAGAAGGAATTAATTACGAATTCATCAGTAAGATAGTTAAAAACGTTTATGGAGCTCAATTATCAAAACAATCAATTTCTAATATTACTGATAATCTAATTGTGAATATTGAAAAGTTTAAGAGCAGAAAACTGCAATCAAAATACATTGCTGTTTTTCTTGATGCAACATATTTTCCTATTAAAAGAGAAACTTATTCAAAAGAAGCTATATACATTGCTTTAGGAATTGATGAAGAAGGGCATAAAGAAGTTTTAGGATTTGCAATAAATCCAACTGAAAACACAATTATTTGAGACGAAATTTTACAAGACTTAAAAAACCGTGGAGTTCAAGAGGTAGGGATATTTGTCACAGATGGACTTCAAGGATTAAAAGATACTGTTCACAATAACTTTCCTAATTCTAAATATCAAAGATGTTGAGTTCATATACAAAGAAATGTATTTGCAAAAGTGCACAACAGAGATAAATTTGAAATAGCAAATGACTTAAAAATGATTTATTCCCAAATCAAGAAGGAAGAAGCAATTAAGGAATATCAATTCTTTTTAGAAAAATGAGAATCTAAATATCCTAGAGTAACACAAGCATTGATAAATATTGAAGATGATTTATTCTCATTTTTTGATTTTCGACTTTCAATCAGAAGAACGATTTACACTACAAATATTATTGAGAGTCTAAATTCAGAAATAAAGTCATCAATGAAAAACAAAAGACAATTTAATTCAATAACAAGTTTAGAAAAATTCTTAGTAACTATATTTGAAAATTACAATAAAAAGGGTATGCTAAGAACACACCCAGGTTTCAAAAATTTGAAATTTATAATATAATTTATCCAACAAAGTTAAGATAACTTTTTTTCATTGCAAAATAAATTTACACAAAATTATTTATAGTCTCTATTTTTGTGAATATAAATATAAAAAATAGTAATATTATATTAGAGAAAATATGAAGCCAAATGCAAAAGAGGAGGAATAATGAAAAGAATAATAAGTTATTTATCAACTGTATCACTATTTTGATATTTATTAATATTGTTATTATTTTACCTATATTCTTAACATTTTTTACACATGGAAAATTTATATCAGAATGCCCAAAAAAATCACATGGTTTAGATAATTTGTATTTTTTAAGAGATTATATATTAATTATTGTTATATTACTCATTAATTATATTTTCTGTTTTGCTTTATTAATTAAAAGTAAGAATAGCATTATAAATTCTATGTTCCCAATTTTTTATATTAATAAATTAAAATTTACTCCAAACTATAGATCATTAATGTGATGATTAATATCAATTTTATTTCTAAATTTAGCTTCAATTATATTAACTGCTACATTTACAGGTATCGACTTTAGAAAAACAGTAGGCTCAACTATATGTTTTACTGTGTGAATAACAATAATTAGTATATATGTATTACATTTTTATATAACACTAATTGTTATGAATTATAAAGAAATTAAAATAATAAAAAATAATATGTAAATTAAAATTTAAAATAATATAAGAGCAAATTTGGAAAAATTATACATGGACAACTTATTTGGACTCCCCTCCTTATAAATTGTCTATTTTTTTGATTAAGAATTTAAAGCATAAAATTGATTAGGAGTTAATCATCCTAAATTAGATTGAATTCTTTCCGAATTATAATATTCAATAAAATCTTTGATAATTACTAATAATTCATCATATGAAGTTGTGTTGTAATTAACAAAATTTAAACATTCAGATTTTAAAATCGAGAAGAAATATTCTGCTTCTCTATTGTCTAGAGAATTGCCTACTCTACTCATCGATATAGTCCCGTTTTTAGAATTAATTAATTCAATATACTCTTTTGAAGTGTATTGATAACCGTGATCTGAGTGAATTATTCATGGTGAATCAAATTCTAATTCTTTTATATGCGAAATAACAAGTTCAGTATCATTTCTGGTTGAGACATTATAATTTAACACTCTTTTTGTTTTATGATTTATTGCGACTGATAAAAATAAGTGATTTAATACATATTTTAAATCGTAAGGAACTTTTAGGTATGTAACATCTGTTGCTACAATATTTCTATTTTCTTTATCGTTATAATCTCTTTTAACTATGTTGTCACATTGTGCAGAAGTATTTTTAATTTCTCTTTCTTTTTGTTTTTGTCTAACTCTACATTTAAGGCCTATTTGTTTCATTCTTCTTCCTATTGTTCTAGAAGAAATCTTAATACCGTATTCTTTTTCTAATACAGCAGAAATTCTAGCTCTTCCAAAATTTCTTTTGTGCTTGTAAAACACTTCTTTAATTTCATTTTCATATTCAATTTCTTTATCTGAATTTTTAGAAGTTTTTTGGCTTAATAAATTAAATAAAGTGCTTCTAGACATGTTAAAAGATTTAGCTATTTCAGCTTTACTTGATTTAATATTTTTGATTTTGTTCAAATCTTCTTCAGGAATATCTTTGACAATTTCTCCATATTTTTGTCAAATTTCTAGTATTGTAACCATATCGTCTTTTGAAATCTTGTTTCAATTAACTTTTGTATTTTTTCTTTTTCTTCCACGTTTATCTTTTGATAATTTGTAAACTACTTCTTTATTCATATTATGTAAATTATAATGTTTTATAAATTCAATAATTTCCATTAATTGATTTTTTGGTAGTTGAATATTTGTGGCTATTTCAAATAAATTTATGAATTTTTCATAAGGAAATTTATTTCTTTCTATAGTGAGAATACAATTGAATAATCTTTCCATTAATGATTTATTCAAAACAATTTGCTCTTTTATCATAACTTTTACAGTCTAAATAAAGTGTCCTAGTTTAAAATGTGGAAAAAATGAGAGCATTTCCACATTTTTGCAAAATTAAAACATCGGTTTCCTACTAATTAGTAAGATTCCGATGTTTTTTCGTCTCCTTAATGTAAAATAAGTGTGTAAATTCAAAAATACTAAAGGAGGCACTATTATTATATGCTATCAAACGCAAAACATTACCAAAATAATTTAATTTGTTTGAAATTTAGAGCTAAATCTAGAAATTCAAAATACTCAACTGAATTTACAACTCGTTATAGTCATTACGTCTTAAGACCGTATTTAGATAAATCAAAACTTAAGATGTTAAATACTAAAATTCAAAATATCAAACAGTATTCACCTAGAGAATTTACAATAGAAAAAATGAAAGATTTGTTCAATAAATTAAAAGATGAATGAAGTCTTTTAGAGATTTCAAGACAAATGTCTTGTGATATTAAAACCATTAGGGAACAAATTGAAAAAGCATCTGAGGAGTATAAAGTCCAAACATCATTATTCTGCAAAATTTGCAAAAGACATGTTGGTGCTTTTTCGTACCTTTCAATAAACGAATGAACCAAATCAAAAATCTATACAAGAGAAAATACCTTGGATGGAAAAAGAATAACATCATTAGAAAAATGAAAACCATTACACGAATTTACGCAAGATTGAATTTCCAAACATAAAGAATATAGAAGTTTAACAACAGCCGAAAAGAAAAGACTAACAAGCGAACAACTTGTTTATTATAGAAAAACTTCGTTGCAAAAAATATTAGATAAGTTTGAGGATTATGTAAAAGAAAATAATCTACAAAATGTTTTTATTCCTACCGTACAGGGCTTTTATGAATATATCGACAGATATTATGTTGATTTTGAATATAAAATACTTACTTTAAAAAGAAAGTATGGAATTGCAAAAAGCAGACTAAAGAAACCTAAAAAAGCAAAAATTAAATCTAAATTAAAATTTGCAAAAAGTGTTCACGAGCGTTCAGAAAAAATAAATATAAGAGAAGAATTTGGACACTATGAAATAGATACTGTTCAGTTCAAAAAGACAAGTAAATATTGCTTAGTTACATTGCTAGAAAGAAAAACTAGAATGTTATTTGCGATGTATTCTAAAAGAGATGCAGTCTCCGTCAGATTCAGCGCTTGAAAAGCTGATATGCAAATATAGCTTGAAAATTCTAACTTTAACAATGGACAATGGTTTAGAAAATTCTGAACTTCATAAAGTAAAATCCATAAAAGAATTTTATGTATGTGACCCTTATTCTTCATGACAAAAAGGAAGTTTAGAAAACGCACATAAAGAGATTAGAAAGATTATTCCAAAAGGTTATGAACCACAGTTTATTTGTGAAAATTTCATATTTGAATTAATTGATTCAATTAATAAAGATAAACGAAATTATTACTTTGAAAATAGTCAATATCCAGTTAGAATTTCACCATTTGAATTATTTAAAAATTACACAAAAATTTAAAAAATTGGCTCGAAAAAATAAGCCGAAACGACCCTGTCGTGTATTTTAACATACCCATTTTTTAAAAACTTGATAAAATTTAAAAAGAATTTTCACATTTTATGAAATTACACATTAAGTAGAAAGCCAATCTTTTAATTAATCATTGCAAGTGCAACTATTGGTGCTACTATTTTACCTATAACAGCTGTATCTTGTTCAGACAAATCTACAAACGATAATGTAGATTTACAAAAGAAATTAGATAAAGCTAATGAAGATTTAGCTGCAACAAAAACAGCTTTAGAGGCTGCGCAAAAACAAGCTACTGACTTATTAGCAAAAAGAGGAATGACTCAAGAAATTACATCTGATTTGTGGAATTCATTCTCATCAGAAAAATATGTAACAGGAGTTCAAACTTATAGATTAGCAAAAATTTCATTTGATGCAATGAAATCTCAAACTAATGCTGTTACAAATAAAGTAGATACTTCTGGAGCTGAAGTTGCTGTTCAAGCAACAACTGGAGATGAATTTGTTCCTGTTGTATTTATGGATCTTGATGACACTGTTCTAAATAACTTTTTATATCAAAACTGATCAGTTGTAACAAATCAAACTGAATTCAGTTCTTCAGACTGAACTAAATATGTAAACACAGCTACCGCTAAGGAAGTTGCTGGTGCAATTGAATTTATTAAATACGTTTGAAGCCAAGGCGGAGTTGTTATGTTCAACTCAAATAGAAAACAAGTATCAGAACTAAAAGGAACAAAAGACAATCTTGTAAAATTAGGTCTAGATGCTAAATATATGCCTGATTGAATTTGATGAATGAAAGGTGAAACAAAAGCTGAAGCAGGTCAACAATATAACTTTGATAACAGAAACATAAGTGTTTCTAAAGAAGAAAGAATGCATTATGTAAACAATAACAAGTTACCTATTGGTCAAAATTCTGTACAATTTAAAACTGTAATGAGAATTGGTGATGATATTTCTGACTTTAACGATAACTTTTCAAAACGTAAAGTTGATGGAAAATTCATGACTGCTCAAGGTGTTATTGATGCATTAAAATCTTCTGATACAAATTATGGTAAGTTATTTGTGAATACAGATACTTCAGTAAAAGGTGTATACTTTAATCCTACAACAAATAAATGAGAACAAGAAACTCAATCAGAAAGCTATGTATTTGTAGCAGGAAATGCAAGCTACGGAACATGAGTTCGTCATTTAATGGATGGTGGATATTCAATTGATTATGAAAAAGCTATTCAATTATTATCTACATGACAATACAAACCTACATCAGCTGCACAACCAGCTGATTCAGGAAGTCAAACAACTCCGGCAAAATAATTTTTAAATCTTAAAATTGTTATTTGTTAGTCTAAATTATATCCAGAGAAATCTGGATATTTTTCTACTTTAAAATATGAATGTAGTAAAATTTAAATATGTTTAAAAAACTTAAAAAATTATTATTTATTTCACCTATAATTGTATGTTCTGCTTTACCTATGGTTTCAATGGCTTGTACACCACAGCAACAGTATAAACAAGCAATTAAAGATTGAAATTTATTGCTTGATCAATATAAGGCAGATTATCAAAATGGAAGTTATCAATATAAATATTTAGTAACCGCTATGGAGAATGCATCAAAATATTTCGCTTATGTTGATAACTTTGCAGACGAAGATGGTGGGCATTATTCAGCTAATCACTATTTTCAATTAGTAGCTTCATTAAAAGCTAAAGAAGAAATAGCTAAAAAGTTTGTTGAAAAGTTGAATAATGAACCACAAATTTATGATGCTAGAAAATTAGATATTATATTAATATATTTTACTATTAATATTAATGCAAATGATTCTTCTAATGAAACAAAGAATATAAATTCGCTTGTATCCACTCTGACAAATACTATAGGAGATATAACTAAAAAAACTGAACAAAATTCTGTTAAAACTAATTATGATAGAATTCTAAATATCTATGAAGAATCACAACAATGAATTCGAGGCTATATAACAATATATGATTATTTAATTAAATCTAAATTAGTTTCTAATACAGAAGATATTAATAAAACTATCACTAGTTTAAAAGAATCTTGAACTAAATTTAATCAAACTATAGCAATCTTTGGAAGTGATTTAGATAAGGATTCAAATAATTGTTCTGAATTATATAATTTACTTAAAAATGGAAAAACTTCTTTATTAAATACATTACAGAGCATTGAAAATAAAGATCAATATATTTGAGAACAAATTCGTGGATTACAAAGAATAGATAAAACGCTTCTAGCTCTACAACTTAGTGATAAATTACTGCAAGCAAGTAAATGAGTCTTTTATGATGTTTATGCAGAAATTTTATTTAGTTTTTACCAAAAACTCCAATTTGCCTCAGTACTTACTTCAACTCAATATATTAATTTAACTACTAGTTTAAGTAAAGCAGGTAGAAATTTTAGACAATTTATTAAGCAATTAGAAACAAATCCTGAAATATCACCTGAAGAACTAAAGGAAATGCAAAATTGAGATATTTTTGAAAGAATTGAAACAGAAGATAAAACTCAAAAAGTCATACCTGGAGCAGAATTTATAAATGAAATAAATGATAAAATTAAAGAGTATTTAAAGCAAAATAATAATCAAGATAATCAAAAGAAAGGAAATAATTAATATGATTATAGGAAACTCAAAAGTAGCAATTGAAGCTATTGAAAAATACGATAATATCGTTATTTTTCACCACATTAGACCTGATGGAGACTGTTTAGGTTCTCAAGCTGGTTTAGCTGAATTAATTAGAACAAATTATCCAGATAAAAAAGTCTTTACACCAGGAAATAACTTACACTTATTTGATTTCATGGGATATCACTTTGATAACATTGAAGATATTGATTTTACTAACTCACTAGGTATTGTAGTAGATGCTTCTAGTGGAGATAGAATCGAATGTGCTCAACTTTTATATGAAAACAAAACAACAGCCAAACTTAGAATTGATCACCACCCAAATGGTGCTGACATTAATTACGATTACAACTGGATTGATGAACACTATGTAGCTGCTGCTGAAATGGTTGCACAACTTGCATATGATGCAAACTGAAGTGTAACTCAAAAAGCTGCATCTCATATTTACCTTGGAATTAACACTGACTCAGGAAGATTCCTTTTCCCTGATACAAGTGCGAGAACACACCGTTTAGTTGCTTTCTTAATGGATACAGGATTTCATCCAGCTAACATTTTAAGAGAACTTTCACAACGTACATTTAAATCAATTAAATTCGTTGGAAAAATTCTTTCAGAATTCAAAAAAGAAGGAAGAGTTCTTTATTATGAAATTGATGCTGATACATTAAAAGAATATGATATGGATTCTTTTGAAGCAGCACAATATGTAAATGAACTTGGAAATATTGAAGATAATTCATGTTGAGCTTTATTTATCCAACTCGAAGATGGTAAAGTACGTGGAAGATTAAGAAGTAATGGACCACTTGTAAACAAAGTTGCTAACCAATTTAATGGTGGAGGACATGATAATGCTGCTGGTATTACACTTGATTCTTGAGATCAAGTTCCTGCGGTATTAAAAGCATTAAATCAAGCTATTGTTGAATGAGAGGCTAAATAATGGTTATTGGTAGTTTAGAACTTGTTACAAAAGAATTATATAAATATGATTCAATCGTTATTTTCCACCACATTAGACCTGATGGAGATTGTTTAGGTTCACAATTTGGACTTAAAGAATTAATTCAAACTAACTTTCCTAATAAAAAAGTTTATGCAATCGGAGATGCAAAAGGTTCATTTGAATTCTTAGATATTAAAATGGATGAAATTCCTTCAGATGAAATACTTGCTAACTCTCTTGGGGTAGTGGTAGATGCTAACTTTAAAGAAAGAATCGAATGCAGAGAAGTACTTGATAAAAACTTATTTAAACAAGTAATTAGAATTGATCACCACCCTAATGATGATGATTTAGGTGAAGATTGCATTAGATGAGTAGATTCTTCTTATATTGCTGCTGATGAAATGATTACAAATATCGCAGTAACTAATGAATGAAAAATTACAGCTAAAGCAGCTGATTTCTTATATTTAGGAATTAACACTGACTCAGGAAGATTCCTTTTTGATAAAACATCAGCTAGAACTTTATATTTAGCTTCAAAACTTTACCAAGCTGGACTTAGAGCAGATTTTATCCACCAAAATTTAGCTAAAGTTACACTTGATGATTTAAAATACAATTCATGATTAATGTCTACACTTAAAACACGTGATGGTGTAGCTTATATTCAAAATGATTTAAAATCAACTGCAGCGTTTGGAAAAACTCCACAACAATCTGTTAGAGTTAATGCAATTGCTAATATTGATGGATTCCCATTCTGAGTTCAATTTACTGAAGAGGAAGACGGACGTGTTAGAGTTGAATTCAGATCTAATGGACCTATTGTTAGAAATGTAGCCCTTAAATGAGGTGGTGGAGGTCACGAAAGAGCCTCAGGAGCTATGATAGATTCAATGGATTTAGTTGAAAAAGTTATTGATGATTGTGTTGCGGAAGTTAAACGTTATCAAGCTGAAAATAAATAATTAAGAGAAAATGTGCTTTGACAGCACATTTTTGTTTTTATTATTTTATAATATTAATATGAATGAAGTAAGAATTCCAAAGAAGAAAATTATTTGAATAAACCCACAAGCTAAAGACGATGAAGATGTTATCTTTATGATTTGTGGATTTGTTCAATGTAAAGAAATTAACATGGGAACTTTAGCTGACTTAAGACTATTGTATCCTAATTTTGAATTTATCATCACTGAAGGAAGATGACAAATCGACGATAAAATGATTCCGTATATTGATAAAGAATGGTTAAATGGGCTACTAGCTTCAATTAATATGGGACTTTATAAAGAATTAGCTGGTCTTGATGAAATGGAAGAAGAAGCATACCAAGAGGCTTTGTACACACATGATTATGAAATCATGACTACTTCACTAGTAGACCAATTATTTGTAGCGCTATTTAACAAGCTAGATTTATTTTCAAATATTAAACCTAAAGCTAAGAAACAATGTTATGAATTTTTATGTGTCTCAGAATTTTATCAAAATGCCTTAGGTAATTTATTTTATGTGCAACATTCAATTGAATTACCTACACCAGAGGCTATTGAAAAATATGCTGAAGACTATATAAAAGATTCCAATATCAATACTTATAATTCTGTTTTAGATCTTTATGACAGTTTACAAAAAAAAGTCCCTGATGATATTGTTGAATTATGATCTAGACAAGAATATTTAATTGAAGAGTTTTTAGAAAACGTATATTTAAATAAATATTATTTCTATTTTAAAACTGCTGGTGCTTATCATGCAAAAATCATGCAGATAATGATGTTTGTTATTTGATATGGTGCAGTTTTATCAGACGATAAACAATCTGCGGATTATAGTAAAATAATTGATTTTATCTTTAGTTATAATGCTAATGTGCAAAGATTTAAAACTACTTCTAGCCCTATAATAATAGTGCCTTGAAAAGACAAAGGAATATTAAAGAAATATAAAGAATATTTTGACAAAGGACTTGAAATGATAGATAAAGAAGGTGTATATGTACAAGACGATACAGAATAAAGCAAACTATCAAAACACTGTTATTGGAACATATAATGAATTTATTGAATTTACTAATCAAGTAATCAAAGAAATTTTCATTTTTCCTAAGTTAAAGCAACCGCAAAAAGAAGCTTTTCAAAAATTAACTCAAGTATTCCTACGCTCAATTATGTATATTCCTGTTTTAAAAACTAGAGATGAATTATTAGAACATAAAGCATTAGTAGATATTTCAAATATTGATCCAATTTACTTTGAACAATATAATAAATTTGTTGATGATTCAGGACTGTTTACATCTATTAGAGATTTAAATGTCCAATTAGTTAATTTAATTATTGATGATATACAAAGTGATGAAGCCTACTCTGCTTTTAGAAATAATATAGTGGAATACCAAGCTCAAATCGAAGGAGATGATTGTTCTCATCCAGCTAGCTTAACAAGTGATACTAGAGAGTTATATGAAATCTTTAACACATTTATTTATCTATACCTACTAGGTAAAAATGAACAATTATGTTTAGATCTATCTCCTTTTGTGATGTATGAAGTATTTAATAATGCTTCAGTAAATATAACTAAACAAGATGGAGAGATAAAAAAAGAAAATTGATTCCAATTTAGTAGAGTTCAATACCATAAGTTCTCTGTTGAAAAAATGAAAAAATATATCTCACAAGGGCTTAAAATTTATTTAAACTCAGTTGAAAAAGAATAATACACATTAAAAGTGTGTATTTTTATATCTATTTTTAAGTGCTTTTATGAATTTTGTCAGAATTAATTTATAATTATTACATTATGAAAAAAACATTTATATGAAAAAACCCACAAGCTAAAAACAATGAACAAGTTATCATTCAAGTTAATGGTGAAGGTGGAAAAAGTAAAGAGCTTAAAATCGGAACACTTAATTCAGTTAAAAAGCAATGTCCGATATTTGAAGATATTTTAAATAAAATTTCTAATTTCCCTTTACCAGAAGAAATGTATCAAGAAGTTAATAAAGAAATTGTAATGGGAATTTTAACTACATTTGCAAAACTTGCAGATTCTAATGAAGAAGGGATAAGACAACGGCAAGCAGAAGTTGATAAGTTTGAAAAGGAAATGATGGACTCTCATGATCATATCACTACTACAGAATCGCATGCTTATGAATTCTTCCATGAAATATATGTAAACTTTAATCCTTATGGATATCTAAAAGATAGTGTTAAAAAAGAATGCTTTGAAAAGTTTAGTATTAGCGAATTTTACAAAATGGGATTAGGTAATGTTTTTATATTGCCTCATGAAATAGAAGAATTAGATCATGTTAGGGATATAAATAAATATGTAGAACTATATTTTGGTGTCAAAGGTATGATGGAGTATCGTAAATTCAGAGATAATTTCTGAAAAAGTATTGTTGCTAGAACAGAGGAATTAGAAGGTTTAAGTTTCATCTTATTCAATAATCGATTTGTGGTTTGAACAAGTAATTTGATAAGAAATAAATACAGTTTTTACCTTTCTACTGTGTCTGATTTCCATTCAACTTTAATAAAATTCATTATGTATTTAATCTATATCGGAGGGGCACGCCACAATGATTCAGATGTTGAAAACTTAGATAACATCATGGATTTTATCTTCAATTACAACAAGAATGTTACTATTAATAAGTTAAACCAAAAAAGCGGAGTTAGATGAGAAAATAATGGTATTAATTCTAAATATAGAAAATATTTTGCTGAAGGAATTGAAATTGTGCTAGGAGAAAAAAATGTATAAAGTTATTTCAAAAAATATTACTAATAAAAAAAGTGATGACCAATATCTTGTAGGAACATACAATGTATTTATTCCATTAGCAGATGAAGTAATTGAAAAACTATTGACTTTTTCTCGGATGAAATCACCTAAAAAAGAAGTATTTCAAAAGCTTGCAAAATCACTATTTAGAACAGTTATGTTTGCACCTATGTTAAAAAGTAAGCAAGAACTTATTTCAAATAAGTCTACTATTGATACAAGTGAAATTGATGATAAATATTTTAAAGATTTTGAAAAATACCTCAGAGATGGTAATTTAGAAAACATCATCTGAGGAATAAATGACAAGCTTGCTACCATTATTGACAAATTTTATCGAATGAAAAAAGAGCAAAGAGAAGAATTCTATGCTTATTGAGAATATTTAGATGAAGAAGTTGATAAGGAACATATGTTTTATGGTCCTAATTTAAATAGTTATACTAAAGGATTATTTAGAATTTATAATACTTTTATTCTATTATATATGCTAGGTAGTGGAAGACATGATATTAGATATATAAATTATTATGTACTATTCTTACGTTTCAATTCAGCTAATTTTAATCTAAGCATCAAAGATGGTAAACAAACATTTAATGAAGAATGATTTGAATTAGAAAGAATTCCGTTATACAGAATAGAAATTCAAGACTTTATTGACGGTGTTAAAAAAGGACTTCAAATTTATCTAGAATCTTTATAAAAACAACTTAATTCGCACATCTATTGATGTGCTTTTTGTTTACTTATTTTACTTTTGCTCCAAATGTGGAAATTTTGTTCCATTTACTTGCTTTTTTTTTTTTTTTTTTGTAAAGTTTTTTATAGGAGGGGCTTGAAAAATAAGAGCCAAAAAATTATGCAAGTAAATGAAACAAAATCAATTCAAGATTGGATTTCATCTATTAACCACAAAGAAACATTAATTCCACATATTCAAAGAAGATTTGTTTGAAGCAAAAATGACATTGCAATTTTTATAGATTCATTATATAATGAATTTCCTTGTCCACCTGTGTTAAGTTGAAACATAGATATTAACACATATAAAGGCAAATTAACTGTAGAAAATGCTAATGCATGTGATTTATACGAAATTAATCCTAATTTTTATGAATCTAAACCTGAACAAATAAATTCAAAACATATTATTCTTAATGAAGATTTAAATAAAAAGAGAGAAATAATTTTTGATGGTCAACAAAGATTAACATCTTTATATATTGCTTTTAAAGGATTTTGAGTTAAAGAATCTAAAAATTCTAAAGAAGGTGATGAAAATGAGAACAGAAGTTATTTATATATGTCTTTAAAAGACGAAAATGAATCAAATAATCCATTATTCATGTTTAAATCAGGTAAAAACATAAAACCAGAAGAGTACTTCAGAGTTGAATCACTAGATAGCGAGATTTCTTCAAAGGATTGAATAGAAAAATATGTTGAAGATCACAACATTGATAATACTGGTAAAAACAGATTAGAAAGACTTCAAAAGTTATACACAACAAAAGGTATTATTAATAAAATGATCATTCCTGAAGATAAAAAGTTTGATAATGTAGTTGATATTTTTGTTAGATTAAATAACGGTGGAACACCATTAGATTCATGAGAATTAATATATTCCAAATTAGTTTCAGAATGAAAAGGTGGAAAAGAAATAATTGATGGTGCTGTTCAAAAATTTAACAATAAAGCTGGAACGAAAAATAAATATGATCGTGGATTCATAATTCGTACAGCTGTATATTTAGTCGCGTCTGGAAATGGTGTTATTAGAGCTGATAAAATAATAGAAAATAAAAAAGAGACTAAAGAAACAATCGAAAACATCCAAAAACATTGAGATCGAATATCAATCAGTTTGAAGGTTATGAGCAAGTTACTAAATAACTTTTATCGTAATATTAAGATACCGTCAGATTATGCATTATTGCCTATAATGTATTATATTTTCAAGGATGAAAAACATGGTCATGATTGATATAACAATGATGAATTTAAAAATGAAGTTCAAAAGTTTTTATTTGTAGCTTTTCTTAAAAGAGCATTTAGTAATGGTGGTTACACTGTTCTAGCACAAATGAGAAGTGAAATCGATAATTGATTTAGCAATAAAAATTCATCTACTAAATTTGAAGCTAAAAGATTTAATACAGATACAATTTCGTTCCATGCAGGTGATAAATTTAAACTAACTGCAGAGAATATAGAAAACATTTTAAATAACACAAGAAAAAGCAACAATATCAGTATTATTATTCTTTCTAATTTAGAAGCATACAAAAACGTTAAAGATACTGGAACACTAGTAGAAAACCAAGATCATATTTTTCCTACAAGAGTTTTTAATAAGACAAAATTTACTGAACAATTACAAAAAGAAGGTCTTAGTAAGGAAGAAATTGATAAGTATAATAAAGAATACTGTGATTCTTGAAAAAGACTAAAAGATACAATCCCAAATCTTCAACTATTAAGCGATTCAGATAACAAAGAAAAAAATGATTTGATGCCGGCCGAATGACTTGCTAATAATCCAAATAACAAAATTGATTATGCTTATTTTATAGATGAGGATGGAAATAAAAAAGAATGAGATAAATGAGATTTAAAAGATTTTGAAGAATTCTATAAAAATAGAAAAGAAAATATTATCGAAGAATTAAATGAAAGGTTTAATTGGTAAACAATGTTTGAAAAAATTTTTAAAATTGGAAAGAAACAGCAATTTAGTAAATATCAATTTGTTGCTAATATTATTTCTCTAATATTTGCAGGTATATCACTTGTGTCATGATTTGTAGCACTAGGATATAATGTTAATATCATAAATAATACTGGTGAATATCATAATATTGATAATTATGGAACTTTAATTTGCTTATTTATGGTTTTAATAGGTATAATTTCAACAATTATTTTTGCATCATTATATTTTAAATTTGGTAACATTGATAAAAAATGAGTTATATTTATTTCTACGGCATCAGCATTAATTTCGATATCTTTTATTTTATATGCTCCAATACTTAGCTGAGATATGAATAGTAAAGCAATAAATAATGGTAAAATCACATTAGTTGATGCATTGTTCTTATTTTGAAGTAGTTTTAGTTTTGAAGTTTCTATATCATTTTGAGTCTCATATTTCTCTCTAATAGTAGCTTACATTTTTAGAAGCTCTAATCGTGAAGTGTTATGAATTATATTGTTGCCTATTTTAGTTGTTATTGGTTTAGTAGTTGCAATATTATTAATTATGGGCGGTAAAAAAGACTCAAGTTCAAGATCAAATAGTCACTATGCACCTAACTGCAGAGAACATCACTGTGATAAATGTCATTCATACATAAAATACAAATTACAAAAAAATCAAAAACCAAAAGTACCATACTGAAAGGTGGACGAGTATTATATGGATAAGTAGACAAAGTTATTTGTCTACTTTCTTCATTTAATAATAAATTTTAAGGAGGAAAAGATGTTTGATTCACAATATCAAAATTTAAAGTCTAAAGTGAAAACTCTTACTAAAGAGTCAGAAAATATTATTTCTAAGAATGAAAGAATTATTAAGGAATTAGAAAATAAATATCAAAAAATTAATTCAACATTAAAGTCAGAAGTCAAGGATTTAGAATCTAAATTTGACAGATCAATGGAAAATCTTGCTGATGATATAAAGAAAGAAATTGCTTCTTACGAAGCTGATTTTAATCAAAAATTAGATTTATTCCAAGCTAATTCTTTTAATGAAATTAGCAAAACTAAAAAACAGTATAGAAAAGAATTTGATAAAAGAGCTGAAGCACTTTTCATAATTAAAGGAGAATTATAATTATGGCTGAATTAACAGAATATGAAATAAAGGAAATTGAAAATTTAATTTCAGACATAGAAAGTAGTTGTTTTGATGTTGAATCTATTTGCAAAAAACATAAATATACTAATTTCTCTCAATATAATAGTAAGCTTGAATCATATTCAAATAAAACTAAACAAAATATCGATTCTATTAAGAATGAAATGAAGAACAGCAATTATAGAACATGAGCTGATATTAGAAATTTCAACAACAAAAATATAGAAATGTCAAATCAATTTTCAAATTTATCAAATGAGATTGATAAATTAATAAAAAGAGAATTACCTACATTAGAAGTTAATTATTCAATGAGTTTTCAGGAAATTTGCTTAGAAGATATGGAGTTAGAGAAACAATTTCCTATGTATGAAACTAAGTTTCCAGAAGATCCAAAATTAAAAGAACCTGAAAGAATCTTAATTAAAGATAGAGAAAATGATAGGTGAGCATGATTGGTCGATGGTGAAGTTAGAGAAGATATTGAAGATGTAAATTTATATGAAACAACTGTTATACCACCTAAAAAAGAACAAGAAGAAATACAAATAATAGTTGATGACGATGACAACGATGATGAAGATGAAATAAATATTGAATTATCAGAAGCTTCTGAAGAGGGTCAAAAAGAAATAGATGAAAATCCGGTTGAAGAAATAAGCGAAGATTCAGGCGATGGAGAAATTAATGAAGATTGAGATGATGATGTAGATGCAGAAACGGATTTATTGGAAGAAGATTTTATAAGTGGTCGAACTTATTATCATGAATATAAGAAGAAAGAAGAATTAATTGATAAAGGAAATGGATTATTTGAAACCGAAAATTTTGTAACAACATTAGAAGATTCTGATTTTATTTATCCAGATATAACTAAATTAAGATTAAGTAATGTTTCAAAAATAAGCCCAAATGCATTCAAAAATTGCCCAAATTTAGAATTAATAATTATTTCAAGAGCAATTGATACATTTACTCGAAAATCATTCGAACATCTAAAAGAAGACTGTATTATCGCTTTTGAATACTCAGAAAAATTTATTAATTCGTTTTTATCGAATAGAAAAATACTTGATGGTAAAAAAGTCATTTTCGGTTATAAAACTGGTGATGAAAATAACCCAAATATTGTTCCTTATGTAAATCAAAATAAAGAACAAAAGAAAATAATTATTTCTAAAAATACACCATTAGATAATGATGATATAAAAGAATTATTTTTAAAACGTAATTCAAAATATGGTTTTACTTTAGAAGAGATTAATAGTGCTATTTCTGTAACTGGGAATAATTTGGATAAAAATGCAATTATTGAAAATGCTTTATTTATTAAATTATCTAATGGTCTTGCTACCAAAAATATTAATTCCTTTAATAGTGCATTATGATACATTATTTCTAAAAATAAAGGTTCTGATAAAAATATTGAATTCTTATTACTAGTGCTTTTTAGCGGTATGAATAAAATCAATATAAATAAAAGCTTTGATGATTCTTACAAAGATTATGTTCGCTTAGATAAATATTGATTGCAACAGCTTAATGAACTATTAAAAATAAATAATATTTCACAGAAACAATGAATTAATATATTAAAAGAATCAAAATACTTTAATGAATTTGTAAACACCTATGATAAAGAAATTTTCACATTTGAACAATCAGTAAAATTAATTTCTAAAGCACTTAAAAAACCAAGTAAAAATTTCTATGTTTATAAACATATTAAGAAAGGGAATAAATAGTTATGGCTTCTAAATCTGATTTTAAATCTCTTAAAAGTAATATTTCAAAAATTGAAAATAAAATATCTTCATTTGATAGTAAAGCAGAAGACATTGAAAGAACATTTAACAATTTAAGTATACCTAATCAATATGATGTATATACAGTTGCAAGCAATTTTTCAAACACAGCTAGTTTCTATAAAAATCAATGTCAAGAGGCAATGAATGCTTGTTATGATAGAATACAAGAAAAAATGCAAAAAGTAGAAAGCAATATTAAACACAAAAGTAATAACTTATTATGATATTCATTTTGTCTTAGAAAACAATTGAGAAGTATACATGAATTTAATGAATGATTTATTAAAAAAGACTATATGACTCTTATTAGGAATGCAAATTTTATGGATGAGTATTATAGTACGCCAGATGTTATTAAATACATTAAATTATTAAAGTTAAAATCTTTTGAAGCTATATGTGAAGAAAAAATGCAAGCACCAATTAGATATTATGACTACTGAGCATTCGAAGATTATTATAATAATTGTAAGAAATACAATTCAACTTATCATATTTTAAAAGCTAGAGAATGATTATTTATTGCAACAATTCATATATTGCAAAATAATATGCTACCCGGAAATGAGAATTATAAGTTTCATATCAACGCTTTGAAAACATATCAAGAATTCGATGAAGAATTAAAACGAAAATACCTAAATGATTATGAAAACACCTATCCACAAGCTGTAGATGTATTTAATAATCGAACTAAAGATTTATATGAAAAATTCCAATATAGTCAAGTAAAAGATATTATTAATGATTCTAAATACTTTAATGTAGATGATATTGAAATTGAATTCTTTAAATCAACTGAATTAAGTCCGATCAAATTATTTAATTATCTAGAGGAATTTGGGAATAATGGAGATCTTGCTTCTAGAAAACAAGCTCAAGATGATACTATTATTTTATTAAATGGTGAATTAAAGACTCAATATATTGAATACTGAATTAAAAATTTTGATCATAATAATTGAGATTTTATTCAAGATATTATTAAGTACCAAAACAACTGATTCAAAATTAGTAATATATTATGTCCTTTAATTAGTAAAAATATTGATAGTATTAAAAATATCTCAGATTTATTTAAACACTATGCTGTAGGCTTTAAAGATTATATTGAAACAATTAAAGATGAAATTTCAATTGATAAATTTATGTCTTGCATAATTATTCAAAATGAATTTGTTCAAAAGTTCTATAAAAAATATAATGTCGTAAATAAAAAAGATGAAATTAATAAACTAAGAAAACAACTTGATGGAATTGCTTATGGAATGATTAAAGGCTACCACAAGCTAGTTTCGTTATATACTGCTGAGAAAATAGCAGAATTAAACAAGGTTCTTTCTGATGCTTCAGTAAGACTATATGGTAAGAATAAAAAATACCAAATTACTCCTGCTAAAAAAGACGGTAACTTAGAAAAACTAAAGAAAAAAGTTAAATTAATTACTGTTTCTAATTTAAATAAAAAGAAAATTATTATATGAATCAGTGTAATTGCTGGTTTAATATGAGCTGGATTGCTTGGAACTGGTATTTGAGCAGTGTTACATTTTGTTCTAAATTGAGTCTAAGAAAAAATCTAGAGAATAGCTCTCTAGATTTTTGTTATTCACTAATTGTAAGTTGTAAATCAAAATATGAAGCAGGATTATTACTATCTGGAGCACAAATATAATATTTAAAAGTATATTTGTTTTCTTCTTGGATGAATTCTTGTCCAAATGTTCTAATTTCAAATTCCATAAGTTGTTTATTTTCTGGGTTTAAAAATGTTACTGTAGCTTTACCATAGTCGTTTTTAATTACTTGTACTGTAGTGCTATTAGTATAAACTCAAAATTCGTTTTCATAAATATCTACACGATTAGTTTCATTATATTTAGGTTCTTTAAAAATTAATTCAATTGATTTTTCTTCAGTATTAATATTTTTAGTTAATGGTGCATCAAATTCAATAACTTGTATTGCTTCAGTATTAATTATTTCTTCACCATTTTCAAAAACTACAGGTTGAATAGTTGACTTAAAATTAATTTTCATATTGATTTAATCTTTCTAAGATAACATTGCTTCCAAATAATCAAATAGCTTTAGCTAGTTCAGGTCCATGAGCTACACATGTAGCTGCAAGTCTTATCGGCATGAAAAGATTTTTACCCTTAACTCCTAGTGCTGCTTGTGTATTATTAATAGCTTGTTGTATAGATTCAATTGTAAAAATATCGTTAGCTAAATCTGCTTTTAATAAGCTAGTAAATGTTTGAACAGTTTTTAAATCAGCTTCTGAGAATTGGATTTTTTCAAAAGTAGGTGTCATGTATAAATCAAGGTGTGATTTAAGTTCACTTGTAGTAATAGCACTAGATTTAAATGTTTCAACAAAAATATCTAATCAGTCTGTACCAAAGGCGTTTTTGTCTAAATTCATTAAGTTAATTAATTTATCATTAGACTCATTTTTCATATATTGTTTTGAGAATCAATCCATTTTTGCAATATCAAATTTAGAAGGTGATTTTGAAAGTCTGGTTGGATCAAATTTTTCAATAATTTCAGCTTGAGACATTACTTCACTTGCATCAGCAGCAGTTCATCCTAATAAAGCAAGGAAATTAAAAATCGCTTCTGGAATGTATCCTTCATTACGGTAATCTTCGATAAATTGTTTAGTTGATAAATCACGTTTAGAAAGTTTTTTACCTTCCATATTAGTAATAATAGTCATGTGACCAAATTGTGGAGCTTCTCAACCAAGTGCTTGATATAAAGCAAGTTGTTTAGGGGTGTTTCCAATATGTTCTTCTCCACGAAGGATGTGAGAAATTTCCATATCATGATCATCTACTACTACAGCAAAGTTATAAGTAGGATATCCATCAGATTTAAAAATTACTCAGTCAGCAATTTCATCTGAATTAAATGAGATTTTATCTCTAACAATATCATTTCAAGCAAGTTCAACATTTTTGGGCATTACTAAACGGTATGAAAATTCACCATTAGCATCTCTTTTAGCTTTTTCTGCATCAGAAATTTTTAACCAATCTCTGTCATATCTAAAGCTTGGAATTCCTTTAGCATCTGATTCAGCTTTTTGTGCTTCTAATTCTTCAGTTGTATCATAAGCTTTATAAGCAAGACCTTTATCTAAAAGTTCTTGTAGTACTTCATTATAACGATCGAGTTTTTCGCTTTGACGGTATTTTCCATATTTAGGATTTGGGTTAAGTGGGCTTTCATCTGGAACAATTCCAAGTCAAGCTAAATTGTGAAGTTGAGATTCTTCTCCACCTTCAACATTTCTTTTAACATCAGTATCTTCTAATCTAAAGATAAAATCTCCATTGAAATGTTTAGCAAATAAGTAACAAAATAATGCGGTTCTAGCTCCTCCGATGTGTAAGTAACCTGTTGGGCTAGGTGCATAACGAGTTCTAACTTTTTTAGTCATATTTATCTCCTTAAATAAGTATTTAAATTATAAATTAATTTAAATATAGGGCTTAAAAAATATACTGTATTTTTTAAAGAAAAAAGCATACTGTTTTTTGTCAGTATGCTAGCAAATTATTGTTTTAATTTTTGACTTTTAATAAAATCATTTAGCTGAATTCCTCAAACTATAGCAAATCAAATAATAATCAAACAAGAAATAGCAATCGCTACAATAGCTTGAATAATATCTCGTATGCATCATCAAAATGGAGCTATAAAAATAGGAAGTAAGGCAATAAATAGAAGTCAGGCAAGTGTTGAAAATATAATGAAAATAGTTTTGTTATCTGTATCTAATTTAATTTTTGTTAAAAAGAATAGTGGAAAGAAACTATGTAACATTTTATTCTTTAATACTATTAAATAAGCTAACTGCAAGGCATAAAAAGTAATTCCAAGACTTAAATATACATATCACAAGTTATCTCAACTATCAAATAAGTATCCACCATAAATGTTCATCGGAATCTTATGCTCACCTTCGGGATGCACATAATCAACTCCTATTTGTCTAAATGGATCGTTTTTTGCTCTAATACTGAAATATATAACTGAAGCAATAAAGCCAACAAATAAACTTATGATAATAAGATTTATAAAAACTGTGAATGATAATTTGAATCTATACTTTAGCTGTTTGGTCATAATCTTCCTTAACTACTAATGGATTTTGAATTTTTAATAAAATCATTTAGCTCGATTCCTCAAACAATAGTGAATAATATAATCAATAAACAAGAAATTATTACTGCTACAATTGATTGTATAATCTCTTTCATCATTCATCAAAACGGAACTACAAAAATAGGTATTAATCCTATAAATAGCATTCAAGCAAGAATGGAGAATATTATAAAAATTATTTTGTTTTTATTATCTAAGTTAATTTTCTTTATGTACAAGATAGGAAATAAGCAGTGCAATATTTTATTTTTTAGCACCAATAAGTATGCTAATTGTAATGCATAAAATGCAATCGCAAGGCCTAAATATGTTCCTCACAGATTGTACCACTCATTAAATATATATCCTCCGCATTGATTGCTTTCTATTTGATTACTTGGGGTTTTTTCAAAGTTAGCAGCAATTAAACAATTATTAGGTTCAATTTTTGATTTAATACCAAAATAGAGTACAGAAATAACGAAACCTAAAAATAAAGATATAGTTAGAATGTTATAGATTATTAAGAATGATAATTTAAACTTATACTTTAGCTGATTGGTCATAAATAATATGAGTCTCCACTTGTTTTCATGTATATTCACTGTCTTTATATTTAAAATATGCTTTAGGTCATGCATGTTCACGAGTATAGTTTACTGGATATAAAGTAAACATTGAAAAAGCACCTGCATCCAAGTAATAAGAAAGCAAACATGCATTTGTTTTTGGACTACTTGGTCATAAATTTGTTATTAAAAATTGATCGGTATCAGAATCATATCCATAGGCTATAAATGCATGATTAAATTTTTTGTATTTTGCATTTACATTACCCGCTGTTAGGATAACAGGAATTTTATATTTAGTTATATATTTTCAAGCTTTCTTAAATGAATATTTTCAACTATCACTATAGTATGGTTGATATAATTTTTCTGCTTTTTTTCCTTTTATAAATTTGTTATATAAATTATTAAGAGCTCAGCCACTTTCCTTAATTTTGAAGTTATAGTTTTTATTATTTAGTTTATGCAAATAATAGTCGAATGTTCTTCTTTCAGAATCTGTTGGAGCATTATCGTTATTTTTGTGTCATTTTCAAACTGGTGATGTGTATCTTATTAAATTATTAGGATTATAGTCGTTTGTAATGAATGTTTTATATTCATCATCTGAAAATAAACCATCATATTTAAATAATTCATTATATAAAATTAAATTACTTAAAGCATTATAACAACACCATCCTGAGCTAACTTCCTTATTAAAATATTCATCGGCTCTGTCTTCATCATAACCGATACGAGAAGCTGAATCCCTAGTTAATCACCATCAACTGTGGTCAGCTAAATCTGTTACATTAGGATTTGAAATGAATGTTCTATCTGATCCATGTCAAATTTCTGCATACGGTATAACTGTATATGGATTAGGCTTTTCGTTGTTAGCACGGTATGTAGTACGTGAAAGTTCTTTAATTTGGGATTTTCTTTTTTCTAATTGTTCTTGTTTAAAAAATGAATCCTTAGGTAAATATAAATTGAATTCAAAATCCTTAATTTCATCAAATGAATATAACTTGTTTGTAGATATTTCAAGAAAAGAATTATCATTTCCTTTTTCAAAGATTCCCTTACTTGGTATATATGCTAAGTTGGATGAATTTTGATATTGTGAAATGTCTCCTCATCTAGTTTCTAAAGAGATTAAATAACGCATATCGATTATTGAATACATATTATCAAAACAAATTAATAAATATTTATGCTTTTGAATATCTTCAATAACTTTTGTATATTTAACTATATGAACAGTTTTATCAATTTTATTAACTCTAGCAAGTTCAGATTTGATAACAAGATCATTTTCTGAATCTGTAGAGCTTGAAATTGTTGTAGTCATTGATGGAATGATTGCTGCACTAGAAATTAAAACAGAAGTACTTAAAAAAGTTTTTAAGATTTTTTTATTCATTAAGCCTCCTTTATGAAAATTAGTGAAGATAGAACCTCCTTCTTTCTATCCTATACTTTAATTATAGTCTTTTGCACATGATAAAACCATTTTGTGGAAAATTGAGATTTTTTTCCACAAAATAAACTAGGACACTTTATTTAGACTGTAAAAGTTATGATAAAAGAGCAAATTGTTTTGAATAAATCATTAATGGAAAGATTATTCAATTGTATTCTCACTATAGAAAGAAATAAATTTCCTTATGAAAAATTCATAAATTTATTTGAAATAGCCACAAATATTCAACTACCAAAAAATCAATTAATGGAAATTATTGAATTTATAAAACATTATAATTTACATAATATGAATAAAGAAGTAGTTTACAAATTATCAAAAGATAAACGTGGAAGAAAAAGAAAAAATACAAAAGTTAATTGAAACAAGATTTCAAAAGACGATATGGTTACAATACTAGAAATTTGACAAAAATATGGAGAAATTGTCAAAGATATTCCTGAAGAAGATTTGAACAAAATCAAAAATATTAAATCAAGTAAAGCTGAAATAGCTAAATCTTTTAACATGTCTAGAAGCACTTTATTTAATTTATTAAGCCAAAAAACTTCTAAAAATTCAGATAAAGAAATTGAATATGAAAATGAAATTAAAGAAGTGTTTTACAAGCACAAAAGAAATTTTGGAAGAGCTAGAATTTCTGCTGTATTAGAAAAAGAATACGGTATTAAGATTTCTTCTAGAACAATAGGAAGAAGAATGAAACAAATAGGCCTTAAATGTAGAGTTAGACAAAAACAAAAAGAAAGAGAAATTAAAAATACTTCTGCACAATGTGACAACATAGTTAAAAGAGATTATAACGATAAAGAAAATAGAAATATTGTAGCAACAGATGTTACATACCTAAAAGTTCCTTACGATTTAAAATATGTATTAAATCACTTATTTTTATCAGTCGCAATAGATCATAAAACAAAAAGAGTGTTAAATTATAATGTCTCAACCAGAAATGATACTGAACTTGTTATTTCGCATATAAAAGAATTAGAATTTGATTCACCATGAATAATTCACTCAGATCACGGTTATCAATACACTTCAAAAGAGTATATTGAATTAATTAATTCTAAAAACGGGACTATATCGATGAGTAGAGTAGGCAATTCTCTAGACAATAGAGAAGCAGAATATTTCTTCTCGATTTTAAAATCTGAATGTTTAAATTTTGTTAATTACAACACAACTTCATATGATGAATTATTAGTAATTATCAAAGATTTTATTGAATATTATAATTCGGAAAGAATTCAATCTAATTTAGGATGATTAACTCCTAATCAATTTTATGCTTTAAATTCTTAATCAAAAAAATAGACAATTTATAAGGAGGGGAGTCCAAATAAGTTGTCCATGTATAAAAATCGCTAAAAGTGTATTTTTTGATAAATAACTGTAGTTTTAGCGACCTTTAGCATAAAAGGATAGTATTGATTTATACTATAATTTTTTTATTTTGAAAATTAGATTCATTAAAGGCTTATTTTTAGTTCACTATTCAAAAAAATAATATAAATAATGAATAAATCAAGGGATAAGATACCTAAGCGAATTAAAAAGATTTTTATATAATTTATTTACTTTTTAATAATTATGTTGAGGTGGAAAATGCAAAAGAAGAAAATAAAAAATAATTTAACCTTTATTGATTTATTCGCAGGAATAGGAGGAATCAGAAGACCATTTTCAAAATTTGGTGCTAAATGTGTTTTTTCTTCTGAAATTGACAAATATGCAGCTAAAAGTTATGAATTAAATTGAGGTGAAAAACCTTCAGGTGATATTACTCAAATACCAAGTGAACAAATTCCACAATTTGATATTTTACTTGCTGGTTTTCCATGTCAAGCTTTTTCATTAGCTGGTAAACGTCAAGGTTTTAATGATGCACGAGGAACAATGTTTTTTGAAGTTGCTCGCATTATTGCTCATCATAAGCCACAAGCATTTTTACTTGAAAACGTTAAAGGTTTAATTAATCATGATAAAGGCAAAACTTTTGAATTTATTTTAACTACATTACAAGATGAATTAAACTATAAAGTTTTTTATAAAGTGCTTAATGCGAAAGATTTCGGTGTACCTCAAAATAGAGAAAGAATTATTATTGTTGGCTTTAAAAATCATGATATTGATTTTGTGTTTCCGACTCCTTTTGAAACAAAAACCTGTTTAGGGGATATTTTAGAAAAAGACGTTGATGAAAAATACACTCTTTCGGATAAATTATGACAAGGGCATCAAAGAAGGAAACAAATGCATCAATCCAAAGGAAATGGTTTTGGATACAGTTTATATGATAAAAATTCTAGATATACCAGTACAATATCAGCTCGGTACTATAAAGATGGATCTGAAATATTAATCAGACAAGAAGGCAAAAATCCACGTAAATTAACGCCACGTGAAGCGGCTAGATTACAAGGATTTGACGATGACTTTATTATTGGTGTTTCCGATACACAAGCATATAAACAATTTGGAAATTCTGTTCCTACTAAAATGATTGAAGCTGTAGCAGAAAATATGCTTCAATCTTTAGGGGCATTTGATGAAAGAAAAGAATAATTATGTTTTTAACAATTTGTATTTTTATAAAGTAATTAAACAATTAATTAAATTTAATTTATCTACTAAGAATAGACAGATCTTACAAGAATTGATTTTTGATAATTTAAATGTTAGTTCAGAAAATCTATATAAAACGTTACTAATTTCTGAAAAGATTTGTAAAAAATCTAGCAAAAAGTATTACCAATTTCAACATTTAATTGAATTACTCAATGAGATAGGTATAAAAATGTTTATTGATTACACATTTATTGCTTTAGATTTAATTTCTTTAAAAGACTGAATTATTGATACATCACATTTACAAGCCAGAAAACTTATTTCTCATCAATTAAGAAATGTTGATGATAAATTGAGTTTACTTTACGATAGTTTAAACATTAATTTACCATATGGAGAAAGAGTTATTTGTGCCTTGCTCACTGAGTTATTGATTAAAAATATTAAGGATTCTGAATTAATAAGTATTGCTGCAGAAAGTTTATCAAAAATACCAGTAGATATCAATGAAATAATTATGAAAATTAATGATCTAAAGATTAGATACGGATTAAACGTTAATAGTATTTTTAATTTAATAGTAAGTGAATCAATTAATCAAAAAATAATAGCAAATGCTGGAGTGCGTTATGAACAAAGAGTGAAAAATTCAATTCAAGAATTTTCTAACAAACTAATTGAACATAAACATGATAGCAAACACCCTGAAGTTGAATATGATTTCATTGTTTATAAAGAAAATAAAATTATTGGAATCAACTGCAAAAGAACTTTAAGAGAAAGATATAAACAAAACATATATGATTGTAATTTTCTAGATGTGGATTACTTATTTGTCTTTACTTTAGGATTAGATTTAACTTTTCAAAAAATAAATAATATTCTAGCTAAACATAATGTTTATTTAGTAATTGCAGAAGAAATTTATAATTCCGATATTTATTATCAAAATAATCCTAAAATTTTCTCATCAGTTAATTTAAATAATTTATTTACGTTAGTTTAGAAATGGATTTTGCTTTTTATATTAGAAATATAACTTTTTTCTATACCCTAGGCAAAAAAGTTTTATAATAATACTGCATCGTTAGCTCAGTCGGTAGAGCAGCTGGCTCTTAACCAGCGGGTCGCAGGTTCGAACCCTGTACGATGTACCATTTCAAGAAATTGACCACAAGTTGCATCCATGCAACTTTTATTTTGCAAAATCACAGCTATATGAAGTCAAAAAAGTAGTACAATAAAAATAGACATTAGCTTCTGCTAATAGTTATTTTTTTGCTTTTTTGCAAACATAATGAAAGGAGGAAATATGAAATGATTTTCAAAGAAAAATAAAAATCAGGATCAAAACACAGCACAAGAAATCAGTGATTTAGTTGATGGTTATGAAGCAAGTATTCACATTCAGAAAACTAATACTTTATACAAAAGAACTAGAATGTCTAACTTTGGTTTAAAACTTAATCGTTTCTATTCACAAATGCCTATGTGGAAAATTATGGTAATTACAATTGTAACTGCTTTATTTTTCGGGGTAATCAGTGTGTTCTTTGTTAAAAACGTTGGTATTTATAACTTTGGTTTAGCTGCATTCGGACAATCTGCATCTAAAATTATTGTTGTAAACTTAACTCAAGAACAAGTTTCTGCAACAGTTAGAAACCTTATTGACCAATTTGTCTTCTGGGTTGCTTATATTATCTTAAGTATTCCGATATTTGTTTTCGGATATAAGAAGGTTGGTAAATTATTTACTAATATAACAATCTTATTCCTTGTGGTATCTTCACTTGTATCATTTGGAATCGGGCTTATTCCAGGAGCTAACTCAGTTTACTTAATTGGTGATTACTCAAACGCTGATGTTAAGATGTATTTATCAGATTACAAAAAAGACCTTAGTGGTATTATTCCATTACAATGAACAGGAGGTGATGCAGGAAGTGTTATTGCTTTAATGCTTTACTCAATTGTTTATGGATATGTACTTGCTTACATTTTTGCTATTATCCAAATTATTGGTGGAACAGCAGGAGTTACAGGGGTTATTGGTGAATGATATGCTAATGCAAAACAAAAATCATTCGGAGCAATTTCAGGATATATGAACATTGTAATTGTCTTTATAGCGGTTGCAATCGGGTCATGATTACCAGGATCAATACTTCTTAAAGATGCTCAAGCTAATATGCAATTAGCTCAAAAACAATGAGATGCTGGACTTGAAACAATTAAACAAAATGCACCAGCTAATGTAGAGGCATTAAAAACTCAAATTGCTGACTTAGCTAAAAACATTAAAGAAAATATAGGAATTGATTTAACTAAATTCAGTGACTACCAAAATATTGATTGAAACAATGCTTACTCAGGAATCAAAGCTAATGAAGCTACATTTGCTGACAATATCAAGTTAACAAAAAGCTTTGCTGCTGCGGGAACATTATTCTCTAAAGCTTGATCATTTGAACTATACTTATCACCTAACTTTGTTGCTACAATCCTTGTTAATGTTGTTTACATCATGATGCTTGATAAACTTTATCCTAAATTTAAACTTGTTCGTGTACAAATCTTTACTAAGAATGCTGAACAAGTTAGAAGCATGATCAACAATGATAATAAGATTGTTACAGGAATGACAATTTTCCCTGCTAAAGGTGGATACAAAGGTGAAGACTTAGAAGTTATTACTTCTATCGCATTATTTAGACATGTTTTACGTATTATTAAAGATGTACGTAGCGTTGACCCTGATGCATTCATTTCAGTTTCAGATATTAAAAGTATTGACGGTAATATTTATTTACCTGAAGATAAATTCTAATATATTCATATTAAATAATAGATCTAGAGGTAACTCTAGATTTTTTATTACTCTGACAAAGGCATAAAAAAATCATGCTTAGCATGATATCTGGTGCCCCTTATGAGAATCGAACTCATGATGGTTGGTTACGAGTCAACTGTTTTACCACTAGAACTAAAAGGGCAATGGTGGAGATAAGGGGAGTCGAACCCCTGTCCACATTACAAAAGGCTTATTGCGTCTACAGTTTATTTTGCTTTTAATAACACTAGAAAACTAAAGCAAACCAAAAAGTTTTAAAGTGTTTGACTAATTTCATGTAAGTTTGTCAGCGCTTACACTATCCTTTTACCCGACTTATAAAACCAAGGAAATTTCTATAAGCCACTAGTTTGCAAAATTAAGCAAAAGCTAGATTTGAGTTGTTGTAAGCGAAAAACATTGGGTTTACGCTTGTTTGTTTTTGATCTTTTCCGTTTAAGAAAGTCTAGAAGTATTATAGTCTACCAAACTACTGCAGCAATAAGGTTTCATAACATGTCGAAACCATTATATCCCCATTAAAAAAGTAAAGTTTTATTAATTTTCTTATTTACTTCTTCTTTAATTATTTTAGCACGTTTATCATATTTCTTTAGCCCTTTAGCTAAAGCGATTTCAAGTTTAATATTAGAATGATTATCAAAATAAATTTTAAGCGGAATAATAGTTAATCTTAAGCTGTCTTCTTTAAATTGAATCTTTCTAATTTCATTTTTATGAAGTAAAAGTTTTCTTTCTCTAGTTTCATCACATTTAACTTGCATATATTGCTTAAAGTGTGCTTCTTTAAGATACATTTCACCCTTGTAAATTGAACAGTATGCATTAGTTAAATCCACTGTATTAGCACGAGCACTTTTAACTTCTCAACCCATTAAAGAAATACCTGCTTCATATTTTTCAAGTATTTCATAATCTCTAAAGGCTTTTTTATTACTTGCTATTATTTTCATACTAGAATTGTACCTTAATTTAATATTTAAGGCTAAAGAAAATTGCCTAAAGTGTTATAAAAATGCACAGTAATCATTAAATAATCTAATGCTAAATTTAAATAAGTTAATAATTCACAGATAAATTTAATATCAGTAGAAAAACAAATTAGCCTATAGTATACAGTTAGAAGTTTAAAAAAATATAAAAAATATTTTTTATTTTCCAATTAAAAATGTATAATATGCGGCTTTTTTGCTAAAAGTAGTATAATTATGACACTTATATTATATATAACACCTTAGAATTAGGAGAAGCATGGAAAAATCATACAATCATAAACTTGTTGAAGCTGGAATTGATGCAAAATGACAAGAGAAAAAATACTTTCAGACTCATGATGAAGCTAAAAGACCATTTACAATTTTACTTCCACCACCTAATGTAACTGGTAAATTACACTTAGGGCATGCACTTGATGTATATATTCCTGATACAATTATCCGTTATAAAAAACTTAATGGATTTGATGTTATGTGAGTGCCTGGAATGGATCATGCAGGAATTGCGACTCAATCAAAAGTTGAGGATGAAATCTTTAAAAGCGAAGGTAAAAATCGTCACGATTTAGGAAGAGAAGAATTTATTCGCCGTGTTTGAGAATGAAAAGCTGAATATGCACAATTATTTAGAAAACAATGATCAACAATTGGACTTGCTTTAGATTATTCACAAGAGCGCTTTACTCTTGATGAAAAAGCAAATGAAGCAGTTTCAAAAGTATTTGTTGACTTATATAACAAAGGTTTTATTTACAAAGGTGTAAAAGCAATTAACTGAGATGTTAAATTACAAACTGCGCTTTCAAATATTGAAGTAAATAACGAACCAACAGAACAAAAGATGTATTACATCAAATATCCAATTAAAGATAGTGATAAATATTTAACGATTGCAACTGTTAGAACTGAAACATTACTTTCAGACGTTGCAGTTGTTTATAACCCTAATGATGCTAGATACCAAGAATTAAAAGGAAAATACGTAATTCATCCAGTTACCAGAAAAGAACTTCCAATCATTGCAGATGAATATGTTGAAATTGATTTTGGTTCAGGACTTATGAAACTTAGTGCCCATGCTGAAGCTGATATTGATATCATGCAAAAACTAGGTTTTGAAATTCTTGAAACAATTGATAAAGCTGGAAATATTAATTATCCTGCTCTTCCTCAATTCCATGGAATGGAACGTTTTGCCGCTAGAGAAGCAATTGCACAATATTTAACTGAAAAAAACTTACTTGAAAAAGTTGAAACTACCACTTCAGCCGTTGGTGTTTCAGAACGCTCAAAAACTCCAGTTGAAATTTTAGTGCTTCCACAATGATTTGTTAAAATGGATCATTTCAGAGATTTAATCTTAAATGATTTAGATTCAGGTAAAGGTGTTGAATTTTTCCCTAAACGTTTTGAAAGCACAATGCGTCAATGGATGGAAAATGTTTATGATTGAACAATTTCAAGACAACTTTGATGAGGACATAGAATTCCCGCTTGATATGATAAAGATGGAAACATGAAAGTGCAACTTAGCTCACCTGGTGAAGGATGAACCCAAGATAGTGATGTTTTAGATACTTGATTTTCATCAGGACTTGCACCATTTGTCTTTTTAGGTTGACCACAAGATGATAAATTACTAAAAAGATATTATCCAACTTCATTACTTGTTACTGGATATGACATTATCTTTTTCTGAGTTGCTAGAATGTATTTCTTTGGGCTTGAATTCATGGGACAAAAACCATTTGACCAATTATTACTTCATGGTTTAATTCGTGATGCTCAAGGTAGAAAAATGTCTAAATCTCTTAATAATGGAGTTGATCCAATGGATATGGTGGAACAATATGGTTCAGATGCTTTAAGATGATTCTTAATTACTAATACAACTCCTGGACTTGATATTAAATTTAGTACAGAAAAAGTAGAAGCAGCTTGAAGAGTTAATAATAAACTTTGAAACATTGCTAAATACATTAGTGATTTACCTGAAAATGATGCAGCTGCAACTGATGCAGATAAATGAATTAATGAAAAATTAGCTAACTTAGAAAACAAAATTAATAATCACATTGCAAGTTATGATTTTGCTGTTTTAGGAAGTGAAATTTATCGTTACTTATTTAATGATTTATCAGGATGATATGTTGAATTCTTGAAAACTTCATATTCAAAACAAAGTGCAATGGAAGTACTAAGAAAAACCTTAATTATTCTTCATCCATTCCTTCCATTTATTACTGATAAATTGTATAGTGAAATTTTTAAAACTGAGTTACTTGAACAAAATTGACCTACATTTGAGGTGCAAAAGGAAACTTCATATATTAATAATGTTATTGAAGTGGTTACTGAACTTAGAAAATATAGAGAAGAAAATAATATTTCTAAAAAAGAAACTCTACTTTACTTTTTAAGTAAACAACTTGATTCATCAGCTATTGCTATGATAAATAAAATGGCTTATGCAGAAATGCACGAAAATCAAGATTATTTAATCGCTTTAAGCGAAAATAATTTATACATTAAACAATCAGAAGAAACAAAACAAAAAAATAAAGAATTATTACTTGAAAAAATTAAGTTTGTTAAATCAGAAATAGCACGTGCTCAAGGAATTTTAAGTAATGAAAAATTTGTAGCTAAAGCTCCAAAAGAAAAAGTTGAAGCAGAAAGAGAAAAATTAAACAAATATCAAGATGAATTGCAACAATATGAGGAGGAACTTAAATGCAAATATTAAGTGGAAAAGAGCTTGCTAAAGCAGAATTAGCTAAATTAAAACAAGAAATTATTGATCTAGAATTACCAAGAGCATTAACTATGGCTATTATCCAAGTTGGTGATAATGAAGCTTCAAATAAATACATTAAACACAAACTTAGAGTAGCTGAAGATTTAGGAATTGAAGCAACATTATATAAATTTCCTGACGATATTACTCAAGATAGATTACTTAAGAAAATGGACCGTATCAATGAAAAACACGATGGAATCATTGTGCAACTCCCATTACCTAAACATTTACCTACACAAGTTATTTTAGATGCTGTTCCATATGATAAAGATATCGATGGATTAACAACTAAAAATGAATTTAGATTATATAATGATCAACCTGAAAAACATTTTATTCCAGCAACTGCTCGTGGAGTTCTTGAATTAATGGAACACTATGAGATAGATGTAAAAGATAAAAAAGTTTGTGTTGTAGGTCGTTCACATGTTGTTGGTAAACCACTTGCTCACATTATTAAAAGAATGGGAGCTACAGTTGCTACTTATAATGAAGAAACAGGAATCAAAGGAATTGAATCTGGAGATATTGTTATTGTAGCTATTGGTGTAGCAAAATATGTAAAAGCACAAAATGTTAAAGAAGGTGCTGTTGTTATTGATGTTGGTACAAACCTTGATGATAAATTAACACAAGAATTATGTGGAGATGTTGATTTTGAATCAGTTAAAGATAAAGTATCAGCTATCACACCTGTACCTGGTGGTGTAGGACCTATGACAGTAGTTTCTTTAATGAAAAACCTTGTGGATATAGTAAGATAATCAGTTAGCATATGCTGCTGATTTTTTTATGTCTTGCTGTAAGGGGTAAAAGAAAAGATGAGTGTTACCATCTATTCTTATAAATATCATCATATTCTTTATTAACATCAATTTGATAACTCGGAATTTTTCCACAGTATTCTTGATAAACTCTAATTTCAAAACTTAATAGTAAGTAAAACTTTATAAAATGTTTTTTTAATTTAGAATGTTTTGCTTTAAATATAATTGAACAAATTAATCATAATGTAATGTAGGTAAATAAAATTGCAGAGATAATTAATCCAGTTATATTAATAATAAAGTTATTAATGCTAGCATCTGGAAAAGTAATATATGTATGTACACCTTGAAGTGAGGCTAAAATAATATTAATCATTAATACATCTATTAAAGCTATTATAATTATTTTTCGTATTGATAGTTTTCTTAATAATGATTGCAAAGTACTATTTTTATTTTCGTTCATACTACACCCCCTAAAATCTTAAATATTTTATATATCTACTTTGATTCTATACCTTTAGGAAGATTAATTAAAAGATTGGTTTTCTACTTAATGTGTAATTTCATAAAATGTGAAAATTCTTTTTAAATTTTATCAAGTTTTTAAAAAATGGGCGTGTTAAAATACACGACAGGGTCGTTTTGGCTTATTTTTTGAGCCAATTTTTTAAATTTTTGTGTAATTTTTAAATAATTCAAATGGTGAAATTCTAACTGGATATTGACTATTTTCAAAGTAATAATTTCGTTTATCTTTATTAATCAAATCAATTAATTCAAATATGAAATTTTCACAAATAAACTGTGGTTCATAGCCTTTTGGAATAATCTTTCTAATCTCTTTATGTGCGTTTTCTAAACTTCCCTTTGTCATGAAGAATAAGGGTCACATACATAAAATTCTTTTATGGATTTTACTTTATGAAGTTCAGAGTTTTCTAAACCATTATCCATTGTTAAGGTTAGAATTTTTAAGTTATACTTGCATATCAGTTTTTCGAGTGCTAATCTGACAAGATTGCATCTCTTTTAGAATACATCGCAAATAACATTCTAGTTTTTCTTTCTAGTAGTGTAACTAAGCAATATTTACTTGTCTTTTTGAACTGAACAGTATCTATTTCATAGTGTCCAAATTCTTCTCTTATATCTATTTTCTTTGAACGTTCGTGAATGCTTTTTGCAAATTTTAATTTAGATTTAGTTTTTGCTTTTTTAGGTTTCTTTAATCTGCTTTTTGCTATTCCATACTTTCTTTTCAAAGTAAGTATTTTATATTCAAAATCAACATAATATCTGTCGATATATTCATAAAACCCTTGTACGGTAGGAATAAAAACATTTTTTAGATTATTGTCTTTTACATAATCCTCAAACTTATCTAATATTTTTTGTAACGAAGTTTTTCTATAATAAACAAGTTGTTCACTTGTTAGTCTTTTCTTTTCAGTCGTTGTTAAACTTCTGTATTTTTTATGTTTGGAAATTCAATCTTGTGTAAATTCGTGCAATGGTTTTCATTTTTCTAATGATGTTATTCTTTTTCCATCCAAGGTATTTTCTCTTGTATAGATTTTTGATTTAGTTCATTCATTTATTGAAAGGAACGAAAATCCACCAACATGTCTTTTGCAGATTTTGCAAAATAATGATGTTTGGACTCTATACTCCTCAGATGCTTTTTCAATTTGTTCTCTAATGGTTTTAATATCACAAGACATTTGTCTCGAAATCTCTAAAAGACTTCATTCATCTTTTAATTTATTGAACAAATCTTTCATTTTTTCTATTGTAAATTCTCTAGGTGAATACTGTTTGATATTTTGGATTTTAGTATTTAACATCTTAAGTTTTGATTTATCTAAATATGGTCTTAAGACGTAATGACTATAACGAGTTGTAAATTCAGTTGAGTATTTTGAATTTCTAGATTTAGCTCTAAATTTCAAACAAATTAAATTATTTTGATAATGTTTTGCATTCGATAGCATATAATAATATTGCCTCCTTTATTATTTTTGAATTTACACACTTATTTTACATTAAGGAGACAAAAAACATCGGAATCTTACTAATTAGTAGGAAACCGATGTTTTAATTTTGCTATACCTTTAGGAAAATAAGTCAAGGAAATGATGATTTGACACTTAAGTTTCCACATATTTCCACAAAAAAGTGAGAATTTTGCCTAAAAAAGCCTAAAAATTGAAATTTATAAATAACAAAATAAAATTCTTTATAATTTATTTATAAGTAGGTTGTTATGAAAGAATATAAGATTGATGAAAGAGATATTGCGACAATTTCCAAGCTTAAGATTAAGAAAAGAAAACCAACACAATATGTTTTATTAACGCTTTGAATATTAGGGTTAATAATTTCAACTGTTTTATTATTTAATGTTATTTTATATGTATTAATTAAAAAGTTGAACGTCCACCAAAGGGAAAAATTGAGTAGTTCCTCAATATTGCTGTAGAAATTTTACTAAATTTGCAAAAAGAGTATGCAAAAACACAGCCGGGGCTGGAAATGCGATATTTTTCTTAAATAAAACTATTGAAGAACTCTGAAGTTTTTAGTCTTATTTTTCTACCTGTTTTATCATCAATATACTCTCTATATTGGTCGTTTATTGCGATAAACATTTGAAAAATATATTCATCATTAACATATCTAGGAAACTTGCCTTTTGGTAAAAAGTTTCTGATTTTTTTATGAGCATTTTCTATGCTTCCTTTTTGTCATGAAGAATATGTATCGCACTTATAAATAACTGGTATTTGTTTAATTTCATTTAACTTTACATTTTCAGAACCATTATCAATGGTTAAAGATAATATTGTTAAATTATGATGGTTAATTAGTGTAATAAGCGCTTCTTTAACTGATTCAGCATCTCGCCGTGTTAAAATCCCAAATAGCATTCTTGTTTTTCTTTCGAGCAATGTTAAAATACATCATTTAGCTCTTAAATTAAGTATTACAGTGTCCATTTCATAATGACCAAACTCTTCTCTGTTTCTTATAGATAGCGGAGCTAAATGTATAGAAATTCCAAAATTAATCTTTGTTGATTGAGTTCCTTTTGGCTTTTTCTTTTTATTTTGCTGTTTATCTCAATGAGCTTTAGATATTCCTCTTTTGATTTAATAATAAAGATTGAAAAATCTATTTCATGTACATAATCACTATCCATAAAGTCATAAAAAGCCTGTGGTGTAGGGACAAAAGCATTTTTATCTTCCAATTGCTCTTTATAATAATCAAGAAATGTAGCAACAGATATAAGTGGTTCAAATTTCTTTTCATCAATAGAAATTTGTTGTCCTTTAGATAAAAGTTTTTTAACTCGTTTGTGTTGTTTACTTCAGTATTTTGAAAAGCGAACAATATCTTTTCATTTTAATAAGGTATTTTGCCTTAATTGTTCAACTGGATTTTTAATATTTTCTATTTTATATTTATATCACTCATGATGTGAAACTTTAAAAATAGTTGTTAATCTCTTTCCACAATTACTACAGAATTTATATGAGTTTTCTGCTTTAAGATTTAATGTGGCTAGTTTTAAATTTTGCTTCAAAATTTTATTTGATATATTCATTAATTTCGCAATTTCAGTAAGTGAATTTGCTGTTTCAAAATGTTTAAACATTATTGCGAGTTTTTCAATGTTAAAATTTGTGATTTTCTGTTCTCTGATGCTATTTATTTCTTTATGCATCTTGTTTATATTTTCATTATTTAATGAATCCATAATCACAAAATGATGGTATGCTTCTCTTTGTGTTTTTAATGCAACAGTCTTGTAAACTTGCTCCTCAATTTTTATACAAAAAATACTTTTTTTATTATATTTATTCTCGATTAACATATAATAAGTGTGGTTCCTTTCTTTTTGAAGCAATATTATTATAACAAGGAACTACAAAAAGCTGTTAACCCACTGTTTAGGTGGATTAGCAGCTTTTTAATTTATAGTTATTTTATATGTCTTAATAGGGAAAGAATTTCATAGCGGAATTGCTATGCTATTATCTATTTGATTTTTGCTTACTCTTGCTTTTATTTATTTAATCGCAAGAAGTATAGTTACAATAATTTTGCTGCATTTTAACAATAATTGAAGTGCTAAAAAGACTAAAAGATCTTTATATATTTATTATTTATTAACCTTAAAAATTAATGAAATAAAATACTTATGAGTTTATAGTAACTTTGATAAAACTACCATTTCAAGTATTAAATATCTTTGCAAGAAATTTGATTTAGTATTAGCATATGAATCAGCGATAGAATATAAGAACAAAAATAATAATGAGAAAATTAACCAAATAGTTTTAATTGTAAAAGACAGCAAAATTACTGCTGATAAATTAAAAAAGTATCCACAAATTCAAATAACTAATGTGCATAATAACTACATTGAATTTTTCTTGCTTAATAAAAAATATATTATTATCAATACACCTATACCACAGACATATATAGAAAAATATTCTGGTATTTTCTTAACTAGCGATGTTTGAAATTATATGTATTTTAAATCCCGTAATAATAATTATTTAGATAGCTTAAATACAACACTAAATATAGAAATTACTAGTGATAACTATATTGATTTTGTCACCTATAACAACCAGTGTGATATTAAAGAGATTTCTAATGTAGAAAAGGAAAATATTAAATACATAACACCTTATGTATATACGCAAATTTCACTTCCTAAAAATAGAATAAAAGCAAATGATGTAGAGGCTCATTTAATGAAGAAAGGAATTATAAATAATATTTCTTGATTAAGAATTCTTTATTATTCATATTGATTAATATTTAGTATTTTATGCATGATGCTTTTTATTGTTTTACTTGTTAACTTTTATGAAGAAATAATCTTGCTAGTTACATTTAGTATTTTGCTTTTGTTTTATTCTTGCTTAACTATTTATCTAATTGTTTTGGATATCATTTGTTTTAATATCTTTTTTAATTCGTTTAAATGCAGTGATAAGTTTTATTTATTGTATTTAAAATGAACATTACATTTTAAGTGAGCGAAGTTGTTTAAGTCTTATACACACTAATATATGAACAAAGTTCAAAAATAAAGGTTAGATATGAAAGAAAAAATATGCAATATCAATATAGAGGAAATTAGAGCACAAATTTTAAATAATAAGGGCTTAACAATTACTTTTTGTAATAACTATAATTTCCAAAAAGGCTATGCTGTAGGAATAAAAAATTACAAAACTATTTCTGTAGATTTCAAGAATATGACAAAAGATCAAGAAAATATAATATCTGATTCGATTTTAGAAATAGTTAATGAGTTTGATGAAAAAATAGGTGTTTGATATGATGAAAAAGATAAGAAATTGTACATTGATAAAATAAAAATCTATTATAATAAGAAGCACGCTTTAAAAATAGCTAAATCAAATAATCAAAAAGCTATTTGAGATTTCAAACACAAAAAAGAAATTTGAATTTAATATAAGGAGAAAATATGAAAACAAAAAACATTTTATTTGGATTGTTTCCATTTGCAGCAGTTGTAGCAACACCAATAATCGCAACTGCATGTAGTGCTAAAGAAGAAAAGAAACCCGCAGATGATTTAAAAAATCCACAAAATCCTACAGAAGGTGAAGGTGGTAAAACTAATAATAACCCAGGAACAGATAACCAAAAATCAAATCCAGAAGTTAAGAAAGAACAAACTACTACAAATGTAACACCTGCTACATTAGTTGCTGAATTCAAACAATTAACTAATGAATTAATGGATAAGATCAAGGAAGAACCTGAAAAAGCTGCAGAATTACAACAACAATTTCAAAGTAAATTCTTACAACTTGTTAATAAATCTAAAGATTTTACAGCTGAACAACAAGTTGAATTTCAAAAATTATTAAAAGAAATGGGTACAGGATTAGTAGCAGGGTTAATGCCTAAAATGGATTAAAAGAAAATTCCGGAGAATTAAGTTCTCTGGAATTTTATGTAAATTGTTTATAACTAATAAAATTTTATTAATTATTATGTTCTTCATTTGGGATAAGTTTCTTGACTTCACTTTCAAAAATCTTGAATTGTTTTTCTGGGAGATTGTGCATTTCATGATTAATTTCACGCATTTTATCTAGAACAAATTCATATTTTGATGGTGCGGGAACATCTCTATTTAATTCGTCATTATTATAAGGATAATCATGTCTGTTATTATCCTTTCTTAAATCATCTGAAACTTTTGATAATTCAGCATACATTTTTGCTATTTCTTTAATTTTTTCAGTTGTAAAGTTACTGTTAATAAAGTTTGTGAGTAATTTTCTTGTTTCTGCTTGATATGATTCAAACTCGCTTAATGATAATCTTAATTTATTATCTATTCTTCCTCTTGGACCATAATATCCATCACTTGCGTATTTCTTTGTATCAACATCTCTGTCAAGAACTACATATAATGAATCTTTATAGGCTTCTAATTCGTCTTTTGCTAATGATGATGTGTCGTGCTTACTACAAGAAATTGCTGCGACAGGAAGTAAAGAAACTGTTGCTAATGGTGTTAAAGTATAAAATAATTTTTTGAATTTCATATTGTCTCCAATAAATGTTTATAACTATTTTTTTATCTTATAGGGTGTTTTTTTGCAGTGTGGAAATGTACCACACTTTTATTATATATATATATATATATATATATATCAATTATTTTTTAAAAACGTCTAAGCCTAAAATTTAGGAGCGGATAAAAGATTTGAATTTTTTATGAACCCAAAATTTTATGTTTTTAGCTAACTTTTAATTTTTGTTGCTAAAAGTGATTATAGACCGAATTGTGTGTCTGAAGCTCGTTTTTTCCAAACGAATTACATAAATTATAATACAATTTAATTGCGTGTTTTAATAAATACGCTTGTCAGCTCAATTTTTGGTGATTCTGAAGCTGGCTAAAATAACAAACACTTCAAGCGTTCTCACACTTGCGTGGGAACGTTTTTCTTTTATATATCTTTTGAGAGCTGAGTTGAATCCTTCGCTTATGTTATTGGTTCAGATATGAATCCTTAATTCTTTAGGTAATTCTAAAAACCTTAAAATATCATCTAATGAATTTTCAATAATTCTAATAGCTTTAGGAAATCTTGAATTATATTTTTGTTTTAATTTTGAAAAGTTTAAATCTGCTTCTTCTCTTGTGTTTGAAATAACAACAGCTTTAAAGTCTGCGCAAAATTCTTTTCTTTGTTTTTGAGGAACAGTTTTAACTGCATTACGAAGTTTATGAATTGCACATTTTTGCAATTTACTTGTTGGAAATAATTCGTTTAATATTTCGTTTCCAGAGAATTCATCTGAAACAATTACATCCGGATCAGATAATCCTCTATCTATTAAGTTTTGAAGAAAGTCTTCTCAATTTTTCTTGCTTTCTTGTCCTTTTACTTCTAATAGTAAAAGCTCTTTGTAATTATCTTCTGTGATGCCGATTGCTGTGTATACTGCTACCTTATAGCTCTTTTTGACAAAAGCATCTTTATTTTCAATATCATCAAAGCTTTCAACAATTTCACCTGTGCTTGGGTTATATCATTTCATTGCATCATGATATGAAGCATCAATAAATAATGCTTTATATTTCTTGGTGATTTGGAATTTAAAAGCATTCTTAACTTTTTCATTTATTTTCTTTTTAATTCTAGTTATTAAAGAATGACCGATTTTAATACCAGTTCAAAATTCTACAGCTGCGATTACAGATTCATATGAAATAAACATTGATAAAAGAACAGCAATCATTGATTCAAATGATTCCTCGCATTTTTTATATTTCTCTAAGACCTTTGGTCAGAATTGACCATTTCTAACTTTAGGTACTTTTATGTTTAATTTACCATTCATTGTGTATTTTGTAACAGTTCTTGTACCGTTTCTTTTTATTTTGCTATCAGGTAAAGAAATCTTTGTTTCTTGAATATATAAGTCAGCCTCTTGTGATAAATGATCGTTTATCATCTCTTCAAGAGTAGTATTATCTAATCCTAAAATTTGATGTATGTTTCTCATTTGTCTACCTTCTTCTGTTAAATCTTTAAAAATAAAACTATTTGATTTAATCATAACAAAAAACTCCTTCCATTTTTGGAACGAGTCTTCTAGACACCTAATTTAGTCTGTAATCCTAAAAGTTGATAAAAAAAACTTATAGCTTAAGCTATAAGAATTTAATTTATTATAAATCGATATTTTTAACATATTTAGCATTGGTTTGAATGAATTCACGTCTAGGTTCAACACGTTCACCCATAAGTGTTTCAAATACTTGATCTGCTTTATATGCGTCTTCGATTTGAACTTGTAACATTTTTCTGTTTTCAGGATCCATTGTAGTTTCTCATAATTGCTCAGGATCCATTTCTCCAAGCCCTTTGTAACGTTGAATAGTAATTTTAGTATTAGGATTTAAATCTGAAAGAATAGTATCTTTTTGTGCATCATTGAATGCATAAGCAACAAATTTGTTTTGTTGAATTTTATAAAGCGGAGGTTGAGCAATGTAAATAAATCCGTGCTCAATTAAAGGTTTGAAATATCTATAGAAGAAGGTAAGAAGCAATGTTCTAATGTGAGCTCCATCGACATCGGCGTCCGTCATAATAACAATTTTGTGATATCTTAATTTATTAATGTTAAAGTTATCTCCAAGACCAGTACCTAGTGCTGTAATAAGAGAAAGAATTTCTTCATTTGCAAGAACTTTTTCTTGACGTGATTTTTCAACATTAATAATTTTCCCTCTAAGTGGTAAAATTGCTTGAGTTTTTCTATCTCTACCCATTTTTGCACTACCACCAGCTGAGTTCCCTTCGACTATATAAAGTTCAGAAATTTCAGCATTTTTAGAAGTACAGTCTGAAAGTTTTCCAGGTAATCCACCACTTTCAAAAACATTCTTTCTTCTAGCGTTTTCTCTAGCAGCATTTGAAGCAAGTCTTCCTTTTCTTGCTGTAGTTGCTATTTCAAGAATCTTTTTAGCTAAGTCTGGATTTTCATTTAAGAAACGTTCTAAGATAGGACTAAATACTTTATTAACAGCTTGACGTGCATCTTTAGAACCAAGTTTTCCTTTAGTTTGTCCTTCAAATTCAGGGTCTGGGTGTTTAATAGAAATAACAGCAGTAACACCTTCAAGTAAGTCATCACGTGTGAATTTTTCAGCATCAGTTTTAATGATTCCGTGTTCAATACCATAGTTGTTAATAAGTCTCATTAAAGCATCATAGAATCCTGAAACGTGTGAACCACCTTCATGAGTTGAAATGTTGTTAGTATATGAAATAATGTTTCCTCTGTATAAATCTGAAAGGTATTGCATAGCAACTTCAACACCAATAATAACATCTTCATCTTTATTATTTTTAGTTGTGTATTCACCTTCAGCATAAATAACAGGAGTTACAGGTTTATAACCTTCGTTTAATTCATTTACATAGTCAATGATACCGTTATCATATTGGAATTCAGCTTGTGTATTATCTCTAAGGTCAGTAACTGAAACATATAATCCTTTGTTAAGGTGTGCGATTTGTTTAGCATGGTCAATGATAAGTTCTTTATCAAAAGGAAGTTCTTCCATTACTAAATAATCAGGGTGGAATTGAATTTTTGTTCCAGTTTCTTCTGGATTACAGCTATCAATAATGTGAGTTGATTGAATTGTTTTTCCACCATTAGCAAATTCAGCAAAATAAACATTTCCATTTCTTTTAACTCAAGCTTTAAATGAATCACTAAGTGCATTAACAACTGAAGCACCAACCCCATGAAGTCCACCAGAAACTTTATAAGCATTTGATTCAAATTTTCCACCAGCATTAAGTTTAGTTAATACAACTTCAAGAGCTGAAATTTTGAATCTTTCATGAGTATCAACTGGGATACCACGACCGTTATCTTCAACAATAATTGAGTTATCTGGATTAATTGTAATATCAATTCGAGAAGCAAATCCAGCCATACATTCGTCAACTGAGTTATCTACGATTTCTCAAACAAGGTGGTGAAGTCCTGTCTTAGAAGTTGAACCAATATACATACCAGGTCTTTTTCTAACGTGTTCTAAACCTTCAAGGAACTGAATGTTACTTGCATTATAGTTATTATTTTTTTGTTGTTCAGACATTTATATCTCCTAATTCTAATAAATATTTATATTTATTAGAATTATATAAGATTTTAGGCATTTTTGTTGCTTTTTGTCATTTGAGAGAAATATACTTTTAGTACTATGACATAGACATAAAAGTGAAATAAAAAAGTAAATAGCATTGCTATTTACTAAACATGAAACACATCATCAATGTTTTCTTTTCAAATTCCTCTTTTTTCTGCTTTAGCTTCGTTTTCAACTTTAATAAGGTATTTAAGATAATGCCTTTCTAAATCAGTTTCTGTGTAGAAATTACCTTTTGGATTTGTGTCTTGAATATAGTGTTTTCAAGCAAATCCATCTCTGACTTGTTGGATACCAAATTCATCTGCTAAGTTTTCGCTTGAATCTGGGTAAAAGAAAGTTATTCATCTTTTATAAATATCTTCAGTAGTTTTATGTAAATAAAATACATAACATTCATTTTGAATAATTTTATGTAAGTTTTCTCCAGCTAATTGTGCATAAAAGTCTTCTTTAGGTCTGAGCTTTTTATCTTTTGAGGGTATATTTTTTTTGGTTTCAGGAGTATCTACACCTCTAAAACGGAAGCCAACATATCCTAAATTATCTTCTTTAACTAAAGGCATAATTTCGTTTGAAATTTCTTTTTTAGATGTGTTTACAAATAAGTTATAAACAGTATCACCATCAGCAACTCTACCGCCTTTATATTGATTTAAAACTGCATAATTTTTAGGTAAATGAGTTTGCATAAAGTCTAAATATTTTTCTAAAACATTTCTATATGAATTTTTTAATGTTTCAGGAGTTTCTCAATTAAATTGGTAAAGTTTTGCTTCTTTGTCTTTATTTAAATATTTAATTAAGTTTTGATATTCTTGTTTGTTGCTGTTATCTTTTAGATCATGACTTATTATGAAATTTGATTTTTCGATCATTTTATTATATGAATGATTTAATAAATTCCATGCTGAAGTTATATTTTGATCAAAATCATCTTGATTTGAAAACATTTTGCTTAAGTAATTGATTTTATTATCAATAGTATTAACTATTTGTTTATTTAAAGCAGTAATTTCTTTGTTTTCTAAACTCTTAAGTGTTTGAACATTTTTATCTAAATATGCTTTTAACCCAGAATCATTAGCGACATTTGATAATGGTAAAGCATTATTTCTAATATTTTGAATTGCTAAGTCAGTTAATGATTTCATTGTTGATCTAGGCGCTGGAACAGGTTCAGGTTTTGGCTTTGGAACAGGTGCGGGTTTAGGATCTGGTTTTTCTTTTTCTGAGTTGTTACATGATACAGATAAAGCTGTAGTTGATATTAAAGCTAGAGGTGCTATTGTACCAAGTAATATTCTTGTTATTTTATTTGTTTTCATAATTTAATTCTATCACTTTTGCAAAATAAAAAAGGCTAGGCCTTTTCATTTGAACCGAATTCAAGTATTTTATCTTTTACAACTTGACACATAGCTTCATAACCTGGTTTATAAAGCTTTCTTGGGTCATAATTTTTACCTTCAAGATCTTTATTTGTAATTATAAAATCTCTAATTGCTTGATGATTTGCAAGTTGTAATTCAGTATTAACATTAATTTTTGTAACACCTAAAGCAATTGCTTGTTTAATTTGATCTGCTGGAATTCCGCTTCCACCATGAAGCACAATACCTAGTCCTGTTTCTTCTGATAATTCTTTTAAAACGTCAAAGTTAAGTCCTTTTCAGTTTTCTGGATAAATCCCATGAATATTCCCAATCCCTGCAGCAAGCACTGTAATACCTTGTTTTGCAAGTGAAACAGCTTGAGATACATCAGCTATTTCTCCTTCTCCAATTACTCCATCTTCTTCACCACCAATTGAACCTACTTCAGCTTCAACTGACATATTTCTAGCACTAGCTAGGAAAACAAGTTCTTGAGTATATTCTTTATTTTTTGAGAAAGGTAAACTTGAACCATCAAACATAATAGATGTAAAGGCTTCTGATTTAATAGCATCTAAACATCCATCAAATGTTCCGTGATCTAAGTGAAGCGCAACTGGAACTGAAATTTTAAAATCTTTAATCATTCCTAGTACCATACCAGAAACGGTATTAAATCCACCCATGTATTTAAGAGCTCCTTCAGAAACTCCTAAAATAACTGGTGATTTCATTTCTTCACATGTTAATAAAATTGCTTTAGTTCATTCTAAATTATTAATATTAAAATGAGGAACTGCATATTTACCTTTTTTTGCTCTTTTGAGCATATCTTTAGCATTTACTAGAGCCATAATTACCTACTTAGATGTTTTTAGCTTGTCATTTTTCATTAGCTGTTCTTTGGAATCTTTTATCTACTGTTAAAAGACGGTGTAATTCACCCATTTTTGATTCTCTAACTTTTTCGTATGGTTTTCTTTCACTAACGAATCTTTCTTCTCAGTCAGATTTTAATTCAGCTTCAACTTCATTGAAAATTTCAAAGAAGTCAAATTCAGCTGTTGGGTCTTGATTTACTTTATTAATTGCTATTTCAAGCATTGTTCTATTAGACATAATTTCTCCTTAAATTAGAAAGTTATTTTTATTATACTGTATTTTAGTCTTTTTACATTGATTTAGGAGCTGAAACTCCGATTAAATTAAGACCTAATTGAAGTATTATTTGTGTTGCATGCACTAAGTAAGCATAAGTGCTTTCATCTTGATGATTTAATAATTTAGTTTCAGCATAAAAGCTGTTGAATATTTTTGCAAGATTAATTAAATATTGAGTCATTAAATTTACTTTAGTTGTTGAAATAATAGTTTTAATTAATTCATCAAAGTTATCTAATTCAACAATAAGTTTTTTAGCTTTATCAGTAAAGATGATATCTTGATTAAATGTTTCACGTTTTAATTTATTAAGTAATGAAATTGCACGAGAGTGAGCGTATTGCACTATAAACACTGGATTTTTAGCATCTTGTGAGTTAGCTAAATCGATATCAAAATCAAATTTATTATTAATTTCTCTAGTAAGCATGGTAAATCTAATTGCATCAGTACTTGATACATCCATTAAATCAGCTAGTGTTACACTAGTTCCAGCTCTTTTAGACATTTTAAATTCTTGTCCATCTTTAATTAAACGAACTAATTGAATAGTTAAGATATCTAAGTTATCTGGATTATATCCTAAATATTGCACTGCAATTTTCATTCTTTGAATATAACCTGAGTGGTCTGCTCCAAAAATGTTGATTAATTTATCACATTTAGAGAATTTTAATTGGTGATAAGCAATATCGGGTAAAAAGTAAGTGTAATCTCCATTTGATTTCACAAGTACCCGATCTTTATCATCGCCTAAAGCTTGAGTTTTTAAGAATAAAGCCCCATCTTGTAAATAAGTATTAGGTTTTAATGTTTCAAGTGTTTTTTCAATGTATCCAGCTTGCTTGATAGCTTTTTCACTAGAAAATGTATCAAAGTAAACATTAAATTGAGCTAAATCTTCTTTAATTTTTTCAAGCATAATATTTGTTGCAATATTAGCTAACTTAGATCTTTTTGTTTCATCTAAAGTAATGAATTCATCCCCATAAGCTGATTTAATTTTTTCAGCAGCTCAAATAATATCTTGCCCTCTGTAGCATTCTTCAGGCATTGGATGATTAATTCCAAAAAGTTCACAATATCTAACTCAAATAGAATCTGTTAAAACATTAATTTGATTTCCAGCATCATTAATGTAGTATTCAGCTTCAACATCATATCCAGCATGTCTAAGCACTCTAACAAGTGCATCTCCAAAAGCAGCGCCTCTAGCATGACCTACATGTAAAAATCCTGTTGGGTTAGCTGAAACAAATTCAACATTAAGCTTTTCATTTTCAATGTAAGCTCCACCAAATCTATCATTTTGACTAATAACATTATCAATTACATTTAAAAATGATTTATCAGAAAGAATAATGTTCATAAATCCAGGTTTAGCTACATCAATTTGTTTAAATAAATCATTTTGCATTAATAAATTAGTAAGTTTTTCAGCAACTAAGATTGGATTTTTTTCAACACAGTGTTGTTTAATGATAAAAGCAACGTTTGTTGAAAAATCATATTGAACTTGTGCTGCGTTTAAGTTTTCTGGAACATTAGGTTGTGAAATATTAAAGTTTAAATTTTCAAGATTTAAATCAGAAGATAAATAATTCTCATTTTGCAATTGTTTAAGCGCAGTTAAAATTGCATTTTTAATCTGTTGTTTTAATGACATTTTGCTCCTTAATTTTAGGAATTTAATTAATTTTTATAATTATATAAAATTATATTTTTTATAAAGTTAAATTATGATTTTTATATTCCTATATTCTAGCTTTTTAACACTAAATCAAAAATTTAAATATATTATAATTTACATAATTAAGAAGGAGACAAAATGACAAAGATATATGTATGTGGTCCAACAGTTTATAATGATGTGCATATTGGTAATTTGCGCCCAATTATAACAATGGATTTAATTCTTAAAGCTTACCGTGCTTTAGGTAAAGAATTTGCTTTTGTGCATAATATTACAGACATTGATGACAAAATTATTAATAAGGCAATTGAAACTAATCAAACTGAAGCGCAAGTTTCATCTTATTATGCTGAAAAATATTTAGAAATTTTAAAACAATTTAATGTTGATACTATTACGCATTTAGAATATGTAACTCAAAATATGGATTTAATTATTAAATTTATTTCGGATTTAATTTCTATAGGAGCAGCATACCAAGATAAAGATGGTAATGTTTGATTTGATGTAGTTAAATACAAAAACAACTATGGTGTAGTATCAAACCAAAATATTGATAATATGATGTCACAAGAAAGTGAATTTAGTGCAAATAAAAAATCACCTTATGATTTTGCTTTATGAAAGAAAACTTCAGTTGGAATTCAATATGATTCACCATTTGCTGCAGGCCGTCCAGGGTGACATACTGAATGTGCAGTATTAATTTATAAACATTTCCAAAACAATGGTGTAGATATTCATGGAGGTGGAATGGATTTAACATTCCCACACCATGAAAATGAAAATATCCAATTTTATGCTTTAAGCGGAAATAACATTGCACAAAAATGACTTAGAACAGGTCAAATTAATCTGAATGGAATTAAAATGTCTAAATCATTACAAAATGTTTTACTTCCAAAAGATTTCTTAACTAAATTTTCACCAGATGTTTTAAAAACAATCTTTATTCAAAATGCATTTACAAGTGAAATTAATATTGATGATGCAACAATGGAATCGGTTAATGCTTTCTTAAATAAAATTAAGAAGATTTATTTCTTAGCAGCTATCGAAAATGTCAACTTACAAGACTATGACACTGAATTATTTGAAAAAATAATGAATACTTTAGTTGATATTAAGTTTTCAGATTTTAATAAAGAAGTTAATACTTTAATTAAAGAAATTAATAAAACTAAAGAACCTAAAATGATAGCAAGCTTAATTAAAATCTTTGATTCACTTGGATTTGAATTCAGTAAGTTTGATTATAAAAAATATCTTGATGTTTATAAAGAATGAAAACAACTTCTTAATGATAAAAATTACACTCAAGCTGATAAACTCAGAGCTGAGTTAATTGAAAATAATTTAATATAAGGATAAAATAATGAACAATTATAATAATAAAAGAAATAAGTCTTTTAAACCTACAAGCAAGAGTTATAAGACTGAAAATAAACCAAGTTTCGTAAAAGATAAAGAGCCAGTAAAAGTTTCTAATGAAGTTATGATTTGAGGAAAAAACTCAGTAATGGATGCTTTACAAAGTAATTTAAACTTTTCTAAATTACTAGTTGCAGAAGGTAATAAAAATTTAGAATTACCTACACCAAAGAGTTTGAATATTCAATATCTTGCTAAAGAAGAATTAGATAAACTTTCTTCTAATGCAAATCACCAAGGTTATATTTTAATAGTTAAAAGTGTTAACTACTCAGATATTAGCTTTTTAGTTAAAAGAAAACCTGAATTAGTTTTAGCTTTAGATCATATTGTTGATCCACAAAATTTAGGAGCAATAATTCGTACAGCTAATGCAGCAGGAATTAAAGATATTATTATTCCAAAAGATAATGCAGCAGATGTTAATTCAGTAGCTTTAAAAGTTGCTTCAGGTGGATTTGTGGGAATGAATTTTTATAAAGTGTCTTCTTTAAGTGCGACATTAAGCAAGCTAAAAAATAATTCTTATTGAGTTTACTCAACAACTTTATCTCCTGATTCAGTTGATTATACAAAAGTATCATATGCAACCCCAACTGTTATAGTAATGGGTAATGAAGGTAGCGGAATTTCTAAGAGTGTTGTTTCTGTTAGTGACCAACTTATTCACATAAATCAATATGGAAGTGTGCAATCTCTTAATGTTTCAGTAGCAACAGGAATTGTATTATTTGGAGTATTAAATTCTAAATTGAAATAAATTTTCAATTTAGTAAAATTAAATTATGAGTTCAACCTGATTATATATCATAATAGTTGCATTAACTTGCTTACTATTTTATGTGATGCTAAAAATGTATGGATACTTTAATTTTGTTAAAGCTGGATTTAAACTTAATTGAGTACAAAGACAAACATATTGAAAATTAGGACAAAGTAGTGTATATACTTTTGTAATATTATTATTATTTATTTTATATGCTACAGGAGTTTTAAAGGTTACATATGCTGATAAAAATGGTAGCATGCCTTTAGCTTTTTCAGCAATAGGAGCAGCTGCATTAGTTTCTTATTTTGCCTTCTTATTCTATGTAGTTATTATAGCTTTTGTAATTTATGTATTAATTAAAAATAGAAATAGAATTCATATTTCTAAAGAAGATTACTTAAATTTTGATACCGAGTCATATCAAATTAATATTGATAAAACTTATATCAAAGGAAAAAATAATTACACAATGTTTGGTGATTATATTACTAACTCAATGATGTTTAAGAAGTATCCAAAGATATTTGCTTCTAAAGTTATTTACTATTCATTAATGTTCATTTATTCTTCACCAGTTTATGATAAAGTGTTTGAATCACAAGTTAAAATCAAAGATGAAAATAATAATGATGTAAATGTGGATAGTTCATACACAGGAAGTAGTCCAATTGCTGAGTTATTTGGAGATAACAAAGAATATATTTTATATGTTCTTAAAACTGCTTATGCAAAAGTAAATTCAATTCATAACTTAGATGAAACAATTTATTTAGATGCAATCGAAAAAGCTTGCAAGTAAAATTTGGAGTTGATAGCAATATCAACTTTTTTAATACCTTTCGGAGTTTTATAAGTTTAAAATGCTTTTAAGACTATATTTTAGGCATATCTGTAAAATTAACTTAAAAATTACTTGTACAAAATTAAAAATATTTTTCTATGTAATTTATTTTTATCAAAAATGAAAACTACTATTTTATAGGAGTAAAGATAAATATTAACTTATGAAGTTGGAAACTAAAACACTTTATAAAACAAAATATTATTATACCTTTCGGAGTTTTGATACATAAAAGTACTTTTAACACTATATTTTAGGGAAATCTTAAAAAAATACTGGAGAATTACTTGTATAAAATTGTGATATTTTTCTATGTAATTTTTACTTAGTGAAATTAAAAGCACCTATTTTATAGGGATAAACGTAAATAGAAATGTATAAACTTGGAAACTAAATAGTTTATTGTATTCAAATTAGTGATACACCTTTCGGAGTTTCTGAGCATGAAAATACTTTTATCCCTATATTTTAGGTATATCTGTAAAATTAACTTAAAAATTACTTGTACAAAATTTAAGTTTAATGCAAAGACATAAAAAAATAAGGTAATACCTTATTTAACATTGTCTATAAAAATATTGTTAAGTTTTTGAACCAATTCAGCTTTTGTAAATGTTGAACCATGTGAACCTGGTATACGATATTTAGGTTGATCATCATCTAAATTAGCTATATCTAAAGTTGTAATGCTTTCTACTAATTGCATAAATTCAACTAATTCATAAGGTTCGTCATCTTCTCTTGGATATTTTTCTTTAACTGCATTTTTCATTGATGCTAAATTATCTTTAAGAACAGTTAATATTATTTTCATTGAAGTGTATTGATTTGCAATAGATGAAAGCTTGTTAATTAATTCAGCTTTAGATAAAAGTTTAGTTGCGGGTTGTTCTTTTGGTTTTGAATCATCTGAACCTGATGTATTTGCTCCTGAAGTAGTAGCACCTCCATTGTTTGGATTACTATTTGTATCTTTAGGATTTTGTGGTTTTAATTTATCTATTTGATTATCTTCTGTGGGCTGTACTTCTCTAGAAGGATCATCTTGATCCTTATCAGGATTTTGAGCCTTAGGTGAACATTGAACAGCAAAAGTAATTGGTACTATACTGCTTATTGTAGCAAGCGGTATTATAAGTTTTTTAAGTAACATATTTTCTCCTTTATTTTTTACTGAAAAATTATATCTAAATTTCAAGCTGAGTTTGTCAAGAAAAAATAGCTAAAATTAGCTATTTAATTCATCTTCAAATTCTAATAATGTTGCTTCTAAATCATTTTTATAAATTGATAAAATTCAATTTAAATAATGTTCTACATCACCGTTTTCAAGAAATTTATTATAGTGTTTATAATACATTTTAGGACTCATTCTATCAGTTAAAAATGTAAATCCTTGAAAACCATTTACTTGCAGTAAGTATTCTAAAAATGCTCGATTGGTTTTTCTATTTGCAAATTTAAATGGAGCAAATTTTTCTAATTCAATATAAAGTGTAAAGATCGCTTTTAGAATTTCTTCTTTGTTATTTGTATCTAATGCAGCATTATATTTTTCTTGATATTTCATAATTTCTTTTTTAATTTCACTTGGAGATAACTTTTTATTGTTTATTTTAATGTTGTTACGTAAACATGAATTACTAAATTCTCCATATTGTCTAGTTACATATTCATAAACTCTTTTATAAAATCCAAGTGCAGTTTTCTTACTTTTATGTGTTTTAAGTTTAGTGTTCAAATATCCATAAGTTCTTCTTAAGCATAAAGCATAATCAAGATCTCTAACTGATACCGGTGTAAGGCTACAATCAAAATCAGAATAAGTCATTACACTTTCAAAAACTTCTATAGGTAGATTTACATTATCTAAAAGTAATGAATCATAAATTCTACAAAATTGCATTCGAGCTCTAAAATAGCGATAATAATATTTGTTTATTTTTGGTTCAGATTCAATCATTGTGTTAATTTTTTCATTTAGTTCAACACATTTTAATAATTTATTTTGCATAATTACCCACTTATTAAATTTCAGTATTTACTAAGTCAACAATAGCTTTAGCAGCAATTGCTCCATCACTTGCAGCAGTGACGATTTGACGAATTTCCTTCTTTCTAATATCTCCGGCAGCAAAAATACCTTTGACTTTAGTTTCCATGTTTTCATCAGTAATAATAAATCCTTCTGAGTCTAAAATACCTAAATCTTGTAAGAATCAAGCGGTTGATTCCATTCCGATATATGGGAAAAATGAAGACACAGGGATAACTTGTGAGTTTCCTTCAGAATCCACTACAGTAGCAGATTGTAAGCTATCTTCACCATTTAATTCAGTAATTTGACTCATGCGGTGGATTTTAACATTTGGTAACTTATATAAATCTTGCACTAGTCTTCTTTCGGCTTTAAATTCTTCTCCACGAATTACAATATGCACTTCAGAAGCGATTTTAGAAAGGTAAGTTGATTCTTCAACTGCTGAGTTTCCGTCTCCTAAAACAATTGTTGGATTGTGTCCGAATAAAGGACCATCGCAAATAGCACAATAACTCACTCCACGGTTGGTGAATTTATCAATGTTTTTAATAAAACTTGGAACTTTGTTTTTCATTCCAGTTGCAATTAATACTGCTTTAGCTTGCAGTATAGTTCCATCGGCTAAATAGACATCTTTTTGTGTGTCTGAAACATTATCAATTTCAACTACATCACCATAAGTATATTGTGCACCATATTTTTGTGCATGATTAAAGAATTCTTGAGCAAGTTCTCAACCTTCAATCATTTCTGTTCCGATTCAGTTTTCAACTTTATTGGTAGCTGATAATTTCCCACCTGGTGTGGATTTTTCCACAAAAGTAACTGATAAATTTGCTCTTGAAGCATATAAAGCAGCATTTAATCCGGCGGGACCTCCACCAATAATTACTAAATCATATTCTTTTCTCATTTTTTCTCCTTTTGATAATTATACTCTTATATTTTAGCAATAATAAAAGGATAATTTATACAAAAAGTGTCTTTTATATAAATATTTTTATCTAAATACCATTTTTTTGCTTTTGTAATATAATATTAAATTATGAAAAGACAAAAGAATTTATTAAGTATATTACTTCCACTTGGTGCAGTGAGTTTAACTGCTCCGCTTTTTACTGTTGCAGTTTCTTGTTCTGGTGCTAAAAATCAATATCAAAATGAATTAAAACAAGCAATTAATAACATTGAAGTAAATGTCGATAATAAAGAAAATTTATATGCTAAAGATGTGCAAATAAAAGACATTAAGATTTCAAATCTCGATGATACTGTAAAAGTTTCATTATTTAACATTATTAATCAACTCAACAACAAAGTTGTTGTTTCAGTTTTATTAACTCATAAAAAAGATTCAAACTTAAAAGAATCTAAAGAATTTGAAATTAATGGATTTAAAGTAGAAAATTCTGCTCCGGTTGAAAAACCAGAAGATGGAAAGCCCGAAACCAAACCTAATCTAGGACAAAATAGTGAAATAAAACAACCAGCTGAAGAAACAAAACCGGCTGAAGAAACAAAACCGGCTGAAGAAACAAAACCGGCTGAAGACAATAATGATGATAGTATGCTTAATGAACAAATTACAGAAGTAAATAAGAAATATCTTATTGATTCTAATTATGCAAGTTACTTTAATGCGGGTACAATTGAAAACTTAAGTAAACCTGAAGTTGAACCTTTTAAAACTGTTTCTGCTACATTTACTCATGCTCCTAGTGATACTGAAGTAAAAGAAGTATTTTTAAAACTTTGGAATGATAAAACAGATTTAAATGGTTTAGAATTCAAAGGCAAATATCAACCTACTAAAGATCAATTAATTAGAGTTTACTTAGAAGTTAGAGAAGAACATATTGCTGATAATTTCTATTGAGACTATACTTTATCAAATGGATATTCAGATGGATTCTATCAAGACAATGGTGAATGAAGATTCAAAATGACTAGATATGATTATATGTCTACTTCAGTTTCTTTAGATGTATTATGAGATTTAATTACTCAATCTGAAGGTCTTATTGATAAAAACATGTCTGAGTTTGATAAAGTGTATGAAATTACTCGTTACTTTACTGAAAAATACCGTTATATTGGAGATGGAAAAGCCTTTGTCATAGGTGATAGAGGAATTATTTCAGGACTTACTAAAAGAGAACTTGTCTGCAGACACTTTACTATTTTTGAATCAATGTTTCTCAATATGATGGGATTAAAAAGCTTTGAATCTTGAGGAGCTAGTCACATTTGAAACAATTTCCAAGTTGGGGACAAATGATATTCAGTTGATGCAACTGGAGTACAAAATTCAACTTGAGATACAATTGATTACCGTCCATTATTTAACAATACTAATAATACTTATGATGCCTTTTATTTAGGTAGATCAAATCCTAATCCAGCTGAATATGGTGGATATTTAGATGATGGTAATATTGCTCAAGCACCATATGACCGTAATGTTTATGCAAATGGAAATGATTTAACTAAAGATTTTGTTTTCAGAAACTGAGATCCATATAAATTTGATTCAGCGCACAATAACATTAGAAACTCTCGCCCGGAGTGAATTAATGGTAAATGATACTGAATGGAATTTGATAATAATTCACATGGATATAAACTTGTTTCATCTGCTTATAATAAATTTTCACAAAGACAACTTGATTATCCTTTAAACTCTTATATCTTAAATCAAGGTTGATATGGAGCTGGATTTAGTTTTAAATTTAATAATTCACTTCTAGTGGTAACGGTTGAAAATCCTAATGATCCTTTTGTAATGAAAGCACATTTACTTAAATATGATGTTGTAAATCAAAAAGTAAGCGAAATTAAAGTTAATAATGCAGATAGTTTTGAGTTAACCCGTGGAAATACTCTTTGACTTGATAAAGATAATAATTTACTTGTTAAAGATATTGAGAAACATTACACTGTGCTAGTGCAAAATATTGCTCAATATTTCGATGCTAAACCAGTGGATTATAAATTAAATGCACAATGAGAAATTTATCTTGCTAGAATCATGAATGGAGTTATCAATGTTGGAATTCATGATTTAGAAATTCCTTCAGTTAAAATTAAAAAAGAATTTGAAGCTAAAATAGCACAAGCTAAAAAATTATTTGCTAATGAAGATTATGAAGCAGCTTATGATTTAATTCATCAAGCTATTGAATGATATAAACAACAAAGAATTAATACACATAATAAGCCTATTATTACTACTAATTTAGCTGATAAATATCTTTTAAATTATGAAGTATATAAATATCAATCTATTAATGTTAAAGCTATTGCTAACTTTGATAGTGTAAATACCAATAAAGAAAACTTAATGTTTATTTGATATAAAGATGGAAAAGAAATCTTTAGTGGATTGGATAAAAACCAAGTTAACTTTAGCGAGTTATTTAAATCTGCTGATGATGCACAAGGAAATTATCAAGTTAAAATAATTAATAGAGCTAATGGTGAAAGTATTTTAAGTAATACTATTGCAGTAAGCTTAGATGATACAAATGTCTATTCAAATGTTTACTCAACAATTAAATTAGATGATATTTTATTTAACAATAATCCAAAAGAAATAAATATTTCTCGTCATATTTCAACGTCAAACCAATATGATGTAACTGTAACTTTAACCCACAATGGAAAAGTGGTTAAAACTCAAACATTTATTTCTAACAAAAATGATCCAGAAGAATTCGCATTTAGCTATGTTTCAGCTGTAAATGATTTTGATAGTCAAAAAGGTGAATATCAAATTAAAATGGATATAAAAGACAAAAGTGCAAACATAATTCAATCAGAAAACTTACTTAATTACTATTTCTTATGAACTGAGTAATAAAAAACAAATATACCTATGAGATAGATAAATTAGGATTGAAAATAACACCATATACTAGAAATAGCATATGGTGCTTTTTGTATTAAACATCATTCTAAAATGATTTATTTTTCTTTTTTCTTTTGTTTCATTTTTTCACTGATTATTTCAAGAGAAATACCATGTTCATTTAATATTTCTTCCATTATTTCTTGATATAAATCTCTATCGTGTTCATTTAAAACATTAATACTGGTTCTTTTTGGGTTTGATGCAACTTTTTGTTTCTTAGGTGACTTACTTGTTTTAGTATTTAAATTATTCATATCAGTATTATATATTTTTATTCTTGATATTTTGAAATTTGTTTACAGTCATAGAAAAACACACTCTTATTATTTAAAAGAATGTGTTTAGTATTTTTAACCCAATTTAACTTTAACATAGGGTTATTCGTTTTTATATTATGCTAATTAAGTTAATGCAGAAAGAGATTTCATTACTAAGTCAATATCTTTATTTTCTAATTCGTTAATAATGTGAAGATATACTTTTTGAGTTGTTGACATATTAGAATGTCCTAGTCTTTGTGCTACTGATGCAATAGAAACTCCAGCATATAGCAACACAGAAGCATGGGTATGTCTAAGTCCATGTACACTGATAATAGGAACATTTGCTTGCTTACATCTACGCTCTAAAGTATCGTTTACCGTTGAATTATAAATATTTTCTTTAATAAATATCGGCTGATCTGCTGGGAGATTTTTAGTTAACGCACTAAATTGAGTTGAAATCATTCAATCGATTTGAATCTTTCTAATTGAAGATTTGTTTTTAGTTGGTTGAAAATCTCTAGCTTCTTTATAATCTCAAGTTTTATTTACTACAACTATTTGCTTACTGAAATCAAAATCAGCAGGAGTGAGAGCGGCTGCTTCAGAAAAACGCATACCGGTTTTAGCTATTAAAAGTATCATTCAATCTACATTAGGTTTTTCTCCTAATTTAAGGGTTTTAAGTAATGAATGTAGCTCGAATTGATTTAAGTATTTAGCTTTTTTAGGACGTGGTACTTTTCCTTTGATAATAACTTTACGACATGGATCTTTTTCAATAAAGCCTTCATCCAAGGCATCTTGGATTGCAGGTTTAAGTAAACGATGGAAATCCATAGTAGTTTGTTTTTCGTGTGTAGCAGCAAAATCATTAAGTAATTGTTGATAAATTAAACGATTTAAATTGTGAATAAATAAATTAGGTGCTAGCTTTCTAATTCAACTTAAAGCTAGGTAATATTTCTTTAGTGTAACTGAGCGAATTGCTCCTTCTTTGTAAATCTTAATTCACTGTGCATAATATTCTGATAATAATATTTGTTTCATAATACTTCCTTATTAAAATATTTATTAGGAAGCACTACCACAAGATATAGTAAAACTCAACCGAGTTGATTGAGTTTACTTGTTTTTCTCAATAAATTTTGTGATTGCATCATAAATTTCTCTATTGAGATTACGACCTGGTATTTCTTTTCCAGCTAAAGTTTCTAAATAAGCTTTAGCTGTATTTTTATCTACTAGTTGTCTGATTTCATCTAATACACCAAAAGCATTTGAATCGGCTTGATGGAATTTAGCTTTAAAGTTTTGAATATCACTAATTCCCATATTGCGACAGAATGCTTCTATTTTGCTGTTTTCGTCTCAGATAATATGTTCATTAATATAATCTCTAAATGTTTTATCTGGAGAGATTTCTAAATCACCACTTTGGATTTGATTAATGATAAACTTAGCAGCTTGTTGCTCAGGTCCGGTTAATGTTGAGAATGAAGATTGTAGTGAACTTAAAAGCTCTTTAGCTTTATTTGATTCAACATCGCTATCAATTTGAATTTGCTTAATGTATTTAGAAAAGTTATCTTCTAAGTATTCACTGTCTATCTTTCCAGTATCAAGTTGTAAGATATTAACATTGAAATCATATAAGATATCATCTGAATGAGACATTGAAGCTTTTTCAGTAGCTTTAGATAATTCTTGATATCTTAAACATAAGATTTCAAAAGTTGTTTTATCAAGTAAATTATTTTTATAGTTTTTGTTTGGATTATTTGTGTCTGTATCAAAGTCATATCCTTGAATAATAGCACATTGCACTTTTGCTCATAGTTGATTAAATAAGCTAGCAAATTTAGCAGCTTGTTTATCACTACTTGGAACTGATTGGAAATTATCAATATTATTATCAAGGAATAATTGAGTTATTTCTTGATATAAAGCATTAATTGAATCAACATTTTGTTGAATCTTATCAACAAATACTCCAAAAGCTTTATTACCTGAATAATATTCAAAAGCCTTTTTAATATTTTGTTCCATTGTATATGGTTGACGGTAATATCTAATGTATCCAAATGGTTTATCATCTCCAAAAATCCGGTTAGTTCTTGAAAATGCTTGAACTAAAGCATCATAAACTAGTACTTTGTCTAAATAAAGGCGGTTTATTCACTTAGAATCAAATCCAGTAAGCATTTGGTCAACTACGATTAAAAGGTCTAATCTTTCGTCTTTTTGTGATTCATTACTAATTCCAATATGGGGTTCTTTATGTGCTAAACGATTAGCGACATCTTTTTTAAATTCAGCTCATTTAGGAATAGTATAAGTGCGATTGTAGTTCTTATTGTAATCAACAATAATTTCTTCCATAGCATCTTCTTTGATAATAGCTTTTTCATAACCATTATTATCAATACTTGGATCAAAAATACATGTAATTTTAATAGGTCTAAAATCTGGATTATTATTCATTTCTTCTTTGAATAAACGATAATAAGCAATTGCTTCTGGAATTGAAGATGTAGCTAAAATTCCATGGAATTTTCTATTTCTACTAATAGAGTCAAAATCACTTAAGATATTTTTGATAACAGCTTTTCTATATTTATCATTATCATATTGTTTTGCTGGAATATAGTCTTCAATTCCCATATGATATTTACCTAATTTATCATAATGCCCAACCATATCAACTTCATTCATTCAACGATAGAATTCTTTAGTTCTTTCTGGATATGTTTCATTAATAGCATCGCTATATGTTGGACAATGAGATTTATCTAAAGCTATTTGTTGCTTGATGTTATCAAATATATAAACAGCATAATGGTCAAATCCTAAAACATTTTTATCTTTAATCCCATCAGCAATAGCATAACGGTGTAATTCGTCACCAAATACATCAATAGTTGTATTATCTTTTTTCTTATTGTCTTCTAAAATAGGTGTTCCAGTAAATCCAAAGAATACTGATTTATCAAATAATTTTTTAATATCAGCGAACATTGTTCCAAATGTTGAACGGTGACATTCATCCACTATAAAAACAATTCTGTTTTTATTGATTTTTTCTAAATCACTTGCTTTTAACATTTTGTCGTTTGCAAGTTCATTCATCTTTTGAATTGAAGTAATAATTAAAGAACTATTGTAACCACTTGCTTTTAATTTATTAATTAAATCATAAGTATTTTTTGTATCATTGATTTCTTGATCAGCATAAGCAAAGTTATTATATTCTTGATGAGATTGAGTAGCTAGTTCAATTCTATCTACTAAGAAAACAACTTTATCAGCAAGTTTTTTGTTAGCAATCAGCTGAGCAGCTTTAAATGAAGTCATGGTTTTTCCAGAACCAGTAGTGTGTCAAATGTAACCGCCTCTAGTTGAAGCTTTACCTCAAAGATTTTCACTATTAATTATTGTAAGTACATCATAAATTCTGTTAACTGCAAAGTATTGGTAACTTCTAAGAACTTTTAAATTACCATCTCCTTGGTCAGCGATTGTATAATCGCCGATTAACTCGTGAGCCATAGGGATATAAAGAAAACTATCAGCTATTTTTTCTCAATCTTTAATTTCATCATTATTGTAATTACATCAGTGGAACTGATATTCTTTTTTGAATTCTTTTCCATTACCAGGATTTATAAAATAAACCATTTCTTCTGGTGTCATAGCTACAAAAATTTGAATTAATCTAAAAATACCTGTAAAACATCCTTTAGCAGAATATTTCTTAATTTGTTCAATTGCTTGTGATACTTCTACACCAGATTTCTTTAATTCAATATGAATTACCGGCATACCATTAATAAGTAGCATTAAATCACCCCTACAGTCTGATTTAATTGGGTTATGATTCTTAAATTTAGGTTGTTGAGCAATTTGATATCTACTTTTTCCACCAGCTACTTCATCTCTATCAAAAATACTTAAAGATACTTCTTTACCCTTATTAGGTGCAGCAGGGTGATCTCTTTTAATGGTAATAGTTTTACCATTAATAAAACTATTTAAATTAAAAGGAGTGCTTAATTCATTGATTTGATCAAGAATTTGTTGCATTTCTGTTTTAGTTAAAGGAAAATCACCTAAACGGTTAAAGTTTCTATTATTGTTAAATAAAATATTAGCTCAGTTTTCAATTAAATCTTCCTCAGTAGGATTTTTGAGGACTTGTTTTTCTCAAGATCTATTAGTTAAAAGTTCAATTAGAGCTTTTTCAAATTCACTTTCTTTATTAAAAGTCATATTTTCTCCTTAACAAAACATCTTTTCTAATAATGATTTTTTAATATTTTCTAGTTTTTCTAACTTATGGTTGTAAGAGGTGATGAGAGAATTTAGTTTATCAAAAAATGTTGATATTATTATTTGTTCATCTTTGTTGTCTGGTATATAAAACTCAATTTCTTTTATGTTTGACCAATTAACGTATATTTGTGTATTACCTTGCGAATGCATAAAAATTTTATTTCTGTTTCTGGGATTGTTTATTAAGTTATAAATAAATGACGGAATATATCTTGATTTATCTACAATTATCCTTTGAACCCGTTGATTAAATACATATTTGTTATTTTCATCTATGAGTAAGACTCTCCCGATAATGTTTCCTGCTTGTGTTTTATCATTAAGTATCATTACTAAATCATCTTTATTTAATAATTTTTGTACCGTTTTATTGTTTAAAGATGCCCTAATGCCTTGATCATTATATAAACTATTATCACTAAAACTACCTATACTAATAACTTTTAAATCACCAAAATTATTAAATTCTGCTTCTAAAGATGTACCTGATATAGCAGAACCGTATGAGTCTATATTTTTCTTTTCTCAAGGATTCGTAAATCCTTTGAATCTTATTTTTGGAAACGGACTTTTTTCTGTTGCAAAAATATTTATTAATAATGAATTTTTAATATTTTGCAGTTTTTCTAACTTACGCTTATAAAAAGCAAGTATGTTATCTAAATTATAAAATAATTGCCCTAGTAATATTTGTTCTGCATATTTAGTGATACTTATGGATAAATTTAGTAAATAATTTTTATTAAGTTTAGCCCTACTTCCACCAACAATGAGTGAAGAAATTTCACTTCTCTTTAATGAAAGACATAAAAATTTATTATCTAATATATTACTTTTTCCTTTCAAAACATGAGCATGATTATTCACTCATATCTTGCCTGTAGTGTAATTCACTGGATAATTAAGTAAATCATTAGCACCATCCTCAGCGACTAGAACATTTTCTCCATCATGAGTAAATCCATTAACATATCCTAGTATACCATTAGCACCATAATAAGGGATATTCCCTTTTATTCTTAAATTTTCCGCAATAGGAATTCTATATTTATCTAAATTTATTGTTACTTCATTAATTGAATACTTTTCTCAAGTGTTTGTGAATCCTTTGAATCTAATTTGAGGTTTTGTTATTTTTTTGTTCATAAATCCTCTTTTACAAGTTTTTTAAAAATTAATTTTTTCGAAAAAAGCATATATCTCCTTAACAAAACATCTTTTCCAATAATGATTTTTTAATATTCTCTAACTTTTCCAACTTACGCTTATAAAAGGTGAGCATATTATCTATAGATGAAAACAATTTATTTATATTTATAATCTCATCTTCTCTTGAAGAAATTATTATTTGTAAATTTTGAACTTTCTCTGCATTTAAATTACCTTGTGTCCCTGTCGAAATATACGGAGTTCATTCATTAAATAATTCCATTTTATGTAATTGATAATATATATGTTCAGATAGAATTGCGCTATCGAAAATCATATTGTAAAAAGCCTGAGAAGTAGCTGCTTCCATTTCTAATATCCCTATTTTACCGATTGATGCATATATAGATAATGAGAGAGAACCTTTAGGAACTATCCAAGCTCTAGAATTTGATATCCCTAATTTACTAATGGATTTTTCTGTTCTGTAAACATATTTATTGCATGCACTTATATCAGATATCGTTAAGAATGGTATATTACCAGAATAATACTCCTTATTCGATGTTAAAGGAGTTCCACCTGTTGCAGCAAACTTATATATATCATGAAGTCTTTTCTTTTCTCAAGAGTTTGTGAATTCTTTGAATCTTATTTCTGGAAATGGATTATTTTCATCTGCGAACATCTTTTCTAATAATGATTTTTTCACATTTTCAAGTTTTTCTAACTTACGCTTATAAAAGGTGAGAAGTAATTCTATGGAATCAAAGAAATATTGGATATTTAATATTTCACTTATATCACTAGGAACAGCAACCTGAAATGGTTGTATATAAGAAATATAATGTCTTGAATGTCCATTTATTATAAAATTTGCATTATTTAATAAGTAAAAAATAAATTTTAAATTCATCTTATTTTTTGATGTTAATATCTTAATAGCCGATGAATTTAACAAAAATGGAAAATTTACATATTTAGTATCTAATGTAAAATCATCAAACAAAATACAGTCGCCTTTTGAATATAAATTATTTTCATTTGAGTATCCTAAAATAAAGGCTTTATTAGCTGTTAATACAGGGTTTTGACCAGCTTCTTTTACTAAATTACTTATCATATAATTATCCGAACGCTCAAATTCTAATAAATCCTTTATATAACTTTTTTCTCAAGAGTTAGTAAAACCCTTGAATCTTATTTGTGGTTTTATTATTTCTTTATCCATAATGCTCCTTTTTAAAGTTAAAAGCTTAAAAATTGTTTATTTTTTATATTTTTAGGTGTTCAAATTGATCTTTAATTATTAATTTTTTATATTTTGACAATCACTTGAGAAAAGAAAAATATAGAATCATTTGGCCATTCAGAATCCGGTACATCACTAGAAGCTGAATTTAATAATTTCGGAAAATTAAAAGTTATCAGTATTGGTAGTTTCGGTGTTCATGATTTATACAACGACCAAGGTATAAGAGTAACTTTAAACAATAAGACAAAACAAAAATTGTTAAATAAAGATAACTTAGTTATGATACTCAATGATAAAACGCAAGCCGGCAACATTATCGGACGAGTCTTGCTCATAGACGAAAATGACAAATATGTATTCAACCAAAGAGTTCAAAGGATAATTGTAGATGAATCAAAATATATTCCATCATATCTTTATAATTTAATAAATAATCCTATAAATAGAAATAAAGTTTTCTTACATTCTCAAGGTAATACGCAAATATATGTTAATTGATCAAATATAAAAGATATTGAGTTTTATATTTCAAATAACAAAGACGAACAAATTATAATATCAAGATTTTTTGATAAAGTGAACCTTATTATCACCTTTTATAAGTGTTTGTATTTTTACACATTTATTAGTTAAAAATTATTGAATTCTCAATATTTTTATACATTTTTACTTACGCTTGAGAAAAGAAAAAGATAGGAAATATATTTCAAATAACAAGAGGATATGTCTTACCAGAATCATCTATAAAAAATACATTAACAAATGTTTTTAAATATCCAGTTTTTTCATCTCAAACTACAAATAATGGACTAATGGGTTACTACAATGAATGAATGTATAGTGATGCTATAACGTGAACCACAGACGGCGCTAATGCTGGTACAGTAAATTACCGAAAAGGCCTGTTTTACTGTACTAATGTGTGTGGAGTGCTTATTTCTAAAGAAGTTGTAGCAAACACCTGCATTGCTGAAATTTTAAACAGAGTATCTTATAAATATGTTTCAAAAGTTGGTAATCCAAAATTAATGAATAATGTTATGGAAAAAATTATGATTCATATCCCGAATAATGATATTGAAGCTAATAAAATTAGCAAACTATTTGAAACAACTGAATCACTTCTCACCTTTTATAAGCGTTTGTCGTTTTGAAAGCCTAATAAAATTAATATATTTTTTACAAAAATTACAATCACTTGAGAAAAGAGTTCATTTAATAATTTTTATAATTTTGCATCCGAGGGTGGTACCCCAAGTACTGATAATAAGCAATACTATTCAAATGGAAAAATTCCTTTTATAAGAGTCGAGGATACACAAAATAAATATATTTATGACACGTTAATCCATATAACTGAAGAAGGTCTTTCACATAGTTCAGCTTGATTAATTCCAGAGAACTCTATAATACTCACAAATGGAGCAACTATAGGAAATGTCTCTATAAATAAGTGTAAAACAGCAACAAAACAAGGAATTTTAGGGATTTTACTAAAAGAAAATATTGATATTGAGTATATGTATTATTTATTAAAAACAAAGTATTTTCAAAAGCAATTAACTTCAAAAGCGGCTACTGGTACATTTGCTTCAATAAATCTTAAAACAATATCGAATATCGATTTATTATCAACGAATTCAATAAAAGAACAATTGAAAATTTCTTTTATGTTATCTAATCTAGATAATATAATCACCTTTTATAAGTAACAGTTGCTAGCAAAAATATCTATTTTTGTATTCTAACTCTCAGAAAGTAGCTTTTTAAACTCTTCTAGACCTAATTTATCACTATCGCTTGCTTCGAGTTCATCTAGCATAGCAATTAACTCGTTTTGAGTGTTAATAATATCTTGTTCGATATCAACAAGTCTATATTCATACTTAGCTTTTAGCTTAGTAAGTTGTTCACAGAAATCTTGAAGCATTCTTTCTGGTAAGGATTCGAGTGAAGCAATTAAAGGATTTATTCATTTTATTGCTAATAATTCATTAGCCTGTTGTTCAGTTAAGTTTTGAGTTACTTCAATACATTTATTCTGAATCTCATTATTTATATTCTTATATTTTGTATTTAATTTCGATTTCTGCTTGCTTAATTCATAAATTTCAATTAATTTAGCTTCTGGTGAATCTAATTCATTTTTAGCAATAGCAAGTAATTCTTTATAAGCTTTTTTAATTTCTTTATCATCAATATCGCTTATGTCTTCATTAAATAATGCCGATGAAGTTTCTTTGAATTCTTCACTGATTTCATTAAATGTTTCTTCACTGCTTGCAGCAATATCAGCAAGAGAATCTTGGATTTGTTGTAGTTGATTAGAAATGTGAGTTAATTTGTGTTTAAGAATTAAATCAAATGGGATGATGTATCCAAGTCAACCATCTTGAACTTCGACAGTTATTTTTGATTTTTTTTGTTTCTTAAGTACCATATTAGGTACAACTTTTTTAACTGAAGCAAAACCTTCAGAATGAATGATTTCTAAATCATTACTAATTGCTTTTCAATCATCATCAAGTAATTGATAAGCTTTGTAATAATCAAGTAATTTTTGTTCTTGTAGTATTTGATTAATTTGAGCAGCAATATTTTCTTCTTCTTGATGAATGTTTATTTGCATCATATTGTTAATTAATGCTTCATTTAAATAATGTTTTAATTGATCTAAAGAAGTTTTAAATTTAGCAATATAGTTTTTAACTTGTGTATTGTTAAATACTACATCTGATATTTCTTCAGACACAAAATCACTGTAGTTTTCATTACTTGGAGTAAATAAGTCATTTCTTAAGCTAGGGAATGTGCTTCATAAATCGTTAAACGCATCAATTTCTTTGTTAGGAGTTCCTCCTAGCATAGTAGCATAAATATCTCAACTTTCAGCTGCTGGATTTGAATCTACATAACGTGGAATATTTAAGTTATATTCATTTTCTCTAATTTGTTCACGAGAAACTTTTTTACAGTATTTATCAATGTCTTCTCTATTGATGTAAGCATCTAAAATCCGCTTAATATCACTTGATTGTAATTTGTTATTTTTACCATCTTTAACAAAGTGTTTAGAAGCATCAATAATTAACACATCAGTATTTGGACGAGATTTTTTCAGTACCATTACAATAGTTGGGATACTTGTTCCAAAAAAGATATTAGCTGGAAGCCCAATAATTGCATCAATATTATTGTGTTCAATTAAATTAGTTCTAATTCTTTCTTCTTCTCCACCACGGAATAAAACACCATGTGGAAGTACAATAGTTAAAATACCATCATTTTTTAAGTGGTATAAATCATGAAGTAAGAAAGCATAATCAGCTTTAGATTTTGGTGCAACTCCATATTGAGCAAAACGAGCATCTGATTCTTTATTTTCAGGATCTCAAGCTTGTGAATATGGTGGGTTAGATACAACAGCATCAACAAATAAAGGTTCATAATTTTCTTTATTGTTGTCATCAAAATAAGGCCAATCATCTTTTAAGGTGTCACCATTTCTAGTTTTGATATTATCTGGAGCAATCCCACGCATAACTAGATTCATCCGAGTTAAGTTGTAAGTATTATCCTTAAGTTCTTGAGCATAATATTGGATTTTGTTTTTATCCATATATTTTGCAATACTTTTCCCAATGTTAATAAGCAGAGAACCTGAACCTGAAGTAGGGTCATAAATTTGAATAGTATCTCTGTCTTTTAAATGGTGAGAAACTATTTCAGACATTAAAAGTGAAACTTCATGTGGAGTATAGAACTCTCCAGCTTTTTTACCAGCATTAGCAGCAAACATTGAAATTAAGTATTCATAGATAAATCCAAGTACATCATAATCTTGTTTATCATCCATTGGAATATCTTTAATTAATTCAATTAATGATCTAATTGCTTTAGTTTGAGCTTGAGTAGATTCTCCAAGTTTTGAAAGACCAGTTTGAAGTGTATTAAAAATGTTTTCAAAAACTTTTTTATGTGAAGGTGAAATTCTTCTATCAAATGAAGCAAGTGCATCACGTACTACACTAACATCAAATTCACTTCCACTTTTAAGTCAAGTTGAAAATAAGTTTTTATAAGAAATGTAATATCCTAAATTCTTTTGAGCATATTTAATGTTTTTAATACGGTCTTGAATTGCTGTATCTAATTGTTTAAATTCTTCACTATCAACATCAATATTAACGTCATAGTTTTCATCAATTAATTCAACTAAATCTTCTTTTCCTCAACCATCTTCAAGTCAAAACTTTTCAACTTGTTCAGATAAGAATTTATAGAAAATAAATCCTAAAATATAGTCTTTGTATTCATTAGCTTCAATTTTAGAACGCATGTTATTAGCTGAAGCTCAAATACGATTTGCTAGCTCTTGTTTGTTCATATTTTTTCCTTTACTTGTTTATGTGATAAATTTATTTAATAAATAAATGGGTAGTAGTCCAAAGTTTGTGTAATCACATCGGACTATAATTGAATAAATTATATATAATAATACTGAACTTAACTTAGAAAATTATTCTTTTCCTTGTTCAAGTTCGAGTTATTTTGAAGCTTGCAACAATAGCCAACATTTTGATGGAGTTAGGACTATGATGCGAGCTTTTTTCTTTGACATATTTTCTTAATGCTGAGTGGAAATTTTCGCAAATATTGTTTGTGTAAATATATCTCCTAATTCCTATTGGAAAATCATAAAATGTGAATATCTCGTCAAGTGAGTTTTCAATAATTGCAACAGCTTTTCTGTATTTATCTTTATATTTGTTTTTAAATTCCAAAAATCTTTTATAACCTTCATCTTTGTTTTTACCTTTAAATATTAGTTTTAGTAGTTGTGATACTTCATACCTTTTAGATTGTGGTATTGTAATAAGCGCATTAGTCATTTTATGAAATGCACATTTTTGAATTTTAGATGAAGGAAAAACTGAATTAATAACATTATTAATTCCACTAAAATCATCGCAAACAACAACTTGAGGATCATTAATTCCTCTCTTTTTAATTCTGATAAGAATTTTGTTCAATTTTCTGTACTTTCTACACCTGAGGTTTCTATTGATAAAACTTGTTTTTTACCTTCTTTATCTATAGCTATAGCGGTGTATAAGGCTATTTTTGAGCTCTGTTTGACAAAATCCCTTGGATTCTCAACATTTTCTAAAGAATTTAAATATTCACCAGTGAATGGGTTATATCATTTAAAAACTTTATGATATGAAGCATCAATAAATAATGCATAAATATCATTATTTATGTCAAAACTATAAGCGTTGTCGTATTTGTTTTTAATAGTTTTTGAAACTCTCGCAATTATAGAATGTCCTATTCTAAAACCTAATAATTTCTCAACTAAATCTATGGTTTGTTCATATGATAAAAATTGTTGCAATAAATGTGCGATTAGAAATTCAAATTCTTCCTCACATCTTTTATATTTAGCTAATATTTGTGAACAAAAATTTGAAGCATTTCTTAATCTTGGGACATTTATTTGTAGTTTACCATTCAATGTGTATAAGGTTCTTTTAGAATATCCATTTCTATAAATTTTTCCTTCAACTAATTCATATTTATTCATTTCAGTAATATAAGCATCTACTTCATCTTTTAAATTCTCTTCAATTAACTTAGCAACATCTAAGTAATTAACATTAAGTAGAAATGATAATTCTCTCATATCAGCTCCTAATTTGTAAAATTCATTTCTTAATAATTTGTTTCTTTCCTCTAAAATCATAACAAAAATCACTCCTTTTAATATTTGGAGTGATTACACAACATTTGGTCTACTACCAATAAATGCTCGATTGCAATATGCAGTGCAACACTTTTATTAGTTTATAATAAAAGTGGAGCACTTTTTTGCGCTCCACTGAAAACCCCTGAGAAAGGATTTCGCATACATTATACAAGAATTACAGCAAAAGTAAGATGTGTAATAGAAGCTTTGTTAAAAGAAAATTTTAGTATATCTGAAATTGCGAAAATTACTGGATTTTCAAAGAGCTCTATATCTAGAGAAATTACATACAATGCTGATTTATACGGGTATACGGCTGAATACGCACAATATAAACATGATATGAGAAATAAGTGAAAATATTATTTTAAGTTGCGCAATAAAATCGAAAAATATCCAAATTTTACAAATGTTTTTATAGATAAATTTAACAAACGTTCATTTGGAGTTAAACTGACACATACATATATTAAGTTTAATTATAATTTTGAATTTCCTTCATATAGAACTGTTTTTAATTGGATAAATTCAAACGCTTGAGAAATAACAAAAGAAGATAGGTTGAGACGTCATTATAAAAAGGAGGAAAAAGAACTAAGAGTGCAGTTGAAATCTTAGTTGGTGCAAGATGAGTTAGACCATTTTGAACTAGACCTCAGAAAATAAATGATAGGTCAGAATTCGGTCATTGAGAAGTTGATTTTATCGTTGGAAAATCCGGAAAGGAAAACTATAACTTGTTAACTTTTACAGAAAGAAAAACAAGATACGGAATAATTAAAAAGATAAAGGGTAAAAATCCATGAAATGTTGCAGAGGTTTTATGAAATTTAATTAGAGAAAAACAATTAAATGTTAAAAGCATAACAGCTGATAATGGATTTGAGTTCTCAAAACTTTTTTATCTAGGATATAGGCTTCAAATTATTATTTATCGTGCAGACCCATATGCTTCATTTCAAAAAGGAGGAAACGAAAACTTTAATGGTTTAGTTAGAAGATTCTTTCCAAAAGGCACAAATTTTAATAATATTTCTGAAGAAGAAATATTGGCTGTACAAAATGAAATAAATAATATGCCTAGGGAAATTTTCAATTGACAATCAGCTGATGAACTATTCTATGACTGAAATTATTATAAGGATAAATGGACACCAATACCAGGTGATGAACGCTTTTTATCAGAAACAATTTAAAAAGAAAATCGAATACAGCAAAAAACAAATTTTTTAAAAATAAAAGTAAATTTTAGGGGTTTAAAAAATATCCGGAATTTTTCCAGATATTTTTTCTGTTGCAATGCACATTGCAATTAAGAATTTATTTAATAAATAAATTTTACCACATTCTTGCTTTAAGTGTTAGCTATACTTAAGATATATTCAAAACTTTTAAGCCTATAACATAGCAGTAAAAGTAAAAATTACTGCTTTTGCTAAATAATGAAATTTTTTAAGAAAACTTAACTGAAAAATGGAGATTTTTTGACGAATTTTTGTGTCTAAAAAATCATTTTAAAATCTTGAAAAAAGCTCTATAATTTTTTATATTTTTAATATAAAAACAACAAAGGAGATTTTATGGCTAAAAATAAGATATCAAAAACAGCAAAAAATTCTATTTTAGTAACAGCAGGTTTAAGTGCTATTACAGCACCTGCTGTGCTATTTGGAATTTCAGCTGCTGAAACTAATGCAACTGATTCGAATGAGAATCAAACAAAAAGTTCAAAGACTATTGATTTAACACAGCCAGATTTTAAAGGATACGAGGATGCTAAGATAGTTTCTTATGCCGACTACCATGGAAAGGAATCTGGGGAGTTTCTTTCATCATATGACGCACATAGTATGGTTCATTTTAATTGAGAAGAAAATTATAGAGATCCTAAAACAAATCAAGTTATTGTCCCTGATTCAGATGAAAATAAAGAGAAAATATTTGAATCTAAAATGGAGCAAGAAACTCAAACATGGTCTCTTACATATAACCAAAATCCATCAGAGTTTTACGTTAAGAAAAATACAAAATGATATCGTGGACAACAAGAAAACAAATACCCATATGGTGTTCAAACATATGGATTTGCGATTTCTAATGATTTAGAAATTGTTCCGGGAAGTATTTCTATTAAATTAGATTACAAAGATTTTTCATTAGGTGGAAAAGATTTTGATTTTAATAAAAAAGATACCGATCAAAATGCATACTTCTCATACGGAGGCTATAAAGGGGCTTATTTAGAAATTACTGACAAAAATGGTAAATTCGATTCATCTTTAAAACAAGAATTGCCTGATTCAGGTGATGGTTCAGAATATAAGATTCTTCAAAATCCTTTTAGAACAGATTTTACACAAGGGTCATTTTCGAATGGTAAATGATTGCACAAAAAAGATTCAAGTACTAATGAAGAAGATATGAAAGATCTTTATTATGCTAAAAAAGAATGAAGCGATAAAGAAATTAAATTAGATGATAATAATCCAAAAAATCCCGCAAGCATTAATGCTATTGAATATATTACAAATAATGCTAAGTATGGAAAAGAAAAATCGTTGCCTTCAATGGAAATATATCGTATGTTATCTATGAACTATAATACAGACCAAATTAGTCAGCAAAATCTTTATAAACAAGCAGATAGAAGATTCTTTGGTTTCGGGGCAACTACATGACTATCAAATGCTAACTGAGATAATTTACAAGCTACTCCAATTCTTGCTAATACAGGATCTGTTTTTGCTATCCACTTTGATACAGGTTCAGCGATAAAAAATGCATACGGGATAAACCCAACAGTAACTATCAAGTTCCAAACACGCAAAGTAGCAAAAAATATATATAAACACAAAGATGAAAAAGAAGAGATTGACTTTACAAAAGAAATAGAAACAAAAACTGTTAATAACTTTACTCAAACTGAAGATTTGGGTGATTACAATTCGTTTGTTTCTGGATTATACTTCACAGATCTTGAAAAAAATAAATTCTATTGAGATAATACAAATATCTCCACTTCACCTTCAGAACTAGGAACACGTAAAGAGCAACTTGTTGGTGTTACTATTGCTACAGCTAAAAGAAATAATAACCGTCAAATTTTTGTTAACTTAAATGAATCTAGTGAACAAGAACTTCCTTCTGTTAAATATGAATTAAAACAAGGAAATAAAACATTAGCAAACTTAGGAAATAAAAACAATGATTCTATAACAGCATTTACAAGAGAAAAACAACAACATGCAAATGATGTTACTTTTAACGTACCTCTTGTAGCTACAGAGCTTAATGGATTAGATAACTGAAACATTAAACCTATCTATGCTAGTGAACAAAAAGAAAATGAATTTAAATATGATTTAAAAATTAATCAAGATAAAAATAATACTATTGAATTTGATCCTGAAAAGCTTTCACTTGATATAGATGTAAAATATCAACTTTCTGAAGCTTATAAAAATAAACAAAAGATTCTTAACTTCTTAAATGAAGGATCTCTTGGCGAAAAACTTGATCCAAGTGCAGTTTTATTTGAAAACACACCATTATCACAAGACCAAAAAGATAGTTTAATTGGTGCTATTGAAAATGACTTTAATAGAGATCACTTTACACAAAGAAATCCTCAAATTAAAGCAGCATGAGAAAATCAAATCTATTTAATTTCTCAATTAAATAGTCGTACAAATCAATATTTAACTGATTCTGAAAAAGTTTTAGAAAGTGTTAGATATACTAAAGCTAAAGAAGAATTAAGAAAAAATTATGATGATGCTATCGCTGAATTGAAGAAATATGAAAATAAAGTTATTACATATGAAGTAAATAATACTATTCAAGCAAATGGTATGGGAGAATGAGGTCAAGCGACACAAAATTACATCACAACTCGTGCTGCGCTTAATGGGTTAAACGAATTAGGAACTGAACAAATTAAGAACTCACAATTACTTTCTGAAGCTCAAAAAGAAAAATGACTTAAAGAATTTAAACCACAAGATGCAATGACTGATGAAAGCCTTAAAGCATTCTTAAATAAAGTAATAGCAGATTCTAAAGCGGCTGCTAATGATTTAATTAGCAAAAACCCACGAACTACTTCACAAGATGTTAAAGATGCTATTAATAAATTACAAGAATTTAATAATTCTCAAGCAGTAGATGATTTAACTAAACAATTTGATGCGAATCTTGCTTTAACAGTAGACAAATTAAGTGTATTAAATAACATTGATGCTAAAATGGGCGATTTACCACAAGCTGTTGTTAAACAATATGCAAATGAATTAGCTACAGAAACTTCTGTTGAAAAAGTTGCTCAAGGTAATGGTCAAATCGAAACCTTAGAAACAAATACTAAGACAGCAAAAGAATTACAAAATAAATATAATTCTCTTAAACAAGAAAGAAATAGTTTTAAATCTGTAGATGAAACACTTAGAAATAGATTATCTACTGAAGATACAAACATTAATGATGTTTTACAACCAAAAGAATCAATCCCAACTCTTTCTGATGCTATTTCTACATTAGCAACAAATAATGCTGCAATGGAAAGTGATTTAAATACCATAACTGAAAATAATGGTAAAAAAGATGAATTAATAAAAAAAGTTAATGATTCCAAAATCTTAACACAAGCTCAAAAAGACACCTTTAAAGATAAAATTAATACTGCTAGAACTCAAGAAGATTTAAATAACATAGACCCTAAAATAACATCTACTGAAAATGCTATGAAAGGAATTAATCAAGTTTTAAATAGGCCTTACTATAGATATGCATCTCCTGAAAAAATCGCTGAATCTTCTAAGCTTCTTGAAAGTATTTTAAATACTAAAGGTGATCAAAGCATAGATGAAAAATCACTTCAGACTGTTTACAAATCTGTAAGTGCCGCAGAAAATGATGGTCAAGAATTTGTAAGACAGAAGTCGAGAGATACAGAAAATATTGAACAAAAAATAAAAGGTGTTAAGGGGTTTAAATCAGCAATATTCTCAGATTATGTAATGGGTAAAATGTCTAAAAATAAAACATTACCAAATAGAGAAGCTTTAGAAAACTTCGTAAAAGACCTTGAAACAAATGCAAACACTTATGTAAATACAAAAGATAAAATAGAATCACAAATTGCTACGGTTAAAAATTCAATTGGATATTTAAATGCAACTAATGCTGAAGACTTTAATAAAGCAGCTGATGCTCTAACGAATGCTATTACGGAATTAAAAGCAATTACTAATGTTCAAAAAGGAAGTTCACAAGAATACCTAAATAAATTAGCAAATGTTTCAGATTTAGTAACAAAATTTAATGCTGCTAAAGATGCTTTAGATGGTGAAACTGAATTCAATAAAGTAAAAGATGCATTAATTAATAAGATTAATTCTTCAACAAGCTTAAGCACAAGTCAAAAAGAAACACTTGTAAAACACATTAATGATAATATTAAAACAATTGCTGATTTAAATTCTTATGAAACTGATACTGTAGATGCTCTTGAAACACAAATGTCAGATTTAAAAACTAAATTTGCTGATGCACAAAGCACTAAGAATTCAGTTCAATATTCTTTAGCTGATCAAGAAGCTAAAACAAACTTTGATACAGCTTATACAGCTGCGCAAAATGCAAGTGAACAATCATATGCAGTTATTGAACCAGCTACTGTACAAACATTAGTTTCTAATTTAACAACAACTAGTGCAGCGCTAAATGGTGAGGCTAATTATGATAAAAGAGTAGAAAAATTAAATTCAGATGTAGATGCTTCAAATCTTAACAATAATCAAAAAACTGCTTTTAAAGCAACATATGATAAAAATCCTAAAGTATATGATTTAGTAGCTTTACAAACTGCAGAAACTGACTTACCATTATTAACAGCTGCAATGGATGCATTACAAAAAGAAACTGCGCAAATCCAAAAAAATAATTCTCAGTGAGTTTATAAATATGTTTTAGCACCTCAAGCTGAAAGAGATACATTTGATGCTGCTTTAAAAGTAGCAAGTGAATTGTTAGATGAAGCTAAAGGTGGAGCAGTAATTAATCCACAAGATATTACTAATGCGCAAGCTGCATTAACAAATGCTTATACAGCTTTAACTGGTGATACTGTATTACAAGGAAAACAAAAAACTGCTAATGATAAAATTGATGGTTTAAGTAATCTTTCAAATAATCAAAAAAGAGATTTAAAAACTCAAGTAGATGGAGTTATTAATTTAGGCGAAGGTTGAGAAAACAAAATTAATAAAATAGTGCAAAATGCAGAATCATTAAATGATGTAATGGGAAAATTAGCAGAAGTTGCAAACAAAATCGGAGAAGAGGAAGCTTCTACTAGATATGGACTTGCTGATCCAGATAAACAAGAAGCATTTAATGCAGCAAAGAATAAATATAATGAATTAAGTAATGTTCAAGGGGGAATTAAATCTCTTGATTTTAGTCAAAATGGACCAATTGTATCTATTACTAATGAATTAAATTCATCAATTAATGGATTAAATGGTATTGATAATTGAAGCGAATTAAGAGAACAAATTAGCAAATTACCGTATTTAAGTGAAGAAGAAATTAAAAAATTCCAAAAAGAAATTCCTACTAGAAACTTAAATGCTGCAAAACAAGTTGTTATAAGAGCTAAAGCACAATCAGTTGCAAATCATAAATTAGCTGCTATTAAAGAAGTTGATGAAAAATTAACTAATTTAACCCAAACTCAAAAAGATTACTTCAAAGCACAAATTAATGCTGCTGCTGATAATGCTGCAATTGATACTATTTCAGCACAAGCAAGCAAACGTAATGAACTTAATCCACAATTAGATGCTCTTATAAGTCAAACTAATGTAAATGCTGAAAAAGAAACAACAAATTATATTGATGCTACTGCAAACCTTAAACAAGCTTATGATACAGCTGTAAGTGATGCAAATACACAAGTTAACGCTGAAACAGATAAAAGCATTTTAACTAATGATCAAGTTCAAAGATTAATTGATGCAGTTACTACTGCTAAAGGTGCTTTAAATGGAGATGCAAACTTATCTACAGCTAAGCAAACAGCTATTAGTGATTTAGAAAAAGATTACAAAGATAAATTAACTAAAGGTCAAATTGAGGAACTTAAAAAACAAATTAATGCTCAAACTTCAACTCAAGGTATTAATACAATCAAGTCACAAGCACAAACACTTGCAAATAATATGCAAGCACTTAAGGATGCTATTGAAAACGCTGAAAAACAAAAAGCTACAGTAAATTACTCACAAGCTAGTCAATCTCCTAAAGGAACATTTGATACAGCTTTAACAAATGCTAATAATGCTTTAAAAGCTGAATATAATCAAATTACACCAGAAACAATTCAAACATTAACTAATACACTTACAGGTGCGCAAAGTGCCTTAGATGGAAATAGTAACTTTAATGATAAAGTATCTAAATTACAAGAAAAATTAGATAAGTCAAAAGCTACACAAGCTCAAAAAGATACTTTAACTCCTGAAATTAATGCTATCGGATTAGACCAAGCTAAATATAATGAAGTTGAAACTAAAGTAAATAAAGTTGTAAATAACATGGATGCTTTAGCTAAAGCAGTTGAGGATCATTCTGTAGTGAACCCCAAAATTTGTACCTTCATTCAATAACGGGTGCAAATGTATATGAAAAAACAAATGATTATTCAAAATATGTTTGAATTTAAGGAATTTAAACTCAAATTATGTGAATTCATAAAAAGCGTAAACTGAAAAATCCCATGATTTATTATTATGTGAATTACTATTTAAAATCAAAAACAATTGATGATTATTTACATTCTGTTTCGATTAAAGATTATGATGAATGAGTTATTGATGAAGAAATCGATAAGATTATTCATCATGAAAAAACAATTTTTCAATCTTGTGTAGATTTGAATTTATCAACTCATATTAGTATTGCAATGAAAGTTGTTGCTAAAAAGAAAAATTACTATAATTTAATTATGAGTAAAGAAAACAAAAACAAAGAAAAAACAATCGACTTAGAATATGTTAAAAGTTTAGAAAGAAAAATTGAACTTCTAGAAGCTGAAAAAGCATATTTCGCAACTTTAGATAGGATAGTTCAAAGCCGACTGAAGCAACCGTCAAAGAAAAAGCGCAAGCAATCTTTGAAAATAAAGAAAAATTCAAATTAGTTGATTTATTTGCTGCTTCGCAAATAAGAAAATCTCATTATTACTATTGAGAAAAACATTTTTTAACTCCTATTGATAAGGATTTTGAATTAAAAGAAACAATTCAAAAGATATTTGAAGAAAGTAACAAAACTTATGGTTACAGAAGAATCACTATGGAATTACACAACAGAAGTATTAATGTAAATCATAAAAAGGTTCTAAAACTAATGAAATTACTTAATTTAGTCGTTTATAGAAGAAAACATAAGAAATATTCATCTTACAAAGGACAAATAGGACCGATTGCAGATAATTTAATCCAAAGAAATTTCATAAGCAAGAAACCTTTAGAAAAGCTTTTTACAGATATCACAGAATTTAAACTTTTTGATGATTTAAAGGTTTATTTATCTTTAGTAGTAGATGGATTTAATGGTGAAATTTTTTATCAGCCGCCGTTTCATTGAGTTCCTAATTTACAATTAATAAAAGATACTTTTGAACCATTAATTAAAAGCAGAAATTTAAGTGGTTGCATAATTCATTCAGACCAAGGCTGACATTATCAACATAAATATTTTGTTAACTTATTAAAAGCTAACAATATTATCCAAAGTATGTCAAGAAAAGGAAATAGTCCGGATAATGGATTAGTTGAAATCCTTATTTGGAACAATAAAATTGGAATTCTTTTACCCAAACAAAAACAATTTCACAAATCTTAATAATTTTGTGGAAAAATTATTTGACTATCTTGACTTTTATAACAATAAAAGAATTAAAATTAGATTGAAAGGAAAAACCCAATTGAGTACAGAAAAGATTTTGAAAATCTAATGGTACAAAATTAGGGGTTCAGTACATTCATTAGATAATGTTCAAGATACAGATATATATAAATGAGCTGATGATGCTACAAAACAAGCTTATACAACAGCATTACAAAATGCTCAAACAGCATTAAATAATGCGACTGCTGATCAAGATGTTGCAGCAATTACAAAAGCATTAAATGATGCATTTGATAACTTAAATGGTGAAGCACAAAAAACTGCTAAATTACAAGCACTTAAAGACTTAATTAAAAACTCAGATAACCTAACTCAAGCTCAAAAAGATGCTGCTACAAGTCAAGTCACTGATGCTTTAACACCACAAGAAGCAAAAACACTTGAAGATAAGATTAATAATTTAAATACAGCTCAAGGAAACTTAAAAGCTAAAGTAGCTCAAGATGTTGTCAAGACTGTAAAAGAAGGAGATAATTACAAACTTTCTTCTCCTGAAGTACAAAAACAATATGCAGATGCTATTGATGCTGCTGATAAATATTTAAAAGAAGCTACTTCAATTGATACTCCAACAACTGATGTAAAAAAATTAGCAACAGCTATTGATAATGCTTTAGCAAACGTTGCTAACGGACAAGCTAACTTTGAAAGCGCAAAACAAAATGCTGTTAAAGCTCTTGATAACTTAAAATACATCAATGATGCTCAAAAAGTTGCCTTAACAAATACAATAAATTCTGCTACAAGTAAAGAAGAATTAACTAATGCAAACACAAAAGCTACAACATTAAATGAAGCAATGCAAAACCTTTACACAGCTGCTGCTAAAGCACAAGGAAGTGATGCAAACACTCCAGAAGGTATTGCTCCAGTAACTAAACAAGCCGCTGCAACATCTTCATCAAATTATGTAAATGCTACAGAAGCAGTTAAATTAGCTTATGATGAAGCATTAGCTAATGTAAATGCAGTTGCAAACAAAGCTGGTGCAAATAAATCAGCTGAAGAAGTTAATGCTTTAATTTCAGCATTAAATACAGCTGAAGGTAATTTAAATGGAATTAGCAATAAAGCTTCATGAGATAATGATCTTAAAGCTAAAGTTGATCAGTTAGATAACTTAAATAATGCTCAAAAACAAGATATTAAAGATCTTATTGATGCAACAGATACATTAAGTGAATCTGAAGCTAAATTCAATGATGCTAAAGAACTTAACAAAGTAATGGGTGAATTAAATGAAGAAATCAAGAAAGAAGCTCAATTAACTCAAAGCGATAAATTTGTTAACTCAACAAACCAAGATGTTTATACAGATGCTTTAAAAGATGCTAAAGCAAAAGCTAAGAATGATAACTTAACTCAAAAACAAGCTACTGAGTTAAAACAAACTCTTGCAAATGCTGCAAATGATTTAAATGGTGATAGCCAGTTACAAACAGCTAAAAACAATGCTAAACAACAAATTGATACAAGTGATTTAACTCAAGGACAAAAAACTGCACTTGATAATGAAGTTGATAGTAAAACAAAAGTTTCTGATGTTAATAATGTAATCACATCTTCATTTACTCCTTTAGTAAAAGCGATGAACACATTAGCTGAAAGCATTAAACAAGCTAAAGCAGCAAAAGCAACACAAGATTACTTAAATGCAAGCAAGGAACAAAAAGATGATTTTGATACAAAACTTGCTGCTGCTGAAAAATTACAAGAAGCTAGCTCAAATGTAACTACCCCAGCTGAAATTACTTCACAAGCTGCATTATTAGATAATGCAAAAACTGCTTTAAATGGTGATGAAAACTTTGCTACTGCTGTGAAAGCATTAAAAGCAAAAATCCAAGCTTCAATTTTAAATAATGCACAACAAAAAGCTTTAATAGATAAAATTGATGAAGCAACAACAAATTATGTAACATTGCCTGATATTGAAACAGAGTTTAATACTTTAACTAAGGCAATGCAAGATTTATCACAAACTCGCAGTAAAATTGCACAAAATAGAAATGGTTCATTCGGTTGATGATACAAATGATCTACTCAAGATGCAAGAGTTAACTTATCAAAAGAAGTTAACAAAATTGATGAACTATTTAATAAAGAAAAAGGTGCAAATCTTGATGCTACTGCTGTAAGTGAATTACAAAAAGCAGCTAAAACAAAAGAAAGAGAATTAATTACAAGTGCTGAAGCTGGATTTAAAAATGCTATCAAAGCTGGTAAAGAAGCAATTAATGCTAATGCATTATTAAATGATGCTCAAAAGAATAAATTCATTGCAAAACTTGATAATTTAAGAGAAGCAACAGCAAGTCAAGATGAAATTAATGCTCAGGTTACAGCTGCTGAAGAATTAAATTCAGCTGCTCAAGCATTAAAAGCTAAAATAGCTCAAGGTGAAGCATTTGCTAAAACAACAAATTACAGCAATGGTACAGAAGATGCTAAAACTGCTTTAGATACAGCATTAAGCAATGCTAAAACTTTATTTGAACCTGATTTAAGCAAACTTGCAAACCAAAGTGTTGCTAAAAAACAACTTGAAGATAAATCTAAAGCAATTCAAGATGCTATGGATACACTAATTGCTCAAGCTAAAACACTTGATGAATACAAAGCATTAAAAGCTGCTGACGTTCAAGCCTTAAGCGATCTTTCAGATAAACAAAAACAAACTTTAATTAAAGAAATTAATAATGCTAATAGTCATACTGCTGTAAATGATGTAGTGCAAAAAGCTACAACACTTGATTCAGCTATGAATAAATTAAAACAAGCTGAAGCAAGTATAGGTACTACACAAGCTTCAAAAGATTATCTTTTAGCAACTCCTGCAGTTAAAGATGCTTATGATGCAGCTGCTAATGCAATTAATGATGCTAAAACAGCTGGATATGAATCTACAGACGCTGCTGCAATCAATGCATTAACAAATGCTTTAAATAATGTTAAATTAGATGGAAATAATAATTTAGCAACAGCTAAACAAGCAATTCAAGATACACCAAATCTTAATGATGCTCAAAAAGCTAAATTAAATGAAAAATTAGATGAAGCAACATCTAAAGCACAATTAGATGCAAGAACAAAACAAGCTAGTGATTTAAGTAAAGCTATTGCTACATTAAATACTAAAGTAGCTCAAGGAGAAAAACTTGCTGCTAGATTAGCAACTCCGCAAAATGCTACAATCGCAGATCAAGCTCCACAATTAGAAGCAAACAAACAAGCTAAAGATAATTTAGATGCTCAAATTAAAACCGCAAAAACATTAACTGAATCAAATAACATTACAGTAAATGATTTTGCTGATGCTAAATTAACAAATGCTATCAGCTCAGCTCAAGATCAAATTAATGCAAGTGGAGTTGTACTTGAAAACGCTTTAGTTAAAGCAAATGAAATTACACTTCCAACTAAAGAACTTTCAAATGCTATCGCAGCGGCTCAAGTACTTCAAAATGCTTACAAAGCAGAAAATTCTACAACACCAGCATTTGATGCTTTAAGCCAAGCAGATGCTCTTAAAAAAGCTATTGCAAAAGACGCTCTTAAAAAAGCTATTAAAAATGTACCTAATAAACTTGCAGAAAACGAAAGCTTCAAAAACAATGTATTAAATGATGCTCAAAACACACTTCAAAATCCAGATGCAAGTGTTGAAGATATTAATTCAGCTACTGATAAATTAAATGATGGAATTAATAAAGAAAACCTTTACAATGCAGTTGCGAATGCAAATGATAATGCAACTAAACCATTAAGTAAAGAACTTCAAGATTTAATTAATGCAGATACTAACTTACTTCCATATGATAAAGCTAATAAAGAATCTAAAGAACAATATGATGCTAAAGCTGATGCTTTAAATAAAGCGGTTGCTAAGAATAATTTAGACAACACAATTACATCAGCAAATAACATCCAAAACCCTTCAGATAAATTAAAACAAGCTATTAAATCAGCTCAAGAAGTAAGTTCAAACCCATCTGCAAGTGAAAAACAACTTTCAGATGTTACAAAAGCACTTCAAGATGCAATTAATAAAGAACCATTAAATAAAGCAATCCAAGATGCAAATAACAAGTTAAATAACTTAACTGGCGATGGTTCAAAAGATCTTAACAATAAACTTACTGATGCAATCAAGCAAGCTGAAAAAGTTGCTAATAATTCTTCATCTACACCAGAACAAATCGCAAAAGCTACAGAAGACTTAAATAAAGCTGTAGAAGAAATTGATAAAGCTATTAAGCAAAACAAAACTGATTTAGATAATGCTCTTACACAAGCAAATGAAATTAATCCTAAATCAGATAAATTACAAGAAGCAATCAAACAAGCTACTGATGTTAAAAATAATCCAGAAGCAAATAATTCAGATGTAAAAACAGCATTAGATAACTTAAAAGATCAAATTGCTAAAAATGATTTAAATAATGCTATCCAAAATGCTCCTGAATTAACTAAACCAGTTGATGGATTTACTCCAAGTGTGGATGCATCAAAATCTATTGCTAACAATCCAAAAGCTACAGTAGATCAAATTAATGATCAAACAACAAAACAACGACTTAATAATGATCAAATAAATGCTTTAAATCAAATTGAAGCAATGCAAAACCTTAATGATGCTCAAAAAACTGTACTTAAAGCTAATGTAGCTTCAGCTAAAACACAACAAGCTGTCGTAGATGTATTAAGTAAAGCAACTGCATTAAATAAATCAATGGATGAATTAAATAAATACTTAAATTCATTACCAAATGATTTAACAAGCGACCCAATTACATCTGAAACTTATGCATTTGCTGATAAAGCTCAACAACAAGCTTATACAACTGCTTTAGATAAAGCTCAAAAACTTGTTAATAAAGCTCAAGGTGGAATTTATAAAGATAACCTTGCAAGTGATGTTGATTCATTATTAACTGAATTACAACAAGCTAAAGATACAATGTTAGCAAATGGTCAAGCTAATAAAGATAATTATGCAGATCAACTTGCGCAAGCTCAAAAACAAATTGATGCATTAAAAGAAACAATTAATTCACCAGCATATAATGCTGCTCCAAGCACATTACAAAATAACCTAACACAAGCAGTTGAAAATGCTCAAAAACAATTAGATGCATTAAAAGCAAATACCGCTGCTGATGCTAAAGGATTAGGTGAATTAAAAACAACTTTAGCCCAAGGACAAAGTGCTCAAAGTCAAATTAATAAATTTGCAAATGAACAACCAATTGCTGATTGAATGCAAGAAAATGCAAATGTATTAAATAACAATATTGTTTCACAAGCTACAACAGACTTTAACAATGCAACAACATTTGAAGCAGCTAAAGCTGTAAAGGATAAAACTAAGGCTCAAAACCAAGAAGTTGCAAATGCAATTAATCAATTAGTAACTAACTTAGATAATGATGTTAAAGCCTTACCTACAGTTATAAATGACTTAGATCAAACGCAAACAAACTTAAATAACATTAAGCAAAATGCTAAAGAAGATATCTCACAAGCTTTAGAAGAATCATTTAATGCTGTTAAAGCTCTTAATGATTTAAATAAAGCAATTGATGCTTACTTAAATGCAAGTTTTGCAAATGAATCTCAAGTTACACAAGCACAAAACAACTTAACTCAAGCTATTGCTAATGCTAAAGAAGTAACAACTTCAAATAACACTACAGCACAGTTGAATAAAGATATTAATGATGCAATTGCTAAATTAAGCAAATATGGAAATAACACTATTTCAGTTGCTAATAATCTTAAGAATTCAGCAATGGATGCAAATGCATTAGCTCAAGCTAATGAATATGCACAATCAAATGCTAAATTCAAAGCACTTCTTGACCAATTACAAGCAAATAATTACTTTGAAATCATGCAAAAAGATAAAGATAACTTTACAAAACAAGATGTACAAGCTATCCAAAATATCCTTACTTCTGATGCCTTTAAAGATGCAAACAACATCTTTAAATCAGCTATCAAGAGTGATATCAAAGCTAATGCAAATCACTTCCCATGATGAGCATATCTTGTAATTGTTTCAGCGCTTACATGAATTGGTGCAATCATTTTAATGACATTCAAAAAATAAATAATTTTTAAAGTTCAGCCCTAAGGCTGGGCTTTTTTATACTTGCTGCTAGGACTAAAAGTCAAATATACCTCACAAAAATACTAAATTAAATCTACTTTTTTAATTTATTTTATAAATTAAATATAGTAAAATAAAACTATGGGTAAGTTAGGTTACAAAAATAAGCACTCTGCCCAAGAAGTTAATCATTTTACTAGATTAAAAAATCTTGCTCTACTTGGAGATAAAGAAATTGATAAGGAAGTGAAATGACTCAATAATTTCTTTGATGCAGATTTTGCACAAAAAATTGACTTTAATAATTTAGCTCTTCAAGAATGATGTGATGAGCAAGCTTTTGTAACCAATAACTCACCGCTAAAAAGAGCAGCAGAAGAATTAAATAATATCGAACTAATCTACTTGCAGCTGAGCGGTTGTTATTTTGATTCTTATTCCCTTTATCAACCTAATACAAAAGATAAATGGATTTATGAATTAATTAATCAACCTAATTCTCAAGTAGCTATTAGTCAAGAAAAAAGCACAAATACTACTAGAGTTAAAGTAAATAAACTGGAATTCTAATTTTGTGCATTTTTTATTTTTTAAGGGGAGAAATATGAAAGTAAACATTGCTATTGATGGACCTAGTGGTGCAGGAAAATCAACTATCTCAAAAGAGTTAGCTAAAAGATTAAAATATACATTTATTAACAGTGGAAGTGTCTATAGAGCAATTGCTTATAACGCAAATAAGCTCGGAATTGAATCACATGATACAGCTAATATTATTAATTCACTTGAAGAAGGAATGATTCAACTTCTTCCAAACGATGTAACAATGCTTAGAGGTGTGGATATCTCACATGAAATTAGAGCAGATTACATTTCTAAAATCACACCTACTATTGCAAAAATTCCTGAAGTACGTGAATTTGTTGTTTCATTAATTCAACATATGACACTTAAACACAAAGGATATATTTGTGACGGTAGAGATACAACATTTAAAATTATGCCGCATGCTGAAGTTAAAATTTTCTTATGAGCTTCTGAAGAAGAAAGAGCTAGAAGAAGACTTGAACAAAACCAAGCATTAGGATACAACACAAATTTCGAAGAAGTTTTATATGAAGTAAAACTGAGAGATGCTCAAGATATGAACCGTCCAATTGATCCACTTCACCGTACACCAGATTCAATTTATATTGATTGTACCGAAATGACTTTTGAAGAAGTTATGGATTATGTAATGAACATTGTTCAAGAACGAGCTAAAGGAGGCACAAATGCGTAATACTATTGCTATTATCGGGAAACCTAATGTTGGTAAAAGTACCTTTTTCAACAAGCTTATAGGTAAAAAAGTTTCAATCGTTTATGATGAACCTGGAGTAACTAGAGATAGACTTTATGAAAAAATCGAGTGAGCTGGTAAAGAACTTAAAATTATTGATACTGGTGGAATTGAGATTGAAAATAAACCATTCCAAGAACAAATTCAAATTCAAGCTAAAATAGCAATTGAAGAAGCTGATGTTATTATCTTCTTATTTGATGGAACTAGCGAAATTACTAATGATGATATGTTTATTATGAACATTCTTCGTAAGTCACATAAACCAATAGTTGCTGTTGCTAATAAACTTGAAGATAATCAACAATTTGATTATTCATGATACAAACTTGGGGTTGACCACATTTATCCTATTTCAGCACTTCATGGTGAAGGAATCGGGGATGTACTTTCAAGATGTGTTGAAGATTTAGACTTTACTGAAGAAGAAAAGATTGAAACATTTAACCTTGCTATTATTGGAAAACCTAATGCTGGAAAAAGTTCATTGCTTAATAATTTAGCTAAAGAAGAACGTTCAATTGTTTCTCCAATTGCTGGAACAACTAGAGACTCAGTTAAATCAATTGTTGAAATTGACGGAAAACAATACAATGTTATTGATACAGCTGGAATTACTAAGAAATCAAAATTAGTTGAATCTGTTGACCATTATGCTTTAATGAGAGCAATGAATTCACTAGCTGAAGCTGATTTATCTTTAATTGTGCTTGATGCTACTCAAGAGGAAGTTTCTCACTTCGATTCACGTATTATTGGATATGCTTTAGAAAACGAAAAACCTATTATCATAGTTATAAACAAATGAGATTTAATTGAAAAAGAAACAAATACTATGGCTGAATATGAAAAGAAACTCAGAAACAAATTCCACTTTGTTCCATGAGTTCCATTCGTATTTATTTCAGCTAAATATAATCAAAGATTAAATAAACTATATGACACAATTAATATGGTTAGAACTAACTTAGAAAGAGATATTAAACCTGCTTTACTTTCAAGTTTAATTATGGATACACAATTAATCCAACCTGCTGTTCCATTTAATGGAGGAAGATTAAATATTTATTTTGCAAGACAAGAAAAAGCTAAAATTCCTACATTTACATTCTTTGTTAATAATAAAAAATACTTACACTTTTCATACCAAAGATTCCTAGAAAATCAACTTAGAAATACTTTTGATTTTAGAGGATGCCCTATTAAAATGAATTTCAAAAACAAGCAAAACGCTATGGATTAAAAATAACACCAGATTAGTTTCTGGTGTTATTTTCACGTCATTTTCTTGCTTCGCTTCTAAATCATCTTAATTTATGAGTGTAAAATGAATAAATCATAAATCTATAATTCAATCTCATAAATTTATTTTGTTTACTGTAGTATTCAAAAGCATTTTCTCAGTTATTTTCAAGAAACTTTTGTACATGTCTAGTTGCATAGAAATATTGAGCAAATTTAATAGCAATAACAATAAATGCGCAAGCAAATGAAGTACCCAATAGAGCAAATGCAGCATTAGAATTATCTTTTACAAGTAATGCACAACCTACCGAAATACAAACGATAGCTGTGATAACAAAAAGTAATATAAGTGAAAAAGTAACATTTAAAATAATAAGTATTTTTCTATTAAAAGTATCAAACATATTATCAGTTAAATATAACTGCCCCTTTATATTTTTAAACCTAGCACATAGCTATTTTTGCTCTAATATATCCTGATTTTTAGCATCTCTATAATTTTTGTATTTAGCTGTGAAAAATGCTCCGCAGTAAATAAAGATAAAGAGATTAAATCATGATTTCTTACCTTTGCTAAAGTCTTTAGAAAATTCATCTAAAACTGCAAAATCATTATTTAGATGACTTCTGAAGCGTACTCCAGCAATATAAGATCAAATTCTATAAGGTAATGAACCTAGTGCAAGTATCCCGAGCCCTGCATAAAATTTTCAATCCAAGGTTATATTAAGATCGGAATCAATTATTTCTGATACTCCAATAATTAATAGTACTGCTCCAATTATCATAAGTAATCATGAAAATGGAAACCAAATATTATGAATTAAAAAGTCTCTTTTAAGTGTTTTGTTAAAATCCATTTTAAACCTCAATGTTAGAAATATTAATTGGTTTAATATTATTACCGTTTTGTTTATCGAATGTAATAATTACACCATTTAGTTGTGTGTTGTTATCGCTGACTTTGAATCTTTCACGAGCATTGTATCTCATCTTGTGATAAACTTCGTCAAAGTTTGCCCCAATAGCTGAATTCATCGGTCCAGTCATGCCGGCATCGCAAATAAAGCAAGTTCCATTTGGAAGTACTCTTGCATCATTAGTTTGCACATGAGTATGAGTTCCACACACTGCATCTACTTTTCCATCTAGATACAAGGCAAAAACATTTTTTTCACTAGTAGTTTCAGCGTGAAAATCTACAAAGTGAAAATCAGCTTTAGCTTCAGATTCAATTAAGTGATCCATTGCATCAAAGAAGTTATTAGCTTGTGATTGTTCCCATGGCGCGAGTAGTTCATTAAAAGTAATCCCCATAATTGAAGTAACTCTTATGGTTAAATCATTTACAGTAAATATCTTGCTACCTTCCCCTGGATAATTAGGATCAATATTATATGGTCTAATTACATTACTATTATCGATGAATGTTTTAATATCATCGTTAGCTCAAACGTGATTTCCCATTGTAAAGGCATTAACTCCGGCTTGAGTTAATCTGTCATAGTCGTTTTTATCAAGTCCTTTTCTACCTGTGACATTTTCACCTTGTGCAATAACAAAATCAATATTGTTTTGTTTGATTAAATCAGGCAGTAATTTTTCAACAGTTTTTACTCCTGGTTCGCCAAAAATATCCCCTAAAAATAATATATTTAATGATTGTTTTTTCATATTGTATTTATTATATAGCAATGTATTTAAATACTGCATAAAAAAAGATGTCAATGACATCTATTTCTTCTTGTCTTCTTCAAGGCTTTTATTAATTTTTTCCATTAAAGCATTCATAGCTGCAGTAGCTGATTCTTGCAAGATATTAATTTGTTCTAAAGTTTTACTTTCAGCTTGAGTTCTTTCTTTAGAAAATAACATTTCTCCAGCTTTAAAATCAGGTTCAAAGTATTTAATGTTAAATGCTGCTTTATCAGGATTTGCTACATTAATGTGATATACCCGAGGTGATTCAGAAGAAACTGGATAAGGTTTAACTTCATCAATAAAAGTTCTTTCTAAGACATCACGAAGCAACATTGTAGTTGAATCATCAACTTGTGAAATGCTGGTGATATTAAATTTATTAGTATCTTTAAAGACTTGTTTTCCTTTAATGTTTTTAGGCACAAAAGGCAATTTATCAGATTTAATCTTAAGTAATTGACCATCGTTTGAAAGGAATCCAACTAAAGCATTATTATCTACAGTAGTAAAGTATTTAACTTTATCATTCAATGATAAGTAAACACCTTTATTTCCTTTAGCTTTAGGTCCATATTGAGCTAAATCATTTTCGCTATATCTTGAAACACAACCGTTTTCAGTTAGAATAATAACATCTCTAGTTCCGTTACAGATACTTGCATTAAGCAATTTATCATCTTTTTCCATTGAAATAGCTGTATATGATTTATTAATTCTTGAAACTGAGAAATCTTGTAATAATGTTTTCTTGAAGTAACCATTTTTAGTCCCAAGTGCAACATAAAGCAGTGAATCTCAGTTATTAATTTCAAAAACAGAAACAACTTCTTCAGCTAGCAAGAAGTCAGCAAAGTTTGAAAGGTGAGTTCCTAAATCTTTTCATTTTGCTTCTTGTAATTTATAAGCAGGAACAATTAAATAATTTCCAAGTGATGTGAAAATTAAAAGATTATTAAGTGAATTTACTTGTCCAAAATAAATTAAATTATCATCATCTTTTAAGTTATAAGTTTCTAAAGAGTTAGAATCAAGCACTCTTTGTGAGAATTTTTTAACATATCCACCACGAGAAATACCGATATTAAGCATTTCTTCTTTAATTAAATCGGTTTGATTATAACTAAAGTCAAATTCTTCTTCAACTATCTCGGTACGTCTAGGAGTAGCGAATAAAAGTTTTAATTGTGATAATTGATCAATTAAATAATCATTGAATTTATTAGGGTCATTTAATAATAAATTAATCTTAGCAATTAAATCAAGTAACTCTGCTTTTTCAGCTAAATAAGCTTCTTTATCAGTTCTAGATAAACGGTAAAGTCTTAATTCAGCAATTGCAGTTGCTTGATTTTTACTAAATCCAAAAACATTCATTAAGTTTTCAATAACTCCAGCTTTTGAACCTTCTGTTTTTCTAATAACTTCAATAACTTGATCAGTGATTTCTGAAACTTTAATAAATCCTTCAACAATTTCAAGTCTAAGTTTATGTTTTTCTAAGTCGTAAATTAAAGTTTTAGTTTTAACATCTTTTAAGTGGTTAATATAACAATCAATTAACCCGACTACACCAAGAGTTTTAGGTGAGTTTTGCACGATGCAAGTATTGTTGTATGAATAAGTAACTTGTAAGTCTGTTTTTTGGAATAAGTAAGTTAAAATACTGTTTTCACTAGCATTTAAATCAAGGGTAATTAAAATATTAATTCCTTCACGGTCTGATTGGTCTTTGATTTCTAAAATACCATCAATATCTTTATTATTAATAATGGTATCAATATCAAAAACTAATTTAGATTTAACTACACCATAAGGGATTTCGGTAATTTCAATAAATTTATTTTTACCATTAGAATGAATTTTGTATTTAGAAAAAAGTCTAATTTTATCTTTTTGATTTCTACCAGTATCAAGAGCTTCTAAAATTCCTTTAGTTCCTCTGATTACTCCACCAGTTGGAAAATCTGGTCCTTTAATAAATTTAACCACATCATAAAAATTAGCATGTGGATTTAAAATCCGATAAATAGTAGCATCTAAAATTTCACCTAAGTTGTGTGGCGGCATTTCAGTAGCCATACCAATTGCTATCCCCATAGAACCGTTTACTAGTAAGTTAGGAAATACTGAAGGAAGTACTGTAGGTTCAATTTCAGAATCATCAAAGTTAGGAGCAAATTTAACAGTGTCTTTTTTAATATCACCGATAATGAATTCTGAAATCTTAGAAAGTCTAACTTCAGTATAACGCATAGCAGCAGCTGGGTCATTATCAATTGAACCGACATTCCCGTGCATATCAAGAAGTGGAAGATTCATTTTTCATCATTGAGACATATTAACCATTGCTTCATAAACTGATGAATCACCGTGTGGGTGATATTTACCAATAACATCTCCAACTACCCGAGCTGATTTTTTGTATTGCTTATCAGCAAAAAGCCCAAGCCCATACATTGCATATAAGATTCTTCTTTGAACTGGTTTAAGCCCATCTCTAACATCCGGAAGTGCTCTTTGTTGAATAACGTATTTTGAATATCTACCAAAACGGTCAGCCATGATTTTATCTAAGGTTTCATTAATGATTTTTTCTGTTACTATTTTTTCTTGTTCTTTCTTCATTCTAATTCTCCTTAAATTAAATGTAATACTAAATATAATTATAATTTATTTAAAAATATCTAAACAAAATATTTATTTTGCCCAAATAAAAAATATTTGATATTTTTCACATTTATAGTAAAATAAATTCATAAATTATTAGAAATTAAAGAAAAGGATTTAATATGCGTAAAGTAGTTAGATTAAAAAACAAATTACGTGCTGAAGCTCGTACAAAAAAACTTGCTAAAGAACAAGCAAGAGCTGCAAGAAAAGCAGAAGCTGAAGCTAAATAATTCAAGGCCAAATAAGGCTTTTTTTATACAATTTTGTGAAAATGTGGAAAAAATCGTTTAGCCCTATTTTTTAGGGATATTGGTAAATAAATTAATAAATTTAATTTATTTATTTTTAATTGTTTATAATATTAAAACTTATGGAGGGGAAAAATGGGTTATAAGACATTGTATCGTAAATACAGACCGAAGACTTTTGAACAAGTTGTCGGACAAGAACATATTGTTAAAACTTTACAAAATGCATTAGAAAAAAACAAGATTTCACATGCTTATCTTTTCTGTGGTCCAAAGGGAACTGGAAAAACTTCAATTGCTAAAATTTTTGCTAATGTTTTAAACTGTTCGCATAAAACTGATGTAACTAAAGCTTGTGATTATTGCTTGCAACATGTTAATGATTCACTTGATATTATCGAGATGGATGCTGCTTCAAATAATGGGGTAGATGAAATTAGAGATCTCAAGGAAAAAATCGAACAAGCACCAATTAATTCAAAATATAAAATTTATATTATTGATGAAGTCCACATGTTAACTAAAAGTGCTTTTAATGCACTGCTTAAAACTTTAGAAGAACCTCCACTTCATTCAATTTTCATATTTGCAACTACAGATTTACAAAAAGTACCGCTTACCATTCGTTCTAGAGTACAAACTTATAACTTTAACCGGATGAATGATAAAAACATTATGCACCATTTAGCTAATGTTTTAAAACAAGAAAACATTACATTTGAACCAGAAGCTTTAAGAATAATTGCAAGACTTTCAAGTGGTGGAATGCGTGATGCACTTTCAATAGCAGATCAAGCGGCTGCTTTTGGAAATAATGAAATTACCTCACAATCTTTATATGAAAATTTTGGTATCTTATCAACTCAAGAAACAATTAAAATATTTAATTTAATTTTAAGCGCAAATGCTTATGAATTAATTAACAATTTAAATCAACTTGAACAAAAAGGAATTGACCCTCAACAATTTATTCTTTCATTAATTACTTTAAATAAAGAAAAGATTTTATATTTAAAAACAGCATCAGATTCTTTACTGGATGTTTACACTAAAGAAGAACTTGCTTTATTACATGCTAACTTAGAACAGTGCTTTATGCTAGCAGATAGCTTTTATGAAATCTTTATTAAAATCCAAAGATCACCGTTTCCATTTGAAATAATTCAACTTGGATTATTAAAAATCTCAGAAGAATTTATTAAAACAGGAAATACAGTCACAATTGAAATTTCAAAAGTGCAAGAAAATGTTGTGCTAAATCCTATAAATCAAGTTGAACCAAAAGTTGAAGTTAAACCAGAAATTAAAATTGAATTTCCACAACAACAAGAGGATGAAATTGAAATCAATAATGATGATATTTTAGGTGATTTTAATACACAAAGCCCAGTTGAAGAAAATCCAATTAACACAAGCGATTTTATACCTTCATCCCAATCTCATACTACTGAAAGTATTTTAAACTTAGTATCTTCAAGTTTTAAATTTGATACAACACCACACTCGATGGAAGAAGAATTACTTGGAGCTAATAAGCAAGAAGAAATCATTCAATCTAATGATAATAATGATTTAATTAATGCAGTTGATCAAAAAGTTCACAGTTTCTTAAATGCACCAATGCAAGATGCTTTCTTATCAGATAAATTAATTAAAGAAGAAGATGAAGTATCTCAAATGGATTTATCTTTTGCAAGCGCAGTTGAAGATATGAATAAAACCAAAACAATGGTTAATGAGATGCTAAATCAAACTAGAGAATTCTTGTTAAATAATAATGAAACAGAAGCAGATCGTAAAGATGTGAATTCTGAATTAGTTGATCAGCAAGCTAAAACAGGTGAGAAAGAAAACTTAATTTCAACTCGTGAAATTGATTTAAATGTTATTGAAAACATTCCACAAGATACAATTAATGATTTTGCAGCAGCTAATAAGCAAACTTCATATGTTGATTTTATTAGAAATAGAAGCATTGAAGAATATGTTAATGATGCAAGATGAATTCAAGCTAATAAAGATTTAAACTTCACAGCAACTTTTAAAGATAATTTAGCTAACATTGATATGATTGTGCAGTCTAGACCTGAATTTAAGCATTATGCAGATTTATTTAAGCAAGTTAAAATTATGTTTGGTTCAGATCGCTTCATAGTGCTTACTTCAAATAATGAAGCAGTATTAGAAGAACTAAGTAAAAAAGGTGATGCTGAAGAATTACAAAACTTTATTGTATATACTTTTGGAGAACCTTATAAATACATTTATCCAATTCCACATAGTAAAATAATGGAAATACAAAATTACTTAAAACAAAATCAAGGTAATTTACCTGAAATTGTTGAACCAGAATTTTTAACTGAATTAAAATATCAAGATAACGATGAATGATTTATTAATCGTGCAAATTTATTTAAATAATTAAGGAGCAAATTATGAACATGATGTCACCAGATTTCTTAAGAAGAATTAAGACAATGCAAAAAGAGTTAGAACAAAAACAAAAAGAACTTGAAAATAAAGAGTTCGTTGTTCAAAAACAAGGAATTAAAGTAGTTTTAAAAGGAGACAACTCTATCGTATCAATTGATATTGATGAATTACTTGTTGATCCAGAAGATAAAGATATCTTACAAGATCTTTTAACTATTGCAATTAATGAAGGTCTTGATTTAATTAAAGAAGAACAACAAAAATTAGCACCTGCTATGCCTGGAATGCCTTTTTAGAAAGTAATTATGTTTTACACTGATAAAATTAATGATTTTATTGTAAAGTCTAAAAAAATCCCAGGAATTTCAAAGAAGCAAGCTGAAAAAATGATTTATTGAATACTTGAAAGTTCAAGTGAAGAAGTAAATGAATTCAGTACTTTGATTACTGAAATCAAGCAACAAACACAATTTTGTCCAATTTGCAGCAACATTATGCAAGAAAATAAATGCAATATTTGTCATGATGAAAATAGAGATAATATTTTAATGATTGTGGAGAACTTACAAACTATTCAAAAAATCGAAACAGCAGGTTTTTATAAAGGAAAATATTACATCTTACCTTTTATGATTGAAAAGGAAACTGATGTAATGAAATATCAAAAAGAACTAGATGACTTAATTAAGTACTCTCGTTCTTTTAATGAAACCATTTTAGCGATTTCGCCAACACTAAAAGGTGAAATAACTAATCAAATTTTAAAAATAGAATTATCCAACGCCAATGTAAATGTAACAAGATTAGCAATCGGAATCCCACTGGGTTCTTCATTGGATTATATGGATGAAATTACATTAAAATTTTCGCTTAATAACAGACGAAAATAACAAGGAGCGGCTTATGTTTATATCATTTGAAGGCCTAGATGGGTCAGGAAAAACAACTTTAACACAAAAATTAGTAGCTAAATTAGGTGAAATGTATCCTAATTTACCAATTACATGAACCAGAGAACCTGGTGGAAGAAACATCAGAGAGGCTGAAAAAATCAGAGAAATTATCTTAGATAAGGCTTCTGACCTTTCTCCTGTTGCTGAGGCTTTATTATACACAACAAGCCGTAGAATTCACTTAGAAAAAGTAATTTGACCAGAATTAAAACAAAACCATTTAGTAGTATGTGATAGATTCGTTGATAGTTTTTATGCATACCAAGGATTTGCACGTGAATTAGGAATGGCTTTTGCAAAAGGAATTACAAACATTGTTATCGAAAACACAATGCCTGATATTACAGTATTTTTAAACTTAACACCAGAACAAGCTAAAGAAAGACGCGAAAGCACACGTCTTGTTGAAGATAGAATGGAACAAGAAAAACTAGAATTCCACCAATTGGTTTACAAAGGATACTTATCATTAATTGAAGAAGACCCAAAACGTTTCATGATTATTGATGCAACACAAAGCGAAGATGGTGTGCTTCAAGATATTATTGCAAAATTACATCAACATCCTAAATTTATCGCTTACCTAAAATCATATGCTTACTAGTAAAATATTAAATAATATAAATGATTTAGCTTTAAAAGGTAAGTTAAATCATTTATTTTTATTATATAGTGATAAAAATTACAATTTTGATAGCGACTTAATTAATTTAATTAATGCTATTAATAATACTAGTGATGTTGTGACTTTAGAAAACTTAACCCCTAATGTAGTTTTAATTAGTGGAGAAGTTGATAAATTAACTAAAGAAGATTTTGAAAATGCTTTTTACCACTTTTCATTTAAAAGTGTGACTCAAAATGTTTTTAAACACGATATTTTAATTATTAAAAATATCGAAAACGCCTCAATCAATGCTTTAAACGCAATTTTAAAGTCAATTGAAGATCCGAGTGATAATTTAATTATTATCCTAACTTCAAACAATTTAAACATAGTTTTAGATACTATTATTTCCCGTGCTCAATTAATTAGGGTTCAGCCAAAAAGTCAAGTAGAGATTTTGTCTGAATTACCTAATGATATCGCAAACAGCACAAATGGAAAAATACTTGCTTATTTATTTAAAGAACCAAGTCAAATTGTTGATAATTTTGATGAATTTAGTAATTTGATACAAATGCTAAAAAATGCAATTAAATCCTCTTTTACCAATGCTGTAGGCTTATTTGATTTTTTAGATGCAAATTTAAATAAAGAAAATTCAACAAGTAATGAATTAATTCTTAATTTTATTAAAGAATTACTTTTAGGAAGATTTTCACAAGATATAGGATTAAATGAATCTGAAACACAAGAAATTAAACAATTGAGAGAAGATTGAATTAAATGTTGTCCAAGAATTTTTAATTTAATTTTAGATATTAATGATTTTGAAGAAAAACTCTTGCGTCAAGGGATATTTGAATTACATAAGGAAATTTTATTAATCAAATTAATGGAGTATTATGGCTAAATTATACATAGTTGGAACACCAATAGGAAACCTAGAAGATATAACTTTAAGAGCTCTTAGAACACTTAAAGAAGTTGAAATCATAGCATGTGAAGATACTAGAGTAACTCACAAGTTACTAGAAAAATACGAAATCACAAATAAAAGATTAATTACATATAATAACTTTACTGAAAAAAGTTCATCAAAAGGAATTTTAGAGCTTATTAATAGTGGTAAAGATATTGCTTTAGTTTCTGATGCTGGAATGCCGGTAGTATCAGATCCTGGATTTGAAGTTATTTCTCAAGCCAGAGAAAACGGAATTCAAGTTGAAATTATTCCTGGAGTAAATGCTGCAATAACAGCTTTTGTTGGTTCAAACTTTTCTAATGAATTCACGTTCTTAGGATTTATTAAAGACAAAAGTCAGCAAAGAATTAATCAACTTTCAGCACTAGAAATAGGGACTTATATCTTTTATGTATCACCACATAAAATGCTTTCAACATTGCAAGATATAGCAACAGTGTTTGAAGATAAAGCTAAATTATGTTTAGCTAAAGAACTCACTAAAATGCATGAAACTTGATATTATGGTAATGCACAAGAACTTTATGAACAATTTACGGCAATGGATTCAATTAAAGGTGAATTTACTTTAGTTTTAAATATTCCTAAAATCAAAAGAGTTAAGGTTAATAAATATAAGAAATAGAATTTAAAAACATCAGATTGGCTTCTGATGTTTTTGAATTTAATCTTCTTGAATGTCTGCAATTTCTTCTTCGACTTCTGCATCTTGAATATTTTCAATTTGTTTTGTAGAAACTTTATTATTATCTAAAAATACCGCATCATCTACTTTATCTAATTCTTTAAGTAAAGAGAATTTCTTGAACTTATTAACGAAAGCGTTAAATCTGCTTTTAATAGTTTTTTCTACATATGTTCTAAGCTTTCCGGTTGCAGTTTCCATCTTTTCAATTTCTTTAATCATGTCTTCTGTTGCTTTATCAATTGAATTAATATTCTTTTGTAAATCAGTTCTAAACTCATCAAATTTTTCAATAAGCTTTTTCTTATCTTCGATTTGAATATCCATTCTGGTTAATTTAGCTTTTTCAATAAAAAGTCTTTGTCAAATATTAATCATTTGAGGAAGCGCTTCAAAACGCATTTGGATTAAGTTTTCATAATCTGGAACATTTTTTACCAAGTATGTTTCATTAGGTTCTAATGTTGTAACTAAGAAAGCAACATCAGCTTTGAAATTAACTCTATCTGTATTAAGTTTTTTATAAAATGAAGAGTTCTTTTGTGTACCACCGGCTGATGCTTGATCTTTAGCTTCGATTACAATGCTTCCAATAATTTTATTTTCAAATTCAGGATCAGGACTAAAGAAATCAATTTTGAAATCAGGTTTTGTTCCTTTATCTTTTTCAGTGGTGCTTTTACCATTTTCATCTAAAGCTACAGTGGTTTTATAAAACTTAATATAAGGGTTATAACCATATAATTCATTTAAAGTATCCATAATAGATTTTTCAAAATCCTCACCAATTTCTTTAGTAGAACGTTGGTATTTAGCTTGTGTTAATTGATTATTTAATTCAGTTAATCTTTCGGTTTCTTCTTTGTATTTTGATATTTTTTCTTCTAAAGGTTGTAAAGCTAAACGAAGTTTTTCTTCCTCTTCTTGTTTAACTTGTTTTTTAGTTTCTTGTACAATTGTTTCTTGTAATTTTTGCTTTTGTTGTTCAAATTCTAATTGAGCTTTTAATAATTCGTTTTTAATATCTTTTTCTTTGTTTTGCTTTAACTCATTTAATTCAGTTTGAAGTTTATAGTAATTTAATTTAAAGTCAGCTTCTTTATTTTTTACTTCAGAATCAATTTCTTTTTGTTTATTTTCCTCAAAAAACTTCATTTGCTCATTAAGAGTTTTAATTTGACTTGAGAAGTCATCTTTTTCTTTTTTAACTTCTTGCAATACTTTTTCAAAAGAATCTTTTTGTTTCTTAAGTAACTCTAAAACTTCAGGTTGTGTAGTGAGTTTTTCTTTATATTCTGCAATAGCTTTTTCCTTAATTTTATCTGTAAATTCAGGTTGACTTTCCTTGTATTTTTCAAATAAAACAGTCATTGTTTTAGAATCTAAATCAGCAAGTGAAATATAATCACCAGCAGTAGCATTTGCAAGTAATTCAATTTCAAGTTCGTTAATATTTCTTATTTTGATATCAATTTTTTTGTTCATTATTTCCTCCTATTATTTTTATTTTATATTGTTTTTTTATTAAATTTACAAAATATAAAAAATAATCACTAGATGTGATTATTTAGAAAGTTTGAAATTCATTTTGCAAACATTTGGAAGTGATTTTTCACCATGTAAAGCAACAAATTCTTTAACTTGTTCTTTTACTTTAGCACTTGCTCCAAGTGAAAAATGGAAATTTCACTCTTGATTTTGCTTTTGCATATATTGCAATAAGGTATAACGAGCAATGATTGAAGCGCAAGCTACAGAAACATGTAAATCTTCTGCTTTTTCTACTAATAATGTTTGCAAATCATATTCAGCTATATTAGCTCAGTTATTTTCAAAAAATTTAGAATGATATTTTAAGATTGAATTAGTTGTTGAGTATTTATCAATCACAATTAAATCTGGATTAAATTGTGATTTATTTTGCTTAAAGTTTGATAAAGCACAAGCATGTGCAAAAAACTTGAGTTCATTGTTATTGTATCTTGCACTTAATTTATTAAATCCAGCTTGTGAAAGTGTATAAACTGAATAAGGAATCAGCCTCATTAATTTAGGCGCTATTTCACAGATTTTTTTATCTGTGATTTTTTTAGAATCTTTTACGCCTAAATTAAGCACTTGTTTTTCTAAATTAGTAGGTACATAAGCGGCACAAGCTACTAATGGAGTAAAATAATCTCCAACTCCAGTTTCATCAACTCCGATAACTTCTCGGTTGACTAAATCAATTTTATTCATATCATCTATAAAACGCATTATTCTTCCTCAACTGCTTGAATTTTTCTTTTTCTTGCATTTGATTTTTCAATTTCAGCTTTAGGATTGTCTAAGAATTTGTGAATGTAGTCTCCGACTCCACCTTCTTTGTTTGTTTTTGAAACTTTAATTGATGCATATTTCTTAACATCTTTTGTAGCGTTAGCCATAGCTACTGAAACGTTAGCAATTTTAAACATAGGCACATCATTAAATCCATCACCTAAAGCAATAGTGTTTTCAATTTTAACATCGTAGTAACGGATCAGTAAGCTAAGAGCTTTACCTTTGTTAGCTTGTGTGTTTGTAATATCAAATACTGGTGTAAGTCCTTCACCTTTTGATCAGTATGAGAATTCAGCTAAATCTCCGTAACGTGCTTTTAAGTATCTTCTTAAGTATTCAACATCAGTTGTTGGCTTAACGTCAAATATTACTCCTGTAGGCATTAAAGGTAATTTGTGGTAGTCTAATCCAACACGAAGTTTTGAACTTGATTTAAATCCGAATACTTTTTCAAGTTCTTCATCTCTATGTTGTAATTGAACCCAGTCAGGTCCTTCAATAGCAATATTAGTAACCTCTTTTTGTACATGAGGGTCACCTAAAATATATAAAGCTTCATTAAGGTTTAAATATTTAATGTAAGGAATAAATTCTTGATTATATGGGTGGTGAATGTGAGCTCCGTTGAAGTTAGAAACGATTGTATCAAGACCTAAAGTGTCATAAATGAATTTAGTACTTCTTCATGGTCTACCTGTTAAAATACATACAACGTGTCCTTCTTCTGTAGCTCTTTTAATTGCTGAAACAGTTCTATCGTGGATAGCTCCTGTTGCACTAGATTGTAATGTTGTACCATCTAAGTCGATAGCAAACAAGTATCTTTCTTTTTGTTCTGTCATATTGAGTCCTTTCAATAAGAATTATTTAGTTTTGAATATTGTAATATGGTAATATTCCATAATTGTTTATATATTATAAACATTTTCATAAAAAATGAAATAATCTTATTGCTGTTCCACATTTTGTTCCATATTTTAAACTAGGACACTTTATTTAGACTGTAAAAGTTATGATAAAAGAGCAAATTGTTTTGAATAAATCATTAATGGAAAGATTATTCAATTGTATTCTCACTATAGAAAGAAATAAATTTCCTTATGAAAAATTCATAAATTTATTTGAAATAGCCACAAATATTCAACTACCAAAAAATCAATTAATGGAAATTATTGAATTTATAAAACATTATAATTTACATAATATGAATAAAGAAGTAGTTTACAAATTATCAAAAGATAAACGTGGAAGAAAAAGAAAAAATACAAAAGTTAATTGAAACAAGATTTCAAAAGACGATATGGTTACAATACTAGAAATTTGACAAAAATATGGAGAAATTGTCAAAGATATTCCTGAAGAAGATTTGAACAAAATCAAAAATATTAAATCAAGTAAAGCTGAAATAGCTAAATCTTTTAACATGTCTAGAAGCACTTTATTTAATTTATTAAGCCAAAAAACTTCTAAAAATTCAGATAAAGAAATTGAATATGAAAATGAAATTAAAGAAGTGTTTTACAAGCACAAAAGAAATTTTGGAAGAGCTAGAATTTCTGCTGTATTAGAAAAAGAATACGGTATTAAGATTTCTTCTAGAACAATAGGAAGAAGAATGAAACAAATAGGCCTTAAATGTAGAGTTAGACAAAAACAAAAAGAAAGAGAAATTAAAAATACTTCTGCACAATGTGACAACATAGTTAAAAGAGATTATAACGATAAAGAAAATAGAAATATTGTAGCAACAGATGTTACATACCTAAAAGTTCCTTACGATTTAAAATATGTATTAAATCACTTATTTTTATCAGTCGCAATAAATCATAAAACAAAAAGAGTGTTAAATTATAATGTCTCAACCAGAAATGATACTGAACTTGTTATTTCGCATATAAAAGAATTAGAATTTGATTCACCATGAATAATTCACTCAAATCACGGTTATCAATACACTTCAAAAGAGTATATTGAATTAATTAATTCTAAAAACGGGACTATATCGATGAGTAGAGTAGGCAATTCTCTAGACAATAGAGAAGCAGAATATTTCTTCTCGATTTTAAAATCTGAATGTTTAAATTTTGTTAATTACAACACAACTTCATATGATGAATTATTAGTAATTATCAAAGATTTTATTGAATATTATAATTCGGAAAGAATTCAATCTAATTTAGGATGATTAACTCCTAATCAATTTTATGCTTTAAATTCTTAATCAAAAAAATAGACAATTTATAAGGAGGGGAGTCCAAATAAGTTGTCCATGTATAATTTCCATTTTTCATTAATTTTAAGGCAATTTAGTCTAAATTTGCTACTAAAAATGCTCTAAAGTACTAAATTAAGTAAATAAGATACTTCTTTATAGTGTAATAAATTCATTTAGCACTACAATAAGCTATAAAAAAATTCTCAATAGCTTATTAATCTTAAATTTTTAATATAAAATATAAGAAATTAAAACTAGGGGTTACAATGATTAAATACAAAAGAATACTGATAAAGCTTTCTGGTGAAGGTTTTGCAAATAAAGAAAAACATTTAGCTATTGATTATGATTTAGTATCAAACATAGCTCACCAACTTAAAGAAGTTGTTAAACAAGGCGTGGAAGTTTCAATCGTTATTGGAGGTGGTAACTTCTGACGTGGAGCTTCAGCTGAAAAAAATGGTATTAACCGTAATAGAGCAGATTACATTGGGATGCTTGCTACAATTATGAATGGGCTTGCATTATGTAGTGGATTTGAACATGTAGGACTTAAAGCAAGAGTTCAAAGTTCACTTAACATTGACCAAAGAGTTGCTGAAAACTATGTAAACGAAAAAACACTAAGATACTTAGAACAAGGTGAAGTAGTTATTTTTGTTGGTGGAACTGGTAGACCATTTTTCACAACAGATACAGCAGCAACTTTATATGCTTCAGAAATCGGAGCAGAAGTAATTTTAATGGGTAAAAATGGAACTGATGGAGTTTATGATTCAGATCCTAAGAAAAACCCAGAAGCAAAAAGATATGACCATATTACATATGATGAAATCCTTGAAAAGAAATTACAAGTTATGGATTTAACAGCAACAAGTATGGCGAGAGACAACAATATCAATTTAATTGTTTTTAACTTATTAGAAGAAAACTCACTTCTTAGAGCTTTAGAAGGAACAATTACTCATACGGAGGTAACTAAATAATGGAATTAGAAATGTACTTAATGGATCTTGAAGAAAGATGTGATAAAGCAGTATCTCACTACCGTTTTGAATTATCTAAAATTTCTACAGGAAGAGCTAATCCACAAATTATTAAGGGAGTTAGAGTTAATTACTATGACACTTTAACACCACTTGAAGAATTAGCAAACATCAGTGTTCCTGAACCTCAACAATTACTTATCAAACCATATGATGTAACTTCAATTAGAGAAATCAATAAAGCACTTGAAAAAGCTAATTTAGGTATCTTACCTGTTGATGAAGGGAGTCAAATTAGACTTACATTCCCACCTCTTACAACTGAAAGACGTAAAGAGATGACTAAGTCACTTGCAAAACTTACAGAAGCTGCTAAAGTTGGCGTAAGAAATGCTCGTCAAGATGTTAATAAAGCAATCAAAAATGACGAAGAATTATCAGAAGATGTTCAAAAAAGCTATTTAGATGCTGTACAAAAAGAAGTTGATAAAGAAATTGCTAAGATTGATGCAATTACTAAAGATAAACAAGAAGAATTAATGAATAAATAATATTGCTATTAGATGTGTGTACTCACATATTGCATAATTATTAATGTTTTTATAAATAAAATATGTTAATAATAATTAGAGGCAAAATGGACAAGGAAAACAAATTACTTAAAAAGCATAAATATTGGATTATTTTATGAACAACAATATTAAGCGTGTTAACATTTGGAGCTATAATTGCTTTTTTAGTTTTATCTATAGTTTATTTACAAAAAATATATTTAATAGTAATTGCTGTAGTTTTATTATTTCTTAGCATATTTGCTGTTTATCATGCAATTCGTGAAATAACATGAGGATTTCAATTTTTCTACAAAGATTGCAGAAAAATTGAAAATTATCCTTTTTCTATTGAAACAAATAAAAGATGAAAAAAATTCTTCAAACACTTTTATGTCAATAGATGAGATTGGATGAAAAAATAAAATTCTAATTATAAAGCTGTTAACCCACTATTACGGTAGGTTGCAGCTTTTTGATTTACTTTTAGTAAAACGGAATAAAAAAATCTACTTTTCAGTAGATTAAAATGAACTCAATTACATACCTTTTGATAAATCACTATTCAAACAACTAGTATGTATGTCTTTATCTGAATTGTATTCATTTATCCAAGTGCATTTTCCCTAAGCAAGTACAATAGACTTATCTTAATGCTTCCATAAGGGCTTCTTCATTAAGATTTTACATCCGTACTCGTTCAATAGTAATCAACAATAATTACACAAATATTGTAGCATTCATAGAAGTTTAGACAAGAGAAATTTTATACAAAAAATAAGGCAGTGCCTTATCCTAATTGTTTTTCGTATTTAAGCAAGTTTTTAATTGCTTTATTTAAAGTATCATAAGCGGCTGAACGTGTTGTTGCAAGTATTTCAGCGACTTCAGCATATGATAAATCTTGTTCATAATATAACTGAAAAACTTGTTGTTGATTGTGAGTAAGCAATTTCCCATACTTATCAAATAATTCAGTATATTTTTCAATATTTTCGATTGATTTATTATTCATTGATTAAATCCTTAGTCATTTGGTAAATGAATAATTCAAGATCAAATTCTTGCAAGTCATCAAGTTGCTCACCTAACCCAACATATTTAACATCAATATCATATTCGTCCTTGATTGAAAGCACTATTCCACCTTTAGATGTACCATCCATCTTGGTTAAAATAATACCTGTTAAATTAGCTATTTCCTTAAAGTTTTTAGCTTGTGAAAGTCCATTTTGACCTGTAGTTGCATCTAGTACAAGAAGTGATTCATGTGGTGCAGAAGGTTCGAATTTTTGAATTACTCCAATCATTTTTTCAAGTTCCTTCATAAGGTTAACCTTATTTTGTAATCTACCAGCTGTATCGATAATTAAAAGGTCATATTTTTCATTTACTGCCTTATCCATAGCTTTATAAACAACTGAAGATGGATCAGCACCTTCTTTATCTGGTTTAATAATAGCAGCTCCAATTCTATCGGCTCAAACACCAAGTTGATTTACAGCTCCTGCTCTAAAAGTATCAGCAGCAGCAATTAAAACTTTTTTGCCTTCTTTAATGTATTTATTAGCTATTTTAGCGATTGAAGTAGTTTTTCCTGAACCATTAACTCCAACAAAAATAAAGACATTTAATCTACCGTCTTCAAAGTTTAAATTAGTATTAACAATTGAGTTATTAGCATAAATTGAAAACATAATATCAGCAACTAATTCACCAATTAATTTTGGATCATCAATGTTATTTGTTCTAACTTCTTGTTTAATTTTTTCAACCATAACATCAACAAGTGAAGCATTAATATCTGACATAATAAGTAATTCTTCAAATTCATCAAAAAAATCTTCATCAAGTTGTACATGACGGTTTTGAATTTCAAGCAGTTTCTTTCCAAATGATGAAGCAGAATTAAGTCCAGATTCATACTTTTTAAATTTTTCTGAATTTAAAATTTCTTTCTTTTCTTTTTCATCAAGTTCTTTATTAATTGTTTCTACATCTTTTTTTCTTGTAAAAACTTTTTCTTTTAATTTACTAAAAAATCCCATATAAGTATTTTACTCAATAAACTTAAAAAGAGTTAGAAAAAAATATTTATCCAAGCAAGATTTTTTCAGCAAAATTTAATTGATTTTTAGCTCTGAAAAACAAAATGTGGAAACTTTCCACATTGCTATTTTGCTTTATTTTAAAATGCTAAAAATTTCAAAATCTTTCAAAGAAACCTTTTGAATGTGTTGATTAAGATATTTGATGCTTTTTTAATAAAGTTTAATAAAACTAATTAAAGAAATTTTTACTTTTTAGCAAACATTTTTTAGTTTTAAAAATACAAAATTACTATATAATATAAACATATCTGCCCGAGTGGTGAAATTGGTAGACACGCTAGACTAAGGATCTAGTGGAGCGATCCATGCAGGTTCGAGTCCTGTCTCGGGCACCATATGACATGCTAAGCATGTCTTTTTTATTACTTATTTTTAGGGGTAAAATAAAATCACCTTGTGGTGATTTATTATATTAATCCGTTTGCTTCTAGTGCTGATTGAATTGCTTTAGCAGCTTCTGTTTCATCTTCACCAGAAACTTTAACTGTAATTTCAGCTCCATGTTTAACACCTAAGGCCATAATGTTCATAATAGATTTTAAGTTTGCTTCTCTACCATTGTAAATTAATTTTGAGTCTGATTTAAATTTTGTAGCAGTTGATACTATTAATGTTGCTGGTCTAGCGTGTAATCCAATTGGATCAACAATCTTACATGAAAATTCTTTCATAGATTTTCCTCCTAGGCATTATATTGTTTTTTATAATTCTATTTATTGAAATACTCTATTATTATATCAGTGGTTTTATGATATCGTACAGAAATTTTTCAATTAGATTGAGTTTTTTGTGAATTTGTGGAAGATTTTCCACATTTTCAGACTGATTTTCATAATTTTGGAAAATTTCTGATAGTTTATCAACAGCTGGACCAGTAAAAACATCCATTGTTTCATATTGAGAAAACATACTGCGAGAATCTCAATTGTTTGTTCCAACCCATCCATGCTTATTATCGATTAATCCGGCCTTAGTATGAATGAAGTGGTCTTGATAAATTTTAACTTCCAATCCATATTCCATTAGTTTACTTAATTGATATAAGCCGATTTTATAAACTAATTTTTTATCAGGTAGTCCAGGGAAAAAGATTGTAACTTTTACCCCGCTTTTTAATGCAAGTATAATTTGTTTTTCTAGCGCACGAGTAATTGAAAAGTATGGAGTAGCTATTTGAATGCTTTCTTTTGCATTTGGAATCATTTTAAGGAAGAATAATTCAGCTTCTGAATAATCATATGAAGGTGAATCAGTCACTAGTAAGGCTGAATTATTATAAGTCATATCAGGTTTTGGAATATAAAGTGAAGGAAGTATCTCGATATCCTTACGAGCGATAATTTTTCAAAACTTAATAAAATGAATAATATATGAATTAATGTATGGTCCTGAAATACGGTAGTTTAAATCAATTCAGTGACCATATTTTTTAGACATTGAAGCATATTCATCTGAAATATTATTTCCACCTGAAAACACCACATCATTATCAATAATAATAAATTTTTGGTGGTTACGTGAAAAGCTAGCTGCATTAATAAAAGGATAATAAATTTTTCCAATTAATTTGATTTCAATGTTTGGATGTTTATTCAGTTTTTTAAGATTTCTTTTTTGCGAAGGCATTGCACCAAAATCATCAATTAATCATTTGATTTTAACACCTGCATCAGCTTTCTTTTGCAAGATGTCTAAGAATTCTTGAGTAATTTCAGCTTTCTTAATAATGTAAGTAACTATATAAATGTTTTTAGTAGCATTTTTTAGGGCATTAAATAAATCATCATAGAAGCGGTAGCCTTCTGAAAAGAATTCAAAATTAGCTGGTAAAATCAAGTTTTGATTAATGTTTTCCATGTGTTTTAAATTGTGATTTACATCACTACTTGGTAGATTTAAATAGTTTTGGTAAGTTTTAATATTATACTGAGGTAACTTATTGATTTTTATTTCATATTTATTTCTGAATATTAAACCATATCCAATAAAGGCTGCATGTCCAATGAATGGAAGTAGTAATACTAAATAAATTCAACTGAATTTAGATTCATGTTCCCGACTTTGATGGTAAATAATAAAAACAAAAATAACGTTTAAGATATAAAGTAAAAGTAAAAATAAGTATGCAAACAATTTGTTTACATTGAGAAATAACATTACAATCCCTGCAATAATCCCGCAAAGAATTAAAAGCTGGATAATAAAGATTAAAATATTTTTTAAATTAAGCTTCTTTTTATTCATATTTAAATTTTATCTAAATAAAAATAACGCATTAGCGTTATTTTATTTTTCTTGAAAGTTTTTTCCGTCACGGATTTTTCCATTACGACCGTGGATAAGAATTCTACCTTCATTGTTTTTTGCAAGTTGTTTTGCATATTCGATAGCTTCTTTTTGAGTATCAAATGTTTTGATAGCTTTTGTTCCACCTTGTCTAATAACTTTTCATCCATCTGGGTGTTGAGATACGTGTCAAACAGCATCTAATTCTTTAACTTCTTTTTCTTCGTTTAAAATTTTATCAGCCATATTTTATTCATCCAATTCATCAATTCTTGCTTGGTGACGTCCACCTTCGTATTGTGTTGCTAAGTATTCATCAACCATAGCTTTAGCTTGATCTAATGAAACTTGACGTCCACCGAATACTAATACATTAGCATTATTGTGTTGTTTTGCTAAATGTGCATCTTCAACTGAAGTAACTCTAGCAGCTCTAATGTGTTTGTGTCTGTTTAAAGCGTATGAAATTCCTAAACCTGTTCCACAAACTCCGATACCAAATGTTGGTTTAGCTTCATCTACATAGTTAGCAAGTTCTTTTCCCATTAAAGCATAAGAAACAGAAACAGCATCTGTAGAAGGCCCTAAGTCAACAACATCAAAACCTTTAGTTTTTAAGTATTGTGCTAATTCATCTTTAAGTTTGAAACCTGCATGGTCACTTGCAAGTGCAACTACTTTTTTGTTATCCATAAGTAAAACTCCTTTCTCTTTCTTATATTAATTATATAAGAAAATGGGGGTTTTGTTCATTTTCTGTTCAACTTGCAAAAAATCCATTTATATAATATGAAGAGAAAACAATTTGATATTAGAGATTGCTCATTATATGTGCTTAAATGATTTTATGATAAGTATCATATTAATGCAGTTGATATAAATGAATTAAAGCTAAATGCTAAATATAGTGAAAACGGAATTGCTATTCCAGATTTTGAGTTTTTATGCTTAAATTATGGGATACAAATAGAAGTTTTCAATTGTCAACCTCAAGAACTTTATCAACTTGATAAGGATATTTTTCCAATTGGCTGCATTATTAAAAATAACGAAAACACCCATATGGTAGTAATAAAGAAAATAACTAATAATGCTGTAATTATTTATGATCCAGCTAGAGGAAATTTAAAATATTCTAAAAAAGAATTTGATGAAGTCTTTTTAAGTTTACTAATTAAATTTAGTAAAAAGGAAACAAATGTATTTGCAAACAAAACTAAAGCAAGTAATGGATTAATGCATTTTGATAAATTCAGTTTGTTTTACTTCATAGTTCTTATTTGTGAAACATTAATTTTATTTTCAATACCTTATTTTAATAAGATTATTTTAGAAAAAGTTATTCCTAATAAATTAAATATTCACTTGTTGTATTTAGGTGTAATTTTTGTCTTCTTAATTCTGCTAAATTTCACCTTAAAAAGCTTAAGCGAGAAAATTATTTCAACTATTTTCATTAGGCGGAAGGAAAATATCTTATTTAACTTCCTGAAAGATTTAAAAATAAAAAATCAAAAACGGATTAATAAATTAAATGTGCTAGAGATGAAAAATCGGATTAATGCTTTTGATAATATTATTAATTTTGAAATCACCTTTTTACCAGAAATACTTTCAATGTTAATAACTTTCTTGTTGTCTTTTATTCTCCTTTGAAAAATTAATCTTTACTTAATGATTATTGTTTTAGTTTACTCAGCTATTACATTAATTGTTTCATTTATTAACAAAAGTATTTATGATAAAAAGCTCCCAATTTTAATGCAAAAAGGTTTAGTTACAGATAATTCATTTGAAAACTTTTTTTGAAATGCAAATAACTTTACCAACATTTATTTAGAAGAAAAATTAATTAAGGATTTAATTCATAATTATGAAGACATCCATAATGAAATTTTGAACTTTAAAAGCAAAAATATTGTGATTTCCTCTTTTGCACAAACGCTGGATATTATTGCTCCTTTATGTGTGCTAATTGTTGGTTCATATCAAGTTTGAAATAATTCTTTAAGCACCATTAATTTAATTTTCTTCCTTACTGGAGCTTCGCTTTTCACTAAACCAATAAAAAATATTATTCCGTTGCTTAGTTCACTACATGAATATCAAAAATCAAAAACGTTACTTAAAATTTTTAATTTAGATAGTGAAGAAATACTTTGAAGCCAACAAATAAGCTGCAAAATTCAAAACATTAAAATAAATACTCTTTCTTATTCATATACTGCGTCCAAATTAAATAAAGCGTTGAATGTTCCTAGAATTACAATTGCAAACAAAGTACACTTAACTGGAAGTAATGGTTGCGGTAAAAGCACGCTAGGAGGTATACTTGCAGGATATTTACAAGCTGATAGTGGAGAAATCTTAATTAATGATAAAAAAATTGATCCATTTTTAGATAAAACCTATAAACAAAAAGTTGCTTATATTGGAAAAAGTAATCAATTAAATATTAGTGTGTTAGATTTCTTATGCATTAGTAATATTGAACAATTTTATGATTTTATCAATACGCTAGAGTTAAATGAATGCTTAAAGCATCTAAATATTTCACTAAGCAGCAATTTATTTTTAAGTAACTTATCATCAGGTCAAAGACAATTTATTTCTCTGTTAAGTTTATTTTTAGTTGAATACGATGTGATTATTTTAGATGAAGCATTTGAAAACTTAGATTTATATACTTTTAATATTCTAAAAAACAAACTGCAAATGGTATTAAAAAATTCAATTGTGGTTGAAATTAGTCACAACAATAAATATGTATTTGAAAAAAGCGAGGTAATTAATCTTGAAACAATATCTGCGTAATTATTGAATTGAAATGTTTGCTTTATTTATGCTTATTTTTGTGTTTGGAATCATTTTATATTTATTTGCTTCAGTTAAGCTAGAGAACTATAAGCAAGGGGTATTAAAATATGAAGGAGATTATATTTTTATTAAAAATATTAAGCCCGAAGAACTCAAAACTACTAATCTAAATATTAACTTTACTCATGAAGGCTTAATTCACAGTTATCAAGTACATATTAGTGGACAAGAGGGTAATTCTCCTTATATAGAAAGTGAAGCTTTGAAGTATTTTTTGGAGCGTCATAACATTTTAGAACTACCTATAAGTGTTAAAACTGCTGATATAACATTATTTGATTATATTTTCAGTGTTTAAAATAAAATAATATAATTATTTTATGTTTAATATATCAGTACCATTTAAAAACGCTAAAGATATTATTAGTGTTAAAACAAGAATTAAAAAAGCAATTATTTATAAAGAGGAAATGGAACAAATTGTTTCTAATATGAAAAAGTATTTCGGGATTAATAAACCTGTATTACTTGATGTAGAAATTGTTTCACCTAAAAAGATCAGAGAACTTAACTACGAATACCGTGATAAAGATTATGTTACAGACATTTTATCTTTCGATTTTGGTGATGTAGATTTCGAAGATGAATTACCATTTATCCATGTAGGTGAATTAGTAATTTGCTGAGAAAAAGTTGAACAACAAGCAGCAGAATTTGGACATTCAGTTCGTAGAGAGTTTTGCTACTTATTTACACATGGATTAGTTCACTTAATGGGATATGACCACGAAGAAGAAGATGAACGTAAAGAAATGAACGCAATCGTTGATAAGATTTTTGATCCTTTAAAAATTACACGTGAAAGTGAATAAAAATAAATTCTAAGGAGTACAATTATAAAAAAGAGCATCTCGGTTAAAGGCGAGTAAAGTAAGGATAATATGCTCATTTAATACTTTAAATAAATAATTTAGGAGAAAATTATGACTTTTGAAAAATTAAGAGACTTATTAAAATACTCATATGCACCATACTCAAAATTTCCAGTAGCTGCAATTTTAATTGATAAAGACGGAAAAGAATTCTACGGTGTTAATGTTGAAAACGCAGCATATCCATCAGGGTTATGTGCTGAAAGAAGCGCTATGTTTGGTTCAGTAGCATACGGTGGAAAAGTTGGACAATTCAAAGAAATCCACATTATTAGTGGTAAAAATGAAATTATTAGCCCTTGTGCAGGATGCAGACAAGTTATGACTGAATTCATGCCTTTAGATGCTAAAGTATACCAATACAGCAATGATGGTAAAAGTGTTCGTGTAAATACAGTGGAAGAACTTGTTCCATTTAGCATTAGAGCTGAAGAAATTACAATTAAATAATTATGAAAATTTGTTTTGCAAGTATATTAGGGAGACCTAATGTTGGTAAAAGTAGTTTACTTAATGCTATTTTAGGTTACAATGTTGCAATTGTAACTGATACGGCTCAAACTACTAGAGATCAAATTACTGGTATTTATACCGATGATGATACCCAAATTATTTTCACAGACACACCTGGAATTCATAAACCTGAAAACAAATTAGGTGAAGCCTTAAACAAAAACGCCTATGATGCAGCTAAAAATGTTGATGTCTTATTATTCCTCTCACCTGCTGATGAAAAAATCGGTAAAGGTGATGAAATGATTTTAAGTAAAATTGCTAATGTTCCTAACAAGATTGCTGTTGTATCTAAAATTGATAAAATCAAAAAACATCCTGAAATGTTAATTGAAAAAATAGATGAATTAAAACAACATGGATTCGAAACTATTATCAGCACAGATGTAAATGATCATAGATCGATTCAAGCTTTAATTAATTTAATTAAAAATTATTCATATGAAGGTGAAATGCAATATGACCCTGACTATTTAACAGATAAATCAATGAGATTTATAGCTAAAGAAATAATTAGAGAATCTGCGATAAATTCATTATATGAAGAACTTCCTCACTCAATTGCTGTTGAAGTTGAAGATTTTATCGAGGAAGAAGACAGATTAACGATTAATGCAATTATTTATGTTAAAAAAGCATCACAAAAAGGTATGGTTATAGGTAAAGGTGGTGAAAAAATTAAACAAATTGGAAAAAATGCAAGAATGAAAATTTCTTACCAATTTGATATCCCTACTACCTTAAACCTTAGAGTTAAAATAGCTAAAAAATGAAATGATGATCCAGAATCACTTGAAAAATTTGGATATTCAACAAAGTAGCACTTCGGTGCTATTTTTCTTTATAACACAAGCTTATTAAGTTGTAGAATTAAAGTATGAAAAGAAAAATGATTTTATTAGGGGTAGTAGTCCAAAGTTTGTGTAATCACATCGGACTATAATTGAATAAATTATATATAATAATACTGAACTTAACTTAGAAAATTATTCTTTTCCTTGTTCAAGTTCGAGTTATTTTGAAGCTTGCAACAATAGCCAACATTTTGATGGAGTTAGGACTATGATGCGAGCTTTTTTCTTTGACATATTTTCTTAATGCTGAGTGGAAATTTTCGCAAATATTGTTTGTGTAAATATATCTCCTGATTCCTATTGGAAAATCATAAAATGTGAATATCTCGTCAAGTGAGTTTTCAATAATTGCAACAGCTTTTCTGTATTTATCTTTATATTTGTTTTTAAATTCCAAAAATCTTTTATAACCTTCATCTTTGTTTTTACCTTTAAATATTAGTTTTAGTAGTTGTGATACTTCATACCTTTTAGATTGTGGTATTGTAATAAGCGCATTAGTCATTTTATGAAATGCACATTTTTGAATTTTAGATGAAGGAAAAACTGAATTAATAACATTATTAATTCCACTAAAATCATCGCAAACAACAACTTGAGGATCATTAATTCCTCTCTTTTTAATTCTGATAAGAATTTTGTTCAATTTTCTGTACTTTCTACACCTGAGGTTTCTATTGATAAAACTTGTTTTTTACCTTCTTTATCTATAGCTATAGCGGTGTATAAGGCTATTTTTGAGCTCTGTTTGACAAAATCCCTTGGATTCTCAACATTTTCTAAAGAATTTAAATATTCACCAGTGAATGGGTTATATCATTTAAAAACTTTATGATATGAAGCATCAATAAATAATGCATAAATATCATTATTTATGTCAAAACTATAAGCGTTGTCGTATTTGTTTTTAATAGTTTTTGAAACTCTCGCAATTATAGAATGTCCTATTCTAAAACCTAATAATTTCTCAACTAAATCTATGGTTTGTTCATATGATAAAAATTGTTGCAATAAATGTGCGATTAGAAATTCAAATTCTTCCTCACATCTTTTATATTTAGCTAATATTTGTGAACAAAAATTTGAAGCATTTCTTAATCTTGGGACATTTATTTGTAGTTTACCATTCAATGTGTATAAGGTTCTTTTAGAATATCCATTTCTATAAATTTTTCCTTCAACTAATTCATATTTATTCATTTCAGTAATATAAGCATCTACTTCATCTTTTAGATTCTCTTCAATTAACTTAGCAACATCTAAGTAATTAACATTAAGTAGAAATGATAATTCTCTCATATCAGCTCCTAATTTGTAAAATTCATTTCTTAATAATTTGTTTCTTTCCTCTAAAATCATAACAAAAATCACTCCTTTTAATATTTGGAGTGATTACACAACATTTGGTCTACTACCTTATTAGGTGCTCTTTCAAGCACAATGTTACCAATTTTTGCTGTTACAGCATGTCAAACAAAAGAATCAAAACAACTTTCTAACGCAGTGTACAAGGGAGAAAAACTTAACAAGAATATTTTTAGTGATTATTTTGTATTAAAAAATCCTAAAGATATAGAAACAATTAATAACACTTGAAATCGTTATGATTCAAGAGATATTGAATCAAAATTAAATGAGTTACTTGAAAAAGAATTTCCTTCTTTAGTGCGTGATTATAAAGCTTTTAATGATTACGATACTTATGGAACAAACAAATTAAGCTTAGAATTATACAAAATGATTCATAGCAATTTTGATACATATAAATTACTTGCTGAAAATGGATGCTATTTACCATTTAAAGTTTTATTAAGCTTAAAAAGTATTTATGTTTCAGATAGAAAAAATGATTCTAAATACTCACTTGGAAGAAGAATTAATGAATTAGAATCTGCAAAAATGAAAGAAATTAATTTTAGCAGCACATTTTATCCTTCTGTTCAAATTAACACAGAGCAAGTTAAATTAATTCGTTCTTTAGGTAGAATCCCAGAACATATAACAACAATTAACTATTCATGAAGTAAATTCTTTGCTAATTTACAAGAAGAACTAGAAGATTTATCAATAGTAGATTTAGTTAAAATGAGTTATATGATAATCACGATTAACTCTTTATTTAACATTAGAACGGTTTCTTGAAGCGAAGATGAACTTCCAAGACCTCTTCCATATTACAACAGCTATAAAGAGGAAGAAGAAAAAGTTAAAGAAAGAGGTCAAAAATATCAATACAACATTGATGTTGAAGTTATAGCTTTAGCTAAAGCGTTTTTAGGCGCTTCAATACCAGAAATTAAAGTTAGCGGATTACCATATCATTCAACAAATGGTGATTACTTGAATGCAAAATTAATGGATGAAGTTAAAATTAACATTGAACAAAATAAAATTAAATTAGATGAATATAGCTCAGAATTAGGTGCAAAAATTCATACATTTGCTAATTCAAAAGCTATTCCAAATTCATTATCAAAAATTTTAATTGTAAATGATAATTGAAGCAATTTCTTAGAGGACGAAGTTACTGCTATAAATGCTTTATTCAAAGATTCGACTCAAAAACCTGATGTATATCTATTTACTAATGATCAAGGCAGCGATAATTATTTAGACATACCTTTTATCTTAAATTTAGTTAATAAAAATAATATTAAGACTTTAATTTTAAGTCCAAAAGATTATTCAAAATTTAAAAACTTTATGGATGAAGATAATAAATCACAACTAAGAAAAGATTTAATTAAAGCAAATCTTAATGTAATTTGCTATCCAAACGAAACTACTTCTTCAAGTTATCATTCTTACAATAGCGACCATTACTCAGGCTCAAGATATGCTAATAATGATAGACATTTAAAATTTGCTAATTTATACAAATTAGATTTAGACTTAAATACTGAAATGATTAATGCAGAAATAGCAAAAGTTATTGGTCAATTCATTACTAAAGTTAATAAAATTCAAAAAGATTCAAAAAACCAAATTTCAACAGTTTGATTTAAAACAAAATCTCATGATTCATCAAGAATTGGAAAATATTTAGATTTAATTCAAGCTCATACCACAACAAAATTAAGCTACAAAATTGCTAACAATACTACTAATATAAATGAAAAGTACAATTATGCAGAAATTGATTCATCATTAGATCCATATAGAATAATTATTGATTTAGATGATGTTGAATATAGTTACCCATCATACAATGGTAATTGAAATTTTGACTATAATCATGATCCTGTTAGAGAAAAGCCAAAATATGTAAATGATTTTGATATTTCTAAAATTAGTAACGGGTTAATGTTCAAATACTACTACAGCATAGAACAAAACGAACAAGATCATAATTCATACAACTTAGGATTTGAATTCAATAGAGTTCAAGGATTATATGATGTTTTAGCTAACATTGCTTGAAAAGTTGGACAAAATAGTTTTGAAATAAATGATGAAAATATTTATCATGCAAGTTTTAGAAATTCCGTATTCCGTCTAAATACTCAAAACTTCAAAGACTTAGTTCACGCTAGAAATCACTTTAATAATATTATTTTAGAAAACAGTGATAAATAATAATTTAACACCATTTAGCAAAGATGGTGTTTTCATTTGCTAATTTTTAGCAAATAATTGTCTTTGTTGCTAAAAATTAGCAAAAGTGTGGTAAAATTAATGCATGAAAACAATAAAAAAATTATCTGATAAATATGAACCTGTACTTAAATATACAGTTCAAGCTTATGTTGAAACTGGTGAACCAATTTCTTCTTCATATTTATTATCAAAATATGCTCCATTACACCCAGAAATTAATTTTTCAAGTGCAAAAATGAGATACATAATGAATGATTTAGAAGAATTAGGTTATCTTAAAAAAGAAGCTCACACTAGCGGAAGAATCCCTACTTTAGAAGGGTTAAATTATTATGCTAAGTTTCTTTCGCAACAAGTCACAACTAAATTTGAAGACAAACTTGAATCTATTTTAGCAAACAAAAATGTTCAAATAGATGAAACAGTAGATCAAGCAGCTCAAATTATTTCTGATATGACTGGACTTACAATGGTAACTACTCAAAGCGATATTAGTGATATGCAACTAAAAAGCATTGAACTAGTTTCATTATCTGAAACTAAAGCTACTATTGTAATGGTTATTTCTACTGGAGAGGTATTTTCAAAAATTTTAGATGTTGAAAATAAAGACTTTAGAATGAATGATGTTAGAATTGCAATCAAGATTTTTAAAGAAAGATTGATTAATTCTCCGTTAAGTGAAATTCCACAAAGAATTGAATTATTAAGAGATGTTTTGGCTCAATCCGTGAAAAAATATCAAGAATTAATTAATTCATTTGTTGAAGAAGTCTTCCATAATATTGGGTTTAGAACTAAAAATAGAAATAATATTTATGGAAAAAATAATATCATTCTAAGTCCTAAAATTGACCGTGAAAGCTTAACTAAAATGATTGATTTAATTGAAAATCATTCAGTGTGAGAAAGTATTGAAACTGAACTTGAAGAAAATGAAAAAATCAAAATTATGATTGATGGGACAGGAACATATATGTCGAAAAAAATTGAATCAGGAAGCAAAATTACTGAGATTTCAGTAGTTGGTGCAACTACATCTGATTATGACATGATGCGTTCAGCAATCCAAATATTAGATAAATATTTAAATAAAAATAAGGAGAAGGAAAATGAATAATACAAAATTACATATTGGAAATAAAATCAGTGGTGATTTTACCTTATATATAGAGGAACAAATTATTCCAGAATACAGCAAGCATGCTGAAATAACTTTAGGAAAAGAAGAATATTTACCAAACTTTGATGAATATTTAATTGGACGTAAAGTTAAAGAAGATATGGAAGTTAAATTCACATTTGCTAAAAATTATCCAATTGCTGCATTAGCAGGAAATAAAGCTAAAGTTGAAATTAAAAATTTAACTCTAGCAGCTGGTGAAGACAAAAATGAATATAAAATTACAGAATTAGAAAAAGAAATTGCCGAATTAAAAGCAAAATTAGCAGATAAAGAGCATAAATTAATTACTCAAGAATATGTTTATAAAAACAAACTTGAAGAAATCCAAGCTAAAGCTAAAACTTCTCTCGAAGCTGAACATCACAAAATGCATGAAAAATTAGCGCATGAGAAAAAAGAAATTAAGAAATACGCTTTACAAGGATTTTTTGAGGACTTTATGCAACCATATAATAACTTTATGGCGGCAACTAATGCTGGTGTAAATTCAGATAGCGAAGTTGTGCGTAATTACTGCTATGGATTTAGTATTGTTACTAAACAATTTGCTACCTTACTTGAAGAACATGGGGCTTATATAGTAGAACCTGAAGTAGGAAGCGAATTTGATCCAGAAACTTCTGAAGTATTTGATTTTATTCAAGATGAAAGCAAGACTAATAATACAATAGTTAAAGTAGTTAGATTAGGACTAAAAATTGATGCTAGATTGGTAAAACCAGCTGGTGTTATCGTAGTAAAAAATGATAAATAGAAAATTTAGCAAATAATTGTTGCATTTGCTAAAAGTGTGTTATAATATTATCAGTTCAGGAGGTTATCAAACTAAATAACCAACCTAACTTTATTAAATAGTTTAAATTTTAGGAGGCTAAATATGGCTAAAGAAATAGTATTAGGAATTGACTTAGGTACAACAAACTCAGTTGTATCTGTTATGGAAAACAAACAAGCAGTTGTTCTTGAAAACCCAAATGGTAAAAGAACAACTCCATCAGTAGTTGCTTTCAAAGGAAATGAAATTATTGTTGGGGATGCTGCTAAAAGACAAGTTGAAACAAACCCAAATACAGTTGTTTCAATCAAAAGATTAATGGGAACAGATAAAACTGTTCATGTAAATGGAAAAGATTATAAACCAGAAGAAATTTCAGCAATGATTTTATCTTACATGAAGGACTATGCTGAAGCTAAATTAGGACAAAAAGTAACTAAAGCAGTTATTACAGTTCCTGCTTACTTCGACAATGCTCAACGTGAAGCTACAAAAATTGCTGGTAAAATTGCTGGATTAGATGTATTAAGAATTATTAACGAACCTACTGCTGCTGCATTAGCATTCGGACTTGAAAAAACTCACAAATCAATGAAAGTTCTTGTATACGACCTTGGTGGTGGAACATTTGACGTTTCAGTACTTGAACTTGAAAATGGAACATTTGAAGTTCTTTCAACAAGTGGAGATAACCACTTAGGTGGAGATGATTGAGACCACGAAATCGTTGAATGAATGATTAAGAAAATTAAAGAACAATACGATTACGATGTTAAAAACGACAAAATGGCTATGGCTAGATTAAAAGAATCTGCTGAAAAAGCTAAAATTGATTTATCAAACCAATCAACAGCTACAATTAACCTTCCATTCCTTGCTGTTACAGCTAATGGACCATTAAACGTAGAATTAGAATTAAAACGTAGTGAATTTGAATCAATGACTTCACACTTACTTGATAGAACAAGAAAACCTATTGAAGACGCTTTAAAAGAAGCTGGAATTACAGCTAAAGATCTTGATGAAGTATTACTTGTTGGTGGATCAACAAGAATGCCTGCTGTTCAAGAAATGGTACGTTTAACATTAGGAAAAGAACCAAACAGATCAATTAACCCAGATGAAGTTGTTTCAATTGGTGCTGCAATTCAAGGTGCTGTTTTAGCAGGAGATATTAATGATATCTTACTTCTTGATGTTACACCATTAACACTTGGAATTGAAACTCTTGGAGGTATTGCGACACCTTTAATCCCAAGAAACACAACAATCCCAGTTACAAAATCACAAGTATTCTCAACAGCTGCAGACAACCAAACTGAAGTTACAATTAGAGTTGTACAAGGTGAAAGAGAAATGGCTAACGATAACAAACAACTTGGACAATTCAATTTAACAGGAATTGAACCAGCTCCTAGAGGTGTTCCGCAAATCGAAGTTAGCTTCTCAATCGATGTTAACGGTATTGTAACTGTTACAGCTAAAGATGTAAAAACAAATAAAGAACAATCAATTACAATTCAAAATTCAACAAAACTTTCAGAAGAAGAAATTGAAAAAATGGTTAAAGAAGCTGAACTAAACAAAGAAGCTGATAAAAAACGTAAAGAAGAAGCTGAAACTATTGTTAGAGCAGAATCATTAATTGACCAAATTAAAAAATCTAACGCTGACCAAGGAGATAAATTAGATCCTAAAGCAAAAGAAGAATCTGAAAAACTTGTTAAAGAATTAGAAGAATTAATTGCTAAAAAAGATATCGAAGCTTTAAAAGCAAAATTAGACCAAGTTGAAGAAGTAATCAAAAACTTTGCAAATGCTGCTGCACAACAAAACGCAAATGCAAATGCTCAATCAACAAAACCTGATTCAGATGAAGATGTTGCTGAAGTAGTTGAAGAATAAAAAAACTTTAAAATAATGGTTAGAAATAACCATTATTTTTTTATAAACTTGTTAAAATTAAAACAAAGGAGTTTTGAATGAATAAATCACCTATTAACATCATAAATTCAAATCTACAAAGTTTGAAAAAAGATAAGAGATTTCATCATATTTTAGACAAATTACCCTATGTGCTAGACATATTAAAAAATAAGAATCCTGAATATGAATTTGATTTACAACAACATGTTATGCAATATTGAGAAAATAATAAAAATCAATTTATAGCTGCGAAACAAAAATTAGATAGTAAAAATATAACTAAATTAATTGTTATTGCTGATGGTGAATCTTATTTACTGACCAAAGCACTTTATCAAGCTTTTTATAATTCAAACAATACAAATAAGCCTGAAATTGAGCTAATTTTTACTCAAGGCAACATTTCACCTGAAGAATTAGTTATGCAACTACAAAACTGCGGTGATGAATTATTTGCGATTAATTATATTTCCAAGTCTGGAATTTCATTAGAAAGTGCTATTTCATTTAGAGAATTTAGAAAGAAACTTTTAGATAATATAAAAAAAGCTGGATTAGACCCAATCACAGCGGTGGATTTAATTTATATCACAACAGATTCACATGAAAATACTCTAACAAAAATGGTTGATTTACAAAAATATACTTTATTTCAAATGACTTCTGAACTACCTGCTAGATTTTCATCAATTTTTGAAGCTACTACACTTTTTCCACTGTATATAAGCGGTGTAAATATAAGTGAAATTTTATCTAGTTATCTTGATATGTATCAAAATCTAATTACACAAGAAGTTGAAAATAATCAAATTTTACTTAATGCAGCATATTTATGTTATCTAAATAAATACATGAATAAAAATATTTTGGAGTTTATTGTTAATGATGAAATCTTATTAAGTTTTTCTGAATATATCAAAGATTTAACTAATACCACAATTAATCGTAATCAAAAAGGTTATACCAGTTACAATGAAATTTATGATACTTCATTTGATACAAAAGATGATTTTACAGTTAAATTTTTAATTAATCAAGTTAAAGATAATGTTAAAGTAAATATTGATATTGATTTACAACATTATGATGTTTTAAATTTCCTTGGAAAAAGACATGAAATTAATATCGAGGATGATTTATTAGAAGAAAACAATAACCAAATTGATTTAAGTGTTTTTGATATTGTTTTACAATATAATGATTTTTCCGAAAAAACTCTTGCTGCATTAGTTTTGACATTGCAAGGAATTATAATAACACTAGGATTTTTAGAAGAAATAGATCCATTTACACAACCAGGAGTAGAGGTTTATAAACGTAATTTATATAACCTTATAATTAAATAATGAGATTAGATAAATTTATAGCTGAAAAGTTGTTTATCACACGCTCACAGGCTTCAAAGTTATTAAAAAGTAAGCAAATTACTGTGAATGATGTGATTATTAATCATAACATCAACATTTCTGAAAATGATATTATTAAATATAAGGGTGAAGAATGAAATCATGGAGATGAATTTGTTTACCTTGCTTTAAATAAACCATCTGGTTATGTTTGTGCAAATACAGACAAAATAAATCAAACAGTTTTTGAACTTTTACCACCAGAAATAAGTAAAATAAAGAATATCCATACTGTCGGGAGACTTGATAAAGATACTACTGGATTATTATTGATTACAAATGATGGTGAATTTACACATAATTTATTAGCTCCTAAAAAACATATAACAAAAGTTTATGAAGTAACTCTTGATAAAGAACTTAAAAATGAACTTATTGATATCTTTGCACAAGGTTTTAAAATTGACAATGATGAAATAGTTAAGCCTTCTAAACTTGAATTAATTTCAAATAATAAAGCAATTTTAGAAATTACTGAAGGAAAATACCATCAAGTAAAACGAATGTTTTCTACCTATGGATATAATGTTTTAAACCTTCACCGTAGCGCTTTTGGTAATTTACAATTAAATAATTTAAAACTAAATGCTGGTGAATTTACCTATATAAAACCAAGTGATGTAAAAAGGATTACAGACTAAATTAGGTGTCTAGAAGACTCGTTCCAAAAATGGAAGGAGTTTTTTGTTATGATTAAATCAAATAGTTTTATTTTTAAAGATTTAACAGAAGAAGGTAGACAAATGAGAAACATACATCAAATTTTAGGATTAGATAATACTACTCTTGAAGAGATGATAAACAATCATTTATCACAAGAGGCTGACTTATATATTCAAGAAACAAAGATTTCTTTACCTGATAGCAAAATAAAAAGAAACGGTACAAGAACTGTTACAAAATACACAATGAATGGTAAATTAAACATAAAAGTACCTAAAGTTAGAAATGGTCAATTCTGACCAAAGGTCTTAGAGAAATATAAAAAATGCGAGGAATCATTTAAATCAATGATTGCTGTTCTTTTATCAATGTTTATTTCATATGAATCTGTAATCGAGACTGTAGAATTTTGAACTGGTATTAAAATCGGTCATTCTTTAATAACTAGAATTAAAAAGAAAATAAATGAAAAAGTTAAGAATGCTTTTAAATTCCAAATCACCAAGAAATATAAAGCATTATTTATTGATGCTTCATATCATGATGCAATGAAATGATATAACCCAAGCACAGGTGAAATTGTTGAAAGCTTTGATGATATTGAAAATAAAGATGCTTTGTCAAAAGAGCTATAAGGTAGCAGTATACACAGCAATCGGCATCACAGAAGATAATTACAAAGAGCTTTTACTATTAGAAGTAAAAGGACAAGAAAGCAAGAAAAATTGAGAAGACTTTCTTCAAAACTTAATAGATAGAGGATTATCTGATCCGGATGTAATTGTTTCAGATGAATTCTCTGGAAACGAAATATTAAACGAATTATTTCCAACAAGTAAATTGCAAAAATGTGCAATTCATAAACTTCGTAATGCAGTTAAAACTGTTCCTCAAAAACAAAGAAAAGAATTTTGCGCAGACTTTAAAGCTGTTGTTATTTCAAACACAAGAGAAGAAGCAGATTTAAACTTTTCAAAATTAAAACAAAAATATAATTCAAGATTTCCTAAAGCTATTAGAATTATTGAAAATTCATTAGATGATATTTTAAGGTTTTTAGAATTACCTAAAGAATTAAGGATTCATATCTGAACCAATAACATAAGCGAAGGATTCAACTCAGCTCTCAAAAGATATATAAAAGAAAAACGTTCCCACGCAAGTGTGAGAACGCTTGAAGTGTTTGTTATTTTAGCCAGCTTCAGAATCACCAAAAATTGAGCTACAAGCGTATTTATTAAAACACGCAATTAAATTGTATTATAATTTATGTAATTCGTTTGGAAAAAACGAGCTTCAGACACACAATTCGGTCTATAATCGTAAAAAGTGAATAAAAAAAATCGGATGTAGTAATCAACTACACCATCATGAGTGTACAAAGCTTTATTCAGTCAAGACTAAGGTTAATTACTCCTTAGTTTTTTCTACATTTCTGTAAGGGGATTCGTCCTGATTAATCAAATCGCACCACCAAACTTCTGTTTTTCTCCCCTGCCTTCGCACATAACTCTTATACTCTAGTCACCTAGATTCAACAGAATATTAGTAGTTGGTATCGCAATTAACCCCACCACAGGTTTAATTCCATTAATTGCCTACTAACGAGTTTGCGAAGCACCTTAAGCCTCATACAGGATTTACTCATTTTAAACCTACTTCTATTTGCAAATACATTTCGCTCTGAAGGGTGGAAAGCCCTCTAGAAAGTAGTGCCTTAACCTCGGATTTGGTTTATTCAGCCACGATTAATATTATTATACTCTTCTGTCGCAAAGTTTCAAGAGCGCAAAAATCCTAAAATATAAGGTTAAATGAAATTTTTTGCAAATTTATGCTATAATAATATCGCCATTAGAACAATAACCCACTAACCTGGTCAGGACAGAAATGTAGCAGCCACATGAGGAAGTGTTGTGTCTAGTGGTTTTATTTTGCAAAAATTGATAAAGAAAAAGCACAATTTGTGCTTTTTATTATTGATTATTATTGTGTAAGAAATTATTCAACTGTAACTTCAGCACCAGCTTCAACAAGAGCTGCTTTGATTTGTTCAGCTTCTTCTGGTTTGATGTTTTCTTTAATAACAGCAGGTAATGTATCAACAATTTTCTTAGCGTCCATTAATGGTAATCCTAATAAGTCTTTAACTACTTTAATAATAGCAACTTTTTTACCATTGTCAGCTTTTAAAACAACTTTAACGCTTGATTTTTCTTCGTTTCCACCTTCAGCAGGAGCTGCAGCAACTGCAACAGCAGCTGTAGGGTCGATTCCAAATTCTTCTTTCATTGCTTCTACAAGTTCCATAACTTCTTTAATTGACATTTCTTTTAATGATTCAATAAATACTTCTTTTGTTAATTTAGCCATAATAATATTTCCTTTCTAATTATGTAATTATTATTCTGATTTACCTTCACTTACTAATTTAAGTGATAATGAGATTTGTTGTAATGGTGCAACCATTGAACGTGCAAGAATTCCAAGTGCTTCTTCATATGTAGGAAGTGTAGCGACTTCTTTAACACCGTTAGCATCGATTACTTTACCTTCAAATGTTCCAGCTTTAATTACCATTAATTTGTGTAATTTAGCAAATTTTGTAAGTAATTTAGCAGCAGACATATCATCATTGTTTGAAAAAGCAAAGATGTTTGGTCCAACTAAGTAATCAGCTAATTCACCAATACCTGTTTGATCTGCAGCAAGTTTAAATAAACGGTTTTTGTAAACTTTGATGTCAACACCAAGTTTTTTAGCTTCTTTTCTGAATTCTTCTAATTCAGAAACTGTTAAACCACGGTATTCTGCAAATGCAACAGCTTGTGAGTTTTGAATTTTTTCAACGATTTCTGAAACAACTTCTTTTTTAGCTGCTTTTAATTTTGATTCTGACATACTTGTGCCCCCTTTCAAAATTTCGCAATACAATTGAACAATTTTAAGATACATTAGGTAACATATTAAGCTTGCGCTGTTACTGTCTTCATGTATTGCTTATAAATTATAATATAAATAATATTTTTAATAAGTTGTGCTTTTGATTTTTTAATGCTTAAAATAAGGCTTAGAGAATAAAATTAAGCTAATTTAGTATATTTATTTTCATTAATATAGTTGAGAATTAAATAAAAATGCTTTTTTAAATTCATAAGTTCAATATGTAGAAAACATTAATTTTTTAGTTGGATTTTAGTTAAAAAATCCTGTTAATTTTATACTAAAAAAGTACTGCAAAAATAGGAATTTTAAGACTAAAAAATAGTAGAAATCTTGCGCACATATTCTTGCCTTAATTATTAAAAATAATTAATAAATTTAATATAATTCATAAATATGAATAACTTTGGAGTTGATATAACAAATATTTCTCGTTTTCTGAATAAAACTACTACATTTTGCAATAGAGTTTTATCTCAAAATGAATTAGAAAAGTTAAATCAAATTGATGATGCTTATCAAAAAGCTAGGTTTCTAGCTCGATCTTGAGCAATTAAAGAAGCGCTTTTCAAGGCTGATAATTCATTAATTGATTTTAGGAAGATTAATTTACAACAAGACTCACAAAGCAAATTATGATATTTTAAAGATTTTGTTGCATCAATTAGTTATGCAGACGATTATGTAATTGCCTTTGTGCAAAAGAAAGGAACTGTCTAAATGAAAAAAAGAGCTATGAACATTACTTTTAAAAAAGTTTTATTTTCTCCTGTCTGATTATTTAGATTTTTAAATTTAAAAATTAAACATAGAAAGTTTAAGAAAAATCCAGATGGTATTTCAGCAGTAGAAAGATATAAATACATTTTAAAACTCAGCAAGAAGATTTTAAAAATGTACAATGTTGATTTAGAAATTAAAGGATTTGATAATTTACCTTCAAATGGTGGAGTACTTGTGGTTGCTAACCATAAATCACTTTTTGATCCACTTATTATGTTAATAGCAATGGAAAAACAAAGCTATGAATATAATGCAAAAGAATTAATTCCAACATTTGTTGCTAAGCAAGAATTAAAAGATCAAAAATTTATTAATTCAGCTATGCATCTATTAAACACATTCTTCGTTGATAGAAATAGTGTAAAACAAAGTTTTCTTGAGTTAAATAAATTTGCTGAATATGTTAAATTCAATAAAACTTATGGTGTTATTTTCCCTGAAGGAACTAGAGTTAAAGATCAAGTAATTGGTGAGTTCAAGTCAGCTCCTTTCAAGATCGCACAAAAAGAATACTTAACAATTCAACCGGTTGTAATCAAAAATTCACTTGAAGCTGATAATGCAAAACGTAAAGGTAGATTAACTGTAACAGTTGAATTCTTAACACCAATTAAACCTAATACATTTATCACACAAGAATCAAGCAAGGTAGCTCAATATGTGCAAAACATTGTTAAAACAGGAGTAGAATCAAATGAAAACTAATTCATATTACAGTGATTATACTTTTAAATTACAAGACTTTGATGGACCACTTGATTTATTATTAAGTTTAATTAAAGACAAAAAGATTGATATTTTTGATATTAACCTTGTTGAACTTGCTGATCAATATTTACAAATAATTAATCAACTTAAAGAAACTGAAATTGATATTGCTGGTGATTATTTAGTTATGGCTGCAACATTACTTAAAATTAAAGCTAGCTTAGTGTTACAAGAACCAGATGCTGAAGAACCTGAAGAAGTTGTTGAAGAAAAGAAAAAATTGATTCAACAACTTGTTGAATATCAACAATTTAAAGAAATTAAAGAAGCACTTAAAACATTTGAAAGCGATAGAGAAGATATCTTTATTAAAGCTCCTTCAAATGTGGATGATTTTATTGTTGATACAAACGATACAAGATTAGATGGACACTCAAACCCAATTAAATTAATCGCAGTTTTAAGAAAGATGTTTGAAAGAGTTTATGCACAACATTTAAGAAGTACTAAACTTGAAACATTCAACCTTTCACCATCTGATCAATTTCCATTTATTAAAAAACTTTTAAAAGAACATGAAGTTTTAACATTTGAAATGGTTTTCTCACAACCAAGTATTAAACACTTTGTTGTTACATTACTTGCAGTATTAGTTTTAGCAAAACAACAAATTTTAATCATTGAACAAGATGAAGAATTCGGTGATATTAGAATTAAAAGAGGAGAACTTTACGATGAAAAATAAAATATTAGAAGCATTATTATACATTCAAGGCGATGATGGTTTAACTTTAGAACAAGTTAAAGACATTTTTTCACTAGCTACATTAGCTGAAGCTAAAAAAGTTATGGCTGACTTCCATAAAGATTTTAACGACCAAGAACGTGGACTTAAAGTAGTTAACTTTAATGATGTTTATAAATTAGCAACTAGAGAAACATTTAAAGAATACATTTCAAAAATGGTTTCTATTGTTAAAAAACAAAGATTATCAAACGCTGCAATTGAAGTTGCTGGAATTATTGCTTATAAACAACCTATTACACGTAGTCAAATTGCACAAATCAGAGGTGTGGCTTCAGATCAAGTGGTAAATACTTTATTAGTTAAAGGTGTTATTGAAGAAGTAGGGATTTCACCAACACCAGGTAATCCTGTACTTTATGGTGTAACAAACAAATTCTATGACCACTTTAAATTAACAAGTATGAGAGATTTACCAAAATTAAACGAATTTAACTACGTTGAAGGTGTAGAAAACGAAAATACAGATTTTGACCTTTTTGCATCTCAACGTGAAGAATAAAAGGAAGATATGTTAGAAATTAAAGCAACCAAAAATGATGAAAATAGAACTTTGTTCAAAGTAATAACAAAATATTGTTCATCATTACCATTAAGTAGAATAGAAAAACTTTTTAGAAAAAAAGATATTAAAGTAAATGGTGAAAGAAAAGTAGAAAAATCATATTTAGTACAAGAAAATGATTTGATTGTAATTTATGGTATTTTAGAAGACACCGCAACTTTTGAACCTACACAAGTAGCTAAAAGTGCTGGAACTATTAAAATACTTTATGAAGATGAAAATATTTTAATAGTAGAAAAGCCAATTGGATTAGATGTTCACGGTGAGGAAAATTGTTTAGATAATCAAGTTTTAGCATATTTAAACTTTAAAATGGTAGATAGTTTTAAACCATCACACATTGGAAGACTTGATAAAGACACCAGTGGAATAATGTTATATGCAAAAAACTATGCAACATTATCAACTTTAAATGCACAAACAGAATGCATGATTAAAAAATATACATTTTTTAGCAATATTAATTTAGATAATTATTCAAGCAAACATCCTATGATGGTAAAAATTTTCACTGTCAAAGATGAAAAAAATAAACGTATGAAAGCTTCTCCAAAACAATTACCTGGTTCAAAAGAAGCTATCACACTGTTCTATATGGAAAATGGTAGAAAAATAGCTCAATTAGTAACTGGAAGAAAACACCAAATTAGATTAACACTTAAATATTTAGGTTACCCAATTGAAGGTGATAAAAAATACCATGGAGCTAGTGCTAAAAGATTAATGCTACATTCATTTAGTCTTAAATTCCAAGACCTTAAAGGTGAATTAAAATATCTAAATAACCTAGAAATCATCTCATTACCAAATTTTAAAAGATAGGAGAATTATGAAAAAAGTTTCAAAAGATAAATTAATTGAAATTGTGCAATCATTAATGTTAAGACCTGATGAAGATGTACTTGATAAAATTATGACTTCTTGAGAAGATATCCAATTACAATTAGAAGGGTTAAATTCTTTAGATTTAGATAACTTACAGCCTATGGAAAGAATCAATGAAGACTTGCACATAGACTTATTAAGAGAAGATGTTGAAGATGATTCTTATTCTATTTCAAAGGATGATATATTAAAAAACGCTCCAACTTCAGATGGTGATTTCGTAACTCTTACAAAGGTGGTTAAATAATGAGACAATTTAAAGTATTAGGTAATTATTCATCTGCTTATGACGAATTAAAAAATGATCACAATAATGCTGTAGCATATTTATATCCATTTTCAAATGATTATGTTGCTAAAAACAAAACTTTTGATAATGTTGTTATTACATTAAAAGATGTATTTGCAACTAATAATGCTCCGACTAGAGCATCAAGTTTAATTTTAGATAGCTTTCAACCTTCATATAATGCAACTGTAGTGCAAAAACTTTTAGATGCTAATGCAAGGGTTATTGCTAAAGTTAACAATGACGAATTAGCTTTAGGAGGAACTGGGACATACAGTGCTTATGGACTTGTAACTAACCCTAAAGATTCTAGCAGACTAGCTGGAGGTTCTTCTTCAGGTTCTGCTGCAACAATGAATGCAAATATTGGTTTTGCTTTAGGAAGTGATACTGGAGATAGTGTTAGACTTCCGGCCTCATATAATGGACTTGTAGGGTTCAAACCTTCATATGGAGCTATTAGTAGATATGGTATGTTTGCTTATGCTTCTTCACTTGATACAGTAGCATTCTTTACTCATAATGTTAATGATGCTATCATTTCAGCTCAAACATTGTATGGTGTTGATGCAAAAGATATGACTTCAGTTCCGGTAGTAATTGATAATGTAGTAAAAACTAAACCAAATAAAGTAGCTTATTTAGATTTTGAAAGCTTGATTCAACCATATGTTAAAGACTCTATGCAAGGGTTATTAGATAAAATGAAACAAGATAGTATTGAAGTTGTTAAAATTAAACCTAACCTTGAAATTTTAAATGCTATTAATATTGTTTATCGTGTAATTAGTTTCTCTGAAGCTAGTTCAAATTTAGCTAATTTAACTGGTATTGGATTCGGAAGCAGAGTTGAAGCAGATAATTGAGAAGAAATTATGCATGATACTCGTTCTGAAAAATTCGGAAAAATGGTGCAAGAAAGACTTGCTTTAGGAAGTTATTTCTTATACACAGAAAACCAAACAGATATCTTTATCAAAGCACAAAAAGCTCGTAGATTAATTAAAAATTATTACACAGAATTACATAAACAATATGATTGTGTAATTTTCCCAGCATTTGGTGGAATTGCACCTAAAATAAATGAAGATACTTCTTCATATGGTGTTATGAACTTTATTCTTACAGGTGCGAACTTAGTTGGAAACCCTTCTATCACTATACCATTAGGAAATTATGAAAATATGCCTTATAATTTTGCACTTGAAGCAGGTATTTATCAAGATGAAAAATTATTAGGATTTGCTGAATATATTGAAGAATTAAAAGGGAGAGAATAATGGATAATTTTGAAACAATAATTGGGATTGAAATCCACGTTGAATTAAAAACTAAAACCAAAATGTTCTCACCTGCTGGAATAGATTTTAATGCAGCACCTAACACTAAAGCTAACCAAATCGATTTAGCTTATCCAGGTACTTTACCACAAGTTAATAAGCAAGCTGTTAAATACGGAGTTGCCTTAGCTAAAGCTTTACAAATGCAAATTGATGATGAATTACATTTTGATAGAAAAAATTATTTCTATCCAGATTTACCAAAAGGTTACCAAATTACACAATTTTATCGTCCAATTGGAAAAGATGGATTTGTTGAAATTCAAACATCACAAGGACCTAAAAAGATTGCAATCGAACGTATTCACCTTGAAGAGGATACTGCAAGACAACACCATGATGAAAATGGTACAAAATTAGATTACAACCGTGCTGGAATTCCGCTTATTGAGGTTGTTACTTATCCAGTAATTAGAACTGCTGAAGAAGCAGCTAATTATGTAGATATGATTAAGAAAACCGTTATTGCTTTAGAAATTTCTGAAGGTAAACTTGAGCAAGGTTCATTAAGAGCTGATATTAATATTTCACTTAGACCTCGTGGATATAATGGTTTTGGTACAAAAGTTGAAATCAAAAACATGAACTCAACTTCAAACATTAAAAAAGCTATTGAATATGAAATTAAATTACAAAGAGAAAAGATTCTTAAAGATGAAGTTATCTTACAACAAACCAAACGTTTTGATGATAACACAAACCAAACTGTAGTAATGCGTACTAAAACAGGAACTACAGATTATAAATATTTCGCTGATCCAAATATCCCTATCATTAAGCTTTCAAAGGAATTTATTGATAGTGTTAAATTAAATGAATTACCAAATGAAAAACTAAAACGTTACCAAGAAAATGGTATTCAAAACATCTATATTCAAAGTTTAATAGATGATTATGAACTTGCAAAATATTTTGATTCAATTGCTTACAAAGATAAAGATAAATTATCTAAAGTTTTCTTTGCGGAAGTTGTTTCTTTAGCTAATGCGCAAAATGTACATCCAACTGAATTAAATATTAACCCTGAGCACTTAAATCAAGCCTTAGAACTTTTAGATGCTGAAGTAATTTCAGGTAAATCACTTAAGAAATTAATCGCTTTACTTCCGAATTACGAAGGTGATATTAATTTATTATTAGAAAGTCATAATTTAAAACAAATTAGTGATCCAAAATTAATTCGTTCATTAATAGATGAAATTATGCAAGCTAATCCAGAAATCTTAAATGAATATGATTCAAGACCTGAAAGAGTTGTTAAATTCATTTTAGGTGCTTTAATGAAAAAAACAGGAGGTCAAGTTAGCCCGATTTTATCAAATACAATTACTCTTGAGGTGCTAAATGACTTGAAGAAATAAAAATATTAATCACTATGCAAAATTAGTGAAATATAAAAATAAAAACAATGCAATTAAAAAAGCTTATCATCAAAATTTAATTTGACCTGACCGCTTTACAATATTTTTAACTTTATATGAATTCTTAATTAAAAATATTTTAATTACATTATTTGCTAAATTACTTTTAAGGGCTAGAAATGAGAATGAAAGTCGTAAAAGAATTAAGGTTATTGATAATGTTTACAAGAACTTTACCAGTAAGGAATATAACTTTATTTGATTATCGAGTGCCTTTTATCTTTTAATTTCATTTGTTCCTGTAATTTATATTGTTTACATTTTAAATATGTTTGTTAGCTATATTCCAGCATTTAATGATTTTGTTGGAAAAGAATTCCAGAAACACTTTTTAGAGCTTATTTTAGGGCGTTTTATCCCTGGTTCTCAAGAATATTTGCTTAATATTGGCTCAAATTCCTCTGAAGGATTTACTTTAAAAACTATACTTCCTAACTTGATTTTATTCTTATCATCTTTATATATTTCAAGTACTGGATATGGAAAATTAGTTTCTTCATCCAACTATATTTATGAACATTATAAGATGGGAACTTATTGAGGAAATAAAATTAAAGGATTCTTTTTAGTGTTTGTGGTTTCGATTATTTTCTGAATTTTTGCAACAGCTGACATCATGACTGAAAAAGCAATCTTACTCAGACACCAAAATAATAAAATATGACTCAATGAATTTGTTTATTTCATTTATACCACAACATTTTTCATTGTACTTTTAATTACTTTATTTAAATTAATTCCATCCTTTAAATTAAGTATTAAAAGTGTTTATAAAGGTGCACTTTTATCAGCTACCCCAACTATACTTTTAGTATTATTATTCAACTCATTAAATAAATATTTTAACTATGATAAATTCGGTGGTACTGTAGGGTTCTTCTTCACTATTGCGTTCTTTATCAACTGATTTGTATATTTTGTTTTCTTAGGTATTACATTTAATAATGCCTACTATAAAAATTACATTAGTACTCGAACAATTAACAAACGTCAAATTTTATTTATTTAAGTGTTTAATTTTTTAAAAAATAGTGTATTATATATGCGGGACATGAGAATGTCCTGTTATACTGCTTAAATAGTAAACTATTTATTATTTTGTACTAAGTTATAGCTTAAAAAGTCGCATTTTAAGCAAATCATTTATATACATATTTATTTTTTATTTTACAACTTGTTTTTTATTTCTTATATATCTTAATATATTTTATAAATTCTTACACATCCAGTATTTTATTTTATACATTATAAATAATATATGAGTCACACGCACGTGTGGCTTTTCTTATTGCCTTTTTTGTTTATTTTTAGTTCACTTTGCAAAAAATTAATATATGTAGTGTATGAGAAAGAAAAAATTGATTTTATATTTGATTTTAGTTTTGCTCGCAAGCGGTATAGCTGGGTATGTTTTAATTCAGCAAATTCAAGCGCAACACAGCTTGCAAAAGAGCAAGAAAGGAGGTGAAGAAGACAAAATTTATAAATATAAATTAAGCGGAAATGTCTTGCATAAAAATATAGAATCAACTAAACCTTTAACATACAGAGAATTACTTTATTTAGCACAAGTAAAAAGTGGATCTGATTTAGATTCACTAAAACTAGATGATTATGCAACTGAAGAACAAACCATATTTATTCCAAGAAAAGACCAAAAATTATTATGAAGTGATATAAGGAGTGCTAAAGATTTCGAAGTTTTTGGAATAGATAAAAAATATGCTAGATACCTATATGAATATAAAGAAAAAAACCAAGGAATACCAACTTGAGATGATATTTTAAAGATAAAAGGAATTGGTTCAAAAACAATTGAAATCTTAAAAAGTTTCTTGATTCTAGAATAGCATTATTTAATTTATTCCTCATTGCATCATTATTTTTCATCGCAATTTACACAAATTGATATTATTTGTTAATTGTTGTTTTATGCTTATGTATATACACTTTAATAATTAATACAAAATATATTTTTCTAATGCTAGGAATCTTTTTACTGATACTATTTACAGTTTCTTTGCATAATTGATTTTATTTTGAATATTGATATGAAGGCAAAGAAATTAATCAAGTATTTAGTGTTCGCAACATTAAGGAAAATTATGTGTGATTGCAAAATGCTTTAGGGCAAAAAATCAGCATTTATCGTAGCAATCTACCTGAAAATATAGCTTTGTATTCACAAATTAGAATTCAAGGGCAATTATTTAAGATTGCAAAAATGAATGAATATTTTCAAAGTAACAATTTATTCTATACAGTCAAAATTTCGCAGCTCCAAATGCTCGATTCGTGAATTAATATTAGAGAAAAATTCTTTAATTATTATTTAAATCAACAGCAAGGATATCAAACATTAATTATTCCTTTAGTATTTGGGCATAGTGTTGAAAGTAAAAATGTTGTTATTCAACAACTAAGTCAATTAGGAATAATTCACCTAATTGTAGTAAGTGGATTGCACTTTGGAACGATATATTTATTTATAAACATGATTTTTAGAAGATTTAAACAAAAATGACTCATTTTAATTATTGCTATCTCTATTTACTTTTGGTTTGTTAAAGATTCTGTTTCAGTTTATAAGATATATTTGTTTATTTTAATCAAAGAGATTTGTCAGAAATTTTTTTCAAATCGCTACAATCCTTATAAGAATTTACTAGCTATTTCGCTTTTGTATTTATTATTTAATCCCTTAAGTGTGCTCTCAATAGGTTATTGAATTTCATATGTTCTCACATTCGGTTTGTTGCTTTACAATGTTCAAAAACAAAAGTGAAATAACACTAGTAAATTGCAAAAGTTTTTAGGATACTTAAAAATATATTTTTATTCCTGAATTCTAGCTAGCTGTATAGTAATTGTGTTTAATCAAAAATTAAATTTATTAAGCTTGCTACTCACTACAATATTAACTCCGATTTTTCAAATATTGCTGATTACATTTTTTCTATTTTTTCCATTTTGATTTATTGTTGTCCCGATTAGTAACCTAACAATTGACTTTTTAAACTTGTTTAGAAATTTCATTTTATTAATTAATATAAATGGAAAATGATATTGATATTCATTTCTGGTTTTTGATTATTTCTTTATTTTAAAACTGAGTTTATTAAATAAGAAATGTATAATTAAAACATGATATTAATAACTGATACAAATGAATATTTAACTAAACAAAAAATCAACGAAATTAAGTCTAAATTTAATCCAACAAACATAATTGAAATTGAAGATTTAGACAAAAGCGATATTTTGATTTCTTTATTAAATGAAGGTGGACTTTTTAGACAACAAAAGTTAATTTTGTTAAAAAATCCTAAATTGTTTAATAAAAAAGTAAAACTACAGGAAAGCTTAATAAATGCTTTAAATCAATGCAATGATGTTATTGTTTTATGATTCCAAGGCGAAAAAATCAAATCTTACTCATTACCAAAAACTCTTTATCTTGCTCATTCTTATGATTTCAAGCCTTTAAGTGAAAAAGAAACAATAACTTGAGTGCAAAAATGCTTTAACTCTTATGGTGTAAGTATTAAATATAATGATTTATTGCTTTTATTATCTAAGCTTCCAAATAACTTAAATATTATTGAAAATGAAATCATTAAACTTAGCTTGCTTGGAGAAAACATTACACCTGCTTTACTTGAAAGTTTTATTAGCTTGTATCCATCTGATAATGCTTTTGTTTTCTCAAATGCAATTTCAAGCAATGAAATATTGTCAATTTACCAAAAATATTTAATGTTAAAAGAACAAGAAGTTAATATTAATCAGTTATTTTATGCAATTTCATCTAATCTAATATTAGTGCATAAATACTACATTTATCAGAAAGCTTTTACTTCAAGATTACAATTAGCTCAAAAATTAAATATTTCCGATAAAAGATTATTTGTAATTGAGAAAATTAGTAAAAACTTCACACCACAGCAAGTTGAAAAAATAATTTTAGAATTAGGTATCTTAGATATAGATAACAAAACATTTGGAGTAGAATATGAAATTTTTGAATCATTCTTGGCTAAAAACTTCGGATAATACTACCGATAACTTTATTTTTTTAGATAAAGAAGCTATTTTAAATGAAAATGCTGCTGTAACTCATAAGTATTTTGAGGATATCTTAAAATATTTAAAAAAGATTAAGGATTTAAATTATCCTACAGCAATAGTGATACCTGATTTGTATGAATTATATAATTATGAAATTATGTTAGTTGACTCAGAAAATGAGGAAAAATACAAAAAAAGAATGACTAATTTCAAACAATTTTTAAATTATGCAAATAGATTAAATGTTGAAATTTATTTAACTTTAAATTTTTCTTCAATTTTGTCATTTTCTAACTTAATAGCATTAAAAAATGTCTACACCAGTGATGATTTAACTCAACAAGTGGATGTTGAAAATAAAGATGGTTTAAAAGGTGAAGAAAATAACTATTTGCATACTCAAGTAATTGATATCAAAAGTGATAATGCAAACACTTTAAAACAATCTATTGATAAAATTATTAATGAAATTAAAAAACATACAGTTATTAATGGTGTTTTCATTAATGAATTATCAGAATTTTGTAGAAATAAACAAAATGAAATCACTAAAAAGGATATAGAAAAACTAGATAATACTTTTAACTTATTATCTAGCAGTAATGGAAATATTAAGTTTTTCATTTATGAAAAAACTTATAAGGATGCTAAATATATCGGAACAAGACTTAAAAATTATGAAGTATTTACTAACTTGGAAATTGTTGATAAATTTAGCAAAATTATTAAAAAACTTGAGAAAGTTCAAAACCAAGGTATCTACGTGATTTTTGATACCAACAAATTCTTAGCATCCAAAACTGGTTCGCTAGGATACAAAGATACTCAAGTAAAAATTATTTTAGAAAACTTAGCTATTTCAGAAAAGTTTTATTGCTATTATTTTGCATTCGAAAAGCATCCGAGTGAATGAAAGATGCAAATGTTTGATTATTTAATTCTGCAAAAGAATATTAATAAATATTTCATTTCAACTTTATATAAGCGTTATGATATTTTAAAATACAAAAATGGTGGTGGGAAAATTAAGATCCAAACTATTTACACACCTAATATGACTTATAAAAAATCATTAAATAATGAAGCGCAATATTCATTTATTCTAAAATATCATCATTTTAAATATTTATTAAGAATGTTTCAAACTAAATTTGCTTCAGAAATTCGTTCATACGGAATAAGATGAAAGAAGATTAAATAGAGTAATTCAGATCTAGGGCAAAGCTCTAGATTTTATTTTTTATTTCCTAATAGTATATTAATGTAACAACGTTTAATACGATTACGAGTATATCTTTTTGAAATACATGCTTCAATAAAAGAATCATAATCGTTATTTAAGGCAACTTGTTTTTTAAATAAATTTTCAATTCCTTCATCAATTAATTTGTATTTTCTTAATGCTTCGGGAGATAATTTAGTTACCTTTTTAACAAATTTTTTATAAGTATTTTGTATATTATTTTTAGGATTAAGTTTGAGTTGCATTGGAGTAAAGGCAGAAAAATCTTTACCTTGAAGGAGTAACTCACGGATTTTAGTAGCGCTTGCAAAATTATTTATTACTTCTTCACTATGGAAACCTATGGTTCTTTGAATTGAAATTGGTGTAATATCATAATCATTAAAAATTATATGTTTAACATATTCTAATCCTAAAATATCATTTGGTAATTGAATATTTTGATTTGATAAATCTTGAATTGCAAGGTTAGAAGCTTTCGGAAAACTATTTGCTCCTTTTTTCATATATTTCTTAATTAACTCACTATATTGTTTAGGATTATTTTTAATAATATTTGCAATTTGAACAAAAAGTTCAACATTATTAGTTTCTGAACCAAATACTAAATATTTAATTTTATGTTTATTTAATAATTCAACACCAGCTTGAGCAAAAACATGAGCTGCTTGAATTACATATTTATCATCCATTTTAAAAACTTTATCTACACCATATTTTAAAGCAATTGCTTTTCTTTGTTTAAAGGATGCACAAGTTATTTCACCTCTTTGAGTATATTTATTTGACATTGCTACTATAATATAAGCATTAGGTATATTTTGTTTAATTCAATTAATTTGATAAATGTGACCATTATGGAATGGATTATATTCAGCAATAATACCTACTCTATTTTTCTTATTTTTTTTCATAAATAAATTATAATTAACAAATAATAAATGTTAAATATTTTGAAAATTAAATAAGCAAATTAAATATTTGAAAATAATATATTTTATATTATAATAAATAAGCTTATTAATTAACTATAACTTCAGAGGAGGGTCATAATGGCTATTGTTCCAAAACGTAAAACGTCTAAACAACGTAAACACAAAAGAAATACTCATTCAGCTTTAGATACACCTAACCTTGTATCATGCAAAAACTGCAGCCAAAAAATCGAACAACACGTTGTATGTAAGTTCTGTGGATTTTACAAAGGCAAAAAAGTTGAAGGTTATGTTGCATTAAATGATAGAAATAACTAATAAATAGTTATTTATTTATCTATTTATAAAGATGTATATAAAATTCAAATAATAATTAAAGCACTAAAAAGTGCTTTTTTGTTTATTTTTAGTTCACTTATAAAAAAAACCATATATCTAATAGAGATAGATGAAAGGAAAAATGAAATTATATATTATAGGTGAAGTTGTTTATAAAAACAAAAACAATTTAATTTTAGAATCTAAAGGTGAAGGTTATTTAATGACTGTAGCTGATGAAGCCAGATTTGAAGTAGGACAAAAAGTAAAAATGTATCTATATGAACATCGCACAGAATATTTAGCATGTACATATGGATTCAAAGACTTTAAAGAAAGATTGCTATTTATTGATTTAATAGCTGTTGAAAAAGTTGGACCAAAAATAGCAATGATATTATTAGAGAAAGGATGGGAATATGTTGCTAGATTAATTGCTGAGTACAATGTCAAAGATTTATCAAGCATTCAATTTATTAGTGAGAAACTTGCTAATATCATTTGCGTACAATTATCAGATAAATGAGCAAAAATTTGTTCAAATGCAGATAATAAACGTGCTGAAAAAAGCAAAATGCGAGATGAATTATCTAAAACATTATTTGAACTAGGATTCAAAAAAGCTCAAATTGATTTAGCGCTTAGAAAAGTTAAACCCTCTGACTCTATAGACAATATGATTGAAGAAAGTATTAGATTAATTGCTAATACAGATGGTGAGGAAGAAATAGCTGATGGAACTCAGGCCTAATAAATTTGCTGAATTTATAGGACAAACCAAATTAGTAAAAACTTTACAAGCAATGATACGTAGTTCTAAAATTCAGAATAAAGTATTAGATCATATTTTATTATATGGAGCTCCAGGGATGGGTAAAACTACTTTAGCTAGTTTAATTGCTAAAGAAAATAACTCACGTATTCATTATATACAAGGTGCAAACATCGAAAAGAAATCTGATTTAATTAGTGTTTTATCAGTTATTAATCAAGGTGATGTAGTCTTTATTGATGAAGTGCACAGTATTAATAAGAATGTTGTAGAGTTTTTGTATGGAGCAATGGAAGATTTTGTTTTTGATTTAATTGTGGGAGCTGACGGAAATTCTCGACCACTGAGAATGAAAATCAAGCCGTTTACTTTAATAGCTGCTACAACTAAGTTAAACGAAATTTCTCAACCATTAAAAGATAGATTTGGTTTTTTAGGTAGAATTGTTAGCTATACTGTTGAAGATATTTTTAAAATATTAACTATAAGTAAAGAAAAATTAAACATATCTGTCTCTGATGATATTTTAAATTTAATCGCAATGTATTCTCGTTCTACACCCAGAATTGCAAACCATTTACTTGAAAGAATTAATGACTTTGCAATTGCACAAAACAAAGGAGTTATTAATAAAAGAATAGTAAAGAAAACTTTTAAATATTTAGACTTATATGAATTCGGACTAACACGAGATCATATTGAATACTTAGAAATATTAAAAGAAGGCTTCGAAGAAAAATATGTTTCACTAGATACAATAACAGGTTTATTGCTACACACTAAAGAAAATATTGTTAATGAAATCGAACCAACTTTGCTATATTTAAAATTAATTGAAAAAAATTCAAAAGGACGTAGGATAACATCTGAAGGTATAGATTACCTAATTAGACAAAATTTAACTTAATATCAATATAGCTACTAGATGTGGCTATATTTTTGTATGAAAAATTTGATATTTATATTAGGATTCAAACTTTTATGCTATAATAACTTTGCTTATGTGATAGCTGATAAAAAAATTAAATTTTTTCTTAATATAAAATTAATTTTAGTATATAATATATAAGCAAACAAGCAAACATAAATTGCCGATTTAGCTCAGCGGTAGAGCAGCTGGCTGTTAACCAGTTGGTCGTTGGTTCAATCCCAATAATCGGCGCCATTATGGTCTGTTGGTGAAGCGGTTAACACACATGGTTTTCATCCATGCATACACGGGTTCGATCCCCGTACAGACTACCATTTTGGAGAATTAGCTCAGTTGGGAGAGCGTCGCCCTTACAAGGCGAATGTCATGGGTTCGAGTCCCTTATTCTCCACCATTTGCCGTTTTAGCTCAGTTGGTAGAGCAACTGACTTGTAATCAGTAGGTCGTAGGTTCGAGTCCTATAAACGGCACCAATGTTTATTTAAGATGGATTAAATGGATAACATACTAAGCGCGAGTGGTGAAATTGGCATACACGCTAGATTTAGGCTCTAGTGCCTCAGGCATAAGGGTTCGAGTCCCTTCTTGCGCACCATTTAATATGTTGGGATTAACCAACTTTTTTTTCGCAATTTTTTAATTAAGATTATATTTTTCTCTATTTAGGATGCTAAAAAAGCATCTTTTTTCATAGATGCTAGTGAGATTATTGATTATTTTTATGTTTTTCAACTACAGTATTTAATTTTCTGAATCAATGATTTAAACCACTTTTAGAAATAAAGATATTATAATCATTTCCCAAAATATAAGACAATTCTGCTAGTGAAATCCATTTATTTTCGGTTTTAATTCTAAAGGCAACTAATTGATCCTCATCAAATAATTCATCTAAATTATTTTCAAACATATAATTAATATTTTCTATATGTTTAATGGTACTTTCAGCAATTTTATTTAAATTGCTTAAATCAATATTATTTATTCTATTTGTAACGTTTTCAAAGTCCCTTTTAATAATGAGGTTTTGCAAGCTATATCAAGATTTTTTAGCCCCGATAGCAGCAAGAAAATCAATTAATTTATCTTTATTTTTGGTATATAAAACATATTTATTGTTACGATTTAAGATATTAAATCCAAAATCATATTCATTTAATTTTGAAGCTATTTCTTCTATATTCTGTTTATTATGTGAGGAAATTTCTAAATGATAAGAAGTAGAATTTTTACCTGAAATACTTCCACCTCCACAGAACACTCCTCCAAAAAAGTACGATAAATCATCTTTAGATTCCATTTGTGGAATGATTAATTCATTGTAAACAATCACTAACTTAGTTGGGTGTTTTGGATCAGAAATATAGCTAATTTTAGACTTATCAAGCTTTCTGACTATTTTGTCATATAAATATTCATTCTTTATATAAAGTAGATAATTACCATTTTTATCAATGTTTGCAGAGCAAAATAGTAACCCTTTAATAAAAGAGATAATTTCATGATTTTTAGATAGATTATTTATTATTTCCTTCTTAACTTCGGAACTAAATGATGAGTGTTTATTAGTCATAAAACAATTATAATTTATATTTTTAAAAAATAAAATTTATCTTATTTTACTATTAAGTTATATAAGTCTATTTTATAGGTATATAAGTTGCTGATGTTATGTATGTACTAGATAAATAATGATTTTGATAAAATGGTTTTTTTGTTAAAATTAAAAAGCAATAGAGTTAATTGCAGAAAAGTAGAAGAAATTCTCACCTGATGACCATAGTCTTGGGTTTAGCTACAATTAAACGTATCATAATTCTGATACCTTTTTTAGTAGAATAAAGTGTTATCACTTTTTAAAAAAACTTACATTTATTTAAGGAGTTATTATTCAAACAAAAGGAAAAAAACCTGCATCAGAACATTATATTAACAAGGATATTCCATTCAAACAAGTATTCTTACTTTCTCCAGAAGGTGAAAAACTTGGTGTTAAATATACAACTGAAGCATTAGAAATCGCTAAAAGCTATAAGATGGACTTAGTTTTAATTAGTGTTGAACCTAAACCAATCTGTCGTATTCTTGATTACGGAAAATTTAAATATGATCGTAAGAAGAAGAATAAAGAATTAAAAGAAAAACAAACAATCATCCAAAATCGTGAAGTTAGATTAACTGCTATGATTGGAGAAAATGATTTATTAACTAAAGCTAAAAAAGCTAGAGAGTTTCTTTTAAAAGGAGATAGAATTAAGGTTTCTTTAAAACTAAGAGGTCGTGAAATAGGAAGAAAAGATTTAGGTTTTTCAACATTAGATAAATTCTATGCTCAATTAGAAGATATTGCTGAAAAAACTTCAGAACCTAAATTAGTGAACGATCGTTTCCTTGACATGAATCTCCAACCTAATAAACAAAAAATTCAAAAATATTTAAAAGAACAGAATCTTGAAAAAAATCAAGAAGCTAAAGAAGGAGAATTAAATGCCGAAAATGAAAACTAAAAGTGCGTTAAAGAAACGTATTAAAGTTACAGGAACAGGTAAAATCTTAAGAGAGCAAGCTTACCGTTCTCACTTAGCACAAAACAAAACAACAAAACAAAAACGTCAATCACGTAAATCTGCCCAAATGTCTAAATCTGATTTAAAAAGATTTAAAGCATTAATCTAATCTTGTTTCTAAGTATTAGATTTTCAAAAAGATAATTACGTATTTAGAAAGGAATTATTATGGCGAGAGTTAAAGGCGGAACAGTTACAAGAGCAAGACGTAAAAAATGATTAAAATTAGCTAAGGGATACTTCGGTCACAAGTCAATCGGATATAAAGTTGCTAAACAAGCAGTTGTTAAATCATGAACATATGCTTTTAGAGACCGTAAGCAAGTTAAAAGAAACTTTAGAAAATTATGAATCGCTCGTATCAACGCAGCTGTTAGAGCAGAAGGAATGAGTTATTCAAGATTCATTAATGGACTTAAAAAAGCAAACATTACAATTAACCGTAAAATGCTTTCAGAATTAGCTATTAATGAACCAAAAACATTTTCAGTTTTAGTACAAATTGCTAAAGATGCAAAATAATAATTAAGTGGGTAATACCCGCTTTTTATTATTCCTTTTGCACAATAAAATCACCTCCAAGGAGGAGGTGTGACTATTTAAATAATAGCTTAAATACTTCATTATAGTTTTTAACTGTATGTATCTTAATTTGCTTGCGAATTTCTGGATCAATATTTTTAATATCTCTTTCATTTTCATAAGGAATAATAAAGTTAGTTATATGATCATTAAATGCGCCTTCGATTTTTTCTTTAATTCCACCAACTACTTGAGCATTTCCTTTTAAATCAATTGATCCTGTAATAGCTCAATTGCTAGGAACTGCCTTATTTAATAAATCTGAAATAATTGCTGTTGTGAATGCTATTCCAGCAGAGTCACCATCATTTTTTATATAAATTTGATCAAATGATAAAGTAAATAATAAATTATCTGTTTCAGAATTAATACCAAATCGATCTTTGTTAGAAATAGCATATCTAAGTGCTATTTTCGCAGAATTTAAAGTTGTGTCTGAAACTTCAGAAAGAAATTCAACATGTGGAGTATCTGCTTTTACAATAGAATGAATACATGTTATATTGTGAATACCATTGAATAATGGAATAGGGGATATCGCTAATCCATTTACCATACCAGGTAATTTTTCTTTTGATTTATAAAGTTTCTGATGGTATTCTAATTCCTCGAGCTGTTTTGAATAATATTTATGAATTATATCGTTGCTAATTAAAGTAATTTTATTAGCAATAGCATAAAATATTAATGACTCAATTTCTTGTTTTAATTTTCTAACACCATCTTCAAGTGCTATTTTAGTAATTATAGTTTTTAAAGCATTATCTTCAAACTCTATATAATTGCTCTTAGTGATATCATATTGAGCTTGAAATTCATCAGCTATATCTTTTCCTATCTGAATCTTTTCGGCTAGTGTATATGGATGTATTTGAAGCAATTTAACACGAGATATTATTTCGCTAGGCAAGTTACCGATATAATTACTAGTACCTATAAAAATAATTTTAGATAAATCATAATCAACATTTAAATAATTATCATGAAAATGATCATTTTGTTTTTTATCTAAAACATCAAGCAATTCAGCATACATATTAGGGTGAATTTTATCTATTTCATCTAGTAAAATTACAGGGTTTGAAACACCTGCTTCTAGAAGTTTTTGAATAATAATACTTGGAGTATTAGAAGTACCTCTGAAGTAACCTATTTGTGTAGCTCCTCCAAGAGAAATTTTGACAAATTTACGTCCTATTTTTCTTGCTAATTTTTCAGCAAAATAAGTTTTACCTGTACCAGGAGCTCCATTAAGAATATATAAAGGTGCTTCAATTGCTTTGCTTTCAGCTTCTCTAAAAGCATATGTATCAACAACAATAGATGCACAATTATACAATTTATTATCCTTTTGACGATGCTTAGTAGCAATATTTAATGTACCAATATAATTTTTGAAATGATTGTATATTGCACTATAAGTTGAAGCTAAATCTTTTGCTGTAATATCACAATCAATTAACTCATTAGTTATTTTTCTTCAAGGCAGATTAATTAACATTTCATTACGGATGTTGATGTCTTTTAAACGATCATCCATTTGGTTATTAAGAGCTTTTTGAATCAAGATTTGAACTTTAGTTTCTTTATAACGTTGCAAAATATTATCCGGAATGTTTTTAAATTCATTGCAATTTTGTTTACTTAAATATTTGTCTAATTTATCTTGTAGATATTTCAATTGAGAATATAAATCTTTATTAACTAAATTTACATAATAAGAGTTTTTATCAAATAAGTTATATTCATTATTAATACTTTCAATCATATTTATGTATTCAGAACTATCTAAAAGATTTTTAGGAAATTTGAATTTATATTTAAGACCTTTTAATAAATTGTTAATTTTCTTAATTAGGTTTGAAAAATCAAGATTATTATCAATAGTAATTCGATCTAATCCATGAAATTTAGTTGTATAAATATAATTATTCAAACTATAAGATATTACTTTAGCTTTTAAGCTATAAAGAAAAATGTTGTTATCGTATATTTCAAAACTAAATTCATCATTTGGATTAGGTTGTTTTATTAATGTATAGTCAAAATCTCCACCTTTAAATAAGAATTTTTGTGTTTTAATTATTTTCATTTTTAATCTCCAATTCTTTAGTCTCAAATGAGAAATATGCTTGAATTCTTTGATGAGTTGTTTCTAAATTTTTTGTTATTTTATCAAAATGAAGTTGCATTATGGATATGTAAAAACGTATTGTTTTAATATCCTCACCTACAGTAAATAAGGAATTAACATATTCTTCTTCATTTAGAATAATAATGTTATTTTTCTTCATAAAATTATGTAATTTACTTTTTAGAATTAATTTCATATCTGTTTGATTTAATGAATTGAAATAAATGAATTCATTTAGGTTTTTAACAAAATCTGAATTGAATTTTGAACCCATTAAATCAATGATTTGAGACTTACTAAACTTATTAATTTTAAGTTCTTGACTAAATAAGTTACTTGTGAAAATTATTATTGAGTTTTTGATTGATAATTCATTTCCTGACGTTGATGTAATGCTACTGGTTTTAAATAAATCGCTAAGAAATGAACTTGAGCAGAGGAAATTTGATTTTTCAATTTCATCGAATAAAACTAGACTATTAGGAAAACTTTTTAAATGCATATATAATGAATTAGTATCTCTTGGATCATCGCTAATTATAAATTTGCAAAAATCATCATAGGTTTGAATTTTGGTGCTATCTATTATGAAAATATTGTTATTATAAAAGTTTTTAGATATTTGCTTTGCGAGTTCAGTTTTACCAACACCACTATCTCCTAGGAATAAAAATGAATTTAAGTTGTTATCATATTTATTTAACTTAAGAAATAAATATTTAGAAATTGTTTCAACTGCATCTGATTGAGATTTTATATTTTTAGATAATTTTGAACAAATTTCTTCATATGCTAAATGATAAGGGATAATGTTAAAATACTCTTTTAATTTACTCTCAAATTCTGTTGGATTTAGTGATGAAATAAAATCAAATAAATTATCACAATCTTTATAAATATTATTTGAATATTTTTCTAGATATTTTTGAAACATTATTTTATTAATTTCAGGTGCTTGTTGTGATAAAAACTGACTGTTAGATTTAATAAAAGCTGTAATTTCACTTTTGGGATCTGATTTTAAATTTTGAACATTTATTCTATCGAAGTAGAATGGTAGATCAGAGTTATCACAAAATAAATTGAATTCACTGTCATTACCGTAAATTAAGATATGAATATTTGGGTTATCTAATAACATTTTTAAGAATTCAACATTTGTTGTATTCAAGAAACCATCATTTGAATTGCTGAATGAAAGACTAAAGAAATTACTAAGAACTAAAAGGATATTGCTATTAACTAGAGAGATTTTGTTTAAATATGCAAACATATTTGCAACAGCAAATTCATAATCACCTCAATTATTATTTTTACCAATATTATGTATTTTTGTCATATCAATATTGATTTGTTGAAAGCTTCCATCAAAATTTAATGTTGATGTAATGTGTTTAATTTCATTACTATCAGCTGTATTAATGAAAATATTTTTATTTTTTGAAAATATTGTTTTAATATCTTGACAAATAATTTCATATTTAGGGTAATAAAATTTATAATCAAAACATCATGAAGCAGATGACCCGATATCTAATTGTTTGTTATTCAAAATTATAAATGTGCTTGAGTTATGATGCTTAGATTTTGTTTTTTTAACAGTGTGTAAATATTCATTATTTATACTAAGATCTAGTTTATTTTTAATCATTTTCATCTCCTTCAAGAACATATTTAAATGCTATTGAGTGAAATTCACAAAATAGAATTATGCTACCATTGTTATGATTTTGGATTGTATTAGCAATAGAATTCATAATTTCGAATTTTAAATTTAAAAGCTTATCATCTTCTTCTATATATTTATCAATATTATTAGATAATGTGTCCATATTAAAAGTAATTTTTATATCTGTAATTTTAGACATTTGATAAATAAATTCAGATGCAAATTCATTTGCTATATTTAGAGTAATATTTTTGTTTATAAAAATAATGTTAGTAAATCTAGCTATGAATTCATGTGGATAAAATGAATTTAAAAAGTTACGTACTGTTGTATCTTTTTCTAACTGATAAGCTAGGATTTTATCAGAATTTGAATCAGTGAAAATAAATGTGTTTAAATAGCAATAATGTTTTTCGTTTTTATCATCAACAAAATATCCTTCATCTAAAATATTTAAAAACATTGTAATAGTTTCTTTGGAAGCATGCTGAATATTATTGATACAAATAATACTGTTAGGATAGTTTTTAACTATACTTAGAAGCGAATTCTCAAATCTTGTGTTTGAACTAAATAAAATATGCGGTCTAATTTTGGATAAATCTAATTCATGAAAAATTTCTAAATTCATTTTTTTATTTAAAATCTCAAAATTAAGTTTTTCACCTAAACAAAACAATGAATAAGGTTTTGATTTTTGAATTTTAGCAGTATCATTAACAAGTTTTAATATTTTGGTTAACTCAAATGATGCATCTTTTTCCAATTGCAAATCTTTCAATATATTAATGATATTAGATATATTTGTGGAATTATAGCTTTCAGAGATTTTATGAAATAAAAACTCTTGATATTTTTGATTAGAAATATTATATTCATCCAAAATATCTTGGATGGAATATTTTGATAAATAGTCATGATAAAATTTAGAGAAAATTCTAGAATCTAATTTGGAAAGTTTGGTTTTCTGCGAAATAAAGTTAAATATATTATCACTTGTAATTTCGGGTAAGTAAATGTATTTGTAATTATTTGAATCGATTTTGTTATATTCTCATTTTTTGAACTCAAACATATCTTTTCTTAATCAAATAATATTAGATGCTTTTTGAAACATTTTTTCAGTTAGCAGTGTTGTTGTGGTCTCACTGATTCTATTAACGTCTTCCCTAGTGATACCAAAATTTATAATTGGCTCCAAATTATCGAATCAATAGCATACAGGAAATTGAGTAGTAAACATACTACATAAATTTTTAAATTCTGCGCTAAATTGTTTTCATGCTCCAACTGTATGCGATCTTACCTGATAAACTAAAAATAAGCTATTTTTTAAAATAACTGAGGATATATTATTTTTGTTTAAGTAATTACTAATTATTCCTTGTCAGATATTTTTATCGAAATTATTTTTATATACAAGTATTAAATTTTTCTTTTGATTTAAACAATCAATAATTTCGTTAAGTAGCATTTTTGTATTATTTTCTAAATTTATGTTTATATAAAAATCATAGTATTGGAATTCTGTTAATAATATTGAAAGAAATGATAAAAAGAAATTATAAACATTTCATTTCATTCCTTTCATAGGTTGTTTATGTGAATCTAGCGATCTATTTTCTTTTAAATTTTTAATATATTGACTAATATCAGGTAGATCAAAATCAAGATTCTTTAGTAAAGCGATAAAGTTTCAATCTTCATCATCATCACGGATGCTGACCGTGTTTGGATTTATTTTTTTAAAACAATTATCCGCATGAATTTCTGGAATGTATAAATCTTCATTACCTATATTGTTTTTTAGATACAAACTTGACAGAATCTCATTAATTTTATTTTTAAATGTTAAATTATTTTCGTCAAAAGTAAGAGATTCATTAATTAAAGTTAAAAATACAAAAAGTAATTCATTAGAACTAATATTATCGTTATTGCTTAAAAGTGTATATTCCAATTCCCTAGTATTTAGTTGATTTTTTCTTTTATCATTATTTATGATTTCAACTTCATATATATCACCATCTATACCAATAGGATCGAATTCAAAATCATCATCTATATCAGCCTGAAAATTATTGGATTGGTTTTTGACATTATAATCTTTGCGTTCTTTAATGCTTCCGAATATTTTTTCTAATTTATCAATTGTTCAATAATAATTATTATTGTTCATTTTAACTCCTAATTGCCTGCGGTAAAGTCATTTAATAATGATATATATTCTGAATTGTTAGAAATGTAGTAATCAAGGTCAAGTCAGTAATTATTTATAATAAGGTTTATGATGGTTATCATACAATTACTTAATGTTACTTTCATTGTTTCTGTATCGTTTTCATCAGCAACATCCAAAATAGATGAAATATTTAAAATACTTCCAATATTATTATTTGTTAAATTTTCGAGATTAATGATCTCATTATCCAAAAGATAAAAGAAGAGTCTTTGATTATATTCGAGCGATATGTTATTATTTGAATTAACTTTTTCATTAGAAGCCAAACAAAAGAATGCATCATCAATTAATTTAGCATTATAAAGTGAATAATATTGGTTGTTATCATCATTTATATTGAAGTAAAAGTTTTCAAATTGGCGAAAAGGAACAACGGAATTTTTTAATTTATCATTATTGTCTATTCTTATAATTGTTCTAGCAACACTAGGAAAGCTATTTATTAATGATTTTTGCCCTCCTTTTGATTTTGATGATCAATTTCAAATAATAGATGCAATTTGGCTTGATTTACTTACATCAATTCAAAGATTAAATAAGAGAATTAAGTTCTCCAAATCTTTATCAGATGTTAATGATTCGGAAGTGATATTGTTTTTAAATTTTCTGGAAATAAGAAATTCAAAATCATTTTTAACTTCATTTTTAAATTCTCGGTTTTGCAACAAAATTTGATAGGTAGTCCCTTTTTTTGTCAAAAGCTCCTTTTTACCTTTTATCTCGAAACTATTAAATAAATCTAAATATAATTTAGTTATATTTCTTAAATACTCAATTTCTATATCCTTTAATTCTTCACTATTCGAAGCATAATATAGTTTTCCAATTGTTTCATCATCACTATGGTCAGATTCTGTACGGTTTAAATTATTCATTTCATTAATTTTCGATAGAAAACTTAAATAAGTACGTTGATCAGAAATATTACTTGTAATAACGCTGAATATCATATCATTTAGTTTTTTCAGTTTATTATTTTTAAGTTTTGATTCATTTTCTTCTAACGAGTATTTTGACTTAATAATTTCTAATAACTTATTAGGTAATAAACAATTTGCGATTACTATATTTTTGAATTCAATAAATTCATCAAAAAATTTGTTTTTTTCTGATGATGAATCAAAAATACTCTCACTTACAACATACATAAATTTAATTTTCTTTTCCTTTATTAGGTAACTTTTTGCTGAAAAGTATTCATTTAGTTCATTATTAAGAGTTCTTAAAGAATTAAATATATTTCTATCCTGAAGCCTATCTAAGTCTTCGAAAATTATTAAAGAAGTATTAAGAGATTTGAATATTGAATATAAAAATTCTTTATTTTTACTGAAACTAAGTAAAGATTCGTCTTTTTCTATTGTGATATTTTCTAGAGTTAGACTCTTGATCTTTTTGTATTTTTTAAATCTAATAACTTTGTATGTAAAAGGTAGAACACAACTCAGGAGTAGTATTGAACCTGTTGTGATTAAGGAATAAAATAAAAATTTAACAATTATTTTTGCGTTTTCATTTATATCGTTATTTTTTACTATTTTTCCAACACCATTAATGATTATATTATCATTATTGTTTGAAAAAATATCTAATGGGAAGTCAATTATTTTTAATGTTATTAAAGCAATTGATAATGCTATAAAAAGAACAATAACTATTGCTATAAAAACAGATATAAATTTACTATTTTTATCAAATAATAAGTTTTCTAGACCATATCTTTTGAATTTTTTATTTTTAGTTTGATTCACTATAGAACGTAAAATTATAGATTGAATTTCATCCTCTTCTAAAGCTTGATTTTTGCTACTTTGTATATTAAATTCTGGTACAGAAACGAAAACAGGGAGTTCTTCTTTGCTTAAATTTATAATATTCAAAATATTTACGGCTATATTTATAATTAAATTTATAAGATTTTTTATATCTTTCAAAGAAGAGTTTATTCTATTTGCTATGGGAACATAATCTGGATTTTTTTCTAGCTCTTGAGATATTTCGTTATTTTTTTCTTTTAGTTTTTTATTATTTTTTTCATCCCAGAGTGCTTTTAAATTTTCGAGATAATTTTTATATTTGTTGCAATCATCTGGCGAGATATTTTGATTTTCGCTTAATTTAGTTAATTCATTAATCAATATTAGTGTTTCATATGTAGTTACGCTGAAATTAAATTGAACTAATTTACCTTTTTTCATACTTATTTTTTTAAATAATATTTTATCCAAATTTGCGGTTTCGATTATTTCTAAAACAGTATTAAAAATTTTATCTGACGAATTTAATTTCTTAAGTTTCTCGATAGTGTCGGGATTATCTAAATGTTTTTTGTAGATTTCAAAAATTTTGTTGTTAATAAAATATGTATTGAGAAAGCTGGATTTACCTTGACCAAATTCAGCAATAAAGGCCACATTATTAAAGTCTGGATTTTTCATAATGTCGTCAATTGTACTTAAATTATTTTCTTTTCTATTTTTATCAAATTCATAAAATATTGGAAATGATAGAATAAATGAGCTTGCAACTTTAACAATATTTTGTATATTGTAGACTTTTTGTTTTCTTTTTTTATGCGGTGATAAAAGGATTTGATAATTTATAGAATTTAATTTACTATTAATCATTATTGCCTCCTAATTTTCTTTCTAGTAATTCTTCTAGTATTTTGCTATTTTCTTCAGAATACAAGATCTCTATAGTTGAAAAATCATTTATTTTAATGGTTTTATTAAATCCTTTTAATTTATGTTCTTTATGGAGTGAAATTTTGGTAAAGAATTTAATACCTTTCTGTTTTTTGTAAATTTCATTTAATATTTGGCTTTGTATTCATAGATATATTCAAACATATAAAGTTTGTTCATCGCTATAGGGGCGGTCGTTATCAAATAATGCATCTTCCGGCAAGCCAGATTGAGAATATTTTTTATAAAATGGAAATTCATATTCGTCTGAATACACAAATAAGTCATTATTGTTTCATGTTGATTTGATTTCAAAGGGATATTTCGATTGATTGTTATCTTCGAAGAAATTATTTATTATATGGAAATAAACAGGACCAGCATTTAGAAAAAGGGCCTTGCTGAGTTTTATAACGTTATCATTATTCTTGAAAAGCATATCGGGAGTTAATTCACACATTAAAATAAATAATTCAGTTATTTTTAGTGATTTCATTAAATTATTATTAATATTTAATGAATAATCCAATAATTGTTCTCCACTTGAATACTTCTTTTGAAATGAATTATTTAATCTTGGAATTACCTCTTGTATTATTGACTTAAATATAAATATTTTTGTAAGGAAGTTTTCATAATTTTGAATTACGCCATTCTTAGTATTTGATATAGATTTTATTAGGAATAGTAGAAAACTTAAATAAATCGGATTTTTATTTTCGTTGATAAAAAATTCTAAACAAAAGTCCTCCGGAGCTCACTCCGGTAATGATAAGAATGATCTATACACATTATAGTTTCAATTATTAATGAAATGTGATGCTTCATCATTCTCTTCAAGGTGTTTATTCGAAAATAATAAAATAGGAGAGTTATTATTTATATTTTCAGGTCTTTTTAAGCTCTTTGCATTTTCGGAATATTCAACAAGCATCAATGATTTATCTGAATCCAAAGTTATATTCTTGCATCCTGTGTGTTCAAGATTCAAGATATATAGTTCGTTTTCTTGGTTGTCGTCAAAATCTGCTAAATAAAACTTTATATTAAAGTCATCAGTTCTAAATGCTATATCAATATTATGCTTAATATGGCTAATGGTTGTACTACCGCAGTTGTTTAGTGATGTATGATTTTTGAAGTTATAATTAATTTGATATTGAAATATATAATTGTCTGACTCATCTTCAACTTCATGTTTGCATTCAATGCTTATTTGCTTCTTTGTATCATTTGTATTTGAAATTATTATTGAATTATTATGTGAAATATAAAATAAAAGATTTCTATTTGCTTTTTGAAATTTTAATTTTGAAAATACTTCATCATTTTGTTCTGGTGTAAAAGATTCTATAGAAAATATTTTTTGTGTATCCCTTTTAAAATATATATTTCAATATTTTATGAATGATGAAAATGGATTTTCGCTTGTCCCGTACACCGCTTCTGGATATGGTATTAATGTTTTGCTTACAAAAGTAATAAATAGTGCATTATCACTGCTTACAAGAGTTGTTTCATACTTTTCATCAATTAAAGTTATTTTCTTTTCTAAGAATTCATTATTTAAATCAACATAGTATAAAAATATTTCTTTTGCAAATTTATTAATACTTTTTGATTGTATATCTTCTAAATAGTTATTCATTGAATCTAAATTTATTACTAAATCTCAATAATTTTCATTTTTTTGTCACTTTTGCTTTCTATGATTATCTTCTCTAGATGTTTGATCAACTAGTCAAAACTTAAAACTTTTATTTAGATAAAAAAACATTATAAAATCTATGATATTTTCATCGGTTATTTTGTTAATGTCATACTGTAAATAAATCCAATCTGTGCCTGGACGTGAATCCTTAGGATGAGCAAAATCTTTAATTCCATATAAATTAATATACAAAGGTGATATAAGATTGAAATAAATTTTAACCTTTTCTTTATTTAAATTCTTTCAGAAATCTTGCGAGTTTTCTAAAGATATTTCAGTTTTATTTTTTAATTCATCAGCAAAAATTTCTTCAAATGTTAAATTTAAATATTCTTTCTTTTGATCCTCATCAAGCTTTGAATATAAATCCAGAGTAGTATTGATGAAGGGATTTTCCTTATTTTTAAAATTTAATACGGTGAAAAGGACAACGTCTTCTCATGGTTTTTTTTCCGATATTGTTCTGTTTTCATCTATATTTGATAAATTTTGTTCTTTTTTAACGGAAATTCATTCTTCGAATTTTTGATTGTTATTTGAATTATCTTTTAAAAATAAATTTATTAATAATTTTGCTAATTTCTCTTCCATATTTTCTCCTTGTTTCCTATTAAAATTATCCGTTTTTTTTTTTTTTTTCAAAGGGGAAAATCACGAAATGGACTACAAAATCTACAATATTTAATATAATTTATATATTAAAATATATACACTTATAAACACAAGGAGAAACATATGATAGATATGAGTAAAAACACTAAATACATCAAATTAAGAACTATGATGTATTATTTAGTACCAGGACCGGCATGCAAATTGCCTGGTTTAACTGAAGCAGATGCTAAAGTTGAAAATAGATTTTATGGTAATAAATTTAGAGCTTTATATTTAAATGATCATTTAATTCTATGCTCTGAATCAAAAAAGAAAGATTTTAGTGATTTAAAAATGTACACCATTAATCTAAAAACTAAAATCAAAACAGAAATTCCAGAAGAACTGATGCTTAATACTATTGAATTAATTGAAGAAATAAATGAAGCGGCAAATTTTGATGATGACAATGACAAGGCCGTTGAGTTATATGAAATGTTTGATGCTCTTAATAAAGAGTTTTTTGATTCAGTTTTTGAGCTAGGAGATTCAAGGGGTTTTGAATTTTTCTATTTAGCAGATGAATTTTATGGTAAACACCAATATACTTCTGATTTAAGAGCAGTAGAATTAGCCCTTAAACCAAGTGCTAAAACTGCAATTACATATGAAATTAAAGGTTTAACTCAGGCACAAATTAATAAAATAAATTCTAAGTATCAATATCCAGAAGACATCCTTAATGCTCTAGATAGACATTCAAAATTTGAATATCAAGTTCATTCAATTGGAACAAAGAATTATGCTAAGACTTTAAATGCAATCGATCCGCATTTAGCTGAAGATTTAGCTGAAGCTACATGAATGAGTTATTTAGATAGCAAACCAACTTTCCAAGAAGAATTACCGTTTTCTTTTGGTCATGGTATGGTGTTTAAAGAAATGTTTCAAATTAGAGGTTTTGCAAAATACTGTCGTAAAGTATTAGATGGAACAATATTTGACAAAGAATACCAAGAAGGGTTTAAAACTGAAGGATGTGTTCTTTTAGATAATAGTACAATGAAATTTACTTACTTAAATAACTGAGATGATTCAATCTTTTCAGGTTTTTACGGATTACCAGTTTCTGCTTTTAATACTAAAGTGCAAATCAAAAAAGAAGGTGATAAATTCTTATTAAAATTACCTTTTGGTTTAGAACACCCAATTTATTAAAATTTCAAAATTTAATTATTTAAATTAGAAAAATATTTTTCTCTTATATATAGTGCTAAAAGAATTGCTAAAAGATTTAGTCTTTTAGCTTTTTATAATATAATTTTCACAAGAGTTTAAAACACAAATTCTTACTAACATTTATAACAATAAATACGGATTCGCTTGGGTGTGCTAATCATAGTGCTAGGCGTTAGAAATATTTATTTTGCAAAAACAAACTAAAAAGGAAAAATTTTATGACAACAGAAAACAAAAAAGAAAAAGCTGTTAAAGCTGAAAAACAACCAATCGTGTCAAAATCAAAATTATTAGAAGCTGGAGCATACTTCGGACACAAAACACATGCTTGAAACCCTAAAATGAAAGAATTCATTGTTCCAAACAAAAAGAACAAAGGATCACACATCATTGATATTACAAAAACACAAAAATACTTAGAATACGCATACTCATTAGTAAACACATTAGCTGCTAAAGGTGCATCATTTATTTTTGTTGGTACAAAAAAACAAGCTAGAGAAGCTGTTAAAGAAGCTGCTGAAAGAACAGGTTCATTATATGTCACAGAAAGATGATTAGGTGGAACATTAACAAATAACTCAACAATCATGTCTCGTGTTGCTAAAATGAAAGAATTAGAAGCTAAAGCTGCTAAAAACTTCGCAGGTTACACAAAGAAAGAAGCTTTAGGATTCCAAAAAGAATTAGATAAACTTCACAAAAACCTTGATGGTATCCGTGAAATGCAACGTTTACCACAAGTTATGATCGTTGCTGACCCTAACGAAGACGAAATTGCTGTTAAAGAAGCAAAAAGAAAGAAAATCAAAGTTATTGGTATTTTAGATACAAACGCAAACCCTGATTTACTTGACTTCGGAATACCAGCAAACGATGATTCAGCTAAATCAATTATGTTAATTATGACAATCTTAGCTGATGCTATTGTTAAAGCACGTGGTGGACAAGTAAAATTCGCTTTCCAAGAAGATGATAAAGTTGTTTTACCATCATTCAACAAACCAGTAAATGCTAACGAAGCACAAACAACAGAATCACAAAACTAATTATTTAAATTTAGGAGGTTATCATGGCGGATAACAAAATGGAATTAATCAAAGAATTAAGAGCAAGAACTAACTCAGCTTTAGTAGATTGTAAAAAAGCTTTAGAAGCTACAAACTACGAAATTGAAGCAGCTATTGCATGGTTAAAAGAAAATGGTATTGTTAAAGCAGCTAAAAAAGCTGGACGTATCACAGCAGAAGGTGCTGTTACAGCTTTAGGTGATGATAAACACGCTATTTTAGTTGAAATTAACTCAGAAACAGATTTCGTTGCTAAAAACGATAAATTCATTTCATTATTAAATGATGTTGCTACAGCATTATTTAGCTCAAACGCTAACACACACCAAGAAGGACTTGATGTTAAATTAGCAAACGGTGAAACAGTAGAACAAGCTTTAGTAAATGCTACAGCTGTTATTGGAGAAAAAATTTCTTTACGTCGTTTCACAAAAGTTGTAGCTCAAGAAAACCAAGTTTTAGGAATATACGTTCACGCAAACCAACAAGTTGCAGCAGTTGTTACAGTAAATGGAAACAATGTTGAAGCTGCAAGAAATGTTGCAATGCATGTATCAGCTATGAATCCTGAATTTATTCTTGTGGATCAAATCCCTGCTGACAGAATGGAAGCAATTAAAGAAGGTTTTGAAAAGCCAAACGGATTTGACAACAAACCAGAAAAGATTCAACAAGCTATAACAGAAGGATGATTAAACAAACAATTATCAGAATTTGTTTTAGAAAAACAAGCTTTTGTTATGGAAGATTCTCTAACAGTTGCTAAATACTTAGCAAATCACAACTGTGAATTAGTCTCAGCTGTTAGATACGAAGTAGGTGAAGGAATTGAAAAAGTTCAATCAAACTTCGCTGAAGAAGTAGCTGGAATGGTAGCTAAATAATAAAAATTTAACTATTTGGACGCATATTGCTAAGGCAATATGCGTTTTTGTTTAAATTGCACAGAAATACACCACAATGTAATATAATTATGAAATAAAAACTAAAAGGATGAAATATGAAAAAAATTAATAAAGTTATTTTAGCCCTTGCATTAGGAGCAAGCTCGCTTCCTATTGCTTTATCTGTGTCATGTCAAACACAAAGTGAAAGCACCTCAAAATTAGCTTCTGAGCGTGATTTTAAGGCTGCTTTAATTGCTAGAGACCTTAGAGATATCCAAAGACTCTCAAGCGATGATTATGCTAATTTTAATAGCCAATTACAAGTTATTAAAAGTAAAGATGCAGATAATTTGACAAAACAAGATATTAAAACTCTTTCAGATTTAGCTACAGCTGTAGCAGATAAATTATCAACTTTATCTTCTGGAGATAATCATAGAAAACAAGATTTAATTAATAAAAAAATGAAAGAAGTTGCTCTTCTCAAACAAAATGTTGATATTTTAAAAGATGAAGTAAGTAAATTAGGTGGAAACCCTGATGATTTACTTGTTAAAGACATTGATTCTATTATTCCTGGTGAAGGCGATGATAACATTGATTCGTCAGTAAGCTCAGCTCAACTAGAAAAAGTAAAAGAAAAACTCAGACAACAAATCGCTTTACTTGAATACCAAAAAGCTAATTTAGAATTTATAAAATCTAAATATGTTAAAAGAGCCCCATCTGCAATTGAAGCAATTAGACTTGTGCAAAGCTTAAACCGTTACATTATCGACACAATTCGTGTTAAATACAAGGATAGATACGAATCTAATAAGGATTTAATTAATAATCAAGCTACAATGATTGAAACACATCTTAAAGAAGTAAATGATATTGAACTCTCATATACTAACTCTAACCGTGTATATAATGTTTTACGTGAAGCTATGAACTTTTCAAGCTTAATCCAAGGGTTTATTATTCCTGATGGTAAAAATGTTACTGATATTGAAATTCCTTTCAAAAAATCTGATGCTATTGAAGAGTTGTTTGAATGAAGAATTAAAGATTTAGAAAAATTACTTGAAGCTTTAAAATCACAGGACACTAACGAAACTTATAAAGCAAAAACAATAGCTGAATATAAAACTTTAGGCCAAGAAACCTTAAAAGAAAAAGCTAAAGAAATGAAAATTGAAAATTTTGAAACTAAATCTGTAGAAGAATTAGCTACTGAAATTTATACATTAGTTAAAGCTGCTCAAAAAGATTTAGTGCAAAAGATTTTAGACACATACAAAATGGCTAAAACAGAAGGCAAAAACCTTACTGATCAAATTACACGTTACATTTTTCTTGATCAAAAAGCATGATCTAAACATATCCAAAACCCTTCAACCCCAGATGAATTTTTCCCAAGCTTTGGTGTAGGTTTTAAAGTTTCAACTTTCCCATTATTAAACCAAATTATAGATCTGGAAGCTCTTAAAGAATTTGATGCTATTGTTAAAAAAGTTCAAGGTGATTACAAAGTATTCTTTCAGAAGAATGCAGGATATTTAACTTCAATTAAATATGAAAAATTCTATGATGAGTACAAAAAACAACTTGTAGATATTGTTAGATACAATTTAATTCAAGATATATTTACTAAAAAAGGTATTGCTGGATATTTATATTCATTAAAAGATCAACTATCTAACTTCGAAATTCGAGATATTGAAAAAGAATCACAACAACTCAACACAAGAATTACTGAACTTAAGAGAAAAACTGATTTATTATTCAATTCAAAAATTAGAAACAAATGAAATGAAATTCTAGAGGACGGAAAAGATAATAAAACTATTGGTAAAACATACAGAATGTTATTTACATACTTCAATAGAGCTAAAGTCAATGCGGCCAGAAACCTTAATGTTAAAAACCCAACAATTGCAGATTTATTCGATAAATTATTAGAATATGAAAAACTAAATGATGAATTAAATAGTGCGGTATTTCTACTTGAATACTTCAAGGGATTAGGAATTAATCAAAGTGATGAAAAAATAACTAAATATCTTAATCTTGATGCATTAGCTGAAAAATACAACAATAAAATAGAAGAAAATGAAAAATATATTGAAAAATTAACTCCAAAAACTCAAGCAATTGAAAAGCTAGCAGAGCAATTTGCGAATATCAAAGTAAATGATTTAACAGATGCAAATGCAATGGAACAAAACAAAACAAATATTGATTTATTAGATAAATTCATTAAATCAATTAATGATCAAAAAGTAATTGCTGAGGGATATGAAAAGGACCGTAAATTCTACTTTGGATACCCAGAAGAAGCGATTGATGGTAAATATAAATTTAATGAATTAATTGACAAAGGTGTTTTAAAAGCTGAAAACTTATTGAAAGAATTACAAGAAATCAAAGAAAAGACTCCAGCTGAAATTTTAGAAGCTTATAAAAAAGTTAAAGCTGAATATGAAGCTATTAAATTAGATATCTTTGGACCAGCTGGAACAGAAAATGATGAAATTTATGAATCTAAATCCCTTTTAGAAGTTATAAACAACGAAATAGAGAATCAGCAAGATCAAATAAGCCAATTTAGAAGAAAAGCTTCAGAGATAAAAAAATCTGCATTTATTATTCCGCTAAATGAAGTTCAAATTTTACTTAGACAAGGCGATTTAGTTAATTCAAAATTCTATCTTGACAATTCTATTTCAGAAACACATCCAGATAAATATGCCTATGAAGTAACTGTTTTAGCATTAAAACAATTACGTGAAAAGAATCCATTATTCAGAAGAATTACTAATACAAATTCTTCATTAATATCATCTCATGAAGAAAAACCGGAATTTAATGCAAACGACACTTATAAAGAATTATTAAAAATTGAAAAGAATTACTATGAAGCAAATATAGAATATATGCAAGCTAAAATTAATAATTCAGATTCAATAGATTCAGTTAAAGAAAAACTTGCAAAAGCAAGGGATAAGTACTATGAATTTATTACTAATCCAAAATTAGAGATTCAACCTGAATTGAAACCAAAAGCTGTATATACATTTTCAAGTGGTGATGATTCGCAAGAAGATCCTGAAGCATTCTTAAATCCTGGTAACTTAATTCTTAACTTTGCTAAAGCACATTCATTGAAAACTTTAATGCAATTAATCTCAGATGAAAAAGTCAAATAATGCTAAAAATAAGAGCTATTGCTCTTATTTTTAGTTAATTTTATGAGATAAATAAAGATTATTAAATAATTCACTAGATTGTTCTAAAACTTTTACTGAATTGTTGAAATCTTTTGTGAAATCATTAACAAATCATCTTACATTTGAATAATTAGTAGTATATTTAACATTTTGAATTAATTCTTTTATAACATTATTAAAACTTATTTGATCAGTGACTGTGAATAAAACATAAGCTGCTAATACTGTTGGGTTCATAGCTAATAATCCAACATAAAGTGGTTTTTTAATAAATGCATCTATTCTTAATTGATTGTTAACTTTTCCGATTGATTTTATGGTTTCAACATTATTTGCATGCTTACTTTCGAACTTTTTGACAAATGTTTCTTTGAAATTATTGTTTATATCATTTATAGCGTTTTTTAAATTGCTAGATTTATTTAAAGCGTCATTATAAAGATTTTTCATATCATTTGCAATTTCGCTATTTGTGATTTTTGATGCTACGGTGTAGGCGCTAATGATTTTTTCAATTTCTTCATGTGCGATATTTTGACTTAATTGTAATTTAGAAACTAATTCAGATTGTGTTACAGCAAATGAATTCAAGAATGTTTTGAAATTAGGTGCAATTTTTTCGATAATTGGACTAATTCTTTCTTCTTCATCATGTATTTCATGAGAGTAATATTCAGAATCTTGTCCGAAATTAGCAGGCATTATATCTGCTAGACCCATTAGAGATCCGTAATCATTTTTCTTCTGTTCAGTTGCGATTTTTTCTAATTCATTTAAATATGAGTTTACATTTGCAAGTTTATTTGCAACTATTTGCATAGAATCTGGATCGCTGTTAGATTTATCTAATATACCAAGAGCATTTCTTAATGATTTTTTTCTTGAAATATATCTTCTTAAAACTTCATATGATCAATTTTCTTCTTCTCTATCAGACTCCTTAAGAATTACTTCATACATTAGTGGTCTTAATGAACTGAATTCTTGTAAACACTCATCAATATATTTTGAAAATACTTTTCTGCCTGAAGAAACATTATCTAATAAATCTTTGCTCAAAAAGTTGGTAGTAGTCCAAAGTTTGTGTAATCACATCGGACTATAATTGAATAAATTATATATAATAATACTGAACTTAACTTAGAAAATTATTCTTTTCCTTGTTCAAGTTCGAGTTATTTTGAAGCTTGCAACAATAGCCAACATTTTGATGGAGTTAGGACTATGATGCGAGCTTTTTTCTTTGACATATTTTCTTAATGCTGAGTGGAAATTTTCGCAAATATTGTTTGTGTAAATATATCTCCTGATTCCTATTGGAAAATCATAAAATGTGAATATCTCGTCAAGTGAGTTTTCAATAATTGCAACAGCTTTTCTGTATTTATCTTTATATTTGTTTTTAAATTCCAAAAATCTTTTATAACCTTCATCTTTGTTTTTACCTTTAAATATTAGTTTTAGTAGTTGTGATACTTCATACCTTTTAGATTGTGGTATTGTAATAAGCGCATTAGTCATTTTATGAAATGCACATTTTTGAATTTTAGATGAAGGAAAAACTGAATTAATAACATTATTAATTCCACTAAAATCATCGCAAACAACAACTTGAGGATCATTAATTCCTCTCTTTTTTAATTCTGATAAGAATTTTGTTCAATTTTCTGTACTTTCTACACCTGAGGTTTCTATTGATAAAACTTGTTTTTTACCTTCTTTATCTATAGCTATAGCGGTGTATAAGGCTATTTTTGAGCTCTGTTTGACAAAATCCCTTGGATTCTCAACATTTTCTAAAGAATTTAAATATTCACCAGTGAATGGGTTATATCATTTAAAAACTTTATGATATGAAGCATCAATAAATAATGCATAAATATCATTATTTATGTCAAAACTATAAGCGTTGTCGTATTTGTTTTTAATAGTTTTTGAAACTCTCGCAATTATAGAATGTCCTATTCTAAAACCTAATAATTTCTCAACTAAATCTATGGTTTGTTCATATGATAAAAATTGTTGCAATAAATGTGCGATTAGAAATTCAAATTCTTCCTCACATCTTTTATATTTAGCTAATATTTGTGAACAAAAATTTGAAGCATTTCTTAATCTTGGGACATTTATTTGTAGTTTACCATTCAATGTGTATAAGGTTCTTTTAGAATATCCATTTCTATAAATTTTTCCTTCAACTAATTCATATTTATTCATTTCAGTAATATAAGCATCTACTTCATCTTTTAGATTCTCTTCAATTAACTTAGCAACATCTAAGTAATTAACATTAAGTAGAAATGATAATTCTCTCATATCAGCTCCTAATTTGTAAAATTCATTTCTTAATAATTTGTTTCTTTCCTCTAAAATCATAACAAAAATCACTCCTTTTAATATTTGGAGTGATTACACAACATTTGGTCTACTACCAAAAAGTTCGCAATATTTCTAAGTAAATGTCTAAAGTTATTAATATTGGCTACAAACTTGCTTCTAGCAAATTCATCTTTTTGCTGATTGATTTGTTCTGAATTTAACTGAAAAATAGTGTAAAAAGTATCGATTAAGTTTTTAATATCGTTATTGTTGATTTTTAATTGATTATAAAAATCTCTAATATTATTAGTAAATAATTTATATTTTATATTGACAAGTTTTAAAAAGTTATCTACTATTGGATTTTGTTCAGCTGCTAATTTATTATAAGTATCTACATCTGTTTTAAGTTTTTTAATTAAAACATTATAAATAGTAACTACTTGATTATAAATTCCAGCTTTAGTTGTGCTGATTTTATTTTCGATTAATATTTTCGCATTTTTAATTCGAAAATCATCAGTACCTTCTCGTAAATAATTTACTGCTGCTAAAGTAGTTTTATGAATTAAATTAATTTGATTTTCTAAATCAAAAAGTTTGTCTTCTAATTCATTAATGATTTGCGTGATATTGTTATCAGTTAACATAACATTTTTCATTCAAGATATGAAACTTTTAATTGAGTTTTTGAAATTATTGAATTTATTTTCGAATTCTTCTGTTGAATTAAATTCCTCAGGTAAATATTTTTTTAATAATTCTGGGTCAATTTTTTCAAATTTTAATGTACCAACATAGCCTTGTAATTTATATGATAAGTCAGCGATAAAATATCCAGTAGATGTCATCAATGTTTTAATTTCATCTTTAGACGCATTTTTATTGTTCTTAATTTTTAATAATGCTTCATTAGTTAAAGGGTTTGTGGTTAATTTATCAATATTATCTTTAAAAATTTTGTTAAATAAATCTTCGACCATAAATAAGTTTTTATAGTAAAAAAGTTCAATTTCAGTTACTTTTTCTAGTTCTTTTAAACCTTTTTCCATTAATTCTTGATTAATTAGGAATCTATTTGATATACTTTTTAAGTCAGACATAAAAGTAGTGTTTTCATCTTCTCAATCAATAGTTGCAAATTTATTTTCTGGTTTTTCTAATTCCTTGTTAATAAATTCTAAATTAGTAAATGGATTTGAATTGTATTCAAATAGACTAATTTTGCTGTATTTAGGTTTAATTTTGCTTATACCATTTGAAGGACCGGCAATAGGTTTTACCTCAATTTCTTCCACTGGTTTCGGTGTTTGAGTTTTATGTTTTTTGCTGAAAGCTACACCAGTGACAGTAGCTGCACAAATAACAGAAGCAGTTAAGAATCCTGCTGAAATAATTAAATATTTTTTATTAAGTTTTTTCATTTTACCTCCACTACATATATGCAAAAAACGCAAAAGTGAACTAAAATAAGACAAAAAGGCTTTTTGAAAAATATGGTAAAATATTTATATTAATTTCATTAATATAAGAAAAAACAAAAAAACAAGAAAAGGATGTATGTTATGTTAAAAAACTGATCATTAAAATCAAAAATACTACTCTCACTTGCAACATTAGCTGTTGGAAGTGGTATTGCAATCGGTTCAATGATTGCGTATGCTGAAAATTCTGATGAAAAATTAGGACCACTTTCACCTGCTAATAAACAACTTTTTGATAATAGTTATGCAAAAATTTATGATGAAAAAGGTGAATTAAAACCTGAACTAAGAATTTTAGATGCTCAAAAGAAATCTTCATTAGCAGTTGTTTCATTAGATGGAAGTGAATTTGCATTTAAAGAATCACCAGAAGACAAAATGGATTTTGATGAATTTTTTAACGAATACTACAAAAGATATAACGAACCTTTTGTACTTGAAGTTAAATATGGTTCATTTAGTTTTTATGATGAATATGTTTTAGCAGTACACCCAAAACAATTTATTGAATTCTCTAACTGATTTATTAAAAATGTTGCTTGAGGACCTGACCTTCTAACATTGAACTCATTTAGAATTGTTCCAGGAGTTGAACAAAATGGTAATGCGATAACCTTAGGTTCACACTCAACATTACACAAGGAAGTAAGTGAAATCAAATTCTTCCCTGATGCATTCTTTGGTTCATTACCAATTTATTCAGCATTAGGTGGTAGAGGAAATGCTTCTGATGCTTTAACTTATTCAACATTTAATTCAGAAGTAAGTAAAAATATTTTAGATGAATACTTAAAAAATATCCCTTATGCTTCAGCTGCAAAAAATGCTTTAGATGTTCCTGAAAATGAATCATTCAAAGGCATTATTGTTCCAAGTAAACTAAATCACCAAAAATTTATGGTGTTACTTGATGAAAATACTAATGTTGAATTAGGAACTTCTTCAAAAGCAGTTCCTGAAAGAGCTCAAACTCTTTATTTACCATACGATGTAACAGAAACTGAATTTGAACAATTAAAAACTCAATACCCAGATGAACTTCAAAGATATTCATTTAGTGACTTAAGACCAGTTGAAATACTTTCTGCTTTTGCTGAAGATGAAAATGCTGGAATGAGCAATAATCCATCAAAAGATCTTTTAAAGATAACTTTTAAATATCTTGATGTACCTGAAAAAGAATATGTACAAATAGAAAAAGAACTTGATGTATTAAAACGTAGTGAAAAAGGAAAAGATATAGAAGGACTTAAAAAGATTGAATTAAAACGTCAAGAAATCAAAAATGAATACAAAACAACAATGCACTTTAATTTAATGCAAGGTAGATCTTGAATTTCATACCAAAACTTTGTTAAAGCAGTTAAAAATTCAATTAGAAGCTTTTTAGATTTCTATGATATTGATTCATACAAGAATGAAACCATTTATGTTTATGATCCACTTAATGGACAACCATTACAATATTTTGCTTCATTCCTTCAAGCAATCAATACAATTCCATCACTTAAAAAATTAAGCTATGCTGAACAAAAAGAATTTGTTAAAAAATATAAAGTTACTGAGTTTAAAATTACCAATAACATAGTTGATAAATTCCACACATTAAATGTTTCTTTAGTAAATGGTAAATCAAACAAGTTAGTTGTGTCATTTACGGGAAATACTAATAATAATTACAAACCTGAAGGATTTGCGCAATTTAAAGAAGCAATCGGTTACAGTGGGGCGATTTCACCTGTTACAGTATTTTATACACCTGAAGATATTGCTTCTGAAGAAAAAGGCCTTGCAGCTAGAAAATATCAAGCATATAATGAAACTTATAACGGACTTTTAGATAAAGTTCTTGCTAAATACCCACACTTAGCCAAAAAATTAAATGGACCTCATATCACAAGAGAAGTAAATGAAAAGGGAGTTTACGAGTTTAAACTTACTGAAGGTGAATATGTTGGACTTACACCTGGGGATAGAATTGGGCTTCCACTTATTTTAGGTGCTTTAGTTCCTGGTTTTCAAGGTGTTCCAACTGATTTCTTAAAATATGTTGCAACTCACGAATATGGTCACCACTATACACTTGACCAAGGTCAAGCTTGAATTAACGATAAGAACCCAATTATTGTTGGAGGGCTTTCAACTAGAGGTGGAGCTAATGAATCTTCATACTACTCATATGAAGCTTTAGTAAATTACTTGGAGGCTAGAACAAATATTGAAGTTATTAGAGTTAATGCAAATAACCAACCAACTGAAAATGGTAAATTTATTCGTTTCAAATTTGGTATTTTAGATGAAAATGGAAAAGTAACACATTTTGAAACTGAAGCACTTGAAGATATTTGAGGAACAGAAAAATCACATGATGAAATCGACCAAGTTCTTAAAAACAAAAAACGTCGTTTCTTACAAGACTTTGCTGGAATGGTAAAAGCCGCTAAAGAAAGAGGTGTGGCTTTAGGAGATTTATTCATTGCTAACTCATTTGATGCTGATTCAGGAACATTAAACCCAAGAATTAGTGGAATAGGAAAAGCATTCAAGAAAATACAAGAAGCGAGTGGAAAAACAGAATATAAGCTTGTTCCAATTACAGCACGTAACATTATTGAACAAATGACTGATGGAGCAGGAAATCCATTAACAAAAGCTGTTACATTTGCAGATGATAATCACTTTACATTTAAGTTATTTGAAACAGATTCTAAAAAACCAAACAAAATTACTAAAATTAATATGTTTAACAAAGATGGATCACCAGTTATTCAAGTACCGCTTAATGTTGAATTAGATCCAGAATCACTAAATTACATTAGAACTCAAAGTGACGTAATTGGACAATCAATTTCAGCTACTGTTAGAGCTCAAATGTTTGACTCAGGATGAAACGAATCTTCAAGTAGAATTGGTGGAGACTTTGCTCTATGATTGCAAACATTATTTGGCGGAGCTGATTTAAATGCATTTGTTGAATCTATTAAGCATAGATCTGATGCGGCTGAAGTTAATGTAAATGAAAATGCATCTGTTAAAAAACGTAAATCAAATGATTTCTTTGCATTACCATTCGGATTACAAAGTGAATTACAAACATTAAGAGATTCATATATTAACATTTATGAAAGAGCATATGACCAAAAGAAAAATGCATTAGATAATGTTAAATTTAGTGCTTTCCTTAAAGGAAACAAAGGTTCTGTATTAACTTTTGTTCCAAATGGGTTCGAAGGCGAAAACTCCGATTTAAATAAATTCTTCTTCCCATACATGCGCGAAAATTCATTCTTAGCAGATAGAATTAATATACGTGATGGTCTTTCAAACAGAATGTCTTCTATTGCTGAAGATAATGGATTCCCTGCTACAAATTCAAGATGAAGCATGTATCCAACACAAGCCTTTATTACTTTAATTGGATTGCAACCTTACAGTGCTGATGGTGCAACAAATACTTTATTATTCGATAGCTTTGTTGCATTTGTTGATAAAGATACTAATATTGTAAATTCACAACAAGTTTGAAATTCTTCTAGAGATGCATTAGGAAAATTCGATGAAGCTATCCGTGGAGTAGTACTTAATCCATATTCTAGATTCATGAAAGCAAATGATAAAGAGCTTTTAAAAGCAGTTAACAAATTACATCAACAAATGGTTATTGTTACTGACCGTGAAAATGCAAGAGATAATTTATCCGCTCCTAAATTCAAGAGTTTCTATGAATTAATAAACTTTGCTTCAATCGATTATTCAAAAGCTAAATATGATACTAATATCAAAAATTACAACTGAGATGTTGAATATGTAAAAACTAAATTTAACTTATTTGAAATAAAATCACTTGCAGAAAAAGATACCGAATTAACAACAGCAAACTTAAGAGAACAAATTAATTCTGCTTCAGATGAAAATGCACAAGAACAAGCTGTAGCTAACTATGCAATGTATCGTTTCAGACACTCAAACCTTGTATTAAGTGTAAAAGAATTCTCACCAGCATTAGATTTAGTTGCAAATTCTGCAATCTTCTCAAAAGATTACGGAATTGACATGATTAGTGAAACATTCAAGAAATATTATGTGCAAGATCTTACATCGGCACCTGAAGAAAATAAAAACTTATATTTCGATGCTGAAAAATTGCAAAAATACTTAGAACAATTTATTCAAGATAATAATTTATCTCAATACATTAAATACTTTAGTATGCAAGATTTTGTAACATTAGCTGGAAATGTAATGTTCTTTAAAAATGGTGGGGAAACTGAAATGACTATTGATAACATCTTATTTGGTGGATTTTCTTCAGGAGAATCTTCAGATGATGTTAAAAACTACAACGATACTAGAGTTGAACCACTTCTAAATGATAAGTTTACTGACTATATTTACTCAATTGCTGAAACATTAACTAGAGATTATGTTCAAACAGTTTACTCACCTAATAAGAATGATTTTGGAAACACTCCAAGTTACTTAAAAGGGCTTTCAGAAGCTATTACTGGACTTGATTATATTGTTGATGGTACTGCGATTAATTACCTTAATGAATTAAAGAATAATAATACAAATATGTCTACAGGAATTAAAGAATCACTTGAAGCTGATAGATATAACGAATTCTACCAACAACATGTTGCTGGAATTATTGAGTTTAACAAAAGAATTCAAAAAACTAAAACAGACAAAAAAGAATTAAGCAAGTTACTTGATTCATTATCAGTTAACGATCCGGAATATGATGCTATTCATAACGCAATTGAAACATTAAATCAAACTATTAATTCAATTTCTGATGAAAGACATAATTATATTTCAAATGCAAAAGCTAAATTCTTTGATGATATTTCTGCGAAACGTTTCTTCCAAGATTATGAATATAGAGATTCAAGTTACTTTGGAAAATTTATTTCAAATAGTAATGGATTCTTTAAAGATAGATTTGAAAAAGAAACCATTGGTATGGAACTTTATGATGTAGACGGAAATCCAATTGTAGATCAAAATATCAGATTAAAAGATTTTGAAGGAAACAGAATTACAAACCGTCCTGAAGCATTCTTTATTTCACAACTTTACAACTATGGTGTTTCAAAACGTAATATTTCTGGAATATTCAGAAATAAAGATTTAGATGCTTTAGCAATGTATGGATATATTAAAAATGATTTAGCTACTCAAGCTAAATACCTTAAATTCACTGACGTAGATACTAAAGAAGAAATTTTCTTAAGTATCCATACTGAAAAAACTAATAATATCTTCTGATTGCAAAAACAAGGAGATGTATCTGCTAAGAAAACCATTGAAGATTACGGGTACACTTCATGATTATCTGATTATGCCTTAATGGCTAAATATAGAGATGCATTATTAAAACCAAAACACAGATACTACATGGAATTTGCTGATGAAAACAAAAAAGCAATTCAAGATATTGATTTAGGAAATGTACAAGCACTTGCGGAAAATGCAAAAGCAGTACAACAATCACCTATTAAGATAGTGCCTGAAGTAGAAACAAATGCTCAAGGCGAAAAAGTAAAAACAGGTAAAACAATAATAAATGTTGACTTCCAATTCAACATTTCACACTAATGAAAGGAGAATGATGAAAACAAAAAATCGTTCCAAAAAGATCTTTAAACTCACATTACTTGCATCAGCTCCTTTAGTCTTAAGTGCGACAACTATAGCATGTACAAGTACAAAAAACGGAGCAGCTCGAGAACATAGAGAAAAGATGATAGTTGATTATGATTTAGGACTTGCAACCGAGCCAATCAATAACCTTAACTATGTTAAATATAAATCAATGGACAAAATTGTTCCATCCTTAGTTGATTCATATTTAAAGGCTGGACCAAGTACTGCACTTAAAAGTCGTCTTGCTTCTAAACGTAGCTACAACTTTGTAATGATGTCTATGCCTGAGGATAAAACATCTGCAAACTTCGACAAATACATGGATAAAAACAAAAAGGTATTAGCAGAAGATAATGGAACTAACAACATTACAACTGCATATTACTCAATTGACCAATTCAATGTTGTTGGGGGACTTGCTGATGATTCAGGTTCTGGAAATAGTGTAAAAACTAAATCAACAATTTATGCTTTCAGAAACCCAAGAAACTCAAATAACTACATGGCTATGACTGGGTTTGTTAATAAAAAGAAAAATAAATGATCTAATGGGGATTATATTAATGCTCAAGATATCCGTGATTATTTAGAATACATTTTAGATTTAAACACAGGATCTCAAAAATTAGACGCTATTAAAAAGTATGGACTTAGAGCTGCAGATAAATTTATCGATGCTCAAAAAGAATATTTAGCAAAATTCAACAAAACCTATAAAAATCCATTTGGACGCAGAAGTTATGTTTATAGTAAGGCACTAAACAGATACATTCAAGATCCAAAAGAACAAGTATATCAATCACAAAATAACGGTGATGAAGCTGAAGTGCAAGCGATTAAGCAAGCTGCTAAAGAACTTGGATTTTACACAGGACAATTATTCTTGGATTATGACAATGAATTTATTGCACAATATATTCATTTAAATCCTAAATTCAACTTAAATGATGAAGTTCAAGATTTTATTATCGGTAAAGATGAAGATGGAAAAGACATCACAATTCAAATTATTAAAAACCCATATGTAAATCCATATCAAACATTTTTAACAGATAAAGGGCTTAAAGGTGAAATTCAATCAATTGCTAAAGATGAAAATTCATTTACTTTAGTATTTGATGAAAACCATACGCCTGACTTAAGTTACTTATTATTTACAATCTTGCATAACTTATTCCCAATTAACCGTAGATATGTTGAAACTGTTGCTGGTGGAATCGATAAATACGGTTCAGAACCAGATAAATTCCTTACTTCAGGACCATTTAAGATTCCTGCTGGAAGAAATGGAATTTTACTTGGACCTAATGGATACATTAATTTAGTAAAGAATAAAGAATACTTTGATGCTGAAAACACAATTTCAAACAAAATTAAAATTATGTTTTCAACTAACAAGAACACTAATGCTTTATTCTTTGAAGATGGATATATTTCACAAACTTATATCCCTGCTTCAAAAATGGTGTCATATTGAGCTGATCCAAAAATCAAGGAATACCTTAACAAAAACCAAGGGTATGGAACTATTGCATTTGGTCTTAACTTAGATTTAGAAACCAATGCAAATAGTTGACTTCAAGATCAAGACTTTAGAAATGCTATTTATTATGCAATTAACCGTGATGATGCTTTAAAATTCGTTGGTTGAGATTTCTCATTCCCAGTTAACACTTGAACAGCATACGGTCAATACAAAACATTTGATGGTAAAAACCTTGAAATGTTCTTTGAAGGTGCGAAATCTAAAGCTAAAAATGATAAAGAATTCCCGTTACAAAACTATGAATATGTAGTTCACATGGCTAAAGGGTTTAATTTTGAAAAAACTAAACGGATTGATTTAGCTTATGATGTTCCAACTGCACAATTCTATATGGATAGATTTAGAAAAAAACATCCAGAATTAAAATCGGTTTCACTTAGATTTTTAAATAATGGACAAGATGAACAAAAGAAAGCTGGTTCATACCTTAAAGAAGCTATGTTAAAAGCTTTTGATGGATTTGTTAACATTGAACTTAAAAGCTTACCAGAAAACATTTTTGCAAGTTTTATTGAAAAAGGTGAATACGACATTATTTACCAAAACTACGATAGAATTGGTGGAAATGGTGCTCAAGATTATGTTTCAGCATTCTTTAAATCAGATGAAATTGATACAATTAACCAAAAAACCATTGGATTTAAAGAAAACCCAGTTGGTTCATACACTTATGCAAATTATGTAGCTGACTTAGTGCTAGAAGAATTAAGCTTACAACACGCTAATGTTTCTCGTTTGAGTCTACTACAAAGAGATATAAATTATATTTCACAAATTATTGCTGCAAATGCTACAATGAATGAAACTTTCCAAAAGGCTTACAATTCAGATAGTGCTTCAGCAATAACAAGTTTTAATGAACAATATGAAAACATTATTAAAGATGAACTTGTTAAATTAAGTGATGTTAAAAACTTATATTCAAATCAATATGTTAGATATTTAGTTGATTACTTAATTTTAGATAAATCATTATCAAATAATGTTTTAAGCGAAGAAAGAAAAAATGTTAGAAGAAGAATTATGCAAGCTAGATTACATTCAGCTTTTGTCTTATTCCTTCCTACATTTATGAGTATTGATCAAATAGCTGATTTAACTAACAATACTCAAGAAAGACTTGAATTTAATCAAGAAAATATATTTAATACTGGGGATAATAAGGCACAACAAAGAAAAGCTCCAAAATTCTGAAATAAATTTATTGAGCTTGCCTTACCAAAATTTGAAGAAAGTGCCTTTGCTTATACTTCAAGAATTTCTTCATTCTTTACAGGAAACTTTAGTGATGAAGAATTAGCAGATAACTGAGAACAATCAGTTGTTTACCAATTTATCGGTGCAATTGAGAAAGTTATTAGAGATGCTGCTATTGTTATTCCTTTAATGGAAGTTGATACTAACTGAGAAGTAACAAAAGTTGGTGGAGTTGATGGATTATATAGATTCTCACTTCAATACGCTTATGATATGACCAGACCACCAAGAGATAATTTACCAAGAACAAGGGAGGGATAGTTGAAAAAGATATTATATGATAATAAAGTTTATACTTTAAGTGATAATAAAGTTATCTTCAAAAATAAAAGAAGTGACGATTTAACACTTAGACAAAGACTTCTTGCTATTGATTCCCCATTTCTTAAAACGTTCTGAAGAGTTTTTAAAATTATTTTAGAATTCTTCATTATTGGTTTTATAGTTATCTCAATTACTTTCTTCCTTATTAACTCAGTTCCAGGTGAAAACCCCTTAACTCAAGGGTTAGATGAAGGAGCTCGTAAAGCTGTTGAAAAGAAATATGGATTAGATCTTCCTTTAATCCAAAGATATTTCAATTACTTAAAAGGTCTATTTACAGGAAACTTTGGAATTTCGCTTTCCTTATTCCCTGGGCAAGACATTAATACCTTTATTTGAGATAGATTTTACAAATCATTCCTTGTTGGTATTTTCTCAGTTATGCTTACTGTAGGGATTGGAATTCCGCTTGGAATTTGAATCGGGAAAAACCCTGGTGGATGAGTAGATAATATTTCTACGGTAATTGTAAGTATTTTCTCTTCAGTGCCTTCAATCATTTTCGCCTTAGTGCTAGTGTTTTTAGGTAGAGCTATCGGTATGCCTTATGTATTTGATCAAGGTAATGTAATTACTTACATCTTACCTGGATTAGCACTTTCACTTGGAAGTATCATTGTTTATATTAAATATATTAGAACTGAATTAAACCGTGAGCTTAACTCAGTTCATGCTAAATTCGCTTACTTAAAAGGTGTTTCAAAAAATAGATTTGTTTGAAAACACGCATTAAAACCTGCTTTATTCCCAATTGCAACATTTTTCCCAGCTGTTATTTTTGGTTCATTTATCGGAAGTATTTTTATCGAACAAATTTTCTTAATCCCTGGATCTGGAGATACTTTACTTCAAGCGATCCAAACTAAAGATTACAACGTTATCTTATTCTTAATTGTTATGTTTGCTTTATTAACGGTGCTTTCATATGCATTCCGTGATATCTTATATGAAGCAATTGACCCTAGAATAAGAAGAAGAGGAGCTTAGAATGGAAAACCAGAATCAAAAACCTAAGAGATCCTTTAAAAAATTTCTAGATAAATGAGCTTCAAACATTAGATACAGAGAAAGTATCGGAAAAACAAATGAGAAAAATATGAGCGATATGTCTGCTCCTAACCCAATTACTCAACCATTTAACTACCAAAGTTGAAAATTGGTTGGAAAAATCATGGATTATGAATCAGACATGCACATGGGGAGTGAAACAAAAGCTTTTAAAGAATTCATTAATAGATTCTCACGTTCATTTGCTGGTGTATTTGGACTTGTTACATTAGTTACGTTAATTTTACTTGCAATCATAATTCCATTTACTACTCAAAACCCTAATGCAACAAGTATTACAGATAAAAACTTAACTTTTAACTCTTATGACCACTTTAATATTTATCACTTCTTTGGTACAGATGATCAAGGAAGGGATTATTGAGCAAGGTTATGATGAGGATTACGTTATTCGATTGCTTTAGCCTTTGTGGTAACTGCAATTGAAGTTGTAATCGGGTTAACTATTGGAATTATGATGGGTCAATTTGAAATGTTTGATAAAATAATGACATTTATTATTAAGGTTATTTCAATTGTGCCTACAATTATTATCTTGATTTTAATGACCATTATTATTTCGCCTAGTTTCTGAGTTATTGTATTTTCACTTTCATTAACTTCATGAACTGGTATGGCTAACCAAATTAGAGCCCAAGTAAAACGTGCTAAATACTTTGAATGAGTGTCAGCATCAAAAATTTTAGGTACTCCAACTTGAAAAGTACTTAAAAATTATGTACCTGTAATTTTACCTATTTTAATTACTCAATTAGTATTTACTATTCCTGGTGTTGTTTTATCAGAAACATCTCTTGCCTTCATTGGACTTGCAATTGAAGATGTTCCAACACTTGGAAACATTATTTCAGATGGACAAAAAGTCTTCCCAGATTATGTAAGATATGTTTTCGTTCCATCTACATTCTTAATTTTAATAACAACAAGTGTGCAATTAATTGGAGCTTCAGTGCAAGATTCATTAAGAAGACAAAGATAGGAGCAATATGTCAAAAAGTTTAGATGAAAAAAATATTGCTAAGAGACAAAAAGAAATTGCTCAAGCTCGCAAAAGACAAAATTCATTAATGCACAAAATTTGAAAAAAACTTGTTGTTTATTTCTCAAATAAATTTTCATTCTTTTCATCACGAAACTTTATGTTTGATTGAGAAGAATTTGAAAAGAATGTTCAATATAAAACCTTACCTAATGGTGAAAAAGTAAAAATAGCTGCTGAAATTATTGATATGAATTTATCATTCACTAACCCTTCGAGACCTGGCGAAAAAAATAAAGTTCTTAGAGGTCCATCAATTCAAATTTATGAAGGTAAAGTGCATGCAATTATTGGTGAATCTGGTTCAGGTAAATCAGTTATTACTTCATTATTGTATGGACTTACTGGAGATAATGCTGTAATTGATTCAGGTGAAGTTAAACTTTACAATAATAATGTTGAAAAATTTACTTTTAAAGATTGAGAAAAATCTCACTACCGTGGAAGAGTAGTTTCTGCTGTCTTCCAAAACCCAATGTCAACACTTAATCCAACTATGAAGGTTGGAACACAAATTATGGAAGGTATGCTGATCAATAAAGTTGTTAAAAACAAAAAAGAAGCATACGAAAGAGCTGTTGAATTCTTAAAATTAACTAAAATTGCTGACCCTGAAGCGGTTATGAAACTTTATCCTCACGAAATGTCTGGGGGTATGATTCAACGGGTTGTTATTGCCGCAATTGTTGCTTTAGAACCTAAAATTTTAGTTATGGATGAACCTACTACAGCTTTAGACCCTACAGTACAGGCACTTGTGCTTGATATTATCAAAGAATTACAAGAAAAACTTAATCTTTCAATTGTCTTTATTACCCACGACCTTGGAGTAGTTGCATCAATTAGTGATTTCATTTCTATTATGTATGCTGGTCAAATTATTGAAGAAGGTACGGCTAAAGAAATTCTTCACTATCCACAACACCCATACACTTGAGGACTTATTTTAAGTATGCCTGATGTTAATAAAGGTGATAGACTCGCAACAATTAGAGGTTCAGTTCCTTCAAATCTAAATAATATTGTTGGAGATGCTTTCGCAGTCAGAAATGACTACGCTCTAGGAATAGACTTCCAAGAAGAACCTAAATTCTATTACGTTTCAGAAACACATAGAGTTAAATCAGCACTTTTAGATGACCGTGCACCAGAATATACACCACCAATGCATATTCAAAAATTATGAAAGGAGTTTTTAGAACAGTCTAAATAATATGAGTAAACCATATATTGAAACAAAAAGAAAATTCCTTTTTTGAAAAGAAAAATTAATCCGTATAGATACACCTGGCGTTGAAGAAATGCTTAAAGTCCCTGCAGATAAAGAAGTTTTAGCATCATTAAGAAATGTTGATATTACTTATGGAGCTGGTGCAAAAGCTTTCCGTGCTGTAGTAGATATGAATATGAATATTTACCGTGGAGAAGTTCTTGGACTTGTTGGTGAATCTGGTTCAGGAAAAAGTACAATTGGACGTGCTATTATTGGGCTAACACCACATAGTTTTGGTCAAATTCATATTTTAGATAAATTACTACCTAAAAAAATGAATCGTGGATTCAAAGTTGGTAAAAAACTAAAAGAATATAAAGCGATTGAAAACTTCATGGTTAATAAAGTCCAAATGATCTTCCAAGATCCTGCAAACTCACTTAACCCGCATATAAATGTTGAAGCAGTTGTTTCAGAAGGCTTAACAAATACTAAAAATGCTAGAGAAATTTATTTATTCAACATTGATCAAGATGTTGCAAAAGAATTATTTAGCAAATGAATTACACCTGATATTTATGCTGAATACTATGTTTCAACCAAACAAAATTTAGATGCTGATATTGCTGAAAATGAGAATGTAGCATATCAAGCTTTATATGTAGACTTTTTAGAAATTATTGATAGAAACCCTACATTACAAGAAGCAACAGATTACTTAAAAGAAGCTAAAAAACATAGAGATTCTCTTGCTGATTTATCTGAAAAAGAATGTAAAAGAATCCTTGTTCGTGATATTTTAAAGAGTGTTGGACTTGATGAATCAGTTTTAAAACGTTATCCACTTGAATTCTCAGGAGGACAACAACAACGGATTGGTATTTCACGTGCTGTGGTACTAAGACCTTCACTTTTAATTGCTGACGAACCAATTTCAGCTCTTGACGTTTCTATTCAAGCTCAAGTTGTAAACATTTTTAATGAATTAAAAGAAAAATACAACTTAACAATTCTATTTATTGCCCATGACTTACGTATGGTTGAATATATTTCTGACCGTATCGCAGTTATGAATAAAGGTAGATTACTAGAAATAGGAACTACTGAAGAAATAATGAATCATTCATTACACCCTTATACAAAATCACTTCTAGAAGCAGTGCCTTCAATTGAAGGTGAAAAAGGAAGTTTAATCGGTTATACTTATAACCCCGCAATTCATGGATATGATGATGAAAATCAACCTGAATGAATTAAAATAAATGATAATCACTTTATACTAGCTACAGAACCAGAGTTAGAAGAGTGAAAAGCTGGTATATATAAATAATTAAAAAATAAAATATAATTTTAGAGAAATAAGAAAGGAAAACATGAAAAAAATAAAAACATTACTAATTTCACTTGCTGGTGCTAGTGCTGCAACACTACCTTTGATAGCAATCGCATGTCAAGATAAAGATAGTACAGAAAAAAAGCAGCAACAAGAAGCGATTAAAAACGCAACAGCAAATGCACAACTAGCTGCAGAAATAAAAACCTCAGAAATTTATCCTTCAAGTCTTAAAGAAAAAAACTTAACTTTACAACTTCAACAAAACGATTTATTTAACGTAAAACTTATCTCACTTGATAAAGATGATGTAAAAGGCAAAGTTATAATTAAGTATGAACTTAAGTCTAAAAAATTTGCTGATATTTCAGAAACAAAAGAATTAGAATTAAGTAATTTTAAAAGCCTTAATAAATTAGTCGACTCATTATCAGGAGAAGTAAAAAATCAAAATACAACAACTATTGATGATGCTGTACAATTAATTAATCAAGATTCTAAGAATTTAATCGTAAAAGGTTTAGAACAAGGGATTTCTTTCCAAATAACTAAACCAGCAGTAAAAACTAATGTAGCTGATAAGGAAGTTATAAAAGTTTCAATTGCAATTTTCAAAGCTAATAACCCTGAATTAAAGTCAAAAGAAACAGAATTACAAATTTCTAACTTTTATATCGGTAAGATAGAAGATATCAAAAAAACAATTGCAATTAAAGCAATTAATGATTATTCAAAAACATTATCTCTTGCTGTTGAAAATAAAGAAACAAAATTAATTTCTGATTTAACACATGATGAAATTAAGCTTATTTCAAGTTCTGATGCAGAAATTCAAAATAAATACACAACTCAAATTAAGGAATTTCGTGCAAAAGCAGATACTACTACATTAGAAGTAGTAATTGAAATTACTAAAACAGGCACTGAAATCCACAGTGAATTTGTTTTAGAATTACCAGGATTCGCTGCTAAAAAATCAGAATCAGAAATTATCAATGATAAAAATGATGCTGATTTACAAACTAATTTAAATGATTTAAAAGTAGAAATACCTGAAAAAGCTAAATTATATCCATCAAGAGTAACTGTTGAAAATATTAAATTTAGTGGATATAATTCTGAAAAATACTTAGCTAAAGTGTTGGGAATTACACCTAAATATTCTGCTGTAAACTTTAAAGGAATATTAACAAAGCAAACTTCACAAGTTATTGTAAATGTAGAATTATCTTTAATATCAAATCCACAAATTAAAGAATCTAAACAATATATTATTGACAAGCTTAAAGTAATCCCTTCAGTAAGTACAAAAACTGTGTCGTTATTAAATACATACCCACTTAAAAGTACTGAAAGAGAAGGGATTCGTTCTGAAGATCCTAAAAATGCTTCATTACATTTTGAAACACCAGTGCTTAATTTAATGAAAGCTCCGTCTAAATATGTTTATGTATCTGCTGAAGCTCCAGAGATAGATAAAAAAGATCCATATTTTGTTTATAAAACAAGTTTAAAAGACTTAAGAAATATGATAGTAAGTAAAATGTTCAACCCTGCTGGACCTGAAAAAATCCACACATTCCATATGAATGTTATTCAATCAATGCAATTATATGTAAGTCGAATTATTTATACAATTGATAGACAAATATTATCAAAAGAACCAATTGAAGAATACTACACATTAATTAATGGTCCAAAAGTTACTATCACAAGTACAACAAATCCAGCAAATTATGCTGAAAACATCAATAAATATATCTATATGAAGGAAAATTTAAAGAACAACGGAAATGTTTAACAAAAAATGTGAGTTAATAGCTCACATTTTTTCTTAATTGCAATGTGCATTGCAACAGAAAAAATATCTGGAAAAATTCCGGATATTTTTTAAACCCCTAAAATTTACTTTTATTTTTAAAAAATTTGTTTTTTGCTGTATTCGATTTTCTTTTTAAATTGTTTCTGATAAAAAGCGTTCATCACCTGGTATTGGTGTCCATTTATCCTTATAATAATTTCAGTCATAGAATAGTTCATCAGCTGATTGTCAATCGAAAATTTCCCTAGGCATATTATTTATTTCATTTTGTACAGCCAATATTTCTTCTTCAGAAATATTATTAAAATTTGTGCCTTTTGGAAAGAATCTTCTAACTAAACCATTAAAGTTTTCGTTTCCTCCTTTTTGAAATGAAGCATATGGGTCTGCACGATAAATAATAATTTGAAGCCTATATCCTAGATAAAAAAGTTTTGAGAACTCAAATCCATTATCAGCTGTTATGCTTTTAACATTTAATTGTTTTTCTCTAATTAAATTTCATAAAACCTCTGCAACATTTCATGGATTTTTACCCTTTATCTTTTTAATTATTCCGTATCTTGTTTTTCTTTCTGTAAAAGTTAACAAGTTATAGTTTTCCTTTCCGGATTTTCCAACGATAAAATCAACTTCTCAATGACCGAATTCTGACCTATCATTTATTTTCTGAGGTCTAGTTCAAAATGGTCTAACTCATCTTGCACCAACTGAGAATTCAACTGCACTCTTAGTTCTTTTTCCTCCTTTTTTATAATGACGTCTCAACCTATCTTCTTTTGTTATTTCTCAAGCGTTTGAATTTATCCAATTAAAAACAGTTCTATATGAAGGAAATTCAAAATTATAATTAAACTTAATATATGTATGTGTCAGTTTAACTCCAAATGAACGTTTGTTAAATTTATCTATAAAAACATTTGTAAAATTTGGATATTTTTCGATTTTATTGCGCAACTTAAAATAATATTTTCACTTATTTCTCATATCATGTTTATATTGTGCGTATTCAGCCGTATACCCGTATAAATCAGCATTGTATGTAATTTCTCTAGATATAGAGCTCTTTGAAAATCCAGTAATTTTCGCAATTTCAGATATACTAAAATTTTCTTTTAACAAAGCTTCTATTACACATCTTACTTTTGCTGTAATTCTTGTATAATGTATGCGAAATCCTTTCTCAGGGGTTTTCAGTGGAGCGCAAAAAAGTGCTCCACTTTTATTATAAACTAATAAAAGTGTTGCACTGCATATTGCAATCGAGCAAAAATGTGAGTTAATAGCTCACATTTTTTGTTATGGTTTGATATCAGGATCGGCCTTGCCTTGGGCTTTTCATTTATTTAGTAATGCTTCTCACTCCTCAAATGTGCTGCATTCTAAATATTCTAATTGGTCAGCATTCGCTGAAAGGTCAAATTTTGGTGAAATTTTTGTGTTAGTATAAAAGTTGTATCAATTCTTGATTTTTTCAATATCATCTAATGCGTCTTGCTTATTGAGTTTAAAGGCATAAGTTTGTAATGAACGAGTTGCTAAATCAATATTTTCCGGTGTTTCATAATCACCTAATTCAGGTTTTAGAAATAAAGCTACAATAGCATAAGAATCAGCACCTTTTAAATAAGCATAAAGTTGAGCTTGTTTACGATAAGAAACATCCACACCTTCTTTTGCTCAAATTTCTTTTTTCTTTTCTTGTGCAGTTTTAATTTCCAAAATCATGTTTTTATTTGGTAAAAATCCATCAGGAACCCCACCAATAATTGGATCGGAAGCAAAATAATCGTAATTAAATTTAGCAGCTTCAAAGTTTTGTACTTCTACTCCAGGCATTTTTGATCTTAAATAATCAAAAATTCTAGGTTCAAGCACTACTCCAGCATGAACATATTTTTGAGTTAATACTGGGAGTTTTAATCTAGTGATATGACAAAAGGCGTTAAATTCGTTTTTAAAAGCATCTTTAATTAAAATGTCTGGAATTGAACTTCCACCCATTTTTTTATATTTCTCAAATTGATTTTGTGAATGTAAAGCTTGATATAAATGATCACTTAAAATCACTACTTGATTTTGATAATCAATACTATAGTCTTTTTTATTAAATAATTTTCTCGGCATATAATAATTTTAACATTCTTATAAAAAAATAGGATTAATTAAAAGATTGGCTTTCTACTTAATGTGTAATTTCATAAAATGTGAAAATTCTTTTTAAATTTTATCAAGTTTTTAAAAAATGGGTATGTTAAAATACACGACAGGGTCGTTTCGGCTTATTTTTTGAGCCAATTTTTTAAATTTTTGTGTAATTTTTAAATAATTCAAATGGTGAAATTCTAACTGGATATTGACTATTTTCAAAGTAATAATTTCGTTTATCTTTATTAATTGAATCAATTAATTCAAATATGAAATTTTCACAAATAAACTGTGGTTCATAACCTTTTGGAATAATCTTTCTAATCTCTTTATGTGCGTTTTCTAAACTTCCTTTTTGTCATGAAGAATAAGGGTCACATACATAAAATTCTTTTATGGATTTTACTTTATGAAGTTCAGAATTTTCTAAACCATTGTCCATTGTTAAAGTTAGAATTTTCAAGCTATATTTGCATATCAGCTTTTCAAGCGCTAATCTGACGGAGACTGCATCTCTTTTAGAATACATCGCAAATAACATTCTAGTTTTTCTTTCTAGCAATGTAACTAAGCAATATTTACTTGTCTTTTTGAACTGAACAGTATCTATTTCATAGTGTCCAAATTCTTCTCTTATATTTATTTTTTCTGAACGCTCGTGAACACTTTTTGCAAATTTTAATTTAGATTTAATTTTTGCTTTTTTAGGTTTCTTTAGTCTGCTTTTTGCGATTCCATACTTTCTTTTTAAAGTAAGTATTTTATATTCAAAATCAACATAATATCTGTCGATATATTCATAAAAGCCCTGTACGGTAGGAATAAAAACATTTTGTAGATTATTTTCTTTTACATAATCCTCAAACTTATCTAATATTTTTTGCAACGAAGTTTTTCTATAATAAACAAGTTGTTCGCTTGTTAGTCTTTTCTTTTCGGCTGTTGTTAAACTTCTATATTCTTTATGTTTGGAAATTCAATCTTGCGTAAATTTGTGTAATGGTTTTCATTTTTCTAATGATGTTATTCTTTTTCCATCCAAGGTATTTTCTCTTGTATAGATTTTTGATTTGGTTCATTCGTTTATTGAAAGGTACGAAAAAGCACCAACATGTCTTTTGCAAATTTTGCAGAATAATGATGTTTGGACTTTATACTCCTCAGATGCTTTTTCAATTTGTTCCCTAATGGTTTTAATATCACAAGACATTTGTCTTGAAATCTCTAAAAGACTTCATTCATCTTTTAATTTATTGAACAAATCTTTCATTTTTTCTATTGTAAATTCTCTAGGTGAATACTGTTTGATATTTTGAATTTTAGTATTTAACATCTTAAGTTTTGATTTATCTAAATACGGTCTTAAGACGTAATGACTATAACGAGTTGTAAATTCAGTTGAGTATTTTGAATTTCTAGATTTAGCTCTAAATTTCAAACAAATTAAATTATTTTGGTAATGTTTTGCGTTTGATAGCATATAATAATAGTGCCTCCTTTAGTATTTTTGAATTTACACACTTATTTTACATTAAGGAGACGAAAAAACATCGGAATCTTACTAATTAGTAGGAAACCGATGTTTTAATTTTGCTTATAAAAAAATAGTCAAGTGACTATTTGTTAATGTGATTTCTAATAATAACATCAGCGATAACTTTGACATTGTCAAATTTTGGATATCATTCAAAATCAATTAAAGTATTTTGAGGAACAATTTCATCAAAACAAATATTAACTAGCTTATCAAAACTTGTTTCAGTTGAGTTGTTGTCAACTCCCTCAACAAATTTGGTTGGATCCATGAATTTTTCAATTCTAATTGCAAGAATTTTAACTTCATCGCCTTCTTTAACGCATTGTTCAAGTTTATTTTTGTTTCCTTTAAAGTAGTCTAACTCATTTGGAAATCTTAAATCATCAATAATGAATAAACTGTTTAAGTTTTCTTTAGATGAGTTTTGCATAATTTCTTCGATTTTATCAAATACTTTAGCACATCAAACATTTGAATCAATCTTTCTACCAACTTCACCCATAGCGATTCAAAGTGGTCTAACGATTTCTTTATCAACTCCATCTCATTTAATTTCGTCTAAAATAGGTTGAGTAATTTGTTTAATTGGTTGAGCAAAAGATAAAATGTGAATATTATTATCATATTGTTCTTTTAATTTATTAGATAATTCAGTACTTAAAAGCCCTTTTCCACTTCTTCTTTTACCATTAATAAGTATTACTAAGTGTCTATTTTTTTTCATAACTGTTCCTCTTTCTTTCAATGATTATTTATTTAATTTTTTGTATTTGTGTTTTGTTATTATACAAGGAATTTTTTATAGATTTATTGAATAATGTAAAAAAATTACTAAATATGAAAATCAAATTTCCATATTCCATTTTTTGTGAAAATTTAAAACTTTTTAGATATACATAAGAAAAAATAATGTATTATTCTAATGTATACTTTTTAAAATGAAAGGATTGATATGAAACTTAAAAATAAATTGTTTCTAATTGCTGCTCCATTAGCATTAGCAACTCCATTTGCGGTCGCTGCTTGTTCTAAAGAAAAAGCAGAAGATAACAAACCGAAAGTTGACCCTGAAGTAATTAAACTTTTAATAGACGCTATCAAAAATATTCAAGCTAAAGCTAAAGATAATTTTGATGCAAGCAATCCACAAACTTCACAAATTCAATTAGTTGGATATGACACAAATAAATTTGAAGTAATTATTAATTCTATTACAACTCAAGCTATTAATAATAGTTATGAAGTAAAGTATACTTTAATTGAAAAACAACAAAATAACACTGAAAATAACAGTGATAATACAGCAGCAAATAAAGCTCAAGGAGTAGTTACTTTATTAATTGCTCCATCAGATAAAAAATAAAAAAAATTTTGTTTGATGTTTTAATTTTGATGCTATAATAATAACACTTGTTGAGTAAGCAAGTGATAAAGTTCTTTGAAAACTAGATATATACAATGTACATGACAGTCAATTTTTTCGAGAGTTTGATCCTGGCTCAGGATGAACGCTGGCTGTGTGCCTAATACATGCATGTCGAGCGGAGTTCTTCGGAACTTAGCGGCGAATGGGTGAGTAACACGTACTTAACGTACCTCTTAGATTGGGATAACGGTGAGAAATCACCGCTAATACCGGATACTTATAAAGAAGGCATCTTCTTTATATAAAAGGAGCTCTCAAGCTCCACTAGGAGATCGGGGTGCGGAACATTAGTTAGTTGGTGAGGTAATGGCTCACCAAGACTCTATAATAATAACACTTGTTGAGTAAGCAAGTGATAAAGTTCTTTGAAAACTAGATATATACAATGTACATGACAGTCAATTTTTTCGAGAGTTTGATCCTGGCTCAGGATGAACGCTGGCTGTGTGCCTAATACATGCATGTCGAGCGGAGTTCTTCGGAACTTAGCGGCGAATGGGTGAGTAACACGTACTTAACGTACCTCTTAGATTGGGATAACGGTGAGAAATCACCGCTAATACCGGATACTTATAAAGAAGGCATCTTCTTTATATAAAAGGAGCTCTCAAGCTCCACTAGGAGATTGGGGTGCAGAACATTAGTTAGTTGGTGAGGTAATGGCTCACCAAGACTATGATGTTTAACGGGGTTGAGAGACTAATCCGTCACACTGGGACTGAGATACGGCCCAGACTCCTACGGGAGGCAGCAGTAGGGAATTTTCCACAATGGGCGAAAGCCTGATGGAGCGACACAGCGTGCAGGATGAAGGCCTTCGGGTTGTAAACTGCTGTTATTTAGGATGAAAAATAGTAGAGGAAATGCTATTATCTTGACAGTACTAAATCAGAAAGCAACGGCTAACTATGTGCCAGCAGCCGCGGTAATACATAGGTTGCAAGCGTTATCCGGAATTATTGGGCGTAAAGCGTCTGTAGGTTGTTTATTAAGTCTGGCGTCAAAACTTGGGGCTCAACCCCAAATCGCGTTGGATACTGATAAACTAGAATTGTGTAGAGGTTAACGGAATTCCTTGTGAAGCGGTGAAATGCGTAGATATAAGGAAGAACATCAACTTGGCGAAGGCAGTTAACTGGGCACATATTGACACTGAGAGACGAAAGCGTGGGGAGCAAACAGGATTAGATACCCTGGTAGTCCACGCCGTAAACGATGATGATTAGCTGATGGGAACCATTGGCGCAGCTGAACGCATTAAATCATCCGCCTGAGTAGTATGCTCGCAAGAGTGAAACTTAAAGGAATTGACGGGGATTTGCACAAGCGGTGGAGCATGTGGTTTAATTTGAAGATACGCGTAGAACCTTACCCACTCTTGACATCTTCTGCGAAGCTATAGAGATATAGTGGAGGTTAACAGAATGACAGATGGTGCATGGTTGTCGTCAGCTCGTGTCGTGAGATGTTCGGTTAAGTCCTGCAACGAGCGCAACCCTTGTCCTTAGTTAAATATCCTAAGGAGACTGCCCGGGTAACTGGGAGGAAGGTGGGGACGACGTCAAATCATCATGCCTCTTACGAGTGGGGCAACACACGTGCTACAATGGACGGTACAAAGAGAAGCAATATGGCGACATGGAGCAAATCTCAAAAACCGTTTCTCAGTTCGGATTGTAGTCTGCAACTCGACTACATGAAGTCGGAAATCGCTAGTAATCGTAGATCAGCTACGCTACGGTGAATACGTTCTCGGGTCTTGTACACACCGCCCGTCACACCATGGGAGCTGGTAATGCCCGAAGTCGGTTTAGTCAACTACGGAGACAACTGCCTAAGGCAGGACTGGTGACTGGGGTGAAGTCGTAACAAGGTATCCCTACGAGAACGTGGGGATGGATTACCTCCTTTCTACGGAGTACACATAAACAATATTTTTATTGTTACTTAATTACCTTATTTTATAAATTATTTCGTCATGGGATATATCTAGTTTTGAGAGGATTTTCTCTCTATGTTCTTTGAAAACTGAATAGTAAAGATATTAATATAACAACGACATCAAAAAATAAATTAGTCAATTTGTTTTGTGATACCGAGAAATTATTAGAAATAATAATTCGTTAAAATGTCTTTGAATACATCAACAACAATAGGAAAATATTGTTACAACTTTTAAATAAGTAAGAGTTTGTGGTGGATGCCTTGGGTCTGAAAGTCGATGAAGGACGTGATTACCTGCGATAAGCCTCGTGGAGCTGGATATAAGCAACGAAACGGGGATTTCCGAATGGGGAAACCTAACTAGAGTAATGTCTAGTTGCATTGGAATGAATAAAATAGTTCCATTAGCGAGACACGTTGTGAACTGAAACATCTTAGTAGCAACAGGAAGAGAAAATAAAAATGATTTCATCAGTAGCGGCGAGTGAACGTGAAAGAGCCCAAACCAGTTTTTTAAACTGGGGTTGTAGGACTATCTACATAAAGTTACAAATCTTTGTTATAGCAGAATAGTTTGGGAAAACTAAGCATAGAGGGTGATACTCCCGTATGCGAAATAGCAAGGACTTTTGATAGTATCCTGAGTAGGGCGGGGCACGTGAAACCCTGTCTGAATCTGCCGGGACCATCCGGTAAGGCTAAATACTAATCAGACACCGATAGTGAACTAGTACCGTGAGGGAAAGGTGAAAAGAACCCCGGGAGGGGAGTGAAATAGAATCTGAAACCACTTACTTACAATTAGTCAGAGCCCGTTAATGGGTGATGGCGTACATCTTGCAGTATGGACCGGCGAGTTATGTTAACATGCGAGGTTAAGCGGAAAAAAGCGGAGCCGTAGAGAAATCGAGTCTTAATAGGGCGACTAGTATGTTGATATATACCCGAAACCATGTGATCTATTCATGAGCAGGCTGAAGCTTGGTTAATCCCAAGTGGAGGGCCGAACCGTAGTACGCTGAAAAGTGCCCGGATGACTTGTGAATAGCGGAGAAATTCCAATCGAACTTGGAGATAGCTGGTTCTCCTCGAAATAGCTTTAGGGCTAGCGTGTGATGTTAAGCTTTGATGGTAGAGCACTGAATATGGAATGGCCACGTCTAGTGGTACTGACTATAATCAAACTCCGAATATCATTGTGTATTATCATGCAGTCGGAACCGGGGTGCTAACGTCCCGGCTCGCGAGGGCAACAACCCAGATCGTCGGCTAAGGTCCCAAAATCGTGTTAAGTCAGAAAGGTTGTGAGATTTCATAAACAACTAGGAGGTTGGCTTAGAAGCAGCCACCCTTTAAAGAGTGCGTAATAGCTCACTAGTCAAGAGATCTTGCGCCCATAATGTAACGGGAGTAAAACACGATACCGAAGCCACGGGTACATTTAGTACGTTAGAGGAGCGTTCTTAATGCGGCGAAGTCAGACCGTGAGGACTGGTGGAGCGTTAAGAAGTGAGAATGCCGGTATGAGTAACGATTTGAGGTGAGAATCCTCAACGCCTATTGGGAAAGGTTTCCTGGGGAAGGTTCGTCCACCCAGGGTTAGTCAGGACCTAAGGAGAGGCTGAAAAGCGTATCCGATGGACAACAGGTTAATATTCCTGTACTACCTGCGTAAGTGATGGAGTGACGAAGAAGGATAGCACTACCCATTATTGGATTTGGGGGTAAGCAACAACTGGTGAGATTAGTTAAATGCGGTCTCTATAACTGGGAGTTGTGATGCATAGCTACTTGTAGCAAATTGTGTGATTTCATACTTCCTAGAAAAGCTTCTAAACGTTATAACACAAAAGGTACCTGTACCGAGAACGGACACACGTTCCCAAGATGAGTATTCTAAGGCGAGCGAGAAAACCAATGTTAAGGAACTCTGCAAATTAACCCCGTAAGTTCGCGAGAAGGGTGCCGACTTTTGTCGGCCACAGTAAATTGTGAGGGGCAACTGTTTATCAAAAACACAGCTCTCTGCTAAATCGTAAGATGAAGTATAGGGGGTGAAGCCTGCCCAGTGCCCGAAGGTTAAGCGGATTTGTTAGCTTATGCGAAGCATTGAAGTGAAGCCCGGGTGAACGGCGGCCGTAACTATAACGGTCCTAAGGTAGCGAAATTCCTTGTCGGCTAAATACTGACCTGCACGAAAGGCGCAATAATCTCTCAACTGTCTCAACATTGGACTCGGTGAAATTATGGTCCAGTGAAAACGCTGGTACCCGCATCAAGACGAAAAGACCCCATGGAGCTTTACTACAACTTCGTATTGAAACTTGGCCTAACATGTGTAGGATAGGTGGGAGACAATGAGGCTAGGACGCTAGTTCTAGATTAGTCGACCTTGAAATACCACCCTTGGTATGTTGAGTTTCTAACCTGCTACCGTTATCCGGTAGGGGACAGTGCGTGGTGGGTAGTTTGACTGGGGCGGTTGCCTCCTAAAAGGTAACGGAGGCGTTCAAAGGTACACTCAATACGGTCAGAAACCGTATGCAGAGCGCAAAGGTAGAAGTGTGCTTGACTGCGAGACCTACAAGTCGAGCAGGTGCGAAAGCAGGACTTAGTGATCCGGCTGTACGTCATGGAACGGCAGTCGCTCAACGGATAAAAGTTACCCTGGGGATAACAGGCTTATCTTGCCCAAGAGATCACATCGACGGCAAGGTTTGGCACCTCGATGTCGGCTCATCGCATCCTGGAGCTGGAGTCGGTTCCAAGGGTTTGGCTGTTCGCCAATTAAAGCGGTACGCGAGCTGGGTTCAGAACGTCGTGAGACAGTTCGGTCCCTATCTGATGTGGGCGTTGGAATATTGATGAGAGCTGCTCTTAGTACGAGAGGACCGGAGTGGACGTACCGCTGGTGTTCCAGTTGTTCCGCCAGGAGCATAGCTGGGTAGCTAAGTACGGAAGGGATAACCGCTGAAAGCATCTAAGTGGGAAGCCTCCTCAGAGATAAGTATTCCCTTGAAATTCCTTGTAGACTACGAGGTTGATAGGATGGAAGTGTAAGTGTAGTAATACATTTAGCTGACCATTACTAATAAATTGAAAGGTTTAAAAGTTAATGTATTCAGACATTTTAATGAATTATTAATTACTATTCAGTTTTTAAAGAACATAAAAAACGCTAAAGCGTTTTTTTATTTTTGACATTTCGTCATAAAAAATGTTATCATTAAATTATGCGTGAAAAAATTTCAAATAACTTTAAAAGAACAAAACTCATAGAATTTTATGCAGAAATTTTGGATTGCAGCGTAGAATGACTAAGCAAGTCTCGGAACAGCGATAGTTATTTACTTAATAAATTTAAAGAGCAATATGCTGATAATATCAGAAATGTTGCTTATAAAATTTTTAACATTAAAAGATGCTCATCTATCAGAGTGGAGGATATTAAAAATTTACTTTTAGCAGAATTAGCTAAATTGATGAGTGGTCAAAACCCTAAATACGAAAGTGATATGCTAGCTATGTTAGAAGAGCATAATATGAAAGGATGCTTTAGTTACTTCTGAACATGCTTAAAAAACAATGTTTCTAATGCTGTTGGAAAGGTATGCAATAAACAAGAAGAATTTGAAGTACGACTTAATGGTAATGAAATAGATTTAGGAATCTTAAAATACCAAATGAATGCTTCAGAAATAAAAGCTATCACTGATGCTAAGAAAAGAGATTTAACTATACAAAGAGCGAGAGCAAAGGCGTATAAAAAACTCAAGGAGCAAAATTATACGTTGTTTAGTCAAAACTTCCAATATAAAATTGAGCTTCCAATTTTAGAAGAGAAGAAGAAAATTCGAAATAAAATGTATAAAATTTTTGTAGAAGAATTTATCGAACGATTTAGAAAAATTCAAAAGAAATATGCGAAGAAGAAAGCAAAAAGACCTAATTCTAAATCTAAAAAAGTAAAGGAAAATAAGAATTAAATTTGAAAAAATAAACTTTTAGCGCTATAATATAGCACTTTTAGAAGTACTGTATTTTTTCATAAAAATCCATTTAATGGTAAAATTTATTTGTGTTACACACAAATAATTTTTTATTACATTTTATAAATAAAATGTAACTCGTGGAAGATAGGTTGCCTGTCGTTAACCACAATATCGAAAGGATAAATATGGCAAAAAAAGAAATCCAAAGAATTGCAAAATTACAATTCCCTGCCGGACAAGCTAAACCAGGTCCAGCATTAGCTGGTGTTGGTGTTAACATGCCGGAATTTACAAAAGCATTCAATGATGCAACTAGAGATAGAGCTGGTGAACCAGTTCCAGTAGAAATTACAGTATACAAAGATAAATCATTTGAATTCAAATTATTTACAGCTCCAGCTTCATTCAAAATTAAACAAGCTGCAAAAATTCAATCAGGAGCTGCAAACTCAAAAACAACAATCGTTGCTACAATTACAAAAGATCAATTAAAAGAAATCGCAGAATACAAAATGCCTGACTTAAACACAGATGACATTTACGCTGCTATGGCTACAGTAGCTGGAACAGCTAAACAAATGGGTGTTTTAGTTGAAGGATACGACGATATCTTTAAAGCAAAAGCAGAAGCTAAAGCTGCTGCTAAAGCAGCTAAATTAGCTGCCGAAAAAGAAGAAGCATTAAACAGTGACCTTGAAAACCTTGTTAACACAAAAGGACAAGCTATTGAAGTTAATGTTATTACAGATGAAAAAGCAGAAGAAGGAGCAGAATAATTATGGCTAAAAGAGTTTCAAAAAACTTAAAAGCAGCACGTGAATCATTTGATAGAAATGTTGCTTACGATTTAACAGAAGCTATTGAATTAGCTAAAAAAACTTCTTATGCAAAATTTGATGCTTCAATTGATCTTGCATTTAACTTAAACCTTGATGTTCGTAAAGCTGACCAACAATTACGTGGTGCAGTATTATTACCAAACGGAACAGGTAAATCAGTTCGTGTATTAGTAGCTACAAACAATGTTGAAAAACAAAAATTAGCTAAAGAAGCAGGTGCAGATATCGTTGTTGATGCACAAGCTTTAGAACAAAAAATTAAAGAAGATAACTTTGACTTTGACGTTATGGTTGCTGACCCAGCTATGATGCCTTTACTTGGAAAATATGGTAAAAAACTTGGGCCTAAAGGATTAATGCCTAACCCTAAAACAGGTACAGTTACACCTACTCCAGAAAAAGCTGTTGAAGAACTTAAAAAAGGTAAAGCAAACTACCGTACAGATAAAGCAGGTATTGTTCACTCATTAATCGGAAAAGCAAGCATGTCAACTGAAGCTTTAGTTGAAAATGCTCAAACACTTATTTCATTAATTAAGAAATTAAAACCAGCTGCTGTTAAAGGTACATACATTGTTAACCTTACAGTTTCAGCTTCAATGGGACCAAGTGTTAAAGTTAAAATCGAAAAATAATAATTATTATTTAATGTGCTCGTAAGAGTACATTTTTTGCAAAAAAAATCACCAGCAGGTGATTATTCAATTAATTTAGCTATATTATCATAATCTTCAACTGTAAGTGAATTTTTAGTACTAATATCTGAAATTACTTCTTGAATATTAACAACATTATCATGCAATTTAGCTTTTTTATTAGTGATACCTAAAAAGCTTTGAATACTTACAATTAAAGTGGTTACAACGGATAAAACAGCAATTAATACAAAGAATAACATAGTGTCTTCTGGGTATTTATTAAATCTAATTGCATATAAGTTCAAGATAACAATACTTGCTGCAATAAAAATAGCTATTACATTTAAAATCACAAAGAAGAAACGAGAAAAGTTATATTTAAAAAATGTTTTTCTTTTCAATTTAGTAATCTTGATATTTAGCTCTTCTTCATTAAATGGTTTATCTAAGGTTTTGTTTTTAGGTTTAAAATTAATTTGTTTTTCTAGTTTAATTACAATAGGCTCATAATTTTTATCCATGTAAATAACCTCCTGATAAATCACTAGATTTAAAACGATCTATTTCAAGTATTGCAAGAGTTCTTTTATATAAAATGAATTCAGCTTGCTTTTGATCAAGATTTTCATAAAAAATAATTTTAAGTTTATATAATTCCATTTCAAATTTAATTAAATTAAGTTTCGCTAAATAAAATGCATATTTTTTATTTATAACAAAGAAAGATAAAATCCCGCTAATAAAAGTAATTAAAGCATTAATAATAGTGGTTGCAATAACGTAGTTTAAATTAGAGTTATTATTTAATCAAGTGTGAAATGGATTATTAACACCTTCTGGATAAAATTTACTTGCACCAGCAAGGTATCAAACAGCAATTAAACCATTAAATAAGGTTGCTAGAATAATAATTAAATTTAATAAATAATAAACAGTACCATAAATACCTAATTTTGCTTTTGTTGTTTTTACAAGTCTATGATAAGCACTTAAAGCAGTAATTTTTTTAGCTCTCTTCATTATCTGCTCCCTGTAGTTAATTCATTTTTAAGTACTTCAGCAATAACAATTTTTTTACGAGTACTTGCTTGTTGAAATAAAGCATCAATAATGTTGTTCATAGCTTGCTGTGAGATTTGTCCGTTATCATACTTGATTTGAATATAACAAATAGTGTTATATATTTTCTTATATAAATCGCTATGGGTATTGTAACGATAAATAGCTATAAATAAGTTTAAAAAGAACGAAATAATAATGAACGAAGCTAGTAATGCGACTAATAAATAAGATTCATAATTAACTCTATCAGTTGTATTAGGCTTGTTATCAATCTTAATTAACTTAGAAAGAACAATTGAAGCTAGTACAATAGCAGAAATGTTTAAAAGTGCTATTAATACTGAAAAAATATCATCCAATAATTTGTATCTTTTAAGTCGCTTTTCGTCTTTTTTTAATTTGTTTTTTAATATTTCTATAACTTGATTCATATAATAATTTTATATCTATTTTTAAGGACTATAAAGAAAAAAATCAGATTAAAAATTATGCATAAAATTAGATTGTTTTATAATATGGATATGAACAAAAAATGAGCAATATTTAGTGATGTAGATGGGACAATTTACCCATTTCCAGATAAACAACTTTCAGAAGTTAATCGTGCAAAAGTTCGTGAACTAGCTGAAAAAAATATACCTTTTGTAATTAATACAGGAAATCCACCATTGGCTAAAATTCAAAGATTAGCTGATGAGTTAAATGTAAGATATCTTTGTTGTTCAAACGGAGCAATGATTTATGATAATCTTGAAAAGAAAGCTTTACATACAGAGCTTATTGATAGAGCTAAAGCTGAGATTATTTGAGATTTAGCACTTAAACATCAAGTGACTTTATATTACATGGGAAATGATCAATATTACATGTATAATTCAACTCCAGAAACAAATGAATTCTTAACAACATTTAATGAATATAATGATTGAATTAGAGATGGTAGAATTAATGAAGATTTACACAAAATTGAAGCTTATGGATTAGCACAGAATTTAGAAAACTTCCATAAAGCTTGTCTGCAAGCTCAAATTCCACTTGATATTATTAATGTATCAAACAAATATATCGAAATAACTAATATTGGTATTTCCAAAGCTTCAGGAATGAAATGACTTTGTGAAAATGTCTTTCAAGCCCCATTAGAAGATGTAATGGTAATCGGGGATAGCGCAAATGATATCCCTATGTTTAAAGCAGCAGGATATTCATATGCAATGGATAATGCTGATAAATTAACTAAAGCAGCTGCTAAATATTATACCAGCGCAGTGGAGCAAGATGGGTTAGCTGAAGCAATTGATGATTACTTATATCGTTCAGATTTTGAGTTAAAAAGAGCTATTTCACAGCAACAAAGCAAAAAGAATAAAAAGTAATTTTAAATTCAAATATTTCAAGGAGAAATCTTTGGAATATTTTTGTATTTTAAGCTAAATATTATAAAATTTAAATATGAAAAAAGCGACATTAGAACCAGTTAAAAAAATAAAAATTAAATTATCGGATTTAGGATTATTTCCTAAATGAACTATTAAAAAAATGGTCTTTGTTGCTATTTTAATTGCTATTTCAGTTGCTTTCACAGTTGTTGCTGCACAAATTATCCCTATTGTTAATATCCCTTCTTATAAATTTTCTTTTATCGGATTACCGGTTAAAATCTCAGGATTTATTTTCGGTCCAGTTATTGGGGTGTTTGTCGGAATTGTAGCTGATTTAATTTCACTTTTATTCGTACCACCTGCTGGATATAATCCAATGTATACTGTTGCTACAGCTGTTAACGGTTTAATTTCAGGGCTTTTTGGACTTTATTATATGAACTTTTTAAAGTTTGCTTTCTCAAAAGAATACCGTTTAAACCGTTTATCAATTAAAATTAATTTATTAGCATATAAATATAAATTTGAATCTGCTTCCGGAAATAGAAAAAAAGCAATTCAAATTGCTAATAAAATTGTTGCTTTAAATAACAAACGTCAATTTATTGACCAAGACTCTTCAAATCGTGAACTTAAAAATATTTATTGTATTTCAGGAACGCTATTTTTATTAGTTGCAATTTCCGTAATAGCCTGATTCATAGGCTTTAAAGTCAGCGATGATATTATTTCGAATGGATTTATTAAAAACAGATGAGTTTTACTTGCGCTAATGACTTCAGGTATGAGTTTACTAGTTGTTTTTGTGCTTGTTGGTAGATTCTTTATGAAAACAAGTAAATATTTAGTGTTTGTGCCTATTATAGTATTCTGTGCTTTCTTAGAATTAATTAACATTCCAATTTTATCTTTTGCTGATCTTTATTCATTAGGAAACGGAAATGATCAAGATATCTTTGTTTGAATTACACAACATATTTTAACTAGTCCAATTAAGATTTGATTTAATGTCTTTGTTATTTACTACTCATATATGGTTGTTTCTAAATTAATTAATAAAAATGATCATTTATCATACTAAGAGGTGAAATGTCTAAAGAACATAAAATTCTAAGAATAGAAAACATATTTGTTAATAAAGGATACAAAAAAAGCAAATACACTTTTTGACCTGAAACTAATATTTCAATACCATGTATAGACCTATACCATGGGGTTAAAACTGCTTTTTATGTACCGGATGATAATAGAAACTTGGTATTTTCAAAAATAGCAAGTTTTGTTTTACATGATCCTAATAGTGCAGTAACATATTTTAATCCACATGCTAAAAGTTATTTTGATTTTAATAAGGCTGCTAACTTTACTACTAAGAAAAAAGAATTATTAAATAAAATTGCTTACTTTGATATTAGTGAAATTATTAATCAAGATGATACTAATATCCCTTTGTACGAGCTATGAAAAGATTGTTTGCATTCAATTACACATGCTGCTAATTTAACTAATTTAAATCGTATTTATTCAAATTTAGATTACACACTGAAAAATATTATTTTCAATATTCTTAGACTTCATTCATCTAATATTTTGGACATGAATAATGAGTTTTTAAAAACATTTCAACAAGCAACAGAGAGTTATCTTAAAATTAATAATAATGATGTGCAAAATAAACAAAACACATTAGATAATATTATCTTTTTAGCTAATAATTACATGATTTCAGTAATAAAAGAATATTTTGAATTATTCAAAGAATTAAAAAATCAATATCGTTTTTTAGAATCTGAAATCCAAACCAGCAATATTAATGAACAAAAAAGTTTCATAGATGAAGGTAAGATTCGACTTGCCTATATGAACCAAATAAATAATGTTTCTTTAATTAAAGTAGAAAATGATTTAAAAATAAGAGATCTTAAAACAGAAATTAATTTCTACGAAAATCTGAAAAATGCTACAGTTAAGTATTCAAAGAAAGTAATGATTGCTGAAATTAATTTAATCCGTAAGGAAATTAGTTTACTTGAAAAGAAAAAACATTTCTTAAAAAATATTAATGAAGAATATTTTGATTTGCTTAAAGATATTTTAATTAAGAGAAAAGAATTAAATATTTGAATCTTTAATTTTGATAAATTAAAATATTTAAATGAGAAACAATTAAATAATCTGAAAAATGAAATTGATTCTGAAATTAATATTTTTATTAATAATAACTTTACAGAAATTAGAAACAAATATAAAAACACTACAGTTAAGAAAATTAAGGATTTTATCTCACAAGAATTCTCATTTAATATTAAAGAATACATAACTATTTCAAAAAATACTGCAGAAGAATGAAACAGCAATATTAGAAACAATAAAAAAGCAATTGAGGCTATTAAGAACAAGAAGTACAATCATATTTCTGATTATAAAAATATCGTAGATGTGCATGATTTAGAAGAAAAAATTAAATATGCTCAAGCTGAATTAGAGTGATCGAAATATTCTAAAGAAAAGTTATTTAATTCTTTATTAAAATCTAAAGAGTTTAAACTTAATCGCCTTAAGTCTAATGTTAAAAAAACTCAAAGAGATATTTCTGCTTGTTTAGATAAAATTCTTAAAGCTACCCCAAATAAAAATGAGGCATATTTTAGCTATATTTTAGAAATTGAAAAATTTAAACATTTTATTTCAACAAATTGAATGTTTAATCTTATTTTATTAATGATTTCATATGCTTCTAATAAGCAAAAAGCTAATAAGTGCTTACTGCTTAATTCGGCTGCTATGATTCGTTTTATTGAGTCATTTGAAACATCTTCAATTTCAATTCCTAATTACATTAAACCTTTTAAGGACCTTGATGTAGTAGATAAAGCTAAAATTAAGCTAACTAAATTTAGTTTAGATAAAATTCAAATCTTATTTATTCAAGATAGCTTAAAACAAATTAATGAGTTTGAAAAAAGCGAATTTATGAGAGTTTTATTTAAATTAATTGAGGTAAATGATATTACTACAATTTTTATCAGTTCAGATTTAGAAGTTATTAAAAATTCATTCGATTATGTTTACTTCTTTAATGATATGCAACTGCTTGAAGGTGGAAAAGTTAATGAAGTCTTGAAAAAACCAATTAATCCAGATTTAAAAATGCTACTAAAAGGTAAAATTAATTCATTAAATCAACAATTAAACCGAGATTATGTGCAATTATTCATTTATCCAGCAATTTATTATTTAGACACCCAACCAACCCATTTTGTTTATTGTACTTTAAATGAGTATCAAACTTGAACTTTAATTAATACTAATAAACTTCCTCAAAAGCAAAAAGAATTCAATAATACCAAACTTTCAGATACATTAATAAATGATTTCTTCCAATCTGTTTTTGAGGGTGATGAAGTAATTTTAACTCAAGAAAATACTAAGTTTGTACCTGAACCTTATGATGCAGGAGATAAACAATTTACTAAAGAAATAGCAACAGAAAAAAATAAAGTTTATGTTGAAAATATTTCGCCCGAAGATATTGATAAATTATTTTAATCTTATATAATACTTCCAAGGACAGAGGTACTTGTTTTTACAGGTTGAGAAATACTCTTATAAGCTGATCTAGTTAATACTAGCGTAGCGAGTCTTCTCTTTTACTATCCTTTCTGTCCAGGAAGGATTTTTTTATGAAGTTAAACAAATTAAAACTTTTATTACTTGCTGCATTAGGTTTTAGTCCTATTGCAACAATGGTTTCATGTTCAAATAACAGTGAAATTAAGCTTTCACTAATTAAGCCAACAAGCATGAATGAAACTAATTTAAATGAGTATAAAAATAAACTCGAAACTCAAATGAATGATTATTTAAAAAATAATGGTCATTTAGATATGAAGTTTAAAATTACTTTAGTGGATGCTGGAAGTGATTCATACAATGTGGTAGTGGATTCTTTAACTAAAGGCGAAAGTGATTTAGGATTTATTTCTGTAGGTTCTATTATTGGAAATGAAAAAGAAATTGAAAACGAAGTGAATTCAAATGTCATCCAAACCTACACCAAGCAGTTTAATGGAGATATTTTAAATGCATTTTACACCAACAATGGTGAGAACTTACAACAAGCTGCTAAAAATGAACAAGTTGTATTTGATAAAATTCGTTGATCAGAAAAATGAAATGAACCTAAACCAGGAAATCAGTGAGATGGTTCATTGTATCAAGCTTTTTATAATGACAATAATGTCTCATATCAAAGAGGTTTGATAGCTATTGTTGCAGATAAAAGTACGACAGCAGAAATTGTTAAAGCTTGAAATGATAAAAATTTAAATAAATTTATTTCTTATGGATTAGGGATTGGAAAACCTGATTCAGGAAGCAAATACATCTTGCCTGAAGCTTTAATGAAAAAACATTTTAATTCTGAAAAGAAACAATTCGAATCATTAGAGGATTTAAAAATAAAAAACCCAAATAAGATTCATGAAAATGTCAAATTATCAAAAGCCTCAGAAGAAAAAAATAAAGATATTCACATCTTTTTTGATAATGAAGGTAGCTATAGCTGAACTCATTTTAAAGATAAAATTAAGTTTGCTTATGCTACTAATCCAGCTACAAGACAAGGGGAAACGATTAGTTTTCTAACTCTAACTGATCCACTTCCTTTTAATATTGGACTTTTATCTAAAAGAATTACAGATAATCAATACAAAATAATTTATGATGCTTTAAAAAATACTTTATCAGGTAATGAAGTATCATGAGGAAAAAACGTTGGTTTCAGTGACTTTGGAAAAAGCAACATTGAAACAGTTTTAAACACAATTAAAAATTCATTAGGAGAATAATGCTTAAATTTAAGAATGTTGCATTAAGTTATGAAGGTGCAGAAGTACTAAGTGACTTAAATTTTGAAATTAATAAGAACGAAATAATTGGTCTTATTGGAAAAAGTGGTGAAGGAAAAAGCACTATACTAAAATCCATATTTGACTTTAGTATAGTGTTAAAAGGCGAAATTTTATATAATGGTCAAAATATTTTAAAATTAAAAAACAAACAATTAAAACAATATAAAAATAACATTTCATTCACTGATTCCGAAACGCTTAGTTTAAATGATCTTGATGCTTACAAAAACATTTTGTATAACTTTAATGCATATTCTAATATTTGAAATAAGTACTGAAAAATTCTCACTAAAGAACAAATTAATATCTTATGAAGTTTATTTAATCAATTTGGAGTTGAAAAATATGCTTTAACTCCATTAAATCAACTTTCAACTGGTCAAAAACAAAGATTTAACTTTATTTCAGGAGTATTTAAAAATTCTGAGATTTTAATTTGTGACGAAATCACCAGTAATTTAGACTTAAACAATTCGCAAAAGGTTTACAATCACCTTTTAAGACTTAAAAACGACAAAATAATTATTACAGCTATACATGATATAGATTTAGCAATGCAATATTGTGATAAGCTGATTGCTGTAAAAAGCGGAAAAATTCAAAAGATAATTACAAAAGAACAATTTGATAAAGAGGAATTGTTAATTTACTTTGATGAATAAACAAATATTTAATAGTAAGATTAAGCAAAAAAGAATACTAAAATATATCAGTATTCTTCTAGCTGTTTCTTTCTTATTTTATGCTTTATACAACTTAAAATTCTTTTATTTTGTCGCATCCCCTCAATGGGGAAAATCTTGAAGTAATTTCAAGTCAATTTTTGCATTTAATTCAACTAGTAACGCATTAAGTGAAAATTTATGGTTAGTTAACTGAAATTATTTCTTAATAACTTTAAAAGGAGTTACACTAGGTACTTTTTCTGGATTTTTATTAGCAATAATAACTGGATATTTTTCAGCTAGCAACATCCATAAACATAAGACTTTTTCTTATTTAATAAAAACTATTATTCTTCTTTTAAGAGCTTTTCCTGTGATAGTGTTTATTTTGCTATTTAAGGATGCTTTTAGTGCAATGCTAGCTTCATTTGTGCTTTATTTTTGGTTTACTTGATTATGAATGAATCGTTATATTGCTGATTTAATAGAATCCTGCTCTACTAAAAAATATTATCAAGATATAAGTCTTGGAAGCGGCAAAATTAAATCATTTTATAAAAATATTTATCTAAATATCAGAATTAAATTTTTCTTAAATTTCTTTATGTCTTATGAATCTAATATTAGATGATTAACTATTTTAGGTTTAGTTGGAATATCTGGTTTAGGAGTAGTTTTTGGTAATTTAAGAGTATATAAAGATTCGCTTGGGATTACTTTACTTTTTATTGCTTTATTTATTTTGCTAGTGGAATTAATTTTATTTGCCTTAAATAAAGTTCTTTTAGTATCAAAAGCAATTTCGAATCCAAGTATAAAAGATATTAAATCACTTAAATATAATTGAAAAAAATATGTTTTATGATTAATGACTTTAGTTTATATTGCTATTGTGATTTGAGGATTAATATCCCTAAGAAGTGAATCAGTCTACAGCAAAACTTTAGAGGATTATTTTAGCTTAGTTTTTAAATTTGATTTTACTAATATAAATTGAAATGATTTAATGCTAGATTACTGATTAATCCTACAACAAGGTTATGTAGCGTTAGTTTTTGGTTATATTTTTGCTTTACTTTATGCTTATGTATTAGCGGAGAGAATTAATAAAAATTACAATGTTATTTTAAGTAAAATCGGATTAATTATTTTTAAAGTTATTCCTACTTTTATTTGATTCTTAATTTTTAACCCTTTAATGCACTCATATGCTGCTATAACTATTGCTCTGGTTATTTCTTGTTTCAGAAAACTAACAAAGCAAATAGCTGAAAGCATTAATACAATATCAGCAACTAAAATTGAACGCTTTTATGCTCTAGGATGAAGTAAACTAAAAGTCTATACTTGATATATTATCCCTTATATTAATAAACAACTTTTAGCAGTATTTATTTTCCAATCAGAAGATTGCTTAAGAAATTCAATTAGTTATGGAACATTTGCGAATATTAGTATTTATTCTTTAATTAATGAATATCAAAGAACATTGCAATATAACAAGATTTTTCCAGTTATTTTACCTGCATATATCACATTTATACTTTTTGAAGTTGCATTTTGAATATATAAATCCAAAATTTGAGAAAAATTCACCAACAAAAATAATTCTCAACATTTAACAGTTACTGCTAAATACGAAAAGTTCCAAAAACGCCTTATTTCAAGTCTTAAAAGTAATTAATTCTTAATAAAATATCGGCTGATTTCATAGTGAAATCAGTCATTTTTTCTGCGAAAAATTGCTTGCAGTTTTATACACTAAAAAAGAAAATTTTATAAATTAAAAAGCTGCTAATCCACCTAAACAGTGGGTTAACAGCTTTTTGTAGTTCCTTGTTATAATAATATTGCTTCAAAAAGAAAGGAACCACACTTATTATATGTTAATCGAGAATAAATATAATAAAAAAAGTATTTTTTGTATAAAAATTGAGGAGCAGGTTTACAAGACTGTTGCATTAAAAACACAAAGAGAAGCATACCACCATTTTGTGATTATGGATTCATTAAATAATGAAAATATAAACAAGATGCATAAAGAAATAAATAGCATCAGAGAACAGAAAATCACAAATTTTAACATTGAAAAACTCGCAATAATGTTTAAACATTTTGAAACAGCAAATTCACTTACTGAAATTGCAAAATTGATGAATATATCAAATAAAATTTTGAAGCAAAATTTAAAACTAGCCACATTAGATCTTAAAGCAGAAGACTCATATAAATTCTGTAGTAATTGTGGAAAGAGATTAACAACTATTTTTAAAGTTTCACATCATGAGTGATATAAATATAAAATAGAAAATATTAAAAATCCAGTTGAACAATTAAGGCAAAATACCTTATTAAAATGAAAAGATATTGTTCGCTTTTCAAAATACTGAAGTAAACAACACAAACGAGTTAAAAAACTTTTATCTAAAGGACAACAAATTTCTATTGATGAAAAGAAATTTGAACCACTTATATCTGTTGCTACATTTCTTGATTATTATAAAGAGCAATTGGAAGATAAAAATGCTTTTGTCCCTACACCGCAGGCTTTTTATGACTTTATGGATTGTGATTATGTACATGAAATAGATTTTTCAATATTTATTATTAAATCAAAAGAGGAATATCTAAAGCTCATTGAGATAAACAGCAAAATAAGAAGAAAAAGCCAAAAGGAACTCAATCAACAAAGATTAATTTTGGAATTTCTATACATTTAGCTCCGCTATCTATAAGAAACAGAGAAGAGTTTGGTCATTATGAAATGGACACTGTAATACTTAATTTAAGAGCTAAATGATGTATTTTAACATTGCTCGAAAGAAAAACGAGAATGTTATTTGGGATTTTAACACGGCGAGATGCTGAATTGGTTAAAGAAGCGCTTATTACACTAATTAACCATCATAATTTAACAATATTATCTTTAACCATTGATAATGGTTCTGAAAATGTAAAGTTAAATGAAATTAAACAAATACCAGTTATTTATAAGTGCGATACATATTCTTCATGACAAAAAGGAAGCATAGAAAATGCTCATAAAAAAATCAGAAACTTTTTACCAAAAGGCAAGTTTCCTAGATATGTTAATGATGAATATATTTTTCAAATGTTTATCGCAATAAACGACCAATATAGAGAGTATATTGATGATAAAACAGGTAGAAAAATAAGACTAAAAACTTCAGAGTTTTTCAATAGTTTTATTTAAGAAAAATATCGCATTTCCAGCCCCGGCTGTGTTTTTGCATACTCTTTTTGCAAATTTAGTAAAATTTCTACAGCAATATTGAGGAACTACTCAATTTTTCCCTTTGGTGGACGTTCAACTTTTTAATTAATAAAAAAGAAAATTTTCAGCATTAAAAAATATTTTTTTGTGTTAAAATTTATTTACCTTACGTATATATACATTTTTATAAATGTATTTTTTATATTTCAAGGTCTATATTTTCAGAAAGGATGAGAATAATACATGGAGCAAAAAAATTATAAAATTCGTAAATTTGGTCCTATTACAGAGAGAAGAGATTATTCTGTAACAAAAGAATCTTTACCTTTGTTTGATATTCTTGAAACAAGTAAAGAAAGTTTCGAACTTTTTATTAACAAAAGAATTCAAGAATGTCTTTTAGAAGTTTACCCAATTGAAGCTGCTAACAAAGAAGTACGTTTAGATTACGTTAAGGGTTCAGTTAGACTTGAATTACCATTTAAAAAGATTACTAGCGAAAGCGAAGAAATCAAAAAAGCAAAAGCTAAAGGGATTAACTTTAGCGTTAAAGTTTATGTAAGCTTAAAAAGAGAAATTACAAATACTGGAGAAGTTAAAATTGATGAAGTTTTACTTGGAGAAATTCCATACATGACTTCAGGTGGAAGTTTTATCATCAATGGTTCTGAAAAAGTTATCGTTTCTCAGTTAATTCGTTCACCAGGTGCATACTTTGGGCTTGGTGTTCGTAATAAGCAATCAGATGACTTATTCAACAAACTTGAAATTTTACCTAGAATCGGTTCTTGACTTGAAGTATCTCACAAAGTTACATCTTCAACTTTAGATACAGTTAAAATCAAAATTGATAAAAACAAGAATGTTAACTTAGCTACATTCTTAGGATCATTTGGTTTTACAGTTAAAACAATCCAAGATTTATTTGGAACAAGTGAGTTATTAGAAGAAACACTTAAGAAAGATAAATTAATCCAAAACACAGAAATGACTGAAGCAGAAATTCTTGATGCATGTCAAGAAGAACTTTTCAGAGGTCTTAGAAAAGGAGATCGTATTTCTGAAGAAGCTAAACGTTCACTTATTCCTGGAATGTTGTTTGATAAAAAACGTTACAACTTATCAACAACAGGACGTTACATGCTTAATAAGAAACTTTCTCTTATTGACCGTATTACAAATACATATTTAGCAGATGACTTTATTGTTCGTTCATCAGAACCTGGGGAAAAAATTGTTTTATTCCCAGCTGGAACATTTATTGACATCAAGAAAGCTAAAGAAATTCAAAACGCTTTTGATGAAGGTTTAATTAGAAGTGAAAAAATTCCTGGAATTGACCCAGAAATTGTTTACCATAGATTAACTCAACAAAACAAAACACTTTCAAAAAGAATTAACATCATTAAATTAAGAGTTTATCCAACAAGAAAATGAATGGAAGAAAAACCTGAAGAACCTGTTTTAGTAATCGGAAACGATCCTAAATCAACAGAAACACATCTTTTAATTTCAGATATTGTTGCTGCAATTAACTACTACTTCAATTTAATCGATGGAATTGGACAAGATGATGATCCGGATTCATTAACAAACAAACGTATTGTTTCAGTTGGTGAATTACTTGAAGGTCAATTACAAGTTGCTTTAACAAAACTTGAAAAAGCTACACGTGAACGTATGGGGGCTAAAGAAGCTGATAAAGTTACGGCTAAGAATGTTACGAATAACAAACTTATCACAAACCAAATGAAGCAATTCTTTAACTCTTCAAAACTTTCACAATTCATGGATCAAATTAACCCACTTGCTGAAGTTTCAAATAAACGTCGTGTTACATCACTTGGGCCTGGTGGTCTTAACCGTGATACAGCACAATTCGAAGTTCGTGACGTTCATGCAACTCACTACGGAAGAATTTGTCCTATCGAAACACCTGAAGGACCTAACATCGGACTTATCCTTAACTATGCTACATATGCAAAAGTTAATGAATTAGGATTCTTAAAAACTCCTTATTTCAAAGTTAATAATGGTGTAGTTGATTATTCAACAACTCACTACTTAACAGCTGCTGAAGAAATTGGGTTCTCATTTGCTCAATCTTCAGTTAAAGTTGATGATTCAAATAGAATAGTTGATCCATATTTAACAATCAGACGTGATTATAACTATATTATAGGAACACCAGCAGATATCGACTTTATTGAGGTTTCATCAAAACAAATCGTTTCAGTTGCTGCTGCTGCTATTCCATTCCTTGAAAACGACGATGCTAACCGTGCACTTATGGGATCAAACATGCAACGTCAAGCAGTTCCACTTCTTCAAGCTGAAGCACCATTTGTTGCAACAGGTATTGAAGCTGATATTGCTAAATATTCATCATATAACTTAGTAGCTAAAAACCCTGGAGTTGTTACATTTGTTGATGGATCAAAAATTATGATCAAAAACGAAAAAGGTAACACAGATAGATATAGCTTAAGAAACTTCGAAAGAAGTAACCAAGGAACATTAATTCAACAAAGACCAATTGTAAGAGTTGGACAAGAAGTTGAAAAAGGTGACTTACTTGTTGATGGTAGCTCATTTAAAGATGGAGAAATGGCTCTAGGTAAAAACGTGCTTGTAGGATTCACTACATGAAACGGATATAACTTTGAGGATGCTGTTATCATCAATGAAAGACTTGTAAAAGATGATGTTTATACATCAATTCACATCGAAGAACAAACAATTCAATTCAGAACATCACGTGCTGGAGATGATATCTTAACAAACGATATTCCAAACGTTTCAAAACAAGCTCTAAGACACTTAGATGAAAGAGGAATTGTTAAAGTTGGTTCAGAAGTGCTACCTGGAGATATTTTAGTAGGTAGACTTTCACCAAAAGGAGAAGATAACCCATCTCAAGAAGAAAAACTTCTTATGGCTATTCTTCAACAACGTCCACAAACAACTAAAGATACATCATTAAAAGTTAAAAATGGACATGCTGGTACAGTAATTCATGTTGAAGTTCTTTCACGTGAAGCTGGAGATACACTTGAAGAAGGCGTAGATAAAATTATTAAAGTGTCAATCGCACAAAAACGTAAAATCAAAGTTGGGGACAAGATGGCTGGTCGTCACGGTAACAAAGGGGTTATCTCTATTGTTTTACCTGAAGAAGATATGCCTTACTTAGAAGATGGTACACCACTTGATATTATGCTTAACCCACAAGGGGTTCCTTCTCGTATGAACATTGGTCAAGTACTTGAACTTCACCTTGGTATGGCTGCTAGAAAATTAGGTGTTAAATTCGTTACACCATCATTTGATGGGGTTAAAAAATCTGACATCGAAGCCGCACTTGTTGAAGCTGGACTTGATAAGAGTGGAAAACAAACTCTTATTGACCCAATTACTGGAAGAAAATTTGATAAACCTATTTCAGTTGGTGTTATGTACATGCTTAAACTTAACCACATGGTTGATGATAAAATGCATGCTCGTAGTGTTGGGCCTTACTCACTTATTACACAACAACCACTTGGAGGGAAATCTCAAAATGGGGGACAAAGATTCGGGGAAATGGAAACATGAGCTATCGAATCTTATGGAGCAACAAACGTGCTTCAAGAAATTCTTACCTATAAATCAGATGATATCATCGGACGTAATGCTTTATATTCAGCATTAGTTTCTGGTAAAGAATTACCAAATCCAGGAGTTCCTGAATCATTTAACGTTCTTAGTTATGAACTTAAAGGACTTGGAATGAAACTTGATACTTCAACTAGAAGTATTGATGAAGAAGAAAATGTAGATCACAGTCAATATCAATATGTTGACACAAACGAAGTAAGCGGAGGAGAAGATTATGAATAATTTTGATAAAGAAACAGAAGAATTAGTTGAACAAATTAATAAGATTACTCTTTCTCTTGCAACAGATAAAGATATTTTAGAGTGATCACATGGTGAAGTTACAAGACCTGAAACAATTAACTATAAATCATATAGACCTGAAAAAGACGGGTTATTTGATGAATTAATTTTCGGACCTGTTACAGATTACAAATGTCCTATTTGTAATACTAAATATAAGAAAAGTGATGAAAATTCAGTATGTACTAAAACACCTGCTTGTGAAAAATATAGACCTGTTATTTTACCTAAAATCACACGTAGAAGCAGAATGGGACACATTAAATTACACAACCCAGTGGTACACTTCTGATTCTTCAAAATCGATCACTCAATTATTGCTAAATTACTTGGACTTAGAGTTGCTGACTCAACAAAACAAGTAACTAAATCAGATTTAGAAAAATTAATTTACTATAAATCTCACATCGTACTTGAAGCTGGTAACCTTTCAAGTCTTAAAAAGAACACAATTATTGATATTAATGAAGCCGCAAACATTTATGAAGCTGCATTAATTGAAATGCTTGGTAACTATGAAAAAGGTACAGATGAATACGAAGATATTGAAACAGCATTAGAAGAACTTAGAGAATATGCTGAATCAAAAATCGGGAAAGATTTCGGGATTGATTTCTACCAATACAACGAAATTATCCATGAATATTCAGATGCTAAAATCGACACAGGTTCTAGAGCAATTGAATACTTACTTACTCACATTGACTTAGAACAAGAAGCAGCAGCTGTACAAGAAGAAATTGATAAAATTAATGCTGAAATGGATTTAGAAAATGGTCTTTCTACAACAAAAGAACAAGACAGATCTAAGTTATATAAACGTTTAACTGTTATTAACTCATTTATTAAATCTGGTCAAGATCCAAAAAGCATGTTAATTTACAACCTTCCAGTTATCCCTGCTGACCTTCGTCCATTAGTTCAACTTGATGGTGGAAGACACTCAACTAGTGATGTTAACGAACTTTACCGTCGTATTATTATTAGAAACAACCGTTTAGCAAAATGAAATGAAGCTGATGCTCCTATGCTTATTAAGCAAAACGAATATCGTATGATTCAAGAAGCGGTTGACGCTTTAATTGATAATGCTAGAAAAAAACCTACACCAGTTGTATCAAAAGATTCTCATCCTTTAAAATCTATCTCAGATGCCTTAACTGGTAAAAAAGGTCGTTTCAGACAAAACTTACTTGGAAAACGTGTTGACTACTCAGGACGTAGTGTTATCGTTGTTGGTCCATCACTTAGAATGCACGAAGTAGGTATTCCTCGTGATATGGCTGCTAAATTATTTGAACCTTGAATTATTAAAGAATTAATTAAAGGTGAACCTTCAATTACTAGTGTTAAATCAGCTAAGAAAATGATTGAAACTCTTAGCCCAGTAATTTGACCATATGTAGAAAAAGCAATCGAAGGACGTCCAGTACTTCTTAACCGTGCTCCTACACTTCACCGTCTTTCAATTCAAGCTTTCCAACCGGTTTTAATCCGTGGTAAAGCCATTAAACTTCACCCACTTGTAACTACAGCTTTCAACGCTGACTTCGATGGGGACCAAATGGCGGTTCACGTTCCAATTTCAGATCAAGCTGTTAGAGAAGCTAAAGAACTTATGCTTGCTTCTAAAAACATTCTTGGACCTAAAGATGGAGAACCTATTATTAACCCATCTCAAGATATGATTCTTGGTCTTTACTACCTTACAATTGAAAAAGCTGGAGTTAAAGGTGAAGGAAATTACTACTCAACATTTGATGATATGATGTTAGCTTACGAAAACGGTTACATCACACTTCACACAAGAGTTGTGCTTCCTATTTCAGAAATTAACAAAGAATCAGTTTCTAAATATACAAATGCACCTTACTTAGTATCAACAGTTGGTAAATTTATCCTTAACCGTGCTTTCCCATTTGATTTTGAATTTATCTTTGGTAAATACGTAACTAGAAAAGAAGTTATGCAAGATGATGGAAGCATCAAAGTAAGCGAAAGTGAAAAAATTGATACTTCTACAAAAGACTTAGATAAATACTTACTTAACTATGGGGATGATTTCAGAGCTAAAATTGCTCAAATGCCGGTAAATCTTGCATTAAGCAAAAAAGATATTGCTAAAATTATTCGTCGTGTATATGAAAAATACGTTGCTGTAGTAACGATTGAAGATATTGCTTCAGTAATAAATGAAACTACACAAGATAATTTCGAAGATAGATTCTTTGAATGTGCTGACCTTAGAGATTACAATGGTGAATTAATCTCAACAGAACATGCAAGAATTATTTCTAGCTCAATTAAAGAACACTTTGAAGCTATTAACTACGAATGAAGCAAGAAAAATCCTACTGCAGAAAAACACGAACGTCCAGTTTGAACATTAAACGAATATACAAAAGTTCTTGATAAAGTATGATTTGATTACACAAACTACGTTGCATCAATTCTTGATAATATTAAAAACCTTGGATTTAGATTTTCAACAATATCAGGTACAACAATCTCAATGAATGACATTACAACACTTGATACTACTGCTGAAAAAATTAAACAAGGGGAAGAATATACAGACCAACTTAAGAAATTCTTTGAAGAAGGATACCTTACAGATGATGAACGTTATACATTAACAATTCAAAAATGATCAGAAGTTAAGGATTCTATCGAAAAAGACCTTAAAGAAGTTACAAAATCAGATATTGATAACCCATTATTCATGATGTTCACCTCAGGAGCTCGTGGGAACTCATCTAACTTTACACAGCTTGCTGGTATGCGTGGACTTATGAACAACAACACCAAAGTTCTTAAAGCCGATGCAGAAAACGACCGTGTGGTTCGTTCAACAGTTGAAATTCCTGTTAAGTCTTCATTCCTTAGTGGACTTACAGCATATGAATTCTATTCATCAACTCACGGGGCCAGAAAAGGGCTTACAGATACAGCGCTTAACACAGCTAAATCTGGATACTTAACACGTAGACTTGTGGATGTTGCTCAAGGAATTGTTGTTAGAGAAGATGATTGTGGATCTGACTTTGGATTCGTTGTTAAAGATATCAAAGATACTAAAACAGATACAGTTATTGAATCACTTCAAGAAAGAATTGAAGGAAGATTTACTAACAAAGCTATTTATGATGAAAACGGAAACGAACTTGTTGCTGCAAATACCTTAATTACACCTGAATTAGCAGATAAAATTGTTAACGAATACAACCAAAGTCAAGTTGAAATCCGTTCAGTACTTTCATGTCACACCAAAAATGGGGTATGTAAGCACTGTTATGGAAAAGACCTTGCTACAAACAGAATTGTAAATATCGGAGAAGCTGTCGGAGTTGTTGCTGCCCAATCAATCGGGGAACCTGGAACACAGCTTACCATGCGTACATTCCACACCGGAGGGGTTGCTGGGGTAGAAGATATTACTGGTGGGTTTGGTCGTCTTATCGAGCTTATCGATGCTTACGACTTCCCATGAGGAAAACCTGCTGTTATTTCAACAGTAAATGGTGAAGTAATTTCTATCGCACCTGCTAAAGATAAAAACGGAAAAGACAGTACAGATATGATGGTGGTTGAAGTTGCAAGTAAAAAACTTGATGGAACTGTAGAAATCACTGAATATGCTGGAAAAGTTTCACAAAAACTTCGCGTAAAACTCGGTGATAAAGTTGTAAGTGGTCAAAAGATTTTTGAAGGACCAATTATCCTTAACCAACTTCTTGAAGCTGCTGACACAAGAGCTGTGCAAAACTACTTACTTAAAGAAGTTCAAAGACTTTACCGTCTTCAAGGTATTACAATTTCAGATAAATATATCGAAATTATTATCCGTCAAATGCTTTCAAAAATTATGATTACAGATCCAGGAGACTCAAACTTCTTTACAGGAAGCTTAGTTGATACATTTGTATATCAAAGAGAAAACGGAAAACTTCTTGCTGCTGGAAAACGTCCTGCTTATGGAGAAGTAAAAATCCGTGGAGCTAAACAAACTCCTTTACTTAGTGATTCATTCCTTGCTGCTGCTTCATATCAAGAAACAGCTAAAATCTTAGTTAACTCATCAATTGCAAAAAGAGTTGATTACTTAGAAGGACTTAAAGAAAACATTATTTTAGGACACAAAATCCCTGCTGGAACAAATTCAAATTATGAATTAAAAGGTAAATACGACATTAGAGATCCTCGTAGTTACTTCACAGGTAAAATTGATCCTGAAATGATGAATGTTGAATTAAGTGAAGAAGAACAAGCAGAAATCAATGCATCATTTGATGATATCGAAATTCCACTTTCATTCGAAGATGATTCATTAGATTTACGTAGCGGACTTGAAACAGAAGACGAAGAAAATCCAGAAACATTTGACTTTATCGATGAAGATATTAATCAAATTAGTGATGATGAATTCGGATTTGACGATAATTCAGATGAATAATAATTTGAAAAGTAAAGCTTAGGCTTTGCTTTTTTCATTTTATTGTAGAATAGCTTTGATTTTGTCACTTTATAAAAACATAAAATGTAATAAAATAAAAACGATATTTATTCATCGTAAATATCGTTTTTTACATTTTGAGACAATGCTTTAAGTTCCTGAAAGAGTTCACGCATTGTCTTTTTTATTTCAAAATCATCATGAGAAAATTCTGATAATAAAGCAGACATCTTATTTATGTATTTGTCGATTGTATTAAAAAATGAATTGCTATTTCTGTATAACTTAGCTATTTTTTCTACAGCTGGTATTGATATATCTAATCCCTTTTCTAGTGCTCATATTTCAGTAGGAGTTAAATATTTTCCTGTCGGTTCTTTTGCATAATATTTTTTGCTACCGTACTTAAAATAAATATTCTCATCAGATGAATAAACCAGCACAACATTTGAGCCAATCGAAAAAATTATTCTTTTGCCTAGTTCATCAAAAGCTGCATAATTTTTACCTTGAAACCTAACAACTCCATTTAATATTTTTCTATCAATTTCAATATCAACTCTTCAATTTTCTTTCAAAGTTCCTTCTTTATTGAAAACAGATTTCTTATTCAAAAGTCTCTTTAGTTTGTTGTTATAGTATTTTTTAAAACCATCCACATTAAGTTGTAAATCTTTTAGAGTGGATAAGTGATTTTCATAAATAAAGATTGGATATTTATCTAAAGCTGTTCTAAATGATCTTTCAACATGAGGTTTGTGTTTTGGATTACTTGAAGATATTACTCTAATTCCTTTTGAATTTAAAATTTTCTCAAAAGCAGTTTGAGTATTTTCAGATCCTCAAAATGTTCTTCTTTTATCTGTATAAATAAATTTTGGATATCCATAGTTCTTGAAAACTATTTCCAAAAGCCTTTGATAACCTAATGTTGTTTCTTGTTTTTCGTATCAAACAGCTAATAGTATTCCTGTTGCAGCATCAATTGCATGATAGAGATAAATTGGTTCATGATTTATGAGGTAAGGTTCGCACTGCGCATCTATTTCTATAACCTCACCAAATAATAAGTTTTTATTCAGATTCAAGACTTGTCTTTCTATTTTGTTTTGCTTTATTTTATTTTCAACATTTTTCAATAATAAAGTGACTTCTGAGTCAGACGCTTTTTTGTAATCTCGTTGTATTTTTCTTCCTCTTTTTGTAGTATGAATAGTTTTTAATCCTAATCTATTAAATCTTTTAATCAAGTTGCAATATGAAATTTTATTCTTATACAAATCATCTAGGAATGAATCTCAGAATTCTTTAACAGAAATTTGATTAGTAGTTTTTTCGACATTTATTATCGTTTCAGAGATTTTTAAATAATTTTTGTAGATTTGCAAAATTTCTTGATCACTTATGACTTTCTGTCTACCATTCGATTTATTTTTATGAGATATTACTAATTCAAGATTTTTATTTTTTAAAGCTGACAAAATATCTTTTTTATATCTAATAACACTTCTTTCATTTAAACCGGTCATTATAGCAAGAGTCTTAGTAGGTTTATCAAGGTTTGAAGATATTATTTCAAAGTTTGTTTTACGTTTTCTTTCGAAATTAGTTAGTTGTTTATTAGTTTTAATATCAATTTTTAGTTTCATGTATTAAATTTTATTAAAAACTAATTTAAACAATTACTAGCAAAGGTGACAAAATCAACGATATTTGACGAGGTGACAAAATCAAGTATATTTCACAGAAAAGTAAAGCTTAGGCTTTGCTTTTTTCATTTTATAAAAAATGTAATATAATTCAAACATGAATTTAACTACAATATTCCAAATGCAAAAAGAATTAGATTTTCAAATTGCAAAAAAATCACATGATGCTAATCCTAACTTAAATAAAGACGATATTAAAGTTCAAAAAACTTTAGCTTTAATTATTGAAGCTGCTGAATATATCAATGAAGTTCAAAGTTTTAAGTATTGAAAAATTCACAAAGATATTGAAAAATCAGCTGTCACTGAAGAGTTTGCTGATTTAATCCACTTTTTAGTTAATTTTTCATATAAATTTGATATCGATCCAGAAATTGAGCCATTAATTTTAAGTCAAGATATTAACATCCAATTTCAACAATTATTTATCGCTATTGCTGATATTATGAAAAATATTTGCAAAGAAAACATCTTAAAAGCTTTTCAAATCGCTTTAGGTAGCTTTGTGATGCTAGGATATAATTATGATGATTTATTCCAAGCATATGAAGCTAAAAACCGTAAAAATTACGAAAGAATAGCTAATAACTATTAATAAAAAGGTATAATAATTATACCTTTATGCCTTAGTGGTGGAATGGTAGACGCTGCGGACTCAAAATCCGCTGGAGAAAATCCGTGCAGGTTCAAGTCCTGTCTAAGGCACCATATGATGCATGCTATGCATCTTTTATTTTGCCTTAAGGAAATAATTTCACACAAAATTAATATTTAATAACACAAATAAAAAAAGTTTTATAATAAAAGTAGAAGAGTGATAAACTCTTCTTTTTAAATAACAAAGGAGCAAAAATGAAAAAACATAAATTAATTAAATTTTTATTAGCAGGTAGTCTTTTACCTATAATTTCAATTCCAATTGTATCATTAAAAGTTGATGATACTTCAAATATAAAATTAAACAAAAATTCTGATATTTCAATTTCCAAAGACAGTTATGATTGAGTAACTAATATGTTTAAAGCATATTATAAAAAACTCAATATACCAGATAATTTAACAGAAAATAAAAATTATATAGAAAATAAGCATAATAAAGTAGGTATTATCGAGACAGATGATATTGATGAAACTTTATTACTTTCAAAGAATAAAAATTTTTCATTTAATAAAATGAAAAAAGACTATTTTAGAATTGGTAGTCATAGTCAAATTGTTACATCCATAGTAGGAACTGATATGGGTATAAACCCAAGTGCAGAAATGTATTTTCCTGCATTAAACTATAAAACAGAAAAGAAAGGTGTTTTTGATCCATTAGAAGAATTTATTCAATATATGATTGATAATGGTGTTAATATTATTAATTTAAGTTTAGGATATATTACAGAACTCTTTACATATGATGGTTTAAATAATGAAACATTAAATGATGATTTACTAGACTATGAAACAATACCTGAGTTTCGGAGTTTTAAAGGTTTAAAAAACGAATAGTCCTTAAAAATAGGGCTATTCGTATTTTTTATGTCTAAATTACTTGTACAATTTTTGAAAATATTGTTTGTATTGTTTCGAAATCAGAAATATAATCTGAATTTTGAGTATTTCGTATATAAATTTCTTCTTTTATTTGACCATCAACAACTTTTACAACTTTTTCAGCTGATTTAATTGCTTTTATAACTCTTTCATTTGAAAATCTATCGATTACACCAGTATCTTTTAGAGTTTTGTTAACTGAGTAAAGTAAAAATTTCATGATAACAAGAGACATAAAACATAATAAAATATGTGCTTCAATATGTTTATCTGTTCAAACATACATAGGTCTAACTTGTAATGATGATTTCATTGTTCTGAAGTTTTCTTCAATTTGTCATTGTTTTGCATAAATTTCAACAATTTCTTCAGACGTTAAATCCATTCTCGAAGTTTCATAAATATAATAACCGTCAAATTGACTATCTTCTTGAACCTTTTTATAGTCTAATTCATAAAAAGCTTTACCTACTTTTTTGAAGAATTTGTATTTCTTTCCACCAGTTAATTTACCGGTTTCAACTAATCCATTTTTGTTTTTCAATTTATTAAAATTATCAATTAAGTTTTGTCTATCAGCTTTATCTTTTAAAGCTCTTTTTTGCTAAATGTAACTATTCTACGTCTTAATTTTCCATTAGGACGTTTTTTATTGTATAGAGAAACAATTGTTTCTTCTTTGTGTTTAAAGTTTTCATTACCTACATAGTTACTTTCATCTAAAACAAAATCTTTAAATGATTTTGCACCCGATTTTAAACGATAAGAAATTATGTAATTTATCCCTTTTTGTTCTAAAATCTTATGTTACTTGATGTAGACATACCTTTATCAGCAATTATTGTTACATTTTTTATTTCATAAATTTTGCTCATTTCTAATACAAAAGGAATGAAAGTTTTAGAATTTGCAGTATTTCCTTTAAAGGTTTCGATATGAATGGGAATACCATTTTCATCTGTAGCCATACCGACAACAACTTGGTCTTCTTTAAATTTTCCATCTTTTGAATAACCACTATGTCTAAGACCTAAACGTGAAAAACTTTCAAAATACATAGTTGTTGAATCATAGAAAACTAGTTCAACTTTTCTTGATGTATTTTTAATAACTTTTTGTTAATTCTTTTTAATAAGTTTTCTTTATTATCATAGATAAGATTTAATAAGGCATAATAACTATCTTTGCTAGTGTTTGGAGCATCTTCATATTTATACTTATTTTTATGTATTGAAATATAACTATTTGCATCAATTATTCTGCTTGCAATTGTGTATTTTAGAATTTTATTAAGCTCTTTATGTCTTGTTTTTGGGAGTGCATCAAATATTTCAAATTTATTAATCAAATCATAAAGGATATTTATCCCATAGTTTACATTGTAAACTTCTGTTTTTGAAGAATTTAATGCAAACATAATACTTTGCTTGATTTTTTCTTTTGAATCAGTAATTGATAATGTTTCACAAACATTTTTTATTACATTTATCGGATCTGATGATAGCTCTTCTAATTTTTCTAATCTACCAATACCAACTTGGTTACCATATCCTTTTCCATAACCATTTGATGTTGCAATAGAAATATATGTGTGATCTTTTCTTTTGTGTTTGATAACTATAAACTTATTTTTCATGTCTATATTATACCATTTTATACAAGTAATACAAGTAAATAAAAGGACTTTTTTAGAAGTAAATTAAAAATCCATATATCGTAGATATATGAATCTTAATTAATTTGAATTTTTACAGATTTTTTGAACTAAAACTCCGAAACTCAGGAAAAGTAGAAGAGTGATAAACTCTTCTTTTTAAATAACAAAGGAGCAAAAATGAAAAAACATAAATTAATTAAATTTTTATTAGCAGGTAGTCTTTTACCTATAATTTCAATTCCAATTGTATCATTAAAAGTTGATGATACTTCAAATATAAAATTAAACAAAAATTCTGATATTTCAATTTCCAAAGACAGTTATGATTGAGTAACTAATATGTTTAAAGCATATTATAAAAAACTCAATATACCAGATAATTTAACAGAAAATAAAAATTATATAGAAAATAAGCATAATAAAGTAGGTATTATCGAGACAGATGATATTGATGAAACTTTATTACTTTCAAAGAATAAAAATTTTTCATTTAATAAAATGAAAAAAGACTATTTTAGAATTGGTAGTCATAGTCAAATTGTTACATCCATAGTAGGAACTGATATGGGTATAAACCCAAGTGCAGAAATATATTTTGCTGCATTAAACTATAAAACAGAAAAGAAAGGTGTTTTTGATCCATTAGAAGAATCTATTCAATATATGATTGATAATGGTGTTAATATTATTAATTTAAGTTTAGGATATATTACAGAACTCTTTACATATGATGGTTTAAATAATGAAACATTAAATGATGATTTACTAGACTATGAAACAATACAAGTTTATAGAGCTCTTCGATTATTAGAAAAAATAAATTATGAACCTCATGCAATTGATGCTATAGCAACTCAATTTAGCAGAATATTAAATAAATATGCTACAAAATATGGTTTAACATTTGTTGTTTCATCAGGTAATAGCAAAAAAGACTTATTTGAATTAAGAAAATGATTAAAGGAAAATTATTATATGCTCGAATACGAAATAAATGCTAATAATGGTAATATTGCAAATTATTTAAAAGAACATAAAAATGATATTCAAAGAATAATTAATGATGATAATTTATTTAATAAACTTGTCAAAGTTAAAAGTGATTTCATTGATAAACAATCTGTTGGAAATGTTATTCATGTTGGTTCTATGACTTATGATGGAGAAGTTTCGTATTTTAGCGAATATAGTGAAGAAATAGAAGGATTACCATTAGTGTGTGCATATGGAGATTTCTATACTAATGATGATAAACATATATATGAAAATAATTTAAAAAGAGGAGAAATTTATTCACATATTATTAATAATTATGAAAATTCTAAGTTTAATTCTAAGGTCAAAAATTCACGTGATTTTGCCGGAACTAGTATGTCTGCTCCTATGATTACGGGACTGCTATCATTATTGCAAACAAAATTTGATAGAAAATTTTCATTACCTGAATTTAAATCTTTATTAGCAGCTGGTAGTTTTGTTGGAGAGAAATACAGTGGAATGAGTTCAAATGAAAAAAATAGAAATAACTCAAACAAAAAAGTTGGGTTTGGAATTCCTAATTTTGAAAAAATTTCGAAATTCATAAAAAATGATAATATAACAGACTTATATTCATTATTAATAAATGATTCATATTTTAAAGATAGCTATACATTAGATCTCTCTGTAATTGCAGAGGATGCTGGATTTATAACATCACCTAATTCCTCAAATGTTATAACTTTATCATACTTAAACAAAACATTCGAAGATTTTGTTGAAAATTTAAAAAATAATATTAACGACACTGATGAATTTTTAGCTTTAACAACTTATTTAGCAAATAAAAAGTTAGAAAATAAACGTAATAATTTATTTGATTTAAAAGCAGTAGCTAATATAGATTTTCATTACCCATTCTATCATACATATGATTACTTCTATGATGAAGTAATGGAAACGAGCAGAGAATATAAATCAGATTCCGAAAGTGCATATATAGAAAAAGTGGTTGTTGAAACATACGAAGAATATGATATTAATGAATATGAAGATTTAAGAGATGTGAATATTTATGTTACATTACCACAATTAATTGAAATACGGTCAACTGTTGATAAATTATTTAATTATAGAACCAAAAAAGAGAGAGAAGATATTTATAACAAAGTAAGGGAAATTTATATTGATTATTTAGCAAGTACAAATTTAACAATTTTAGCAGGAGGTTTAGACTAATGAAAAATAAATTTATATTTAGCACACTAGGTATTTTAACAACGGTACCAATAATTTTAGTAGCAAATTCTTGCATTAGACAAAAACAAGAAAAAGATCCTGTTAATTCTGAATTAAAGATAGAAAATGCAATTATTAATAAAAAATATCATAAATTAGTAACACTAAAGGCTAAAAATAAGCAAACTATGTCCGATAATAATTACTATTCAGTGCTTTTAAAATCTTATATAGAAACACAAACTAATAAGAAAATTGAAAAATTAAACATCAATGATATATCAAAATTTATAGATTCGGTTGAACCTAATTTATTTGATGCTGATGAAAAAAGCAAAATTACAGAAATTATTTTAAATCCTAATAAGTTAGAGGAAATTATTGATAATAATATTAAAGAATTGAAACTTAAAAATATTTCTCAATATTTAGGTGTTGAAGAGACAATAAAGAAGGAAAAAATTACAAATGCAGAATGACTTTATTTACTAATGTGTAGTAAATTTAATGACCAAATGCATATTTCAGAATTAACTGCTGGGTTATCTAAAAAAGTTAAATTTATAAAAGTTAACAATGAACAATATAATAAATTATGAGACTTTTTATGTATGTTTGTCTTTTCAACCAAAAAATCAAGCCACTTATTAAAATACAAAAATCAAAATATTCCATTATATGAAGATACAAGTACTCAACCTACTCCAACATATGATGAAACTTTATATAATCCTTCATCTTTAATAATGAAAACTGATTCAGTTTATAAAAATTTAAATTCAATATTAGCTAAGAATATGCTTAAAAAATATACTTCTTTACCACAAGATGTATTAAAATATGTAGAAATTAATGCTCTTAATGATTTTGATTATATTTTTAGTAGTACTAAGAATGCAAATGATTATTATGAAATTAAATCAAAATGCAATGAATTAAAAGATAACAACCAAGAACTTTATAATTCTATATTCATATACTAAATACTAAGGTAGTGCTAACTACCTTATTTTTATTAATTTAATGCAGCATAAATCAAATGTGCTATACTTTTATCATATTAAATTAAAGGAGTAAATATGAGAACAGTTAAATTCGGAACTAAACAATATTCTCTTGTAGGAACTGCTCCAATTGAAGGTAATAAAATAATCCTTCAAGGTGCACCTGCAGGTAATTTTGAACAAATTAAACCTCACAGAGAAAACAAATATATGGTACTTGGTACATTTCCTTCAGCTGATACTTCTGTATGTGATATGCAAATTTTAAAATTAGCTGAAATGTCTGAAAAATATACTAATGTAGATTTTGTAACATTTTCAATGGATTTACCAACTGCTTTAAACAATTATAAACAAGGACATAAAACTGCTAGAGTACAATTATTTTCAGATTATTTAACTAGAGAAATAGCTGAAAATTTAGGTGTCTTAATTGAAGATTTACAACTATGTGCAAGAGCTTTATTTATTTTTGATGAAGACAATAGAGTTAAGTACATTCAAATTAATTCTGAAACTGGTGCTCAGGCAGATTTTGCTACTTTAGAAAAGAAATTAGAAGAATTATTATAGGAGAAAACATGGATAAAAAATATGAAAAATTAGCTCAATGTTTAGCTAAATATATGTCAATTGAAGCAATTTCACGTTTTGAAGAACCGGTTGCTGCAGAATTAAGAGCTAACATTAAAAATAAATTCGAAATTACTAGAGATAACTTTGGCTCAATTATCTTCCATAAACCATCTAAAAAAGCTAACGCACCTAAAGTTATGTTAGCTGCACATATGGACGAAGTTGGTTACATGGTTAAATCAATTGCTGAAAATGGGAACATTTTAGTTACTACAATTGGTGGAGTATGACCTAGTGTTGTAATAGGAACTAAAGCTACAGTAGTTTCAAATGCTACAGGAAAAAGATTTGAAGGGGTATTTGGACACACTTCAATCCACATCATGGATAGAGATAAAATGACTGTTGCTTTAAAAGAAGCTGACTTATTTGTTGATTTAGGTTTTGCATCTAAAAAAGAAACGCAAGAAGCTGGAATTGAAATAGGAGATCAAATCTTCTTATCAGGTGAAACAATTTACTTTGCTAACAATATTGTAGGTGGAAAAGCAATGGATAATAGAGCTGGTGTTACAGCGCTTGAAGCAATTGCAAATAACATTGCTGATTTAGAACTTGATTGTGATGTATACCTTGTTGGTACAGTGCAAGAAGAAGTTGGAACACGTGGAGCAAAAACTTCTGTTTCAATTATTAATCCTGATGTAGCTTTTGCTGTAGATACAGGAGCTGCACATGATACAACAGGATGTAAACCTGGTACACCTGTGCTTGGAAAAGGAGTTTCACTTCTTGTTAAAGATGGTGGTACACTTCCAGATCCAAAATTACTTGCTGTTTTAATGGATATTTCAAAAAGAAAAGATATTCCAGCTTATAAATATGTTGCTGAAGGTGGAGGTACTGATGCCGCTGCATTACAATATGCTCAAGGTGGTTCATCTGTAATGACAATTTCTATACCTCAAAGATATCTTCATTCACCAATTGGATGCTGTTCACTTGTTGATATTCAAGCAACAGTTGATTTAATGACTGAATTCATTAAAGAATTTTCAGCTGAAATGTATGAAGAAAAAATTGCTTATAAATAATTGCAAAATAAACAACTATGCCTATAACATAGTTGTTTTTGATTAAACTAATTTAATTTGAATCTTAGGAAATACCTTAGCTTTAGGGCTGAGATTTTCGTTTTGGTTTTGATATTTATCAATTAGATTTGATAAGTAATTGTATGTTTCTTGATTAATAGAAATATAAATATTAAAGATACCTAAAGCAACTTGTTTTGGAAAATAAAATGCTACATTAAGATTTTTATCAGGATAAAGTAATGTATCTCAACCACTTGGTATTACATAATTTTTGTTATTTAAACTATAGTTATAACCTAAATTAATATTAATTTGATCATTTTGCACTTTTAAATCAGCTACTAATTTCTTTGGATTAGTAAATAATACACCAAAATCATTTGCGATTTGATTGGGAATTATTTTAACCAAATCCACTCCTAGTGATTTTAATTGTCCTGCATTTACTTGCATTCTAACTAGGTAATTAGCTTTATTTAATTCTTTAGATTGTGAAGCTAAAGTAGCATAATGCAATTGTTCTGGAGCTTTGGTAGTTGAAAACTTATTATTTTGCTTACTAATTAAAGCTAAGTCAAAAGCTACATTATTTGTTAAATTACTTTGGAATGAGTATTTTTTATCATATTTAAAATCATCATATAAAGATTTAGAAACAAGTTCATAACCTTGTAGTTTTAATTTATCTATTTCTTTTATTAATCTTTTGTCCTGTGCTTCTGGATTATTAATAGTATTAGGATCTAAATATAAATAATCTATTTCTAAAGGGTTTGTGTTAGGAAATGCAATTTTAGTTTGATTGTTTAATGAAGTTGTTGAATTAACAAAGTTTCCATTTGATTTATGGGTGCTTGAATCTAAGTTTAAAGCAATGTAATTTAAAACTTCATGTCCAAATTTGCTTTGATAAGTATTAAGGTAAAATCTTGCTTTGAAGAATTCTTGTTGAATCATACTTGTATGATTTTGAGCTAGATTAATAATATTTTGTTCTACTTTTACACTACTTTGTAAAGAAATAATTCTATCTTGCAATTCAGAAATAAAATCACTAATTTTCTTATTTGAATTATCATTTTTAATTAAATTAAGGTTTTGTATCATATGATTATATAAAGACATTAAATAATATGATTGATATAATGCCCTAGTAGTTTTGAATTCATTTTCAATGTTAAAACTATAATTACTTTCAATACCAAAATATTGGTTTAAGCATACAAGCATAGCATTCATTCCGCTTTCAAGTCAGGTGAGCAATTTTCCCATGCTTTGTGCTTGGATATAAGAATCTTTAGGTGCATTAACTGGTATTTGTAAAAATTCATTATAAATATCAATAAAAACATTCTTTTCTAAATAATCATCATTACTAAAAGCAACAAAGTATTTTTTGAATTTATTTGGTTGTTGATTCTCAAAATCAGCAATTGCTTGTTGTATTGAAAGTTGTACCTTGCTTTGTTCTAAGATTTCTTGAATTAAGTTATGTTGCATACTTGCATAATTATCAATAAAAGTTTTAGCTTCATTTGCAAATGATTTTACATATACGCTAATTTCCTTCATTTGATTTATTTTATCCAAATTTGAAACACCTGAAGAATTCTCAGGCATACATTGAACTGTAGCAGCAATTGGTAGCACACTAAGTGGTGTTGCTAAAATATACATAGTTTTTCTTATTTTTGTCATAATTTCTCCTACATTAAAATTATAACTATTTTTTTCTTGTCTGTATTACTACTATTGTTTAGATCCTCGAGCTGTTTATTTATTTCATTTATTGGCTTAGTTAAAGCATCGATAGTTTCATTTATAGTTTTTAAAATTTTATCTTTTGAATCTAAATTAAAAACAATATTAAAATCATTTAATTTTTGTAGTCATTCTTCTTTTGTTTCTTTAGTATTGATTTTTTGGATTTCTTCTTTTGCTAAAGTATCAAAATCTTTTAATTGTTGTTGAGTTTTAGTAACATTATCTTCTTGTGCTTTAATTTTATCTTGTAATTCTTTAATTTTTGCTTGATCTTTTTCTACTTTTAATTTCTCTTGCAGTTTACTAATTTCACTGTTAGCAGCAGTTATTTGATCATTTAAAGTTTTATTTGTTTTTTCAATTTGCTCTTGAGTTTTAGTAATTTCTTGTTGTTTTTGTTCATTAGTTAAAGTTGGACAAGACTCAATAAATATTTTGTAGTTATTTAAAGCATCCGCTAATTTACTTCTAGTAATGTAGTTTTTATTATCTTTTACCGTTACAATCTTGCTTAATTGTTCTTCATAATATTGTTCTTTGCTTTGGTTTGAATTATTCTTAGCATCATATAACGGAATTAAGAATTTTTTCACAACATTAAAATATGAATCCGCTAATGGAACTAATTCTGATTCTAGTTTTTGTTTTTGTTTAAGCAATTCAGCTGAATTACTTGTATTTTGAGTAGGGAATAATTTCGAATAAGTTTCTTGATTAAGTCCGATAAAGATTGAACCTTTTATAGCTTGTTGGCTGTTAATAATAGCAGCTTGTTGTGGGAAGAAAATAAATTTATCTCATTGACCAATTTCCATATAGTTGTCTATAAGACCATTATGATATGAATTTAAGAATAAGATATTTTCACCAATAAATCTTGAATTAACAGTTTGAGTTGGATTTAAATTGAAAACTAAATGTTTTGTATTGTTATAGAAATCTTTGAGAAAATCAGTTTTGACTTGATAAATAACTTGAATTTTATTTAAGAAATCATCTGATGGGTCAACTTGAATTACATATTGTGCATCTGAATTATTAAATGTATCAACTAACGTAGATGAAACATCATTATTTTTATCAAATTGATTTGTTTTAGAATTTCTTGTATATACCTTGCCTCAAGTGCTAAAAGTATCAGAAATACCATTTGGTGTATTATAAGCTAAATTTATAATTTTGCTTTCTCCAGTATCAGCAAAATCATTTTTTAATGTTGGAGATTCTAAGGAAACACCATTTTCAAAATAAGCTTTTTTTAAAGCATTTATACTATCAATAGCCTTTTTATTATCTTTGTATTTTTCTTTTAACTCTTGGATAGTGGTAAATACATTTGTTTTGTTATTATTTTCAGGATTTGATGGATCTGAAAATACATATTTAATTGGATATTGTTTTTTTGCGTTAATAAATTCATCTGAACTTTGTCTAGCTTGTAAAACGGATGCTTGAATTGAATAGAATTTATCAGATATTTTTGAATAAAATTCATCATACATAGCTTTGAGATAGGCTTTAATGGTGTCAAATATCTTTTCAGTGTCCTTAAATTGTTCAAATGTGAATGAATTTATTAAATTAATATATTTATCATTTCACTCATTAGTGCTATTTACAATATCTCTTGCAATTGCTTCGTTTTTATCATTAACATATTTAGAATGCAATAAATTAATAGTCATATCATTCATTCCAAATACTTTTATCTCTTTCTGCAAGTAAAAAACAGCGAATAAATAAACTTTCAACTCGTTTTCCCAAACTTTATTTATTTTTGCAAATTCATTAAGTAATTTTTCTCCTTCATCAGAATTGCTTTTCTTATATGTTTCTAATATTTTGAAATAAGTACTTCCTAAATTTTGAAATAAATCAACAATATCTTTTGGGCTATTGTTGATTGCTTGAACATAATTAATAGGATTACTTATATCTCCTTTAGTAATTTTAGACATTACGGCATAGTATTTATTAGTAATATAAGGTGTTAAACTTTTAATATCTTTAATATTGTTATAAAAACGGAAAAAGTCATCTTCATATTTTTGAGTACTTCCGGCACTTAATTCTGCATATGTTAAATCAGCAGTTTCTTTTAATACTCCATTTTTTGTACTTAAGATTATTTTTTCATAGTAATCTGCGATATTTTTAACATATTTAAGACCGAGATCTTGTAAAGCTGCAACACTTTTGTATAAGTTATTTTGATTTTCTTTTGTTTGTTTTGATTTTTCACTACAACTTATAGCTGTAAGTGGTAGGGCTAAAGCACTAATTGAACCTAGTGCTATAAACATATTTTTATATAATTTTTTCATGAATAAATTATACCTTTTTAATTTTGATAAAAATCTTATTTCCACAGCAGAATTTAACTAAATGTGATATTATTTAAATAATATTTAAATAATGGAGGATACATGACATCATTGGTAGTGGTTTTAATGGTAATTGGATTTATTACTATTATAATTTCATTTCTTATGTCACCTGATTCTAACGGTTTTTCAGGAGCACTTGTAGGATCAGGAGATTTAGATTTATTCAAACATTCAAAAGAAAGAGGGGTTAAAAAGGTTCTTAAATGATCAATGATTACTTTTGGTGCATTGATGATAATTATTTCAATTATTATTAGAATCTTAATGTAATATGCAGAAAAACTTTATATATGACTTTATTAAAAATGGAAAGCCAAAATCTTTCCTAGAAATTGCAAAACATTTTAAAATTTTACCTAAAGATAATAAATCCTTAACAAAGGTGCTTTCACAATTACAAGGCGAATATTTAATTTTTAAAAATAATAAAGATGAATATTACGCACCTATTTTAGAAAAAACCATTGAAGGTGTTTTAAATGTTTCACAAAAAGGAAACTTCGGATTTGTTGATTATGATATTGATGAAGTAAACAATACTAAAGAAAGTGTTTATGTTAAATCATTTAATTTTAATGGTGCTATTAACGGAGATACTGTTAAAGTAAATGTTTATAAATCAGCACAAGCTGATGCAAACGATTTAACTCATGGTGTAGTAACGCAAGTAGTTGCAAGAAACAACGAGAGTGTTATTGGTTTTATTAAAGAAAAAAATGATGTTAAATACTTTGTTCCAGTTGATAATAGATTTAAAACTAATAAGTGAAAATTAATTTCTTCTAAAGTTGCTACTAAATTAAATGATTTAGTTTCTTGTGATATTTTAGCTTATGAAGGAAATTGTATTGATATTCAAGTAGCAAAAGTTATTACTAATGAAGCTGATCCAATGGTTTTTGTTAAATCATACTTAGAACAAATCAAAGCTCCAAGTGGATTCCCTGAAATTATGTTTGATGAAATTAAAAATATTCCTGATAGCATTGTTGCAGAAGATTGAAGTAATCGTAAAGATTTAAGAAATGAAATGATTGTTACTATTGATGGTGACGATACTAAAGATTTTGACGATGCAATTACAGTTAAAAAACTACCAAATGGAAATTACTTTTTAGGAGTTTATATCGCTGATGTTTCTTATTATGTTACAGAAGGAACACAAATTAATGAAGAAGCATTAAAACGTGGAACAAGTATTTACCTTGTTGATCGTGTTATCCCAATGCTACCTGAAAAATTATCAAATGGAATTTGCTCACTTAATCCAAATGAAGATAGATTTGTTATGGGCTGTGAAATGATTATTGATAAGTATGGAAACAACGTAAGTGTTGAAATCTTTCAAGGAATTATTGAATCTAAATTTAGATTAACTTATAAAAATGTTGATAAATTTTATAAAACAGGTTTATTAAATGAAGATGATGATCCTTTTGCGGTTAAACAACTTAAAAATATGCTTACAACTGCAAAGGGATTAAGTTTAATTTTACATAATTACAAAATCAAAGAAGGTTATGTTGATTTTGAAATTCAAGAACCAAAAATTAAATTAGACTCAGAAGGTAGAGTTAAAGCAATTGAAATAAATCAACGTGGATTTAGTGAAGTGTTAATTGAAGACTTCATGGTTAGAGCAAATGAAACAGTTGCTAAATATCTTTTTGATCACAAACTTCCTGTGCTATATCGTATTCACGAAGCACCAGATGATGATAAACTTGCTTCATTAAAGAACTCACTTGCAGCAATTAATATTAATGCAAGTAGTCTAAAAGCAAGCAGTATTACTCCAAAAATATTTGCTGACTTTGTTGCAAAAGTAAAAGCAGAACGTGATGATGACTTTGTTAAGTTAATGTTCCTTCGTACTATGCAAAAAGCAATTTATTCACCAGAAAACATTGGACACTTTGGGCTAGCATCAAAATTCTATTGTCACTTTACTAGTCCAATTCGTAGATATCCGGATTTAGTAATTCATAGAACTATTAGAAACTTTTTACTTAATAAAAAAATGTCTGAATTAGATTCATTTACTCAAATGTTACCTATTTATGGTGATTTAAACACAAAGAGCGAACAAAAAGCGGTGCAAATTGAACGTAATGTTAATGATTTAAAATTTGCTGAATTTTTAAAGAATCAAATTGGAAAAACTTTCAAAGTTCAAATTTTAAGTATCCTAAACTTTGGATTTTTCGTTGAATTTGAATTTAAAGCTAGTGGTTTAGTACATAAATCAACTTTAATTGATGGTGAATATGAAGCTAATGATACTTTAACTAAACTTGTTTCGGCTAATAGAACCTTTACTTTAGGTGATTACATCGATGTAGTGGTTACTGGAGTTGATTTAGTTGAAGGAAAAGTAGATTGCGTTTTATCAGAACTTTACCAAGATTACATTAATAAGAAACAAAAAGAAGAAGCAGAAAGAGCTAATGCAAAGCAAAGAAAACAAAAAAAGTAATCTAGTGAAAAATTCACTAGGATTTGATTCTGATTTATATGTTTACCAAGATAAAAGCATGTTTAATTATTCAGTCGATACTATTTTGCTTGGTAACTTTATTTATTTAAATCATAAAACCACCAGAGCTTTAGAAATTGGAGCTAATAATGGAGCTTTATCAATTTTTGTTGCTTCAAGAAGCAAAAAACTAAAAATTGATGCAGTAGAATTACAAAATAAAGCTTGCTTACTTGCTCAAAAAAATATTGAATTAAACAACATGCAAGAGCAAATAAAAATTATTAATATGGATTTTAATGATTTTTGAAAAAACCATATTAAACAAACAACTCAAAAATACCAAATAATTTTTTGTAACCCACCTTTTTATCCCTATGATAAAAGTAAAATTAAGAAAAATATTTCACAAGAAAAATTAATTGCAACACATGAAGTTCGTTTAAACTTAGAACAATTAATTCTTGGCTGCAGTAAAATAATAGAACAAAAAGGATTTTTAACCCTTGTTTTACCAGTTGAAAGATTAGTTGATACTTTTGAATATTTACGTAAATATAAATTTGAACCTAAAAGAATTCAATTTATTTTGCCTAGAATTAACGATAAACCTAAATTTGCCTTAATTGAAGCTAGATATCAAGCGGGTTGAGGGGTACATTTTCTACCTAATTTATATTTACATAATAGTGAAAATACTACAGATCATTCTTATTTACCTGAAATTAAAGAATTATATAAACCTAAAAAAATATAAGGAGACAACATGAAAAAGACTTTTTATATCACAACACCAATTTATTATGCAAGCGGAAACTTACATATTGGTCACTTATACACTACAACATTAGCTTGAGTAATTGCTAATTACAAAAGACTAAATGGATATGATGTTAAAATGCTAACTGGTAGTGATGAACATGGTTTAAAAATTGAACAAAAAGCTGCCGAAAACAATATGCAACCACAAGAGTTTGTGGATGCATTGGTAGCTAAATATCAACAAATGTGAAAAGATTTTGATATTGATTATGATTTCTTCTCACGTACATCAAATCCAAAGCATATCCAAAGTGTTAAAAAGATTTTTTCTTATTTTTTAGATAAAGGATACATTTATTTAGGTAAATATGAAGGTTTATATTCAGTTTCAGATGAAGAATTTTTAACCCCAACTCAAGCGGTATTAAAAGATGGTGAATACTTCCACCCACTTAGTGGACATAAACTTATTAATGTAGCAGAAGAGTCTTACTTCTTTAAGATGAATGAGTTTTCACCTTGATTATTAAATTATATTGATACTAATAATGAATTTTTAGCTCCAAATAAAATTATTAATGAAATGAAAAATAACTTTATTTTAAAAGGACTAGAAGATTTATCGGTTACTCGTACCAATATTAATTGAGGGATTAAAATTTATGAAAATCCTAAACATACCTTATATGTATGGTTAGATGCTTTATGTAACTATATAACCGCACTTGGATATGATGTTACAACACAAAATCAAAGTGAATTATTTGAAAAATACTGAAATAATGCTGAAGTAGTTCATTTAATCGGAAAAGAAATAGCTCGTTTCCATATGATTTATTGGCCAATTTTCCTTAAAGGATTAAATCTAAAACAGCCAAGTAGAATCCAAGCACATGGATGATTAGTTACTCCAACAGGAAAAATGTCTAAATCTAAAAATAATGTAGTAGATCCTTATGAATTATTAGAAAAGTATCATCCTGAAATGATTAAATATTACTTAGCTTCACAAATAATTCTTGGTGAAGATGGTATTTGAGATGAGGGAAGATTTATTGATGTTATTAATTCAGATTTAGTTAATAACTATGGAAATTTAATTGCCCGTACTTTAAAAATGAAATCAAATTCATTCGAAGGTCCACTTAAATATCAATCTAGTGAATTACCTGAGGATTTAGCAATTGAAGCAAAAATTAAACACTCATTACCAGAGTATAAAAAATATTTTGATAATTTAGAAGTTGATAAAGCTTTAAAAGTAGCACTTGATTTATCAAGTGAACTTAATAAATATATTGATGAAACTAGACCTTGAACCTTAAAAGAAGATTTAGATAGATTGCAACAAGTACTTGTAAGACTTTTAAACGGAATTTATGCAGTCTCAACTTACCTATCTCCTGTGCTTAAAAATAAAACTAATGAAGTAGCACAACAATTAGGGTTTGAAAGTTTTTCATTTGATTTATTAGAAAACTACTCTAAATTTGATAACATTAATCAAGGGAAAGAATTTATTCTTTTTTCAAGAATCAAAAAATAATTAGTGTTTTATTACTTAAAATACTCGTTAGGAGTACAAATGATATTTGCAAAAGCAACAAGATATATTATTAACCCAGAAAAAATGAAAGGGTTTATTGATTATTTATATATCTTAACTAAAAAGACAAGAATGAAAGAAGAAAATCTTTCATTTGAATATGGATTAGAAGCTGAAGATAAGGTTCTAATTGTAGAAAGATGATCTACAAAAGAATCATATGAATCATTCCATAAGCTTGAAGAATTTCAAAGAGAATTCAATACTATTAAAAAAATGTCTAAAATAGTACAAAATGTATATGAAATTGAACTTGCTAAATAACAAAAAGCAAGTTTTTTTCATTTTTTCACAAATGTGGAACAAAATGTGGAAATGATATGGAATAGTATTGTGTTAAGCAAAATACATTATAATTATTTATAGAAACGTAGAACAACTACAAAACAAAGAAAAAGCTTTCTAGCGTTTCTTTTTAATATGAAAATTCGCAAAACAAAGTTTTGCAAAGGAGTTTTATTTATATGAATTTAAAAATTAAAAATATTTTATTAGGAGCTGGTTCTTTAATCGGGATTTCAACAATAGCTCTTACAGCAAGCTGTCAAAAGACTGGAAAAGGTGATATTGATATCGTTGATGAAGTACCACCATATATGACTAATAAAACCATGGGTAAAGTTACTTTATTAGGAAGAACTTCTACAGAATACCAACGTGCAATGAATTCAACAGGTAATTCTGCTAAAAACCCTGCACAAAATGGTTTCAAACAAAAAGTTAGAGATAGTATTGTTATCGCTCATACATTTGGAGAAAACGGTTCTCAAGGTAAAGCTTTAGCTACATTAGCTGAAACTTATAATGCTCAAATTAAAATAATGAAAGAAGAGCTTAAGAAATATGTGGAAGCGCATCCAGATGATAAAGATGCTATTAAATTTACACCATCAAATCAAATTTCTATTTATGCTAAACCTGTTACATTAAAAAACATTGGTTCAGGTTATTCAGCGGGAGCTCAAAAGGTTAATCTTGACCTTACAACACGTAATGCTTCTCAATTCTACGATTTAGTATTTAACTATGCACCGGTTGCATCATCATTAGGAAACAACGGAATGCTTTTAAGTTTTAACTCAAAAGATTCTGCTAAATTAAATACTGACTTAACAGACTTCTCTGAACAATTTACAGTTATTAATGCTGAAACACAATATATTGACAACATGTCTTCATGAATTTTACCAGCATTCAAGAGTACAAACGTTGTTGCTATTAATGCGCCTGTATTAAACTATATTTACCAAACTATTTTAACAAATGGTGGGGTTATTAAAGCAGGTGATACTGTAATGGAAGCTCAAGTTAAAGAATTACAAGAAAAAGGTAAAAATGATAATCAATCTGTAGCTGCTTTATGAGGTAAAACAGTTTCAAATATTGCTGAAATTTTAAAACCTAATGGAAAAGCTTATGAATTATCATCATCAATATGAAACAATTACAAAGAATTAATTGAATTCGCAAAATTAGCTCAATCATTATTTGAAAATACTTCACAAAATGGTGCTCAATCTGACCTTCACGTATTTGGTGTTGATAGTGCTACATCATTATATGAACAAGCATTATATGCAGATTTAGGTGCTGACTCATCAAAAATGATTCAAGCCGTGGAAATTAACCCAGGAAACAAATCAGTTCAAATTAGTTACAGACCACTTGAAAATACTCAATCAGATGCATATTCAAAATCACGTCAAATTTATGATGTATTAACACAAGCTGTTCAAAATGGTGGAGTTAAATTATTCCCTGGTGGGCAATTCTCATCTGGTGACCAAACAAAACACAGATTTGCATTTTCAATTGGTTCAACAGCCGGATATACACATAACTTTGTTGCTGAAAAAGAAAAAATTACAATTGACTTCGTAAATTCAAAAACAGGAAGAATTATTAATGGTTTAGGATTTGAAACAAGTTATAGTGTTACATTTAACAATGTTTCAGGTAATAAATCAGGAGTTGTTACTCTTAAAGCTGCAACAGATGGTACAGAATCTACACCAACAGGAAAATTAGAAAACTTCAATGATATTAAACCACTTTATACATTTGGAGCAAAATCTAATGGATTATTTGCTGCAGAAATTACAAAAGCAGTAAATAAAGAAAATCAAAACTTTGAACTTCCTCAATATGCTATTATGTTTGATACAAAACAAGATCAAACAAAATTTATGGAAGGACTTAAATCAAAAAAAATTGATTTATCAAAAGCTGTAATGATTGGTTTCCCAGCATTTAGTAATGCTTCAACAGCAAACCAAAAAGCTTTCACAGATGCATTAGATAAGATGGGTGCAGTTTATGCAAACACAACAACAACAGGTGCTAAATCACCAACATTAAATGTTGTATTCCCTAATGCTTTAGTTCAAACTAAAGCAGCACAACCTGCTGTACCAGAACAACCAGCACAAGATGGAAAACCAGCAGTTAAAGGAAAATCTGCTAAACCAGCAGAATTTGGATTCTCAGATGCATTTTATGACTTATTAGCACAAAATGGATTTGTTAAAAAAGTTTTAGCAAAAACAGACTTCTTAGAAAAAGAAGAATTAGTTTCATTACCAACACCAGGTAAATGAGTTTCTACAGATGCTAAGAATGTTATTTTTGCTCAAGGACCATCTATTATTGGTATTAAATCAAACCCAACAGATGAAACTGCAACAAAAGCATTTGTTAAATGATTAATAACATCAACAAAAACTTATGATACTTTAGGAATTAACAAAGACTTCAAAAACAAACAAGATAAAGGTACACCAGCAACACCAAGAGATTTCGTTCAAAGCAACATGAGTTACATCATGCCTTACAAAGACTTCCAAAATGCTACAAGTCTAGATTTCATGGGAACAGGAAATAAAACAAATGACTACTTAAGAGTTGCATTTAATTTATTTAAAAATGCTGCAAACAACCCAGATCAATATGCTATTTTTGAAGAACCTGGTTCATTAATTGCTGACTCATTTAGAGCAGGAATCGATGGAGCTTGAGACGGATTACAAAAAACAATTTCAAATGGTGAAAAAGCTCAAGATTTCACAAGCTTTATTAACAAAATTACAAGCAACATCCAAACAAACAAGAATTAGTTAAAGTGATTCAAATAAATATAATTTGTTAGGTGCTCCTAATGAATTATATTTTTTGCTTATTATAAAGATTTAAATAATTAAAAAAGGAGATTATATGAACTTTAAATTAAAGAAGTTTTTATTAATTGGTACAGTTCTCCCAATTACAATGATTGCTACTCCAGCAATTGCTGTTTCTTGTGATTTTACGCCTATTAAAGAAGCTTATTCACAAAATAAAAGAATAAATTATTCAAAAGACACAGTTATAAAAACATTTAATGTTGACTTCAAATCTAAATATTCATTTAAGTTTACAATTGATGAAAATGCTGAAAGTAAAATTAAAACAGCAAAAGTAGAGCCTGTAAAACGTTTAGCTGGATTAGCGGTTCAAAATTTTAATAATGCATTAGAAGAATTAACAAATGATATTAATAAAATAGTATCTGATAACTTTAAAATTAAATATGAAAAACAAGAAGGTTCAACATATCTTTTACCAAGTGTTTCAAGATTTAGTAATGTACCAAGAGAATTTCATATTAATGTAAAAAACCCAAATGGTAACACCGTTGTTCTTAAATATGTTTTAAAATCATTTGATCAATCATTTAAAAATTGAGAAACAGGTCTTAAATTAGGGGTTAAAGGTCAAAACGATCAAGACGCTGCACTTGAATTAAAAAACCTTGATGCATTAACAAACTTTGTTTACATGCCTTTTATAAATAAAAATACTGAAGTTGTTGAATTATCATCTTCTGTAACATTTTCAGAAGAAGTAACAATTAATCCTTTATTAAGCGAATATCCAACAACTATCCAACCTCAAAACTTCAAATCAACAAATATAGATTGAAACAAAATGGATCCATCATCATACTTCGATGGAGCTATTACAAGTGTCGCAGATGGTGATACATTTACTGTGCAAGCAAGTGCAGATAAAACAGTTGGAAATAATGTTGGGCTAATTGAAAAAGGTAGTTCACATGTAATTAGATTAGCAGGTATTGATACACCTGAGAAAGCTGTTGGTGGAAAAGATGGAGCAACAAATTCTGCGCCATTTGAATATGCTTTTGCATTAATGCCTACACACTTTGCTGAAGGAATTTATAAACAATATGGTTCAAAAGTACGTGTTGCATTTGTGGAAGGAAAAGATACATATGGAAGATTAACAGCAGATGTGTTCTTTGGAGATAATTATCAATATTCATACAATACTGAAGTTGTTAGAGCAGGATTTACATTGCCTTTAGCAAAAGGAACTGTAACTGTAAATAATTACAACTCTTCACCTAACTCATATGAAAGTGTGATTTATCCACAAATAGCTGTAGCAATGCATGAAGCAGAAGAAGCTAAAAGAGGATTTTTCCACTACTTTGAAACACCAGGTGATATTTCAAGATTTATTTATTTAATTAAACCAAATACTTCATTTGTTCCATTTGAAGAAATTTATAACAAAATTAGCAGTACAGAAAAGAAATAATTTAGAAAATTTAATACTAAATTTAAGATATGTACAAATTTTGTACTAAAATATAATAGTATTATTATATTTCTAAAATTTTAATAATTACACATATATTGAATAGAAAGGAATTCAATGAAACTAATTAATAAATTAATTTCAGCTGTGAATGACAAAAGAATCACAGTCACTGAAGAAGATTTAAAAAGAATTAATTCATATGTTCATGAAATCGAACAAATTGATAAAGATTCAGTACCTGCTATTGAATTAAAGAATCTTAACATTGACTTTGGTGAAACATTAGCTGTAGATAATGTTAGTTTTAAGATTCCTGAAGGTAAACTAGTAACATTACTCGGGCCTTCTGGATCAGGTAAAACAACTACTCTTAATGCTATTGCTGGACTTTTAACAGCGACATCAGGTAAAATACTTTTTAAAGGTAAAGACGTTACTGATTTTACTCCTCAAAAGAGAAAAATTGGATTCGTTTTCCAAAACTATGCACTATACCCACACATGAGTGTGTATGCAAACATAGCATTCCCTTTAAAAAATGATGCCGATTGACAAAGAAGATTCTACTTAACACGTGAAAAAGCACGTAATGAAAAAAGAATCGTGTACCTCAAAAAACTAGGTGCAACAGCTGAAGAAATTGCTTCATTAAGAGAAGCATTCAATAACTGAATGATAATTTCTGAAGAAGCCGGACATAAAGTTGCTGAATTATATGCAAAATTAGTAACTAAATATGAAAAAGCGCATACAGAATATAAAATTACATTAGTACATGAAGATTCAGAAATCTCATTACTAACTAAGAATGTAATTAAAACAAACAAAAAAATTAAAGCAGATTCAAAACAAAAAATCAATACTATAAAAGAAAAATACAATTCAGATTTAGCTAATAATTTACTTCCAGCAGAATTGATTCGTGCTGAAATCCTTGAAGATGTTGAAAGAAAATTTAAATCATATCAAAGATTAACAACTAAAGAAGAAATGGAAGAAAGAATTCAAGAAATACAAGAATTCGTAAGTAAATTATTATTAGTTGATTTTAATAATTTAGTTCTTAAAGATAGAATAGCTATTGTTAAACTTGAAGAAAAAGCTTTAAAACTTCTTACAAGATATAAATTCATTATGAAGCAAGATGAAATTATTGCTAAATATACAATTTTAAAAGAAGAAACAAAAGCTAACTATTTAGAAGCTAAGAATGAATTCAAAAACATTCTTAAAACAAATGAAGAATACAAACAATTAACAGAAGATGCAAAAAAACTTCCTACAGTTGCTCGTGTTTACTATAAACAATTAACAGATCAAATATCAGAGAAATATAAATTAAATGATCTTTTAAAAGAATTAAAAAAATCTCAAAACGATTTCTTAAGCCAAGAAGAAAAAGATCAAATTAAAGAACTATCAAAAGAAGATATTTCATTAAAACAAGCAATTCATAATGAAGTTATGGAAGTTGCTTCTCGTGTCGAAATTGTTCACATTCTTCAAAAGAAACCTACAAGACTTTCAGGGGGACAACAACAACGTGTTTCTATCGCTCGTGCTATTGTTAAAAAACCTGAAATATTATTAATGGACGAACCACTTTCAAACCTTGACGCTAAGTTACGTATTTCAACTCGTCAATGAATTAGAGAAATTCAACAAGCTCTTGGAATTACAACAGTGTTTGTTACTCACGACCAAGAAGAAGCTATGTCTATTTCAGATATTGTTATCTGTATGTCTATGGCTAAAGTTCAACAAATGGGAACACCACTTGAACTATACAACAAGCCTAAAAACCAATTTGTTGCTAGATTCCTTGGTATGCCTGAAATGGGATTATTTGCCTCAGAAGTAAAAGACGGTAAATTAACTATGGCTGGTGTTGAATTACCAAAAATTAAAATTGAAGGAAATAAAGACAATATTTCATTAAATATTGGTGTTCGTTCTGAAGACTTTATTATTAAAGAAAAAGGTGATAACTATTCATTTAAAGGTAAAGTAGTTGTTCAAGAGAACTTTGGTAAAGAAAGTAAACTAGTTGTGGATGTTGAAGGAACAGGTAGAATCAACTTCTTACTTGATAACAACTATGACTTCCACGTTGGTGATGATATATTCTTTGATGTACCATTAAATAAATTACATATTTTTGATGCATCAAGTGAAGAAAGACTTCAATATGAAGTTATTAAATAATAAAGCTCACTCAGTATTACAGAAAAAACTTCCATTTTTATTTGATTGGTCAACAAAAAAACAATCAAATAAAAAATCTACTTTATCACATTCGATATTAGATGAAAGAACTCCATTGTGAAAACCTATTTTATTACTTTTACCTGGATTTATTCTTTTACTAATGTTTACAATCACACCTATGTTCTTAAACTTAATTAGTTCTTTCCAAGACAAGCAAAGTAACCCAACATTCGATAACTATGTGAAAGTATTCTCAGATCCACGTTTTGCTGTTGGGGTTAGAAACTCATTTATTTATGGTATGTTTGTTTTACCATTTGTCATGATTATTTCTTTAGTAATTTCATCTGTTATTGCTAAACTTTACAGAAAATTTGCTAAAGGATTTTGACAAACAGTGTTCTTTATGCCTTATGTAACTAATGGTGTTGCTGTCTCACTTGCATTTATTCAACTATTTGGTACATATGGATTATTAAATAAAATTTTAGGAACAAATGTTGCATGATTAGAAACTCAAGATCAATACACATTTAACGCATTAATAGCAATGATTGTTAACGGTATTTGAAATGGCCTTGCATTCAACATCTTAATCTTCACTACAGCTATGCTTGGTGTTGATAAAAACTTATATCGTTCTGCTTCAATTGATGGAACAAACGGATTTAAACAATTCTTTACAATAACACTTCCTTCAATTAAAAGCACAATTAACTTCCTAATTACATTAGGAATTATCGGAGGACTAAAAGTATTCCCACTTGCATTATTCGAAAACAAACCTGTTAATGCCTTTAACGCTGGTGGTGGTTCACTTATGCTTTATGTTTATTTACAAACACAAACAGGTGACTTCCAACTCGCTGGTGCAGCATCAATTTCATTATTCATCATAGGGGTTACATTCTCTTCAATGGTAAGGGGTGGATTCTTCATGGTGCAAACATCATTAAATAACTTAGGAGAAAGAAATGTTTGAGTTAAAGTTAAAGCTACGCAAGCGCTCGATTCAAAGAAAGCTTCGTAAGAATCAAGAAAAAGTTTCTTCACAAGTTACAGAAAAAAGTGTTGCAAAAGTTGCTGCTACCACATCACTTAAATTATTACTTTTAGTCTTCTTTGGAGTAGTTGTTCTATTCCCATTCTTCTATATGATTTCAATTTCATTTATGAACGATACAGAAGCTAGTTCATTAAAAACTGAATTCAGAATTCTACCTTCATTTTCACAAGGACTAACATATTATTCAGGAACTGGATTACAATTAGCTCCTTGAGGAGATGTTGTCGCTAACACATACAGCAGAGCTATGTCTTCAGGTTACTGAAGTGCTATGCTTCTTACATTCTTAAATGTTTTAGTTTCAGTTACATTAAAAGTATTTATTACTTTCTTAATGGGATATGCATTCTCATTACGTAATTGAAGGGGAAAGGGTGTTGTTTGATTCTTAGCCCTTGCCTTGCTTGTTCTTCCTGAAGTAGCCTTATTATCAGGACAATATCTTGTTGTTTTAAAAACAGATATGGCTGTTAAATATTTTGGTTTCTTATTTGCTGTTGCTTTACCATTCACTGCAAGTATTTTTAACACAGTAATGTATAAAAATGCTTTTGAAGCAATCCCAGGAAGAATTAAAGAAGTCTCACTTGTTGATGGAGCAGGAGGAGCAAAATACTTATTTAAAGTAGCGTTCCCAATGGTTGTTCCAACAACACTTACAATTGTAATTCTTACTGCTCTTGCTTCATGAAACTCATACTTATGACCATCAATTGTTTCAACAATTTCAACTGCAAAATTAGATGTTGTTTCTGTATGACTTTTCAAAGCAGGAATTAACCCTGATGACCCTGAGTCTGGTGCAAATGTTATGCAAAACGTAAAACTTGCAGCCAGCTTAATGGTTATCTTACCTATGTTTATTGTTTACTTAATCTTTAGAAAGAGAATCATGGCTGCTATTAGTAGACAAGGTTCAACAATCAAAGGATAGCTATGAAAAATTACAAAAGAAAAGTTATTACATGAACAGTTATTGCTGTATTAGCATTCATTGCGATAATTGGTTTATCTGTATTAATTTCACAAATTCAACCAATATTAGATTTAAATCAAAGAGTTATTTTAGATAGCAAAATTATTGATTCATATCAATATGTTAAAGCTTATTCAATAGGAGGTTTAGCATTTGCTTGTTTATTATTTGTAATGGGCTCAATAATAGCTTATTCAGGTATTAAATCATTAAATTATGTGCAAATGTTTTATTAATTAATATGAAAATTAAATTTAAAAAATTACCGCTAATTCTTGGTGCTATGACAGTTACAGGAATTATTCCGCTTAGTGCTGTTTCATGTATGTATGATGATGATCCAACAATTGTATATGCAAGAAAGTTTATCAAGGATAATGGTTTTGAAGTTAAAAAACGTATTGCTCCTAAAGAAAAACCTAATTTAGTTGAATTTGAAAACAATTTATTTAATAGTAAATTATTAATTTATACTTTTGTTAGTTTTAAAATAAGCCCACAAAGTATAGTTGAAGTAAACAATAACAATTATAAAGTCACAATAAATGATTTATATACATCAAATTTTTCAAAAAATGAAATCAATTTAAATGATAAACAAATTAAGAAAATACCAGATGCTGCTACTCAAACAAAAATTTCTGAAGCAATTAATAAGTTAAAAGCTCAAATTGCTAATTATATACAAAATGTAGCTGATTCAACATATAATCCTAATATTCCTAATCAATATAGAAACTTAAAAGGATTAATTGAGGCAGCCGCTATGCCTAGAGACGTATTTAATTCAATTAAATTCTTAGAATATGATGATGATGGAAAAGTTATTAACGATAGTGAAACTGGTAAACCTAGAGAGGATAGTGAAGCGAAAAAAATAGTTGCTGCACTTGTAGGACCTCTTAGAGAATTAAAAGATTACACATATTTAGATCAAGAACATTATAAAGAAAATATTGTTACAGAAGCAGACGCTAAAGCTGTAGTTGAGAACTTTTTAAAAGATACACCATTTTATGCAACATATTTAGAAAGCCTTAAAAATCCTGATACAGCAATTTTTAAATGGGATTCAGCAAGCTACAAAGGTACATTCAACTTCCAAAATGTTGTTAAATATTACAATTCAATTCCTACATCAGATTTACAAAAAATTCAAATGAAGTTTTTCGGTTCGCTAGATAATCTACAATTCCAAGATGTTAATAAAGAACCGATAAAATACTTTAAAGAAATTTATCAAATCATGAAAACTGCATTTGTTAACTATTCTGTAAAAGTTGATGCTAAACCAACAAGTGGTATTTCTCTTGGGTTTGCACCTGAATATTTAATTTATGGTGTTAATACAGATACTGGTGAATCATCAATTAAATATACAGTTTTTGATCCAGTTCTTAATGATGAAAGAAAAGCTATTTCTACACAAACAAAATTAACTCAACAAGAACAATCAAGTTTCTTATCAGATCCATATTTATATTTCTGAACTCATGCATATCAATTATACTTATCAAGTATGAATGATATAAATATTCAAATTTTTGATTTAGAACATCAAATAGCTGATATTAAAGCTAAAAAAACCGAAGGTGATTTAGCATCGTTGCAAGAACAATTAAATACAGCAAAAGAAATGCTTGCACCATATAATCAGTTGTTAATAAAAATCAAACAAACTTCAGAAAAAGCAATAGAATTAATAAATAAAATTAAAATTGCTTCCGATCAAGAAGGCAAAGAAGCTGAAATTGCTAAATTAAAAGAAGAGTTAAATTCTGAATTAGAAAAGATTAAAGGTAATTCAGATATTAAAGATGGAACAATCACTGGTGGTATACTTGATAATGAATTAGTTAAAAATGATATCTTAGAAGTGTTTAAGATTTTAAGCAATGAAATTGCAAAATCTACAACTACTATTTCATCACTAGCTTCATTATATTCAGAACTAATGTTTGGAAATGGTTTATATAAAATTCAATTAGTAAAAGGTGGTTATAAGGCTATTGATGATAAAATTGCAGTTTTAAAACCTCAAGTAGAACAAAAGCAAAAAGAAGTTGAAAATGCAAAATCAGATGAAGAAAAAGCAAAATTACAAACTGAACTTGAAAAATTACAAGCTGAACTTTCTCCATATGAAGATTTTGCTAAATCATTCTACTGAATAGAATTTCAAACTAGTGAAAACAAGAAATACTTCTTTGATGTTTATAAAAACTACTTATCATATCAAAGTGAATTATCAAAAGAATTCTTACCAGAATACACAAAAGATTTATCAAAATATAATATAGATAATGCTTTTTCTGAATCATTACCAGAAGGATATATAATTAATCCTGATTATAATAATGTTTCATATTTTGGAAAATAATTATTTTAAGCACATTCTCACGCTTGAGGATGTGTTTTTTTGCAGCAAAAAGCACCAGAGAGACCTCTGATGCAATGAATGTTTCCTTACCCAGCATATGGTGCGAATAATATTAATGAAATAACAATATTTATTAAGATAATTAGGAATAATGAAAATTTCTTTTTAGCTAAGTAATATGACCCGATTATTCCAACAGGCACATAAATCTTAAGAATAATATTTTTGTACCCTACAAAGTAGTTGTTTTCAGCAATTCCAGCATATCCTTTTCCTGAGTTTCGGAGTTTTAAAGGCTTAAAAAACGAATAGTCCTTAAAAATAGGGCTATTCGTATTTTTTATGTCTAAATTACTTGTACAATTTTTGAAAATATTGTTTGTATTGTTTCAAAATCAGAAATATAATCTGAATTTTGAGTATTTCGTATATAAATTTCTTCTTTTATTTGACCATCAACAACTTTTACGACTTTTTCAGCTGATTTAATTGCTTTTATAACTCTTTCATTTGAAAATCTATCAATTACGCCAGTATCTTTTAGAGTTTTGTTAACTGAGTAAAGTAAAAATTTCATGATAACAAGAGACATAAAACATAATAAAATATGTGCTTCAATATGTTTATCTGTTCAAACATACATAGGTCTAACTTGTAATGATGATTTCATTGTTCTAAAGTTTTCTTCAATCTGTCATTGTTTTGCATAAATTTCAACAATTTCTTCAGATGTTAAATCCATTCTTGACGTTTCATAAATATAATAACCGTCAAATTGACTATCTTCTTGAACTTTTTTATAGTCTAATTCATAAAACGCTTTACCAACTTTTTTGAAGAATTTATATTTCTTTCCACCAGTTAATTTACCGGTTTCAACTAATCCATTTTTGTTTTTTAATTTATTAAAATTATCAATTAAGTTTTGTCTATCAGCTTTATCTTTTAAAGCTCTTTTCTTACTAAATGTAACTATTCTACGTCTTAGTTTTCCGTTAGGACGTTTTTTATTGTATAGAGAAACAATTGTTTCTTCTTTGTATTTAAAGTTTTCATCACCTACATAGTTACTTTCATCTAAAACAAAATCTTTAAATGATTTTGCACCTGATTTTAAACGATAAGAAATTATGTAATTTATCCCTTTTTGTTCTAAAAATCTTATGTTACTTGATGTAGACATACCTTTATCGGCAATTATTGTTACATTTTTTATTTCATAAATTTTGCTCATTTCTAATACAAAAGGAATGAAAGTTTTAGAATTTGCAGTATTTCCTTTAAAGGTTTCAATATGAATAGGAATACCATTTTCATCTGTAGCCATACCGACAACAACTTGGTCTTCTTTAAATTTTCCATCTTTTGAATAACCACTATGTCTAAGACCTAAATGTGAAAAACTTTCAAAATACATAGTTGTTGAATCATAGAAAACTAGTTCAACTTTTCTTGATGTATTTTTAATAACTTTTTCGTTAATTCTTTTTAATAAGTTTTCTTTATTATCATAGATAAGATTTAATAAGGAATAATAACTATCTTTGCTAGTGTTTGGGGCATCTTCATATTTATACTTATTTTTATGTATTGAAATATAACTATTTGCATCAATTATTCTACTTGCAATTGTGTATTTTAGAATTTTATTAAGCTCTTTATGTCTTGTCTTTGGGAGTGCATCAAATATTTCGAATTTATTAATCAAATCATAAAGGATATTTATCCCATAGTTTACATTGTAAACTTCTGTTTTTGAAGAATTTAATGCGAACATAATACTTTGCTTGATTTTTTCTTTTAAATCAGTAATCGATAATGTTTCACAAACATTTTTTATTACATTTATTGGATTTGATGATAAATCTTCTAATTTTTCTAATCTACCAATACCAACTTGGTTACCATATCCTTTTCCATAACCATTTGATGTTGCAACAGAAATATATGTGTGATCTTTTCTTTTGTGTTTGATAACTATAAACTTATTTTTCATGTCTATATTATACCATTTTATACAAGTAATACAAGTAAATAAAAGGACTTTTTTAGAAGTAAATTAAAAATCCATATATCATAGATATATAAATCTTAATTAATTTGAATTTTTATAGAATTTTTAAACTAAAACTCCGAAACTCAGGAGAGAGACCTCTGATGCAATGAATGTTTCCTTACCCAGCATATGGTGCGAATAATATTAATGAAATAACAATATTTATTAAGATAATTAGGAATAATGAAAATTTCTTTTTAGCTAAGTAATATGACCCGATTATTCCAACAGGCACATAAATCTTAAGAATAATATTTTTGTATCCTACAAAGTAGTTGTTTTCAGCAATTCCAGCATATCCTTTTGTAGAAGAGTTGAAATAATATTCCGGAATTATTATAGAAATAAATAGTGAAATAGCTAATGAAATCATAATTCCAGCAACTATTGGTTTCATAACTATAAGCATATTAGCTACAAATGAATTAGTTTTAAATTTCTTAACATACTTCATAGTAATAACCATTACTATGATAGCTGGTAGGCAGAATACTAAATAAGTAATAAACATAGCAATATATCCTCATCAAGAACCATTTGCTACTACATATCCAGTAAAGAAGGCAAATTTAGTAGAAACAACTCCAGGTGTGGTATTAGCTACTGTAAAAATATTATTAATCATTGTTTCATCTAATGAATCAACCCCAAATGTTGAATGCATTAAGTTTCATAATCATTGAAATATAGGCATAAAAACTTGCCCACCGCCAAAAACAGAAAGAGAGATAAAGATAATTAATGGAATACAAACTAAAAATCCTATAAACGGTGTCATCACTTATCCTCCTTGTCTGGTAATAGGTTGATATCACACTGAATATTATGTGAAATATCAGATTCATCTAATTGTTCTTTTTCAATTTCACAAATTTTGTGTTGTTGTTCATTAAGTTGCTTTTGGCTTAAAGTTTTTTTCTTCTTGTTTGAAATGAAATACCAAATACAATAAATTCCTATAACTACCACAATAGCTATTACAGGTAAGTTATATGGTGCAGGAATAAATAAAGAATATCCTGCTGAAAATAAGAAAATAAGAATTCATAATGGAGTAGACATAGTTTTATGTGCTTGTTTAGCATATCTAACTCCAAAATTAATTAAGAATGCAATAATAGCTACTAGCACCCCAACTGAAATAATTTTTAAATACATCGGTGGTAAGTATTTAGTTAATACCACTAAGAATGCAAAAGCTAATAAAACATGCGGCAAGATAGCGAGTAAAGTTAAAATAGTTCCTTTAACCTTCCCGAGTAAACTAATAGCTATATAAGATAATGTTTGAATAACACTAGCTCCAGGCAGCATATTAGTTACAATAACAATATCATCAAATTCTTCATCAGTTAACCACTGCTTTTTAACAACTGCCTCACGCTGGATTACCGGCATTAAAGCATTTCCTCCTCCGAAACCAATAATAGTTACTTTTAGAATGAATAAAAACACTTCTCAAAAGCTAGCTTTAGGTTTTGAAGTAGGAGTTTTTTTCTTTTGTTTCATAAAACCTCCTTATTTTTCTTTATTTTATCATTTTATTTTAGCTATATCTTTTGTGTTTAAGTCAATGAATAAGGCTTAAACATATAAAATTCACAATTTAATGTGGAAAAATGTGGAAATTATATTTTTTTCTTTTTGCAAAATGTTGAGTGTGCTATAATAAGCACATGAATAAAGAAAGAAACATGACAACAACTAATAATATTATTATGATCATTCGTCGTTGACAAATTATGATGAGTGAATTTTAGTTGTGTCTGTTGGCTATAATAACAGATTACACTAAGAAATCTGTTATTGCTTTATATAAAACTATAGAGGAGCTTTTAGTAAGAGTAAATATTCGAGCAGGCATGCAAAGAAGAATATTGAAAGGATATAAAAGCCGAAGCATTTAAAGTGGCGACTTTAAAGCTGGTAGAAAAGCATAAAAGATTTCTACTCTTTGTTTGATAACATTGGTGCTATAGATTTACAAATTCTACTTTTAAATTATATTTATAGTTTTTAGGAAGGTTTTGTAGGTTTGTAGCCTACAGAACTTTCTTTTTTCATTTAAAAAATAAAGGAGATTTTTATGTCTGTAAAACAGTATAAAAAATATGCTGATGTTCCTAAACAATACCGCTGGGATCTAGAAGCTATTTTAGAAGGCAAACAATTAGAAGACTGGATACAAGAATATAAAGAAATTTCACAAAAAAGAATAAAAAATAAAGATACAAAATATAACAATGTTGAATCTTATCTTGCAGATTTAAAAGATTCAGAAGTACAAACTATTATCGATTTTAAAATCAGCAATTATTTATCAAATAACCATAATATAAATATTGTTGATCCTAAATTTAAGCAACTATCACAGGACTGAGAATTCTTACAACAACAACTGGGTGAAGAATTTGGCTCTGAAGCAAATCGCTTCTTCAAGCACATTGAACAAATGAAAGTTTGAAAAGATTTGTCTGAATTACAATTATATAAAAGAGGAATAGTTGATTTAATTGATGAATATGAACACAAACTTAGTGACGAAGTTGAAGAATATTTAATTAAATCAGCCTTAGGTGAACCTGATCCTCATAATATTTTCTCTATTTTAACCGATTCAGAATTACAATATGGTTACATTTCTTTAAGCGACAAAAAGAAAGTAAAACTTAATCCAACTAATCGTGTTAAATTCATGAAATCAAATAACAAAGAAGTTAGAAAGCAAGCTTACAACAATTATTGAAATGCTTACTATCAACATAAAGAATCATTATCAGAAACTTTATATCAGCACTTTAAACAAATTACTACTGAAGCTAAAATTAGAAATTATCCTTCAGCAGTTGAAATGTTAACTAATCCAGATAAAGTGACAAATGATATTTTACAAACTTTGTTTTCAGAAGTTTCAAGCCATTTAGATATCTTTAAAAAATATAAAAAAGCTTATAACAAGTTTTATAAAGCTAAATTTAAAGAAGATATGCAAAAATGGGACACTGCTAGGGAACTTGTTGATGTTAAAAGTCAATATACAGTAGAGGAAGCTAAAGATATTGTGTCTCATGCAACATTACCTTTTGGTGAAGAATACAACAAGCAAGTAACAAAAGCATTTAATGAAAACTGAGTTGACTATATGCCGGTGGATAATAAACGTTCTGGAGCATACTCTATTGGTGGAACATATGGAATTGAAAAGAAATATATTTTAATGAACTTTGATGGTGAATTAGGTAGTGTAGAAACCTTAGCGCATGAATTAGGTCACTCAATGCATTCATACTTTTCATCAAAATATCAACCATTAGTTAATTCACAATATCCAATTTTCTTAGCTGAAATTGCTTCTATTTTTAACGAACTAATGTTATTTGATTATTTACTTAAAACTTCAAATGATGATAAATTAAAATTTAAAATCCTTTCAAACATGATTTCAGGATTTATTGGTACAGTTCTACGTCAAGTGGAATGAGCTAATTATGAATATGATTTATACAATGCGATTTCTGAAGGAAAAGCTTCAGGTAGTTATGAATCAATTTCACACATTTACTATAATAACTCACTTAAATATAAGATAAATAAAAACAAACAAAATAAATATAAAGAAAAAGAAAACCTTGGCTGCATTTATGTACCACACTACTACTATGGGTTTTATGTATATAAATATGCAATAGGTCAATTAGTAGCTAATTTCTTCTTTGCGAAATACCAAAAAGAAGGAACTGCAGCTTTAGAAAACTATATCAATAATTTCTTAAAAGCCGGATGTTCTGATTATCCAATTGAAATTTTAAGAAAAGTTGGAGTGGACTTAAATTCCAAAGAGTTCTATGAACTAGGCTTCAACTATGTTGATAAATTAATTAAAGAATGAATAAAATTAGGCAATAAATTATTTAAAATTAAATAAAGGAGGTAATTTATGAAAAAAAGTCTCAAATTATTGTTAATTGGACTTTCATCAGTTTCTATTACTGCATCCGTAGCATTTTTATCTAGTTGTGTAGGCAAAAACACAACTACATTACCGAGTGTAATTAAAAATGCTAAAGAATTAGCTATATATCAACAAAAAGCTGCTGAAGCAAGTGCTGATGCAGAACGCTATTGAACACAATATCAAAAGCTGATAAGTCAAAAAGAACAAATTGAGTCAGCTTTAGATCCTTTAATTGATGAAATTACAAGTTTAAAAATAAAAATTCAAAACATTAATGAAAAAATCTCAAATTTATCAGGACAAATTCTATTTTATAATATAGTTAAAGATCCTAGTGTAACTAATGTAGAAACTCTTGAAGATCAAATTGCTACAATCCCTTCAGGTTTATTTGGAGTTCAAGGCGCTAAAGATTATTGGAATCAATTATCTTCTGTAAAATTCGATTACAAAGGAAGTGATGGAACAGTTTCTAAATATAGTTTTAAAGAAGCAAAAAGCTTGAAGAAAAAAATGAAATCTAATTTAGAAATCGCAAATAAAGCATTAAGTGATAATAACGAAGCTATTAGCAAGGAAGAAACAGAAATCAAAGCATTGCAAGATAGTTTAAAAAATCCACAACTTTCAAGTGAAGAAATTAAGTCTACTAACAAAAAGATTACTGAATTGCAAAAAGATGTAACTACAAGAAAAAATGATATTACTAAATTACAGCAAAATATCATTAATGCTCAAAATGAAGTTAAAAAATACAATAGTATTTATGATACGATAGCAAAAGCAACTTTTGCTTCTGTTCTAGGAACGAAAAAAGATCAAATTCAAGAAAAAATTAATGAAATAACTAAAGAAATTGCAGTAAATACAGCTGAAACTTTAGAAATTTCTAATACCATTGATACCAAGGAACAAGTATTAAACGAAAAAAGAGCTCAAGTTAAAGCAGAAATTGAGCAAAAACTTAGCGCTCAAATAAATGAAGCATATGATAATTATGTAAAAAGCTTTGATTATGAAAAGAAATTAAATACAGATATTTATTTATATGATGTTAATGCTTTAGATAAATCTTGACAAGATCCTAACCCTATTGAAGGAAAATATTTAACACAAGAACAAATTAAAAACATCTTGCATCAAGATATAAAATTCGAAAATACTCCGATTGGAGATAGAATTGCTAGACAAAGAGTTTACCAAATTTCTTATAACTCACCATATTCTCCATCACCATTCCTTTATGATAATTCAATGTCATATGGTTCAAGAGCAGCTACTTCTACTATTGATACTACAACACTTTCATTCATCTCATTAGAATCTTTAGGTAGACCTAATGTTCACAATGAAACTGAAATACAAGTGACACCTGATGGGGTAAAACAAGTTAAAATACAAAAAATTCTTTCTCCATCATTACAAAGATATAAATTAGAATTAGCTGATGCAATTTATGTTTATATTCCAAATCAATCAGGTGGATTTGATGTAAAAGTGTTTGATGATGATTCAGCAGGACTAGCACCAGCTGGTGATAATAAAGATGGTTCATACTCATCTTCATTTGTTAAGAGAAGATCAAGTAATCCACGTTCAATTAACTCAAATGAATTTGATGATGCTTTAAAAGCTGCATCAAAAATTTCATTCAGAATTCGTCCTGGTCAATTTTGAGTTAATTCACAAGGACAAAGAACTCAATATCCAGTTGTTGCACAAGATTTTTATGCTTCAGTAGTAAGAACACAAATGATTGATACTGAATATAGACGTCAACATGGTGGGACTGCATTAATCGATAAAGAAGCTAGAAAACTTTTAGCAAATCCAAATAAAACATTTGGCGATGATCAACAATATGGAAATAAATATTTATTCGATTTATTCAATATCTCATTTGATACAATGTTAGATAAAGGGCAAACGCTACTTTCTCAAGCTAATCCAGAAGATCCGAATAAAATTGATGATTTATTTGTTGTTAATAAATTAGTTCAAAGTGATCCAGCTGATTTTGCAAAATTCCTTAACAATATTACAAGTGGTTATGAATTTGTTCCGGCTCCATCAATGTATATTCAAGATAAATCAAGAAATAATGAATTACCAATTTATTCACAAAATTCAGATGTTATGAATAATGAGAATGAATTTAATGAAATATCTGATGCAATTAAATCAGCTACAGGTCTAGCACGTAGTACTGGAATTTATTGATATGGAATAAAACCTGAAGATACCTTATTCTCAGGTAAATACTATGGAACAGATTTTAACTCTGATACCTTTATGTTATCTCAATTCCTTAATCCATATTACTTTGATACAACTTATACTGGTTCAAATCAAACAATTTTAAGATACAATACAATTTATCAACAAACTCAAATTGACCCAGAAACATATAAGAACAACTCTTATAATCAATATGTTGCTGGTGGTTTAGTTTACTATCCATATTCAGAATTAACTAAAAGTAATAAAAATAAAGTAATTGCAAACCCTGATGGATATGGAATGATGATGAAATCTATTCTTTCTAATAATCAATTTATTAAAGTATTCCTTTGAGCTCTTGAGCCTAAAAATGCTGATAAACAATATTATTCAGATGCCTTTTCTTATGCATTATGAGGAATTTCTGCTGAACAAGCTGCTAAAGGTAACTCAAAAAGTGTTTTACCATATACAACTTTAGGACTAGGTGGTGAATTTAGAAATATTTTATCAGCTGCAATTAACTGAAGTTATATTGCTCAACAAACCTCAATTGGTAGAGAAGTAAAACCTTGATTAACAGGATATGCTCCAGATGCAATTATTAATGAAAATAACGGGGATGATTCAGCTCAAAATAATCTACGTCAAAATAATGAATTAGTCAATGGTCTTTTCGTGGTTGATGGAAAAACTGGAGATAGAGTTTACTTTGATAAAATTAAATCAAACTTATTAAAACCATCTAACTCTAGTGCATTAGATGAAGCTGCTGAAGACGCTATGAAATCTGTTTTATACAGTGACTTAAAAACTAGAATGAAAAATCTACTTGATAAGGTTTATGAGCAACATCCAGAATTAGGAAAAGAAAAAGTTAAAATGACTTTAATGTGACCTTATTCTAACTTAACACCAGCATTAATAACTGCTTATAATCAATTAGTTGCAACTTGAAATGGTTTAGATGACAGATTAGAATTTACAATTAAACAATTTGAAAAAAGTAAATCAAAAGACTTTATGGATTACTGATTAAATGCTTCTACACCATTTGTTCGTGTTGGTTGAGGATATGATTATGATGGTATAGGTTCTGGACTTACAGCTTATTCACAATATTTAGAATTTTTTGTATTTTTAGCACATATCTTATCAAATCCAGATTTTGCAGCTAAAGCACAAAAAACTTATCCTCAAATTTACAAAGCTGCTTTATACTTTGATAAATTCGTACAAAGAGAAGGAAATAAATTAAGTATTTCATATTCAGATTTAACAACAAAACTCTCAATTCAAGAAATTTTAAACTTAGGTCAAATTCTTGGGGTTAAAAAATATGATGGTGAAAAATTAGTTGATATTCCTGCTGAAGAACAAGGACAATATATTTCTTTAAATAACTTGAATGCAAGATTCTGATTAGAATATACAACTCAAGGAAAACAAGGTGATCATTTCCCAGTTACAAAACTTGATTTAGTTAATTTAGCACAAGAAATTAATAATCTTATCGGAGTAGCACCTGATTTAACATCTGTGTCTGTATCTGTTTCAGCTTTTGCTCCTTCACTTTCAAACCCTAATTACATTATCCCAGCTAACTATTCAACTTACGATGATATAACTAATGTTAGAACTGCTAAAGACAAATAGAAAGGAACTTTATGTGAAAATACATATTTAAACGTATTGGATTTGCAATTATTACTTTAATTGCAATTACTTTAGTTGTGTATTTATTAGTTGCTCAATTCGCAGATAACCCATTTGCACTTAAAGCAGCTCAAGTACAACAAAGTGCTAATGGTGGTGGTGGAAATGCCGCAGCTTCAGCCCAAGAATTACGTGATTTATTTGACAAATCCGTTCAGTATCATTTAATTCCAAATAATTTAAATTATGATGAAGTTAAAAATACTTGAATGAATATGAGATTAAATCCATTCATTCGTTTTGGATACTGAGTTCAAGAATTATTTACTAATTCAAAAACTCCTTTCGGTATCCCTTATGATCAAAATATTTTCCAACAAACTAACACAAGTTCTATTTCTGAGTACTTCTTTAAATACCTTAAATACTCAATTATAATTACTCTTCCAGCCTTTGTTATTGCAGCTATTTTAGGCATTACATTAGGAATTGTAGCTGGATACAAACGTGGAAGCATTACTGATGCTGGAATTAACTTCTTTGCTTTAGTGTTTATTGCACTTCCTTCATTCGTTATTGCACCGATTTTAATTTCAATTTTATTCTCAGTAAATATTCCACCTCAATTTATTAACTTTAATAATAAAACTGATGTTGAAGCCTATGGTGTAGGTAAAATGATACTTTCATGATTACCACCAATTGCAATCATTGTCTTAGGTTCATTATCAGGATATATTACATATACACGTAATCAAGTTATTACTGTACTTACATCAAATTACATTTTGATTGCTAAATCAAAAGGGCTTTCAAAAAGAGAAGTATTTTTCAAATATGTTTTAAGAAATATTTCGATCCCACTTGCTGCTATATTAATTCCAAGTTATATTGGACTTCTTAGTGGTGGAATTGTTATTGAAACATACTGAAATGTACCAGGAACATCTCAAGTTATTGCTCAAGCCTTTCCTAAAGGTGAAATCAATATTATTATGTTCTCTACAGTGTTCTTTACAACACTTAGCTTATTTACCACAATTCTAGTTGATATATCATTTGCACTACTTGATCCTAGAATTAAATATACTGCTTCTAGTCCATATTCATATTCAAAATTCATCTTGGCTAGAATGGAAAGAAACAAACAATTTAAGATGAATGAAACTGTAGCAAAGGGGGTTTAGTATGAATGCTAGAGAATTTGAAAAAAAATATAATCTTTCAATAAATAATTTACGTCCTGCTATTAGCCAATTTGCTCCAAAAGATGAATCATTATTAAATAATATTGCAGGTAAGCCTAAAAAGCTTTTAGTGGAAATTTTTAAAAGATTTTTCACAAGCTGAGCTTCAGTTCTTGCGCTTATTGTATTTATTACAATTTTAATTATTTCAATCGTAGTTACATCAACAGCAAAATATTCATCAACTAAACCACTTTATAATTCTGTTCCAATTTATTATATAAATGCAAAAACTCATGAAGTTTTAAAATTAGATAGCTCAACATCTAATATTAAAAATTTACCACCAGTATTTTCTCCTTGGTATTCTTCGGAAAATATTCCAGATTTTGCTAGTTTAACCAAAAAATGAGCAAGCGAATATCATGGAGTACTTTGACAAGACTTTATTTTCTTAGGTGAAAATAATCCAAATAATGCAATTAGAGTTATTAACCTAAATGACACTACCCAAAGTGTTGAAGTAAATGCTTATACATTCTTTAAGGTGCAAAACATTGCAATTGCATTACAAAAAAGTCAACTTCCAGCTGATGCAAGCGTAGAACAAGTTAGAAGTTATATTAACCAAATTATTGCTTTAAACCCACAATTTAATATCACAACATATTTAGGAACAAATAAAGACGGAATTGATATTTGAACTCTTTCATGAGTAGGAACATGACAAGCTATTAGACTTGCTATTATAGTAGCTACAATTCAAACTATAATTGGGGTAGCGATAGGTGCATACCTCGGATTCCATGTTGGATCATGAATTGATACAGTAATCATGCGTATTATTGATATCTTTGTAGCTCCTCCTACACTTATTTGATTATTAATTTTTGCTTCTACATTTGGAACAACTGATCTTACACTAGGAATTGCCTTAGTATTTATTGGATGAGTTGGTTCAGTAGGAAGCACTAGAATGTTTATTATTACAGTAAAAGATCAAGAATATATTACAGCTTCTAAATCAGTTGGTGCTTCAAAAGCAAGACTTATTTACAAACATGCTTTACCAGCAATTATTGGAAAAATCTCAACTAGTTATGTTGCTGCTATTCCATCAATTATTATGTCTGTATCATCACTTGCTTTCCTTGGGTTCTTTAAATCAGACCAAGCAAACTTAGGAGCAATACTTTCAAGTGCTGCTTCACAAGCTGGTGATAATGCCTTTATCTTAGCTTTACCAGCTACAATCTTATTATTAATTTCAGTTTCACTTCACTTTGTGGCTTTAGGTGTACACGATGCACTTGATCCAAAAGTAATTAAAACAAGATAGGAGTATTATGGAAAATAAAAAAGAAAAACTTTTAAGTGTACAAAACCTTAAAGTTTCATTTAAATTAAGAAAAAACAAATTTATTACCATAGTACGTGGAGTGGATTTAGAAATTAATAAAGGTGAAATTATCGGAATTGTAGGTGAATCTGGTTCAGGAAAATCAGTTACTTCAAAGGCACTTTTAAACATTAATGAAAATGCTTTTACTACTGCAGATAAGATGGAAATAGATGGAATTGATTTATTACAAAATAAAAAAGAATCATTTTGACAAAATATTAGAGGTCATAAAATTGGATATATTCCACAAGACCCTCTTACTTCACTTAACCCAACTAGAAAAATTGGAAAACAACTTCTAGATGCCTTGAACAAAAATGAAGAATGGAAAAATAAACCACTTCATGAAAAGAAAGCATATTTACTTTCGCTTTTAAAAAGATTTGGTATTCGTGGTGCTGAACAAGTTTTTGATATGTACCCACATACTTTATCTGGAGGAATGAAACAAAGAGTTGTTATTACAATGGTAGTAGCTTTAAAACCAAGCTTAATTATTGCTGATGAACCGACTACTGCACTTGATCCTACCGTTCAAGCCTCTGTGCTAGCATTATTTGAAAATATTCGTCAAGAATTTAACATTACAATTATTCTTATTAGTCACAACATTTCAGTTGTTGCTAAATTCTGTGATTACATTTATGTTATGTATGCAGGTAAAATAGTTGAAAAAGGAAGTAAAAAAGATATCTTTACTGACCCAAAACACCCTTATACTTGAGCACTTATTTCAGCTATTCCTGAAAACAAGGAAGATAGATTATACTCAATTAATGGAACTCCACCTGATATGAATAATTTACCACTTGGAGATGCATTTGCACCTAGAAATGAGTATGCTTTAGAAATTGATTTCTTAAAAGAACCACCATTATTTGAAGTTTCACAAAATCATTATGCAGCAACTTGATTGCTCCACCCTGATGCACCAAAAGTAACATTATCAAAAGAATTACAAAATAGATTAGACAGCTTTAAGAAGGTATTTAATGAGTAAAAAAACAATATTAGAAGTAATTAATTTAAAGAAATATTTCGTAAATAAAAATGCAGTTAATAAAGCTGTAGATAATGTATCTTTTGATGTTAAAGAAGGTGAAATTATTGGACTTATCGGTGAATCTGGTTCAGGTAAAACTACAATTGGCCGTTCACTTTTAAGACTATATGATGACTTTAATGGGTTTGTTAGACTAGATGGAAAAATTATTTCTGGAAAAAGAATTTCTCGTAAACGTAAGAAATTCATGCATAAAAATATTCAAATGATTTTCCAAGACCCAATGGCTTCATTAAATGGTCAAAATACTATTTATTCAATTTTAAAAGAACCACTTGTGGTAAATGGAATTATTAAGAATAAACGTAAGGATATCAAATCAGATTGATTCAAAGTTAAATCTAACTTTAGATATACTTTTATTGAACAAGCCTTAAAATATCAACTTGAAAACTTAAAAATTTCTAATCGTTTACATAAACCATTTATTGAAAAATGGGAAAAACTCGGTAATCAAATTACTTTTGATGTTTTAAACAATCTTGATGACCAATTTAATTCTTACTTTGCCTATTTAGAAGAAAGAACTAAAATTAACTCCATAGTAATTAATAACCTATATAAAAATACTGAAAACTTAATTAATTTATACGAAGAAAAACAAGCTGACTTCAGAGCTAAGAAAATTGATTTTGATGAGGTTGCTTTAGAAGAAGCTAGAAATAAATATAAGAAAGAAAAACAATTATTCTTCTTTAATGAAAAATATTTTGAACTAAAAGAATTAGAAGCAAGTCAAAAAGAACTTTATGATGAAGATAAAACTAATTATAAAGATGCAGCTAAAATATCTAAAACCTCAATTAAAAACTTTTTAGCTGAAATAAAAAACGAATACCGTATGCATAGAAATGATGCTTACTCAACAACATTTTTAGATTACTATTTCCATGAATTAAAACTTTATTTAATTAACCATCGTTTATATAAGGAACTTAAAAAGAATTATTCAAAATTAAAATTCCTTACATTTGAACAATTACTTCATTTATCTGAAGAATTTAGAAAGTATTCACAAGAATTTTATGCAACTAAATTAAATATCAATACTTCTCAAAAATCTTCAATTAAGCAACTTAAAGAAATTGTTAATAAAGAGTACGATTTTGATTTATCTGAATATATCAATCAGTCATTAGCACTTGAAGAAGAATTAAAATCAAAATATAAAGCTTCTAAAAAACAATATAAATCAACTAAAACAAAAAGAATAATTGAAGCATTTAAGTATGCTCCAGATTATGCTGCAGATAGACAAGCGGCTAAAGAAGAATTAGCCAGTGCGCAAGCTTTATTTGATGCTGAAGCTAAAAAATATATTGTTAAATATCGTGAAAGAATTGTAGCAATTCAAAAACAAATTGCTCATGAACAAGAAATTGATGCTGATTTACGTAGCAGAGATAAAGTGGTATTTAATCAATTTATGTTAAATAACAAAAACTTTATTAAATTCTTTGAAAAAGATATTTTAAGACCTTTATCAAAGGCTAAAAAGAATTCTAAAGAGTTTAAACAATACCAACAAAGACAAATTGATCTCAAAGTATATCAAACTAACGTTCAAGATAGATTAAATGGTATTAAATCATTCCAAATTGAAAATAAATACTTAAATAAAAACTTATATAGTATTTATTTATTAATGGGTGTTACTCAAAAAGATAAAAAATATCGTGCTTGAGGAAAATTTGGTACATTTCTTACTTATGTTGGCCTTCCTCTTAGAATGCATAAGATTTCTAACTTATACACCCAATCAATCATTTATAAAGCATTGGAAGATGTTGGTTTATTAAAACAATTTGCTTACCGTTATCCACATGAATTCTCTGGTGGTCAAAGACAAAGAATTGTTATTGCTAGAGCCCTTATTACAGAGCCTAAAATCATTGTAGCTGACGAACCGATTGCTTCTCTTGATATTTCAATTCAAGCTCAAGTGGTTAACTTACTTAAAGATTTATGTAAAAAGAAAAATATTGGTATGGTATTTATTGCCCATGACCTTTCAATGATTGAATATATTGCTGATAGAGTGCAAATCATGCACCTTGGTAAAATTGTTGAATCAGGAAAAACTGAAGCAATTTATGCTAATCCAATTCACCCTTACACAATTAATTTATTTAAAGCTATACCTAAGATTTCAAATGCAAATGAAAAATTCCAAGATGTTAAATTTGAACTTTCATATCTTGAAGAACAAATGTTCCCTAATATTGCAATTGAACAAGAAATCGAAGATGATATTCACTATGTTTATGGTACGCAACAACAAGTTGCTGACTGAATAGCTCACAAAAAAGATGAATAATTTTTGATTCAAAACATCTCAAAAGTTTAAAATTGAATTTTCTTCACTAAGGTTTTATTTAATTAATTTAGTGTTTCTATTAATTTATTTTGCAATAGTGTTAGCTTATTATCTAGTTAAAAAAAATATTTGATATGAGCCTAAATACCATCATAATTTAATATTAAATGCTTTTTCAGTTCCTGCTTTTGTTTGCTTTTTACTTGAAGTAATGTGCCTAGTATTTAAATTTGGTTTTATGGAAAAAACATTTGCTAAATTCAAAATGTCTATTGATAATTTTAATGATGCTAAGGAACAAAGACAACTCAAAAAAATGCCTAATGAAGACAAAAGAGCATATTTAAAGAAAAAAGAAGAATTAGCAGAAAAACAAAAACAACAAGAATTAAAAAGAAACAAATCCAAGTTTCCGTTTGGATTCGGAATGTTTCTTTATGGTATTGCATCAATCGCTTTCATTATTGTAATTTACATTTAAGTCAACTGAAAAGTTGGCTTTTTCTATTGTTTTTTGGTAATATCCCGTGTTTCCAAGTTAATAAGGGTAAAAAAACGTGCAGTCCTTAATTTTAGGCCTGCACAATTTTTAATACTTGAAATTACATAGAAAAATCACTATTTAACAATTTAACTATATAGTTATATAAATCAATTTCCTCTTTTATATCATCGTTATTTCACATTTTTCTTCTGTTACAATACCATCAACTTTTTTATAATTGATATTTGCTGCTTTAATAGCACCGATTATTTGTTGTGTTGTTACTTTATCTAACACACCAGTTAACATTTGTTGATTGTAGTTAACCTTTCAAGTTAAATAGTTTAAAACAACTAATGCTAAAAAACATATTGTTATATGACCGTAAACGTGTTCATCTTTTCTAACAAACATAGGTCTTGTTTCTAATGTAGATTTTAAATCTCTAAAATTATTCTCAATTCTTCATTGATTTTTGTATATTTCTAGAATTTCTCTAATAGTTAAATCAAATCTTGTAGTTTCAAAAACCACATATCCATCTAGTTTTTGATCTTCATGTACTTTTTCCATATCCATAACAAATCTTGATTGTTGGATTTCTGTAAAAAACTTATATTTTTTATATGAAATCATACTTTTAGCAGTTGCGCTGCCGCTTTCATCTTTAACTTTATTAAATCTTTCGATGACTTCATTTCTTAGTTGAGCATCTCTTTTAGCTTTGTATTTATCATAAATTACTACTTGTCTTACTTTTATGGCTTTATTTTCTTTAGTTACATTTACTTGTTCTACTTCTTTGCATAATAAACCATCTATATCTTTGTAATCTGTTTCACTTATAACGTATTCTTTAAATTTTTTGCTTTGCGCCTTTAATCTAACGGGAAAAATATAATTTAGTCCATTATTTTTTAGAAATAGTTTGTTTTGATAATCATTCATCCCTTTATCTGCGATAACTGTTACATTTTTAAGATTATAAATTTCCCCTAATTCATTAATTGTGGGTATTAAGGTTTTTGAATCAGCAACATTTCCTGGTAGTAATGCAAAATCTAAAGGAATTCCATTTCTATCTGTAACCATTCCAAGAACAACTTGATCCTCTTTGAATTTTCCATCTTTTGAATATCCACTTCTTTTTAATGTGTATTTTGATTTTAAGTTTTCATTTGTATTAACAAATGTTTCAAAATAAAGTGTTGTTGCGTCCATGAATACCAAATTAACATCACGGTTGGTATATTCATGGATTTTTTAATTCATGTTTTTGATTAGTTTTTGCTTATTTTCTGCAACAAAATCTAAGAAATTATAAACTGTGGATTTTTGTATATCTAATTCATTTGAGTACTTATTTTTAGTCTTAAAGCTTCTAATAAAACTTTCTGGTTCTAAAATTCTTTTAGCTACTAGGAAATTGAAAATTTCTTCAGCTTGTTTTCTTTTCCGACATTTAAATTCTTAAATAAATCTATACCTTTTATAACTTGATAAATCAATTCAATACCGATGTTATATGTTCCGATTTCTACTTTTGTAAGTTTAAAAGCTTCTGCTAATTTACTTTTAACATAATCTTTATCAGCATCTAGTGGTAACGAAGCAGCTAATTGCTTAATAATTTCCATCGCATCTGCATTTTGCTCCTGAAGTTTAGATAAATTACCAATACTAATGCTTCTTTCATACCCTTTACCATAACCACCTGATATTGCAAGGCTTACATAGTAATCATCTTTCTTTTTATTTTTTGTAACTAATCACTTTTTCATAGTTTTATTATATCATAATTCTATGTAATTATGTAATAAAAAAGCAAAAAAATTTTTATTAAGTCTATAAGCTATTTATTTCATAAATAGATTTCTTAAAAGCTAAAAAAGAGAAATAAAAAAGTGTCTCCAACTTGGAAACACAGGAAAAAACATTTGCTAAATTCAAAATGTCTATTGATAATTTTAATGATGCTAAGGAACAAAGACAACTCAAAAAAATGCCTAATGAAGACAAAAGAGCATATTTAAAGAAAAAAGAAGAATTAGCAGAAAAACAAAAACAACAAGAATTAAAAAGAAACAAATCCAAGTTTCCGTTTGGATTCGGAATGTTTCTTTATGGTATTGCATCAATCGCTTTCATTATTGTAATTTACATTTAAGTCAACTGAAAAGTTGGCTTTTTCTATTGTTTTTTGGTAATATGGAAAAATGTGGAAATGATTTTACTTTTTGATTAAAAGTGGTAAAAATTTGTATAATCTTTATGTTATAAGTTATTTTTAATTTTTAACAAAATAAAAAAGCTTTTCGAAAGGTTAAAAATGAAGAAAATATGTAAAGTTTTATTAATGTCAACTCCAATCCCGTTATTAATTACTACAGTTGGTTGTCAAAAAGCAGAAAAAAGTTTTAGGGATTCTACAGAAGAAACAGAACTATCAGAAAGTGCTTTTAGAAATTTTATGGTGCAATATAAAACAGCATTAAAGAATGCGTTAAATGATAACGACTTAACAACTTTTGCTAAACTTATAGATATAAAAGAAAAATTATCGAATTCAAATGAGAAAATAAAACCTTCTGAAATTTCAGGTAAAGGTAAAAATCACATTATTCTAAATAAAGAAAAAAGTCAAAAAATATTATTTCAACCCAAAAGCTTAAATAAAGAAAAGTATTTATTTAATTATGATTTTCTTATTGACAGAATTAAAGAATATAACTCCGGATTAACATTTGATATTTTGGATGAAAATGGTTTTAGACCGCTTGTTATAAGTGTTGATGAAAAAGTAATTCAAAGTAATTCTGTACTTAATAAAACACCATTTTGGTTATTACCACAACTAATGAATAAAACAGGATTTAATGATAAGGCCGCAAATTCAGAATTGCTTAGTTGAATTTTTACTCCTTTAACCATAAATAATCAACATGAGTTAATAAATTATTTAATTAATATTCTTACGGTTTCATATAGATATCTTTATACAATAGGTGGATATGGCTTGATTAATGATGATTCAGAACAGATAGTAAATAATCCATTAAAAGATTTATTGAATAAACTCGGTTTCACATATGAACATGAAAGTTCGTTCACTTATCAACATACTAATTTGGCCCGTATAATGTTTGGGGCAATTGATGATCCTTTTATTAACCGCTTTTATATTGATTTTTTAAACAACAACATTGATATAAAATTAAAAAATTATGAATATAAGAAATATATTAATGAAAGCGATGATATTCATATTAAAAATGAACAAAATATTTTTGAGTTATTAGGTGTAACAAATTCAAATGACATAGCTTTTTTATGAAATGAATCTAGAGAATCTGAAATTGAATGATGCGAAAAAGAAAAATTAATTATAGATTTCTTAATTTTTGCTTATCAAAATAATATAAATTTACCTGAGAAACTTTTAATCAGCATAATAGATGATTTTAATGAAAAACTAAATACTTATAAAGTTGATATTAATAAAGTTAAAACATTAATACTTAGTCAATATAATTCATTTTTTGAAGTAGATGGTGAAAAAATAATTGATGAACAGACAAATGAATTTTTCGATACATTAATTAAAAATCTAAATGATATTAAAAATGTTTTAAAAGACTAAAACTAAATTTAAAAGTGTAAAAATAAGTATGTAGCTTTGCTTCGAGTAAACCAGAGCTTTTAATACTTTTTGATAAACTATTATTAAAAGTTATATAATAATTACATTATTATATTAAGGAGAAAAACATGTCAAATTTATTTAACAATGCAAACGTTCCTGCTGAAGAAGGTTTCCAACCAGTAGCAGATAACACACCTAAACCAGCAGTAGCATCAATAGGGGCTAAAATAGCGGTTTACTTATCATTTATTTTAATCATTCCTATTTTTATTTATATCTCACAAAGAAACAAATATTTAAGAATGCAAAACAGCATCAATGAAAAAGCATCACTTATTGATGTACAATTACAAAAACGTGCTGATACATTAAATAAACTTGTATTACAAGTAAAATCATACAAAATCCATGAAGAAAAAGTATTTGAAGATGTTGCTAAATTACGTAGCTTAACACTCTCAGGAAATGCTGCAGCAAATTCAGCTGAAATTGAAGCTTTAAATAATTCTATTTTTGGACGTTTAATGGCTGTAGCTGAAAACTACCCAGAATTAAAAGCAGATGGTTTATATAGAGATTTAATGGAAGAAACAACATATCTTGAAAGAGAAATTGCAGCTTCAAGAAGATTATATAATTCAGAAGCTAATATGTTTAATGCTTCAATTATGGTGTTTCCAGGTAATGTTCCTGCTTCATCAATGGGATTACATTCAGTACCATTATTCCAAGCTAATGCAAAAGCTAGAGCTGATGTAGATATGAATGCATTAGGATTATAGTATGAAGCATGTTGCTAATTATTTAAATTATTCAGATTTTAAACAAAAAGCAGATATTGAGGTTTTACCAATCATAAAAGAGGTGGTAGAGCCTCAATTTCAAACTCAGTTATACAAAGATTATAAAAAATTTCATACTCTAGCAGCAAGCTTTTCAGGTACATTAGCTCTTAGTGTTGTAATAACTATTATTATAGTTTTTGCAAGTATTGATAACTTACCTTTTGCAGCTATTGTTGCCTTTTTGATAATAGATGCAATTTTACTATTACTTAATTTAATTTTTTGACCACTGACATTAAAAAAAGCTAAAGAATTAAACCGTAATATTTTAAGTCAACTTGCTAAACAACCAATTTATCAAAAATCAATTCAAGCGTTACAACCTAATTGAGAATTTAAAAATACTTCTTATGTACCAGATGACATAATTCATGGATATGCTGAAAGTGGAAGATTTTCAAGTGTTGAATACAATACTTATCGTCCAAGCTTAATTCCAAGTGATTCATATATTGAAGAAGCTGATAGATGTAAAACAGTTATTATTGATGGAAAATATCCAGCTCACTTTTCAAATACACACTGAATTCATATTGTTACTACAACCGATTCAAAAGGTAATACTTATCAAGAAAAACACCATTATTACTCAACCCTGTTAAAAATTGATGCAAGATTTTTAGAAGATAAACATCAAACAATTTTTAGCCTAATGGCTTTAAACGGAAGAGGACTAAAAGCTATTCGTTTAGAAAATAATAATTTTAATAAGATTTTCAATCTCAGAATGAATGATGAAATTAAAGCTAGAATGATGTTTACGCCTTTAGCAATGGAGAATTTAACTTTATTACACCAAAATAATTTTAAATTTACCAATATTTCAGTGCCGGGTGTTTATGCAAATAATGATGTTATTTATATCTCATTTATGTCGCCTGCAGGCTTTGCTAAAATTGATTTACCAAAAGCACCTAGAAATAAGGAAAAAGTTACAAATTTCATTTATAAAGATATTTTACAAGACATTTATTCATTGTATTATTTATTACAATTAGTTTATATTCCGAATTACTTATACTAATATAGCAAATGCTATATTTTTATATACTTTTGCATAAAAAACTTTATAATTCTAACATATTAAAAAGGAGTTATTTTTATGAAAAAAACTATTGATGATCTTAAATTAAAAGGTAAAAAAGTTTTAGTTAGAGTTGATTTCAATGTTCCTGTAAACAATGGAGTTATTACATCAACAAAAAGAATTACAGCTGCTTTACCAACAATTAATAAAATTATTAAAGATGGTGGAAAAGTTATTTTATTCTCACACCTTGGAAGAGTTAAAGAAGCTAAAGATTTAGTATCTAAATCACTTAAACCAGTTGCTGTTGAATTAGCAAGAGAATTACAACGTCCAGTAACTTTTGTTCCTGAAACAAGAGGAGCTTTACTTGAAGATACAATTGCTAAAATGCAAAATGGTGATGTTGTTTTAGTTGAAAACACACGTTTTGAAGACTTAAATGATAAAGCTGAATCAAAAAACAACCCAGAACTTGGAGCATACTGAGCTTCACTTGGTGATGTATTTGTAAATGATGCTTTTGGTACAGCACATAGAGCACATGCTTCAAATGTTGGAATTTCTTCAAACATTAAAGAATCAGCACTTGGATACTTAATGCAAAAAGAAGTTGAATCATTAAACAAAGTTATTACAAAACCTGAACATCCATATGTTGCAATTATTGGTGGAGCTAAAGTTTCAGATAAAATTCAAGTACTTGAAAACTTAGCTAAAATTGCTGACAAAATGATTATTGGTGGAGCTATGGCTTATACATTTATGGCTGCAAAAGGTGAAAAAACTGGAACATCACTTGTTGAAAAAGATTACATTAATTTAGCTAAAGAATTCTTAGCAAAATATGGTGATAAAGTTATTTTACCAGTTGACCATGCATGTGCGAAAGAATTTAAAGATGTACAACCAGATTTCCAAGAAGGCTCAATTAAAGATGGATACATGGGACTAGATTTAGGACCTAAATCAATTTCAAATATTAAAGATGCGCTTAAAGGCGCTAAAACAGTAGTTTGAAACGGACCTATGGGTGTAACTGAATTTGAACACTACAAAAATGGTACAATGGCTGTTTGTGAAGCTATTGCTGCATTAAAAGGAGCTTACTCAGTAGTTGGTGGAGGAGATTCTGTTGCTGCAGTTGAAAAACTTGGAATGGAACAAGAATTCTCACACGTTTCTACAGGTGGTGGAGCAAGCTTAGAATTACTTCAAGGTATTAAATTACCTGCTGTTGAAGCTATTCAAAATAAAAAATAATTTATTATAAAACTCAAGTTAGTACTCTATTAATTTAGAGTACTTTTTTCCAAAATTTTTTAGCTAATTTTATACCTTAACAAAGTTTTACTATATAATTAAATGGATAAATACATAAACGTATTTTTTAAACATTTCAAAGCATAATAAATTAATTTAAAGTAAAAGAGTTCTTTTTCATTAACTTAATTTTATATATTATTAGGAGTTAATATGAAACAAAAACAACCAACTCAAATTTTTGCCTTAGGTGGAGTTGAAGAAATTGGTAAATCAACCCTTGTAGTAGACCACAATGATCATATTTTTATTATTGATTCAGGGATAAAATTTGCTGATACTTTTAATACTGGAGTTAAAGGTATTATTCCAGATTTCTCTTATCTTAATCAACCTGAAAAGAAACTTGAGGCTCTTTTTATCACTCACGGTCACGAAGATCATATTGGTGGAGTAGTTTATTTAGTCCAACAAACAAGACTTAAAAAGATTTTTGCACCTAGAATTGCAATTCAATATTTACAACTTAAATTTGAAGAACACAAAATTAGAAGAAATATTGAATTTATCGAAATTGAAAAGAATGAAGTTTACAATTTTCCGCAAGGATGTAAAGCAGATTTTTGAACTGCTCAACACTCAATTCCTGATGCATTCGGAGTAAGATTAAGCACACCAAATGGTTCAATTATGTGTACTGGTGATTTTAGATTTGACTATACACCAATTGGAAACTATACGGACTTTGCTAGATTAGATCAAATCGGAAAAGAAGGGCTTACAGCACTCCTTTCAGATTCAACTAATGCTATGAGACCAAATCACTCTCCAAGTGAAAGTGATATTCTTACCGATATCGAACGTCACATGCGTTCAGCTAAAAAGAAAATTATTATTACAGCTTTCGCTTCTAACCTTACAAGAGTAAAGGTTATTATTGAATTAGCTGCAAAATTAAATAAAAAAGTTATTACATTTGGACGTTCAATGATCCAAGGAGTTAAAATTGGTAGAAAACTTGGTTACATTAATGTTGGAAATGATGTGATTATTGATAAAAAAGATTTAGCTAATGTCAAAGATTCAGACTTAGTTATTCTAACTACAGGTTCACAAGGAGAACAACTTGCTGCACTTTCTAGAATGTCATATGGAAAACATGCAACTATTAAAATAACTAAAGGAGATATGGTTATTTTCTCTTCTAGTCCTATTCCTGGAAACAGAATGGTGGTGGAGCTTCTTGTTAATAGACTTTATAAATTAGGTGCTATTATCAAAGAAAATGGAGTAGATGGATACTTACATACCTCGGGACACGCTTATAAGTGAGAACATGATAAGATTTTTACTTTAACTAAACCAAAATATTTCTTACCATATCACGGTGACTACAGAATGTGTCTTGTGCACGGACAAACAGCAGTAGAAAATGGAGTTAAACCTGAAAATGTACTTATTCCTGAAAAAGGACAAGTATTTGAAATGCTTAATGGTGTAATTACTAAAACTGACCGTTATGTAAATTATGGTCCTATTTACATTGATGGAAACACAGTTCTTTCAGCATCTGAAAATATTTTAAAAGAAAGGTCACAATTAAAAGATAGTGGTTTCGTTAATATTATTTTTGTTTTAGATAAAAACAAAAATGCAATCTTATCACGTCCACAGGTTGTTACTAGAGGAAGTTTTTATGTTAAAACTTCTAAAGAACTTATAGAAGAAGCTAAACGTGTAGCACATGGTGCGGTTTTATACCACATAAAAAATAATGAAAAATGAACCACAAAAGAACTTGAAGACATTGTTAAAGAACGTCTTACAACATTATTTTATAAAGAAAAACGTAGAGATCCAATCATAGTTCCTACAATCATTTATAATGATGAAGCTAATGATCCTAGGCTTGAAAAAGCTAAGATTAAATTCAGCAATAATAAAGAGGAAGTTATTACTGAAGAGCCTAAAAAACTTCGTAAGTCACTTCAAGAAGAACTTGATAAAACTAGAAAGTCAATTTTTGGTGATGTTGAAAATGATCAACTTGACATTGATGAAGAAGACGAAATTTAATTACAGCCATCTGGCTGTTTTTATATAAAAACTCCTTGCTGTGAGTAGCAAGGAGAAAATTAATTATATAGATTTATGTCTAAATCTTCATCATAGTTAGACAGAGTATTTTTGTACATTTTTAAAAAAGAGATTAACATAGCGAAAGGAAATTTTCCTCAAATTTTGATTACAAATTGAATATATTTGTTTGAAAAATCTTTGGGTTGCAGATTATTTCTTTTAATTAAAAAGAATATCAAAAATCTATTCAATGTAATATTTGAACTAAAAAGAATCAGTGCTAAATATGTTAAATAAACTAATAAAATCATAATATTTCATTCAGTATTTATTAATACTAAAATTGTAGATATTAATGTAAGCATCGAGCTTCCAAAATTAAAAATCGGTCAAATTCCTATGATTAAATTAATAATTTTCTTTTTCATCCCAGTAATTTCAGTTTTATTTCTTGCGAATATCTCTTCGCTGGTATTCAAATAAAATTTATTATGTAAAAGAGTAAAAAACTTATTGTTTTCTTTATTTTGAAATCTATTATAAGAATTTCTTGTTCCCTTAAATACTCTCAATAAATTATTAAACTCTTGCATAAATTCAAAAAATGAAAAGGGTATTCCTCAAATAATATATGAGGCAAACAAAATAACCGTATAAATATTAATTTCCTGTTCTATGTGTCAAGGCCAAAAAAGCGTGCAGAATATGTAAATACTTATCCCTAATATAGTTGCTATAATAAAACTTAAATATGTTGCTATTTTAGCTTTTTTCTCAATTGTTTTAGACATTTTATCTACCTTTATTAAAATTAATTATTTACCTCATTGCTAGGTGTTTTAGGTAAATCTGTATCTAGTTGTTCATCATAATTTTTAAATATTTTTCTGCATATTGATACAGTTCTATTAAAAAGAGAAAATGGGTATATTCCAAAAAATCTAATTACGAATTTTGTATATTTATTTTTAAATGAATCTACATTTAAATTATTTCTTTTTAATAGATAGTAAATAAGAAATCTGTTCATAGAGTAATTTGATGTGAATCCTACGGCTACAATCATTATGACATAGAAAGCGATTTCTAAATCACTGAGCCCACTATTTGCAATTGCAATTATTGTTAAAACAATTGTACCTACAGAGAAAATAATGTTTCTAATAGGTCACATATTAAGCATTGAATTAATAATTTTTCTTTTGTTTTTAGATAAATTGTTTTCTCCGGCAATTAAATTAGTTGCATCTTGTGTAGATTTTAAGTAAAAGTTAGTAAATAAGAATTTTAAGAATTTATTGTTTTCTTTATCAGGAAATCTTTGTGAAATAACTCTAGTAGTACCAAATAGTCTTAAAGCAATATTAAACTCTTGCATAAAGACAAAGAACCATAATGGAATAACTCAAAAAACATATGATATAGCAACTAATATCAAGATAAAATCAATTTCTTGTCCTTTGACTTGTCTAACTACAATAAAAATAAATGGAACAAATGAAATACAGAATGCAACAAACATTCCTCAAATAAGACTTAAATAAGTTTCGATTTTAGCTTTTGTTTTTACATTATTTTTCATAAATACATCCTTACATTTATATGTTATCACTTTAAAGTCTGTAAAATGATATGAATCCTTAGAATTTTTATGCTTAAAATTAAATTTAAAAGGTGAAATTTTAAGAAATTATTTAATCAAGCTAAATGAAAATTGCTTGTTTTTTCTCTCTACCTAGATTGAGAAAATTGAATTATTTTTCCACTATATTTCAGCATTCTTGCTACAACAATGTATAATATACACATGTTAAATATAGTATTATACCAACCAGAAATTTGCCCTAATACAGGGAATATAATTCGTACATGTTTTGCTATCGGAGCAAAATTACACATTATCAAACCAATTAGTTTTGATTTACACCCTAAATGACTTAGAAGAGCAGGAGCAGGAAGAATGCTTTCAGATATTCCTCATGAAGTGCATAAATCATATAAAGATTTTGCTGAAAAATATGGTGATAAAAAAATCTTTTACATCACTCGTTATGGGCTAAAATCATACACCGATGTTGATTATAAAGCTGAATATCAAGATAAAGGAGAAATCTGATTAATGTTCGGGAGAGAGTCTACTGGAATTGATAAAAAAGTCCTACAAGACCACTTAGATGATTGTTTAAGAATTCCAATGGTTTCAGCAATGCGTTCAATTAATTTAGGTAACTGTGTAAGTATTCTTGGATTTGAAGTTATGAGACAACTTGATTTTCAAGACTTATCATTATACGAAGTTGAAAAAGGAAAATATTTCTTAAGAGATTATGTTGAAGATAACGAGCAAAAGTAACCCTAAAATCAAGGAATTAAAGAAATTATTAACTAATAAAAAATATCGTTTACAAGAACAAAAATTTATTGTTGAAGGATATCATTTAGTTCAAGAAGCCTATGATGCAGGGCTATTATTAGAAACCTTTGAATACAGCGCTGCACAGCCTAAATATTCAAATTCAATATTAGTTACTCAAGAAATTTTAAAAGACCTTAGTGATACTGTTACTCCACAAAATATTATTGGAGTATGTAAGTTCCCAGAAGTTAAAAAACATGGAAGTAAAATTTTATATCTAGATAATTTACAAGATCCAGGCAATGTTGGAACTATTATCCGTTTAGCTAAGGCTTTTGATATTGATACAATTTATATAAATCAATTTGATTATTTTAATCCTAAAACAATTCGTTCATCACAAGGAGCATTTTTTAGCAGTAATATTATTTCAGGTAAAAATGGGGTTGAATTTTTAAGCAAGCTTAAAGAAGAAGACTTTCATATCTATGCTACAGTGCTAAATGAAAAAGCGCTTGCATTAAATGAAGTTAAATTCCCTGATGATAAATTTGTTATTATAGTAGGAAATGAAGGAAATGGAGTTAGTTTACAAGTACAAGAGCTTAGTGACACACTTATATACATTCCAATTTCATTTGAAAGCTTAAACGTAGCTTGTGCAACAGCTATTGTGCTAGATAAAATAAGAAATAGAGGATAAGATGAATAAAATCAAAGAATTAAGCATTAGTATTAAAGATAAAAAGTTTTCTTTAAACCTTGAAGGCTACAATAAAAAAGAAGTTGATGATTTTTTACAATATTTATTCATTAATTTAGTTGAAGAAGAAGATACTAAAGAAAACTTAGAAACTCAATTAAATAAATACAAAGAATTATATAAAGTTGAATTTGATAAAAATAAAGTCCTTGAAGAAGAAAACAAAAGATTAAGTAAAGAAGTGGAGAAAATTTATGAATAATGAAAATGAAAACAAGTATCAAAATTTAATTCAATGATATCCAGGTCACATGGCTAAAGCTATGAAGGACATTAGAGAAAATGCAAACTTAGCTGATTTATTTATTGTTGTTCTAGATGCTAGATGTCCAATTAGTTCATATAATGAAGATTTTGATAAAGTTGCTCCGCAAAAACCAAGATTATTTATTATTACTAAATCTGATTTAATGGATAAAAATAAAAAGCCTTTAATCGAAAAACGTTTTAAAGGTGAAAACCTTTTATGACTAGATTTAAGAAAGCAAAGTTCTAAAAAAGTTATTTTAAATAAAATTAAATCTATTATGAAAGAGAAAATTGAACGTAATAAAGCCAAAGGAATGTTAATTACTAGAATTAAATCTTTTGTTGTTGGAGTTCCTAATTGTGGTAAAAGCACTTTGATTAATTTAGTTTCTGATAAGAAAACATTAAAAGTTGCTAACTATCCAGGGGTAACTAGAGAAAAGAAATGAGTAGTTAATGGTGAATACTTATTTTTAGATACTCCAGGGATTTTACTTCCTAAATTTGATGATCAAGAAAATGCTATTAAACTTTTAGTAACAGGTGCTATAAAACTTGAAAACTTTCCACTTGAGTTTTGTGCAACTAAAATATATGCTTTAATTTCAAAATATTATCCTGAAAAAATTCAAGCTTTAGGTTTACAACCTAGTGAAAATGATGTTGATATTTATGCTCAATTCCATAATTATGCAAATTTAAATAAAGTGTTTAAAGAAAAAGGTAAAGTTGATTTAACTCGTGCTTATACTTTGTTTATAAATTGAGCTAAGAATTTAAATGATGTCACTTATGATTAAAAAATACCTAAATGCTTATGACATAGGCATTAAGGTATTTTTTAAATATCTTCATTTGTGTAATAACAAGCAAATACTTTGGCTTTTAAAATAATTAATTCATCTAAATTTACTGGTGGATTTTCATAAATAACTTTAATATTATTGTTGCTTGCAAGGTTAATAACATTAATACAATCAAAATAAATTTTAGTGTTATTTAAATGCGAAGTAACCTTATCTCCAATAACAATTGCTTTAAGCTTTGTATCGTTAATAATATTAATTAAAGCTTTATCAATTTCATTAATATATAAAGCTGTAGGTATTGCATTTTTGAAATTTTCATCTATTTTTCTTTTTAGGTTTAAGTGGTCAAACATATTATTGTAAGCATAAATTAAACAAATAGGATTGTTTTCGCTGTTATCTAATTGTTTGTTTAAATAAACTTCTTGAGAAATTTTAACTAGAAGGTTTTTATTATTTTTGTTGGAGTTTTTAGTAACATAATCGTATCAATAATTTTCATATTCATAATTTAAAATAGGTATCTTATGGAAGAATTGATTTCATTTGTTATCAATTACATCATATGAATCATTTGAAACTGATGCGATAGTTAAATTAGATGATTTACTTGAAGAATAATTCTTAATTGGGAAATAATTAATATGCATATTATTTAAATCTTTATTAAGTAATGAATTCTCATTACGGTAACGGATTAATTGCGAGTTAAATTCCTTAAATTCTTTAGTATTAATGAAATCAAGTGGTAAATTAATATAGTTTTTATATTGTTTGAATTCATTTAAAATGTTAAAAAGTGAATAAGAAATTTTAGCTATTAACATTTCTCTAGAATATTCGGTTGCTAATTTAGTATTTCTAAAAATAGTAGCCGCAATAAAACATTTACTATAGCTAATATCATTATTAATTTGCATAGCTTTATGTAAATATTTTAAATAAGTATGTTTACTTTTTTCGCTTACTACAAGGAATAAAAATCCATTTTGTTTAAATATAGGTGTCTTTTTAGGGTTTAAGTCAAACTGATTAAATACTTCATTAATATATTCGCTTTCAATGTTTCTAGTGATATAAAAAGGCTTTAAAGCGAATGCAATAATTATATGCGTATTTCCTTTAAATTCAGCATTATAAAAGCTATTTTCTTCTTGATTAAGCAATTCAACTGTTTGATTTTTTCTTTTTCAAGTAATAATGCAATTATATTCACCGTTTTCAAGTGGATAAATTTTTAAATGATAAATATTTTGAACTCCACATTTTTTATCAAAGAAATAAATAAGTCTTTCATATAGGTTTAAACTGTTTTTGATATTGTTAGCAAAATTAAAGGCAATCTGTTGTTTTTTAATTATTCCTTCTTTAATGTAGTTTGAAATATATTTTGAACTCTCTTCATCTAGAATACTTAAAAATGTATCAAGAGGAATGTAATTGTATTGTTGAAATTTAAACTTTTGAGCATCAAATATAGTAGCGAAAGCATAATTTTTAGAACTTTGTCTAATAACACGATTGTTGTTACTATCTATTTTAAACAGAATGATACCAGAAGAATTTCTTGCATAAAAGAAGTAAAGCAGAAGGATAAAAAGAAAGGTGAATAATGTGATAGCCACAAAGACACCAATTATTACACCGATGATAGATGAAATAGGCATTATTTAGGAATTACCTTAATTGCAGGGTGATTTTTATTTAATGTTTTTACTTTTTTATCCTTAATAAATTCAACTACTATTTCGCTTGGAGTTACTTCTAAAACTTCTCCTTCTCCAAATACAACGTGACTAATAATGTCACCAACTATAATGTGGTTATTAGGAACGCTTTGCTCTTCACTGTTGAAGTCTTGGAAGTAACGGTTTTTACCATTAATAATAGTTTCGTTTACATTAATTCCCATTTCTTCAATGAAACGAGATGGAACTTTATCTATTTCAGTACCAATAACTTTTCCTCTTGAATCAGAAAGGAATAATTTATTTCTAGCACGAGTTACGGCAACATAAGCAAGACGTCTTTCATCCTCTAAATCATTAGAATATCTTCCATTAGCAGCAAATTTATCTGATGGAGTTTTCTTTTCAAGTGAACGACGATTTGGGAAAATTCCTTCAGAAAGTCCTACGATAAAGACGTTGTCAAATTCTAATCCTTTAGCTGAGTGAATTGTCATTAATGAAACATAGTTTGGTACATTATCATATTCATCTGAAACAGACATTAAAGATACCATGTTTAAGTAATCTGAAACACTTTTACCTTTATTCTTTTCTTCTCAGTTTGCAATTGAGTTAATAAGTTCTTTAACGTTATCTTCAGCTGATCCCCGTAAGTTTTCATTTAGTGCTATGTGTTCATAGTATTTGATTTCTTCAAGGAATTTATTTAATGTAACACTAATGCTGTTGTTTTGAAGTGCTTTTGCATATTTGATTACAAGCACCATGAATGGATAAATAGATTTTTTAATTTTTTCAGCTGGAATCGGAAGAGTTCTAATATCTTCTTGAAGTGTTCTAAATAATGATTTTCCTTTAGATTTAGCATAAGCTTTTAATTTGTTTAATGTAGCTTCCCCAATACCTCTGTTAGGTACATTGATAATACGTTCTAGAGCAATATCTTTTTGTTCAGCAATAACTCTAAGGAAAGCTAAAGCATCTTTAACTTCAGCGCGTTCAAAGAATTTAATTCCATTAAAGATCTTATGGTTAATGTTTTCTTCAATAAGAGCTTCTTCAAAAGGTCTTGAGTAATAGTTTGAACGGTATAAAATAGCGATTTCTTTAAGTTGATTTTTTTGTTTTTTAAGTTCGTTGATTTTTTGAACTACTCATCTAGCTTCAGCTTCTGGAGAAAATCCGTGATAGAATTCAACATCATCTCCAAGTTGATTTTGAGTTATTAAATCTTTATGTAAACGATTTGAATTGTTAGAAATTAAATTGTTAGCTGCATCAAGGATTTTTTGAGTTGAACGGTAGTTAATATCAAGAATAATAGTTTTAGTATTTGGGTATTCTTTATCAAAATTAAGGATTAAATCCACATCTGCACCACGTCAGTTGTAAATTGTTTGGTCAGGATCTCCGACAATAGTTAAATGTGTATTAGGACCAACAAGTAGTTTGATTAAATCATATTGCATTCTTGAAGTATCTTGAAACTCATCAACTAAAACATATTCAAATTGTTTTTGATAAATAGCAGCAACTTCTGGGTGTGTTTCTAAAAGCATTTTAGTTAAAATAACTAAATCATCAAAATCAAGAGAACCTTTAGATGTTAATTCATTTAAGTAATCTTGGTAAACATTCGGAACAATTTCTTGGAAATCAGAATTTTTAAGTTCTTTTGCAAGTTCTTCACGAGTGAGTTCCATATTTTTAGCATATGAAATGTACTCAATCATACTTTTGTAACTAATATCATGGCTTGAAATTTCTCTTTTACGATAAATATTACCTAAAATTTGAATTTTATCTGGTTCATCAACAATTAAGAAATCATTGTGAAATCCAAGTAAACGAATGTGTTTTCTTAATAATTCAGCACAGAAAGAGTGGAATGTAGAAATCTTTAATTCGCTTTTTAGACTTTTATTTGTGTAATTAAGCACTCTTTGCTTCATTTCATTAGCAGCTTTATTAGTAAAAGTCATAGCTAAAATATTTTTAGGTCTTACTCCTAAATCATTAATTAAGTAAGCAATTTTTCTTGTAAGCACTCTAGTTTTACCAGAACCTGCTCCTGCAATAATTCTAAGTGGTGAATCAAAGTATTCAACCGCTTCTTTTTGTTGTAGGTTTAAATCACTTAATAAATCAACTTTAATTAAATCCATATTATTCTCCTTGCTCAAAGTATCTAAATTTTCTTTCTGTGTAGTAATAAGGAAGTAAGATAATATCTTTTTCCTCAATAAGTTCTAAATATTTATCTTCAACTATTCGAGAGTTAAATGAAATATCTAAAAGAGTTAATTTTCTTTTTGAAAAAATTAACATAAAATAACCTAATGTTTGAATTATGAATCATGTACCCATGAAGGCGGTTAAAATACCCGTAAGAACTTGACCTGATAAAGTACTTTTAATAGTTTGCTCATCAAGTGAATTTCCTAATTTTTTTTGCATAATTCCTGCAGCTATTAAAATAATAACTACATTCAATGTGATAAAGAAACATCCGAGGACATTTCTTTTAAAAATTAAATAGTAATGAAATTTTTTATCGGCTGAATTAATAACTTTTAAATTCAATATCAGCATTCCTATAGTTTTACCTTTTCAAATTAAGGGAAATAAGATGTAGTAGCAATTTATCCAAATTAAAGAAATACCTAAGGTTTGATAGTATTTTCAATGCACTAAAGCAGCGATAGCAAAGATAAAAGCAACAACAAGAACAAAATCAATTAAATTAGAAAAAAATCTTTTGAAAAAACCGGCGTTTTTGTACATTATTCTAAATTATCTAAAATCTTACTTTTAATTAATTTTTTATAGCTTTCTCTTAACATTCTAGTTTCAGGTGAATCAATCATCATATACATATTAGTTGTTAAGAATAATTGGAATTCAGGACTGTTTTCAATCTTGTTAAGAAATTCATCATGTTTTTTAATTAATAATTCACTTCTTTTTTCTTCAAGTTGTTCTTTATCTGTCTTAGAAAAGTGTCTATATACAAAATATGTTTCAGATAAAAATCCTGTTAAAAGTAATTTAACATAGTAGTATTTTGCATATTTTAATTCTTCTTGAATTTTTAAATTCATGTGTTGTGCTTTAGCTTCAATTGCGTGGAATGATTCAAGTGAAACTTTAGTATTAAATCAAGTGTTTGATGAAATGAATTCACGAATAATTCTGAAGTCTAAATATTTATATTTTTTAGCTTCCATTAGTAAAATATAATTTAATTCAATACACATTAAAGTGTCATTTGAAACTTGTGGTTTATATTTCATAACTTTTTTAACAAGTGATTTTTTATAAATTTTGTTAAAAACAAATGGATAAGTATAAGCAAATATTTTAGGTTCTTTGCTTAAATCAACTACTTTATCGAATTCACCTCTTTCTTTAGGTCTAAAACGAACGGTTCCAATTAATCTAGGTTTGAATTCTAAAACGTCAACGTTTCAACGCTGTGCATGTTCGATCATATCTCCAATAAAGTATCTTTTAATACTTGTATCAGAATTAATTACAGTTACATATTCACCTTTAACAATTCTGAATGCACTAACTAAATTGTGTTGGTATGAATTATCCTTAGAGTTAGAAATAACAATTAATCTACTTCCAAAAAATTCGTAATATTTTTTTGCTACTTTGTAAATATTTTTAGCTTCAGAGCTTTTATTAACACATAAAATTACTTCAAAACTTTGAGTTTCTTGTTCTTTTAATGATGCTAAAAAAGTATCTACTTGAGCTGCATTTTCTCCTACTAATGATATTATTGATAATCTCATTTTTGCTCCTTAATTTTTATATATAAAATTTTACCATATTTATTACTTTAAATTTAAGGCTTATTGGTCTAAAAGGTATTTTTTTAGCTATTATGTAGTAGTTAAAAACAAAAAAATGCAATTAAAAACTCAACAAATTTCTTTGTTGAGTATAAAATTAAGTGGCTTTCTTTTATAAAACAGCAATAGCATGATTATATATTGGAAGATTTTCATCATATATATAATAATTCTTATAATCAAAAGTATTATACATTGTTCATTCTCCTTTACATAAAATAAATTATTAATTACTATTTAATTATACCTTATCTAATTCCAACTTCATGTAAATAAGTATGAAGTTTAATTAAATCCATTTTAGTTAAAGTAGTGTCTAAATTATTAAATCTTTGAACTAAGTTTTTGAATTCTTTTGAATCAACATCTATTCCATTACCAATATTATCTGGTTTTCTTCATTGTTTAGAATTGATAAATTTTTCATAACTATTTTTATCTTCGTCTTGAAATTGAATTGGTAAATTAGGATATTCTACACTTACCCATGCATCATTACTCATTAAATTATCATATGAGTTAGGATGATTACTCATTTTAGAATATTTTCTAATTGTTTTAAGAGTTTTAGTTAAACTATTATTAATATTTGTAATATCTTTAGGTTTTAAATTATCATCAAAATCCATATCTTTCATTTTTTCAAAATGTTCTCAAAGATTTCTATTATAACTATGAATTTGTTGAAGAATTTTTTTATCTCCCTCTTCTTTTTCTTCATAACTAAAATCTTTATCTGGTATTACAGCATCTAAATCTTCTTCATCTTCAACTGGTTTTGGAAGTGGTGGTGCTATAATATTTTTCTTTTCACAAGCAACCACACTAAGTGGTGCAATAATTACTGGTGCTGCTAAAAATAAAATACTTAATTTGTTAAATGTTTTCATAATTTTCTCCTTAATTGTTTTTCTACTTATATTCTAAAAAAAAAAAAAAACAAAACCACTTTGTGGTTTGTAAGCAAGAAATTGAAAATCATACTTTTAAGCCTATTTTATAGCACTTTTAATTTCATCTGCAAGGTGATTTTCTAATTGATCTAAAGTAATATCTGAATTAGGTTTTACTTTAGTTCCATATCATTTAATATTTTTCACTTCTTGAGCACCTAAAAATTTAAATGTTCCTTCGAGTCAACTTGCATGTGTTCCTCAAGGATATCATCCTTCTGGTGCACCTTGTGTTGAGACAATAATAACTTTTTTAATGTTTGTTAAAAGTCCGATTGCATCACCACTTTTTGAATATTTATAACTAAATGTTTTATTAGCTACAGAAATAGAATCAATAAAGTTTTTTAATACTGTAGAAGCGTTAAAATTAATCATTGGATTTGAAACAACTACAACATCACTGTTTTTCATAAGTTCAATCCATTTATCTGAATTAACATCATTTCAGTATGTAGATAAATTATTAGCTGTCATAAATACGCTGGCTAATTCTGTTTGATTTAAATCAATACGTGTGATTTGATTATTTGCATCTTTTCCGTATTCTGTTTCGATAAGATCTAAAATTTTATGTGAGTTTGATGCTGAAGTTGGAACAACATGAGCATCTAGAATTGTAATTTTTTGCATGTTTTTACCTCTTATGTTATGTTTGCTAGCATATTTATTATAATGCAATTATTTGCTAAAAAAAGTAAAAAATAAAAAAATTACTAAAAAACATTAGTAATTTTAACTTTTTTATTTTTTATAAGTAATTAAATTAGGATTATTTCGATATGCTCTACCCTCTTTAGCTTGAGGGTCACCATTTAAAATTGTTGCATCAGCAGAAAATGAATTATTTAATTTAAAAATACTTTGTCCAACCCCATAATAATCAACTGGAACATGTAATTCTTCAAATAATTTAATTTTGTCAGCATTAAATCCTGAAGAAACTACAATTTTATATTTGTTGGCTCCGGCTTCATCAAGAGCTTTTCTTAATCTAAAAATTTGTTCAGGATTTACCCCATATTGAGGAGTTTCACCATCAAACATATGATCTACCATATTTTTAGAAGTATCAATTCTAACACCTCAAACTTTATTTCCTAAAGCATTCCAAATTTTTAAAGCATCATTAATAACATCATTATGATAGTCAATTAAAGCAATTAATTTATTATTGGGGAATAATTCGTGATAAGCTTTTGTGGCTGCTACTACATCACCATTAAAACCTTGAATTAATACATGAGGCATTGAACCAAAAACTGATTCATCTTGTTTGGAAGGGTCTTTTTGAGCTAGGGTAGACACAATTTCAATTCCTCCAACTCTAGCAGCATATCCATCAATTTCTTGGTTAATATAATGATCAGCTCTATCGCCCATAAAAATAACTTTTTTATCTTTTGCTTCTTTGACACAGTGGTAAGCATTTGTAGCGATCGAAGTATTTCTAGTTAAAATACCATCAATAAGGCCTTCTCAAATACCGAATTCTTGATATTGTCCTTCTAATTCTAAAACGATATCAAGTGCATTAATATGACTGTCTTCTGGTAAATATCTAATGATATATTTACTTGTATCGGTTTTTTCTTCAAGTAAAGCTAAAACTTCATTAATTCCACATAAAATAGCATCATCTTTTCTTTGAAAAAATTGCATAACTATTTTGTTATTAGGAAGTTTATTAGCTAATATTTCTTTGGTTTTATGAAAATAGGATGCAATGTATTTTTCTTTATCTTGCATATTTTCTCCTAACTTAATGCTATAGAAAACAAACTAATGGTTTAGTTTGTTTTATCAAGCTTAATATCTGTTTGATTTTCAGCAACTTTTGCAAGTTTCTTTTCTTCTTTAGCAGCTTGTTTTTCAGCTTTAGCTTTAGCAACTGCTGCACGTGTTTCCGGTTTGACAAAGTATAATTTTGGTAATTTCTTTTGTCTTGGACGAAGTATTCTAAGTAATTTTCTTAAAGTAAATCCAATTACAGGTGCCGCAAATATTGCACATAACACCATAATTATATCTAAGACAACTACTATAAAGATACTTCCGCCTTTATATCCTAATGGTTCATAAAATGAAACAACACCATAGATTGTTACACCACGTTGGAGTTCTGTCCCACCAAATTGCATGAATTTATATCCTAAGAAATAAATCGCAATTGTAAAGAATAAATAAGCAATTGGTCATGCAGCAAAACCTCATACTGATTTAGTTGAAATTCTGATTCTTTTTCTTTCATAAACAAAAAGAGTCATTAATCCAAAGAATGGAGCTCCAGCATGCATTATAAGTGTTTTAACCATTTCAAATGGTTTATTATCTGTAATAATGCTATGGTCAAAAATAACACCACCTCAATATCCAAGCATAACTATAATGATGTATACCATTGAGGCAAAGTAGAACGTTTGTGCTCTACGTGATTTTTGTCAAAATGGATAAAGGAATAAAGTAATCCCCATTAAAACATTGGACATAAAAGTAAATCAATAAGTTGAACCACCTCAGAATAGGTATGTTGCATTTGGATATACATAATAATTAATTATTTTTTGTATATTTTCATTGCCTGAAGAATCTTGAATATCTTTAATTTGATCAAAAATACTTTTGTGACCATCTGGCGCATAATTTCATGCTTCCATAACTCAAGTACTTCTAAAATGTCATTCAAGTAATGTTATGGTTATGTAAGTGACAATAAGTGAAAAACCAATTGTGCAAGTGATTCAATCTTGTCACTTAAAGTGTCCAAAGTGGTTTTTGAAGAAATGTCTTATTTTTTTTTCATTATTAGTTGAAGGATTCATATCTTTAACTTTTTATGCTAAGAAAATACCTAATAGAATAATTACAATTATAGCTATAACAAAGGCAATTCCGCCTAGAATAAAATAAAGCCGATTTCTTAAAAAAGCATGTTCACGTTTTAAATGACGAAATACGACTTTATTATCAATTAAGTTTTCATTACTAATTTTATGTTCTCTAAGTTCGATTAGTAATTTTTCAATTTGCTCTAAATATTTATCTGTGCCTTTGAAATGACGTTTGCTATTAGCTTTTTGATATTTTTCTATTTCACTTTTTACTTCGTTACTAAAAAGCTTACGATAAAGTGACATATTTTCTTTAGGAAATTTCTTTTGTTTCATTTATTAGTAAATATCCAATAAAACTACTTGAACATTTTTTGGTTTTTTATCAATAAGTGTTTTAACATTTTCTTCAATTTTAAAAGTTAATTCTTTGATAATTGCATATGGATCAATTTCTTTATCTTTTGGTCCACGAATTTTAACATCTATGTAAATTTGAACATTTGAATGATCTTCATCAAAACTTAAACGCATGTTTGATAAGTTACTTTTTACATATTTAGTATTATCAAGTGCATTTTGAATTACATCGACAATTGCTGACTCTTGCACGATGTAGCTTTGATTAGAATTATATGGTACTGTAATTCAGTTCATTATTTATTTGCTTTACCAACGTATTTTCCTGTTTCTGTTGAAACTGAAATAACATCGCCTTCTTTAATGAACATAGGTGTTTCTAATTCGAAACCTGTTTCAACAATAACTTTCTTTTGTGGGTTTGTTGTTGTGTTTCCTTTAACAGCATCTGGTGCTTCAGTAACTGTTAATTCAACATTTGCTGGTAATTCAACATCTAATACCTCTTCTTGGAATTTTCTGATTTGAACATCTGAACCTTCTTTAAGGAAGTTTAATTCTCATTCAACGTGTGAAACTGGAATTTCAACTTGTTCATATGTTTCGTTATCCATTAAAATAATGTTTTCTCCATCTGAGTATAAGAAGTTCATTCTTCTTTTGTCGATGTGAGCTGGTTTAACTTTATCTCCACCTGTGTAAGATTTAATAGTTGTAGCACCAGTTCTTAAGTTTTTAACTTTAGCTTTAACGTTTGCTTGTCCACGTCCTTGTTTTGAGTGTTGTGCGTCTAAAACAACAAAAATATCACCTTCATCTTGGAATGTAATACCTGGTTTAAATTCATTAACATTAATCATTTTTTTCTCCTTTTTTCAGTGCTTTTTAATTAATTTTGTAAATATAAGATAATTATACTTAAAAATATATTATTTTTAAGTTTAAAAATAAGAAAAGAAAAGTCTTTTAGTTTATTTTTAGTTCACATTGAAAATTTTTAATATATAAATTGAAAGGATGACATGAAAGAAGAATTCAATTTATTTCAAATTTACAAATTAAGTGAAGAATTAACAAGAGCTTTATTTAAAGAAAGTGACTTAGTTTCAGGTTATATAATGCCTATTTTTAGTAGTAATCAAGAAATTTTATTTTGTGAAGTGAAACAAAATTCGCTGCAAAATAACACAATAAAATCTTTACATTTATATACTAAAAAAGGTGATACAAATTATTTAATTGAACTTGGTACTATTTTCAAAATCCAAGAAACCGATTTCTTGAAGCATGCTAAAAATTTTAATGATCAATTAATTAAAGGCTCAATAGCTGAAACTAATGAATTAGAAATTTTAGAAGCCTTTGTTCAATGTTTAAATGAAAGGCTATTTAATACCAAATTAATCACAATTAATGCAAAAAATGGTTCAAAATCATATTTTTAGTTTTTTAACATTAAAAAAATAATATTCATAATACAATTATTATATGATTACTGAACAGAAATGAAAAATAAGAAAACAGCAAAAAACCTACCCAAATCATGAAGGAACTTGACTTTTAACTCAAAGAGTTCAACAATTTAGAGATGCTATCAAAAATCAACAGGTAGCTGTTTTTGTTGCGCACTTTTTATATCAAGCTTTGTTTATTACATTCCTGGTTTTAGGTATTTTAAATGGTGAAAAATATTTTGCAACATCAGGTAAGGAACAAACAGAATATCAGTCGTGATATACCTATATCATTGCAGCAATTGCTTTATTTATTTATTATAATTATTTAATTTTTTTAAAAACATATGAATTGCATTATAGAATTAATCATTTATATAATTCGTTGCATTATTCAGAAAAGCATTATAAAACAATGGTAAAACTTGACTGGATTTTATCTTTTTTACCTATTAGTAGTACTTTGTATAGAAATCTAGTTTTATTCAAATATCTTGTGCCTAAATATAAATATAAAAATTCATTAGATAACACTGCATCAATTAATTACTTAATAACTTTAACAAGTAATTCGAAACTATCAAAATTATCAAAAGATTCTTTTGTATTTTCAGTGCAAGAGCTTGCGATTGCTAGTGTATTATTATCTTTATTTTTAATTATAACAACATTAACTAAGTTTACCGGATTATCGAGAGTTGGACTTAGTTTTGAATATGTGTTTTATATTGTTTTTGCTTTATTTTTCTCAACCTTTAAAGCCTGTGTGCTAGGGTTAATAGCGGATTTTGCTTCATTATTATTTACTGGAGCAATCTGGTCATGATTCTGGATGTATGCTATTATACCTATATGCGTTGTAATAATTTCTAAATTATTCATTTGAATGTATAAAGCTAATACTAAATGAGCCGCATTAACAACTGTAATAATAATGTCTTTAGTATTTCTTGCATTACTTGTAACTGTATCTTATGGAGCTTATTTACAAGATTACAAACCGGATTCAAGTCATATAAAAAATATTATTGGAATAGATAAAATGAATGGAAATTACAAAGGATGACGTATTTCTCGAACCTTTGGATTTTCAACCATTTCAGGCTGAATAGTATGAATTATGGTGTGGCTTGCTGGAATATTTACCATAATAATGATTTCTTTACTTGTTATTATTTTAACAAATTACACTAATGAAAAAGATTTAAACTCAACACCAACACTTTTATTTATTAAAAAAGTTTTAATTTCATTTGGGTTAGTTGTTTCAGTTATTGTGCTAATGAGATGAATTTATGGACCATATGTATATATTCAATACATGAATTACTTCATGGGAAAATCATATTTAGCTAGCGAAAAATATATTTACTTTATGATTCCAATTGCTTTAAGATCGTTAATTTCAATACCTGTTTATATTCTATTTTTAGTAACAATTTATTCAACCATTGATTTCTTTAAAGAAAGAGTAATTAAACAAAAGAAAAGAGTGTCATATTAAAAAAAGATGATTTAGTCTATGCTGTAGGCTATTTCATCTTTTTTATTTTAGATTTTAATTTTAATTATTGCTTGATAAATGGTGTCAGAAGCTTTTAAACTTGTGAATTTCACTTGTAATTTAAATACATATTCATAAATATTATTTTCCAACTTATTTACTTGAATGATTTTGGGCTTATTTATTATATTCATATATGAATTTGATGTTGTAGAAATATTGAAATCATCAATATTTAAGGAATCTTTATTTTTGTTTATGGATTCATTTTTTAAGTTTATTGAAATATATCTTGGAGCTAGCCGAATACTTAATAGTTCTTCCAATTTTTCTGTGTAATTTGAGCTGGTTTTATCAATTGAGTTTTGATCATATTTAATTTCAATGAAATCTTCTAAGGCATTATAACCATTAACTAAACCAATTAAAGCACTAGTAGTAAAATCTAATGAAGCTCATTTATCAAACTTAAGTCCATTTTCTTCTAAAACATGATCACTAGTTAATTCTTCAGATTGAATTTGTGTTTCAACTGCACGAACAATATTGCCTTGTTTTAAAGTGCAATATTTTCATGAATTACTTTGATAATCAAAATATTGAACTGAATTATGTTTTTTAACAAAATTATCATCAACTCAGGTAGCGATTTCATTATGACCTGGGTGTCCCTTGTAATAAATATTATATTCATCTGAATATTTTGCAGCTATATATCCAATATAAATTTTATCCTCTACTGGATTACCTGAACCTAAAATAATTAAACTTGGTTTCTGATTGTTTTCAAAATCTTGCTTAACTACATCTCCAACTTTTTCTCAATTTAAATTAGATATTTTGCTTCAATAACTAAATAATCTTTTATTATTAATATCTCTTTTATTAAAGATATAATCCTTGATTTCAGTTTCATTATCATTATAGAAAAATGGGTGCGTACTTAAAAGTCCTTCTTTAATAAATTTCTTTACGTCTGAATTAGATGAGAAGTAAAAATCTAATCCATCAATATATCTCGGTAATATGTATTGAGATTCTCTATCTGGTCTTTTAGGAAGGTTTCAAGTGTTTTCCTCTTTATTTCAGTATCAATATTTTAATCTTGGTAAATATTGATCTAAAACATATTGGCTATACATATTAGAATCTTCAATCCCTTTAATTTGGACATTTTTATATTTTTCAAGTAGTCCTATTATTGCTGGTGCAATTCTAATATGATCTGAATTGATAAATATATTAATTTTCTTGTCTGGATTCTGTTTAATAATTTCCTCAAACTTTTTAGCTGCAGTGTCATAATTGGTGGTATTTATACTATTGACTCTAGAGTTTTGTCTGATATTTGTTTCATTTTTATTATCAACTACTCTTTTATTTTTAAGAAAATCTTCTAAAGCACAAGCATTAATCTTTCTTTGAAATTCTAATGCTGTGGTATAGAAGAAATGCACTTCTTTATCCGAACACATAGCAAGACGAATTAAGTTATAAAATGTTTGAATACCTCATGCTGAAAAGTATAAATTAATATCAGCTTCATTTTGCAATTCAACAATGTTTTTTGACATTTGTGCCTGAGCGATTTCTTCAATATTAGTATTAGGATCTGCTTTTTTAATTATTACATTTGAACAAGCGGTGCTTAATACCCCCCCAATTATCGTTGCGCTTAGGCTTGAGATAAGCAATGTTTGTTTTAAGATTTTTTTCATAGCGCTATTATATATTAATATTCCTATGAGCTAAGCTTAAAAGAAAAAATCCAGAGAACTGGATTATTTGTGATAAGTAATATTATTTCTAATTGTGAAAGCACGATAAATTTGTTCCACAAGCATAACTCTAAATAATTGATGCGGAAAAGTCATTTTTGAGAAATTGATTTGATTTGGAAAATAAGATTCAATTACTCCATTTGATCCACCAATAACAAATGTAACATTATCTATATCTAAAAATAAGTCTCCAAAAGATTCGCTATCATATTGTTTACCTCTTAAAGATAAATAATATACTTTAGAATTTTTAGGAATTTTTTCAAGAATTAATTCAGTTTCTTTTTGTTTTTTTAATTCTATATTTTCGATTTTTTGTTCCTTAATTTCAATTAAATTAAGTTTACAAAAGTAATTAATTTTTTTAGCATAATCATCATAAAGAACTTTAAATTCTTTACTCAATGATCCGACGCAAATTATATTTAATTTCATTATTTATTTCTAGTTTGAATATAGAACATTAACATTTGAATATCAGCTGGATTAATTCCGCTAATTCTTGATGCTTGACCAATTGTAAGTGGTTTAATTTTAATTAATTTTTGTTTTGCTTCTGTAGCAATATTAGGCACGATATTGTAATCAATATCTTCAGGAATTTTGAAGTTTTCAAGTTTGTTCATTTTAGCAGCTTCAGCTTGTTGCTTTTTAATATATCCATCTAATCTAACTGCAATTGTAAGTTCATTTTTGAATTCATAATCGCCAACAACTTCACTAGCTTCAACATCAGGTCTAGCAAGTACTCTAAGGAGTGAAACACCATTTTCAATCCCTAAACGTTGAGCTAAAGGTGATTTTGAAGATAAGTATGAATTTGATAATTCTTCAATTTTAGCTTGAATGCTATTGTATTTATCAACTACTTTTTGATATTGCTCTTCAGAAACAAGTCCTACTTCATTTCCATATTTAGCAAGTCTTAAATCAGGGTTATCATTTCTAAGTAATAATCTATATTCAGCTCTTGAAGTTAGCATACGGTAAGGTTCTTTTGTTCCTTTGGTTACTAAATCATCAATTAAAACACCGATATAAGCATCATCTCTTTTAAGGATTAAGGGATGCTTACCTTCAAGTTTTCTACCTGCATTAATTCCAGCAATAAGACCTTGAGCAGCGGCTTCTTCATATCCACTTGTACCATTAATTTGACCTGCTGTAAAAATATTAGCTACAACTTTTGATTCAAGTGAAGGAGAAATTTGTAATGGGTTTAAAGCATCATATTCAATTGCATAACCTCATTTTTGAACTTTACAGTTTTCAAGCCCTGGAATTGTTCTAAGCATTTGATCTTGTACATCCACCGGCATACTAGTTGACATTCCATTAACATAAATAATAGAACCATCTACTGTTTCAGGTTCGAAAAAGATTTGATGTCTAGGTTTATCTGCAAAACGCATAACTTTATCTTCAACACTAGGACAATATCTTGGACCAATTCCTTCAATTAATCCTGAATACATAGCTGAACGATGAATGTTATTACGGATAATTTCATGAGTTTTTTCGTTAGTATAAGTTAAATAACAAGAAATTTGTTTATCAAGTTTAACATTTGATCTGCTTGAAAATGATAAATAAGTATCTTCGAGGTTTTCTTTTTCCACTTTTGAAAAATCAATTGAATCAGCATAAACTCTTGCAGGAGTACCTGTTTTAAGTCTTTGTAATTCAAATCCATGTGCAGCTAAAGATTGTGAAAGTTTTGGAGTAGTTTTTTGATTATCTGGACCTGAAATAGTAATTTCATCTCCACGTAAAATACGTGAATTCATATATGTTCCTGTAGTGATAACTAATTCTTTAGCTTCTAAAATACTTCCATCTTCCATTTTGATAGCTTTAAATGAATTATTTTCAGTAATAATATCTTCAGCTACACCTTCAATTAATGTGACATTTTTATGTTCTTGTAAAGCTTGAAGAATAATTCTAGAATATTTTTCTTTATCAATTTGAGCTCTCATAGCTCTAACTGCTGGGCCTTTTGATTCATTTAACATTTTAATTTGAATCATAGCTAAATCTGAAAAATACCCTTGTACTCCACCAAGTGCATCAATTTCTCTAGTAATAATTCCTTTTGCAGGTCCTCCGATTGAAGGGTTGCAAGGCATCATTGCAATTTTGTGTAAATCAAAGCTGATTAAAGCGACTTTATGTCCCATATTTGCTAAAGCAAAAGTTGCTTCAACACCAGCATGACCTCCACCAATTACAATTGCATCAAATTTATTTAAAGTTGTCTTGTTCATAGTTTTTATATTTTACTATTTTGTCTATAAAATATGATAAAAAATAATTAGTGTATTAAATGCCTTTTATAACTTGCAAATAGTGCTAAAAGTTAATTATTCTAATTTAATATTAAAATAATCATTTACTTTATAAAAAAATATAATTTAAATATAGAGGTATAAAATGCATAATTTAGTATCAACAAACGGAATTGCTACACCGGCAACTAGCATAGTGCTATATATATTCATGATTTTAACAATTGTAATGACAGTTGGAATTACCATACCGCAATTAATCCATGTATTAAAGGTTAAAAATTCACAAGGAGTATCATATCCTTCTTTTTGAGTTTTCCAACTAGGGATTATTATTTGAATCATTTGATCAAGTTTAAGTCCTGGAAGTATGCTAAATGTTTTAATTGCTAATGTTTTTGGATTAATAATTAATACATTAGTTCTATATTTCACATATTATTATGATAGTAGTAGGACTAAAAAACAAAGAGTTAATGGTTATATTTGAATTCTTGTTTCATTTGCTTTAAGTTTAATTCCAGTAGCTTTATATATGTGTAGAGAAATTTCAAAAAACTTTACAGATAAAATCGCACAATGATACCTAATTTCTGGTTATGCTTCATTAATATTTTCTTTAATAGCTCCTGCTTTTACAACACTTACATTCCTACCACAATTTATTAAAAGTATAAAAACTAATAAATGAGAAGGTGTTACATATTGAGAATATATTGCTTTTATAATTAACGATCTTATTTGATTAGTTTGATGAGGGCTTGAAATTGGTGTTTATGCAACTGAACCAATTAAATCAAATGGAAGCACAATGCTAGGATATATTGGTGGAATTAGTTGACAAATATTATCATTAGGATTATATTTAACTCAATTTTCATTCACAATTAAACATGAATATAGCAAAAAATTGCAAAATAAAACAACTTAATGCTATTTAGAATGATAAAAAGTTAGCAAAATTATAAAAAAGCTTAATTTTAATTAAAAATACAGTGTTATTTTATGTTTTTATAAAAAATATTGTATTTTTTTATCTTCAAAACTTTTGAAAAAAGCTTTAAAGGATTTATAAAAAATATTATAATATACACGAACATAAAAAAGTTAAATTTATGCATAAACAAAACTATTTTTGAAAGGAAAAATATGAAAAAAGTAGCAATTAACGGTTTTGGTAGAATCGGAAGATTATTCTTACGTAGATTACTTGAAACACAATCAAAAGAAATGGAAGTTGTTGCTGTTAACGACTTAACAGACCCAGCTACATTAGCTCACTTATTAAAATACGATACAGCATACCATGCATTACCAGTTGATGTTGTTGTTAAAGAAGGTGCTATCGTTGTAAATGGAAAAGAAATTAAAGTTTTATCAGAAAGAGACCCTGAAAACTTACCATGAGCAGAATTAGGAATCGATGTTGTTGTTGAATCAACAGGATTCTTTACAAAACGTGAAGGTGCAGAAAAACACTTAAAAGCTGGAGCTAAAAAAGTTGTTGTTTCAGCACCATCAGACAAAGATGTTAAAACAATCGTTTACAATGTAAACCACAAAGAATTAACAAAAGAAGACAAATTAATCTCAGCAGCTTCATGTACAACAAACTGTTTAGCACCAGTTGTTAAAGTTCTTGTTGACAACTTTGGATTAAAATCAGGATACATGACAACAATCCACTCATATACAGCTGACCAAAGATTACAAGATGCTCCTCACAAAGACTTAAGAAGAGCTAGAGCAGCAGCTCAAAACATGGTTCCTACATCAACAGGAGCAGCTAAAGCTATTGGTTTAGTAGTTCCTGAAGCAGCAGGAAAATTAGATGGTATTGCAGTTAGAGTTCCTACAATTACAGGTTCACTTGTTGACTTAACAGTTATGCTTGAAAAACAACCTACAGTTGAAGAATTAAATGCAGCTATGAAAGCAGCAGCTAGTGAAACATTAGAATACTCAACAACACCACTTGTATCTTCAGACATTATCGGACAACACCACGGATCAATCTTTGATTCATTAATGACTGCAGCTAAGGAAACAGAAGACGGTGTAATGTACAAATTATTCTCATGATACGACAATGAAATGTCATACGTATCACAACTTGTTAGAACTGTAGAACACTTTGCAAAATTATAATAATTTCAAATAATAATAAGCCTTCTGGGCTTATTTTTTAATACAAAAACAGCACCTATAAATTATAGCCCGTGTTTCCAAGTTAATAAGGGTAAAAAAACGTGCAGTCCTTAATTTTAGGGCTGCACAATTTTTAACATTTGAAATTACATAGAAAAATCGCTATTTAACAATTTAACTATGTAGTTATATAAATCAATTTCCTCTTTTATATCATCGTTATTTCACATTTTTTCTTCTGTTACAATACCATCAACTTTTTTATAATTGATATTTGCTGCTTTAATAGCACCGATTATTTGTTGTGTTGTTACTTTATCTAACACACCAGTTAACATTTGTTGATTGTAGTTAACCTTTCAAGTTAAATAGTTTAAAACAACTAATGCTAAAAAACATATTGTTATATGACCGTAAACGTGTTCATCTTTTCTAACAAACATAGGTCTTGTTTCTAATGTAGATTTTAAATCTCTAAAATTATTCTCAATTCTTCATTGATTTTTGTATATTTCTAGAATTTCTCTAATAGTTAAATCAAATCTTGTAGTTTCAAAAACCATATATCCATCCAGTTTTTGATCCTCGTGTACTTTTTCCATATCCATAACAAATCTTGATTGTTGAATTTCTGTAAAAAACTTATATTTTTTATATGAAATCATACTTTTAGCAGTTGCGCTGCCGCTTTCATCTTTAACTTTATTAAATCTTTCGATGACTTCATTTCTTAGTTGAGCATCTCTTTTAGCTTTGTATTTATCATAAATTACTACTTGTCTTACTTTTATGGCTTTATTTTCTTTAGTTACATTTACTTGCTCTACTTCTTTGCATAATAAGCCATCTATATCTTTGTAATCTGTTTCACTTATAACGTATTCTTTAAATTTTTTGCTTTGTGCCTTTAATCTAACAGGGAAAATATAATTTAGTCCATTATTTTTTAGAAATAGTTTGTTTTGATAATCATTCATCCCTTTATCTGCGATAACTGTTACATTTTTAAGATTATAAATTTCTCCTAATTCATTAATTGTAGGTATTAAGGTTTTTGAATCAGCAACATTTCCTGGTAGCAATGCAAAATCTAAAGGAATTCCATTTCTATCCGTTACCATTCCAAGAACAACTTGATCCTCTTTGAATTTTCCATCTTTTGAATATCCACTTCTTTTTAATGTATATTTTGATTTTAGGTTTTCATTTGTATTAACAAATGTTTCAAAATAAAGTGTTGTTGCATCCATGAATACTAAATTAACATCACGGTTGGTATATTCATGGATTTTTTCATTCATGTTTTTGATTAGTTTTTGCTTATTTTCTGCAACAAAATCTAAGAAATTATAAACTGTGGATTTTTGTATATCTAATTCATTTGAGTACTTATTTTTAGTCTTAAAGCTTCTAATAAAACTTTCTGGTTCTAAAATTCTTTTAGCTACTAGGAAATTGAAAATTTCTTCAGCTTGTTTTCTTTTCCGACATTTAAATTCTTAAATAAATCTATATCTTTTATAACTTGATAAATCAATTCAATACCAATGTTATATGTTCCGATTTCTACTTTTGTAAGTTTAAAAGCTTCTGCTAATTTACTTTTAACATAATCTTTATCAGCATCTAGTGGTAACGAAGCCGCTAATTGCTTAATAATTTCCATCGCATCTTCATTTTGCTCCTGAAGTTTTGATAAATTACCAATACTAATGCTTCTTTCATACCCTTTACCATAACCACCTGATATTGCAAGGCTTACATAGTAATCATCTTTCTTTTTATTTTTTGTAACTAATCACTTTTTCATAGTTTTATTATATCATAATTCTATGTAATTATGTAATAAAAAAGTAAAAAATTTTTTATTAAGTCTATAAGCTATTTATTTCATAAATAGATTTCTTAAAAGTTAAAAAAGAGAAATAAAAAGTGTCTCCAACTTGGAAACACAGGAAGGAAACAGAAGACGGTGTAATGTACAAATTATTCTCATGATACGACAATGAAATGTCATACGTATCACAACTTGTTAGAACTGTAGAACACTTTGCAAAATTATAATAATTTCAAATAATAATAAGCCTTCTGGGCTTATTTTTTAATACAAAAACAGCACCTATAAATTATAGGTACTGTCTTATAAAATTTATTTCTTCTTGTTAAATACTAATATTGCTAATCCGGCTACATATGTTAAGGTGGATGCAATTGTTAAATATCCTCATCAAGGCATATTTTGAGCCAATTGCTTAATGTTTGTTCTAAGAGATGTTTGAATTACTTTTGGAAGATTGCTGTATGTAGGAGATTTAAGAATTGATTTGATATTTTGAACATCTTGTTTTGTAATATCTTTAATTGATTTACTTTGGATGTTAAAGTAATTATTATCTTTAAGTAAATTACTTAAATCTGAATAAATTGGTTGATTAAGATCTTGAAGTAATTGGTTCACCTTAGTTTCATCATTTTTATTTAATGAATCAACAAGTTGAATTGAGTTGTTTGCTAATTCTTTTTCAGCATTTAGCTTATCATTGTATTGATTAATTAAATCTTGGTTTTTAGGATCGCTAGCTGGCTCAAGTGGTTTAATTGAACTAATTGCTGTTTGTAAATTATTTAAAGCTTCAAAGTATCCATCTGTATTGTAGCTTGAATTCATGAATGCTTTATAGCTATCAGCAAGTGATTTAAGTTTTAATAAAGCATCAATTAAATCTTTGTAATCAGTAACTTTGTTTTTATCAACCCCATTATCTAATACATTTTTATATTTATCTTGAAGGTTTGAAATATCATCGTCAGTTATTGTATTTGTGTCTTTGTCTAAGACATCTTTAATAGCTTTTGATAAGTCTCTAATTAACTCTTCTTTATTAACTTTCTTATTATTTTGATCTTGAGCAAGATCTAATATTTCTTTAGCTCTCTTATAAGTCATAGCTGCATTAAATTGAACCTTAATATTTTGCTTATCAGTATCTGATAGGTTGTTTAAAGGATCAAGGACAGAGTTAGCTCATGAAATTTTATTTCCTTGTGCATCAATAAATTGATTGCTTGGGAATAATGCAATTTCATCTGCAATTGTAGCGAGTTTATTTAATTCATTAGCAAGTGAAGTTGTAACATTAGTATTTGTTGCACTTTGCGTTTTTAAGATATCTTCAGCTTGTGTAATTAATTTAGCTACAATTGTGTTTTGGCTATTGTATGCATTGTGCAATGCATCAGTGGTATTTGTAAATAAATTAGGGTTTGCAACTTTATTTGTAATTGCTTGATATTGCGCTTTTAAGCTATTAAGAAGTTTTGTGAATTCATCTACACCATTTAAGCTTGCAACTGATTGCTTAAAGCTATTTAATAAATCAACTATTGCTTCAGGGTCATTATTACTTAAAACAATACCATCTTTCTTATTTATTACTCTATTAACTTGTTTGAAATCTTGATCAAATTTTGTTTTAATATTTTGAGTTGCATATACATATGCAATTGAAGAAATAGGATTTGCTAATAATTTAGGATCAAGTGAATTAGTGTATGCAATTAAATCTCCCATTGCTTGATTTAATTTTTGAATATTTGATAATAATTCAGTCAAGCTTTGAACTGAAACGGCTGCAATAATGTTTGCTTTGCTTAAAGTACTTTGCGCATCATTTAAGTTAGTGTATGTAGTATCAAAGTTATTTAAGGCTAATTGTTTCATTTTTGCTAATGCAGCTAAATTATTAAGAGTTGTGGCTTCTTTATTATAAGTTGCCGCATCTGCAAGCGGTGTTTGATTTAATAAAGTTGTTGCTTTAGTTAATTCAGATTTAACTTCATTAATTAATGTGAGGTTTTTAAGTGTTTCATTTACAAGTTTGGTTGCATTATCGATAGCGATAAGTAATTGATTTTTAGCAATATATTCATTAAGTTTTGTTGTTAATGATTCAAATAATATTGCTGGATTATTATTTGAAACTGCAACAATACCTTTAGTTTCATCTGTTAAGCTAGTTATGTTGTTTATTGCTTTTAATATTTCATTATTATCTTCGATATTTGATTTTTGTGTCGCTGCAATAATATCTTTAATATTTGCTAAAAAGTTTTCAAGTTGTTTTGAAAGCGATTTTACTGTTTGAGATGCTTCTGTGTATGTGATGTAAAGTTTGCTATAAGCTGGATAATTATTTAATCCATCCACTGCTTGTTGAATTGTAGTAGGGCTTTCATTTATTGTGTAATTTACAAGAGCATTATCTTTAACTAAAAGTTTATTTCATACATCAGTAATAGTTTTATCTCATTTTGTTGTATCGAGCTTATTAGCAATCTTGAGTGCTTTAACAAGAGGCTCTTGGATTATAGCATTATCCAATTGATTATTTAAATCTATATTAGTTTGAGTGTTTTTGTTTCAAATATCTTTGCTACTTGCATACTCAGCTGCATTAGCTTTAGGTAATAATTCTTTATCTTGAGATAATTGGGTATTAATTGTAGTGATAAATGCTGTTAATTTATCTGATTTATCATTTATTGTATTTACATTAGCTAAATTATTTTGCAATTTAATAGTTGAGTTAGCTAATTTCAAGATATCAACTTGCTTATTGATTTCCTCAACAGTTTTACTATCTTTATTATCATAAACGTCTTGAGCGATTGCAATTAACGGTTTAATATCATTATTATTAGCTAAAGAGTTAGCTATATCAATTTGTTTTTTAAGTTCTTCTGCTGCATTTTTAATTTGTAATTTAGCATTAGAATTAATCTTATCAATAATTGCTTGTAATCTTTTTTCCGCACTAGAAATCTCACTACTAATTGAAGGAACTTTACTTATAGCATCATTAGCTTGTACTAAAGCACCTTGAAGTTCTTTTAAGTCATCAGGATCGATTCCAGCCGGATTTTGTGCTAATGCATTACCTTGTAAAATTAAAAGATTTAAATTATTATTTTGTAATTCATTAAGCAATTTATTAATTTCATCTACATATTCATATATAAGACCTTTATCAAGCACAACTTTCGAATAATCAATTGCTTGTTGTAGTTTTTCGGATTTTTCAGGAAGTTTAATTGCTTGAGTTCTTAATGCTGTTAAATAAGTTCTTTCAGCAGTGATTAATAATAAAATATTGTTATTAATTTCATAGGTGTAATCTTGTGCAGACAAATCATTATTCTTGAGATCTTGCAATAATTTTTGTGCTTTTTGTACTTGAGTATTAAAATTGTTTCATTGAATATCTGTACTTGGTTGAACATAGACTGTTTGGGCTTTTTGGATTGATTGACTATATTTTTCTAATGCGGTTAAATTTAATATTTTATAATTGATTGCTTTAAAATCATTAATATTGATATTTCCATTTATTTTTTCATTTGATAATTTTGTTTTTAAGTTAGATATAGCTTTAGTAAATTCATCAGAAGGATTCTTGATTAATTCAGCTTCTGCTATATTTCCTTGAATATCACGAATTAAATTATTCAATTCTTTAGCTTTTAAAGGATCTACTGCTGAGAAAGAAGCTTTATAAAGTGGGTTTGATGGAATAGAAGATAAAGCTGCTGTTGTTTTTGAAGATTCAGGTGTTGCACCTTTATATAATCTAGAAAATTCACTTGGTAAATTTGTAAAACTAAATGTGTATTTAACTCTACTGTTAAATGCATCAATTTGTTGTTGTGATAAGTATGGATAATCAGAAGCTTTTAATGAAACTGTTTCAGAAGCTACTGAGATTAATTGAGCAATTTCAGCACCTCATAATTGAAGATACATGAATTTAGCCGGTAATCCCTCATATTTAATAGTATCAAATGATACATTATAATTATTTTGACTATTAAATACGGTATCAAATGAAACATTAAATGCTGTTTTTGATTCAACTGATAATTGTTCTAAGCTATTTACATATTTTCTGAATTCTTCAATTATTTTATCATTTATAGCTTTGTAGTAGCTTGAATCGTTTTCAATCAAATAATTTTCCTTAGATGGAATTAATGCTCTGAGATCATTAATTAGTTGAGGAGAAAACATTTCGGGAACAAACAATGATTTCATTTGACCTTGAATTACTTTTTCAACATAATTATTCAATGCTGCATATCTACCATTTAAACCTGAGAATAATTGTGTAGCTGTTTGAAGCAATTGTTCTGTTTTATCTGCATCATAAACAAATCATGTGTATTTTTGCGGTTGTAAACTTCACATATTTCTGAGTGCAGCTGGTGCATTGCTTTGCGCAGGTATTAATTTATCATTTAATGGATTGATATCAGTGAGTGTTTTTTCAAGTACACCTAAAATGGTTGGAATTAATGCTAAAGTATTTATGGAATCATCAGGTAATTCATTTGTGTTTCAAGTATCAAAGAATTCATTTCTTCTATCTGTGTTATATAATGAGTAGAATTTTCCATTCTTAAAAATATTATCTGGTGAGTTTGGATCAAGATACTTATCAAATATTTGTGTTTTAAGAGATTTCATAGCACTTATATTTCTAAGTACATTGATATCAATTTTTGATGTTGTATCAAAGAATGCGCTTTTAGCATTAAGTACTATGGCCGCAATACTTACTTTTGCATTCATCATACTTTGTAAGTATTGATTTAATCAATATCCCACTTGAGCATAATTAAGATTTTGATCTGAAGTAAGTAAAGCATATTTTTCTAATAATACTTCAAATATTCCACTTCATTTAGCTGAAATTCCAGAAATTTTATCCACACTATCAGCAGTATCTAATTCTTTTTTAAAGTTTTTCATTAAGAAATCAAAATACTTAGTAGCTGGATATTTGTTTGAAGGAGTTAAAAACTCATATTTTGAATTATTATTTGGATTTATTCCTTTTTGGAATGAATAATTATGATAAACAGAATCTAGTGTGGTATTTGGTATTACATATGCAATTGCATTATTTTGAAGTGAAATTGAAGGTAAATCTGGATGTAATCCATTTTGTAAATTAAGGCTTACTCCATCAATTTCACCTTTTTGCATTGCAATATTAGCAAGTTGTAAATTAGAACTAAATTTACCATCATATGTTTCATATGTATTGAGTAAGAAATCTGATGATTTAGAATTTGCTAATTTAATAGCAAAATCAAAGTAATTTACAATTGCAGTAACACTAACAGCACGTTTAGGATAGTTTTCTAATAATCTAAGGCTTGGATCGAGACTTTGAATTGCATCTAATTCATTTAAGGCATTTGTTTTTCAAACATGTAAAATATCACTAAAAGCTGGATTATTAAGTTGAACAGCTAATTTATTAATATTATTTCTAGCATCTTCAAAGTCAGTTATGATTGCTTGATATTTAGCTGCAACATCACTTGTGAGAGATTCATTAATGCTTTGAAGCTTACTAATTTCCATATTTTGCTTATTTAAGACTGCGGTTTCTTTGATATAAGTATCATTTACTGAAGTAAGTGTATTTGATAATGCATCTAATGATTGTTTAAATGCATTATAAGTAGTAACAGCTTTACCTTTGTTGATTGCTGAATATAGTGTTTCTTGAGGCACTACTTTGTATTTATTATATTCTGCAAGTGATGTTGCATATTTAGTTGTGATTTGATTAATTAATTGTACATATTGAATTAATTTATCCCTAGAATCAAGCAACATAAATGTATTTTGACCATATGAAGTAATTCTAGCACTACCTTGCAACTTATCATTTGCTTGTTTTAATAAATCTTTTGTGGTAACTGGGTTATTATCAAAACTATTAAGTCCAGCTTGTGAAAGTTGATTATAAGCTGACATTAAGTTATCAACAGCTTGCTTAATTTTAATTGCTGTATTATTTTTATCTACAACTGTGTTGTGTGATAAATCAACATCTGGAATCATATTAGGGATATTTATAAACTCTTTATAAGCTTTTATAAATTCATCCCTTGTATTTACTCCATTAATTGTAGGTGCAAAAATCATATTAGCAATGTCTCTTACTAAACTATCACCAGGAAGTGAGCTTGAATATTTAGAATATAAAAGAATGTCTAAAATTCTTTGTTTTGTTCCATTGATTTCCACTACAGCATCAGGACTTTCAGGATTTTCTAAATAACTTATAACTCCATTAACTCAATTAAATTGTTCAGAAACTTTTTTAGTATCATAATTAGCTTGTTTTAAATCATTTATTAATCCCATTCAGCTATTTTGTTTAAATAAGTCAACTAATTCACGTGAGTTTAAGCTTGAGTCATTGATTTTTGGATCTGATACATAGAGATTTTTGTTTCAATTATCATTAATTAATTGCATTAAGTATTCTTTTTGTGCTTTAGGTAATTCTTGATTTCTATAGGTTAGTTCATTAGGTTTATAAGCACCATTTGAAACATTGTTAGAGTTTCCTAACTTAATGATTGATGTTTCTTCAGCTACTTGTTTTAAGGTTCATAGCTTTTGATTTCCATACATTTGTGTAGGTTTTGAAATTGAATAAAAGTCCATTACACCATTTTGGTATAGTGAGTTTGGTACACTTGCTGTTCCACCTTTTGAATCAGCTGGATTTAAACTAATATATGTATCATTATAACTACTTAAATTATCGTTAACAAAGAAATCACTTGATTCTGGATTACTTCAAACCTTAACAAGTTTTAATTTATCAGGATTTGTAAGATCTTTATAACTTTTAATTTCTTTAGGTCAATTTGCATAATTTGTATTAAATGTTAGGTTAATATCAAACTTGTTTGTACCTTTGTTATATGCTTTTTCCTTAGCAATAGATATTTCTTCTTCTGGAATAGTAGCTATAGTGGTACCATTTCATTGGAGTTCATATCCATAACCTGTAGGTAATTGATTTACAACATTTAATTCATTTGTTCCATAATTAGGAACTGTATTCTCACTAATGTGAAGTTTGAATGTTCTAGCTTGTGTTCTTTCAAATGATTTAGAATATGAAACCACAAATGATGGATCTACTTCATCAAGGAAATTTGATCCGTAAAATGCTGTAATACCTGAGGGTGAATCATCTTTAGCAACATATTGAGCTTGTTTAGTGACTGGATCATAAAAATTACTTTGATTTTCAATAGTATCAAAATCAATAATTAATGTTGGAACATATTTACCTCAGTCATAATATTTTTGTAAAGCAGTCTTTACTTCACCATAAAATACCGTACCTACATTACTTGGTGATAATATTTCGGAAGAAGCATATGTTGAAAAATCGGAATCGTCTTTCAACTTATTGTTTAAGTATGGGTTAAAAAGTGATAAGTTAACTTTGTCACCTTGCTTAGAAATACCATCTAATAATCTTAAAGGTTCAACATTGTTACCAGTTGTATTATAAGTTCCAAAATGAAGTGTTCTAATTTCGTTTACACCTGGGAAACCTTCGTTTTCTTCATCAGCTGTAAATCCATCTTTGAAAATAATGTTTTGTTTCAAGAAATAATGATTATCATAAACTTTTTCATTTAGACTACCTTTTTCCATACCAATAACATCTTTATTTGCATAGGCATTTATAGCATCCTTATCATTAATAAAGAAATATGAGTTTCCATAGTTGTCATCCACACCTTTTTCCAATTTGTAATCATACGGTTTTCCACCTGAATCAGTACCATTTGTTTTAGTGTATTCTTGCATTTCTTGTCTTAAAACAGAAATGCGTAAAGAATTATTAGCTATTTGTAAATCTTTACTTAATGCAAATCCAAAATTAATACTTGGAGCAGTGTAATCTGGAATTTCAAAGTGAGTTTTAAATGTACCTGGATTATTAGTAAATGGGTTTTGAGGTAATCAATAGTTATTTAAAATAATTCTTCAACTTCTTTTGTTAGCAGTTGAGATTGCATATAAGTCATTTTGAGACTTAGGTGTAGTTTCGATAATGTAAGCACCTTGTTTATAATTTTCTGGATTAGCAATAATATTTGGTCCAGTATTATTATCAAAGTTAGAATATACATTAGAATATGCACTATTACGTCCGGTAAAGAATCTTACACTTTCTTTTTGTTTTCCTGTGAATTGATAGTTGTTTGATGTTGGACTAATTTCAAAAAATGTTTCAGTATTGTTTGCTGAACCGCTTTTAACTAAATTAATAAATTTATTTTTTTCAAATGTACCACTGAATTCTTTATTCGAGCTTTCAAAGTCGTCTTGGGATGATGTTTCATCTAAAGGCTGAGCAGAAATAGAGATTACTATAGGCAATGTGATCGCATTGACACTAGCGAGTGGTAAAATAATCTTTTTAAATGAATTGTTCATTTCCGTCTCCTTAGAATATTTTTTATCTACACTTTTATTTTAGCATTTTAAAAAATGCTATATCATAGGTATATTATGGGTAAAATGGAATTGTTTTCTTATTGAAAAAAAAAAAAAAACAAAAATAACTCAAAAATTGCGAGTTATTTAAGATTAATTTAGTTCTTGAATTTTAAGTTTTTTTGTGTTTTCATCCACATAATATTTGAAGTTATTACATTGAATTTTATATTCAAAATCATCGATTTCTTTGAATTTTAATCTTGCTAAATACATGATTAATTCATATACCATAATCATTGCTTTAACATCGTTTTCACAATACATTTTAAGGGCTGGAACTGTGACTTCATTTCATAAGTTATCACCGATAAGTTGAGCATGTCTTTGCATTGCTTTTTCCATAGCCATAGTACCTTTTTGAATTTCTAAATCTTTATATGGAGTTATTAATGTTTTAAGTTGTAATCCTAAGTGAGTTATGTATTTTTCTATCTTCTTAATTGAATGGTAATACATTAAATAATTAATTGAAATTATATGCGAGGTATGAGCAGTTATTTCTTTAAATTCATCATATGTAATATCATCTTTTAGCGCTATGGTGTGGTTTTTTTCGTCATCTTCAAAGAAAACATAATCTTTTAAACTTACATCAGTGTGATTTGCTACATTATTTTCTGCTTTATACAATTTAAAGCAATCAGCTAAATCGATTGTATGCGAATTTATATGGTTAACAATGTATTGAAATTCATTATATCCACCAGAAAAAATTTGATTAAATTGATTGATAAAATCTTGATTTTTCTTTTGATAAAACTCTAATTCTACTAGCTTTAAAACCTCTTTATTTCTAGTATTTTCATAAGTTTTATTATAAACAACATAACCATCTGCTTTATCACAATAAATGGTTTTAAACATCTTAACAATTTCAATTAATTGAATATTTTTAGTGTCAACCACAATATTTTCTTTTAGTATTTCTTGACCATTTTGAGTAAGGATAACTGATACTTGATTTATCACTTGATTATATGAAGGAACATTATCCAAAATTGGATATAAACTCATAAAACCTTCATAGTCATATCAGCAAATTCTAGAGTCTTTTTTATGAATATTTTTAATAATATTTAATGCTTCAATATTGAAAAAACTAGTATTATTCTTTAATTTTTCAATTTTATTTAGCATCATTTCATAAGATTTCTTCTCATTTCCTCTAAATGCGTTACCTGAATAATAATCAAATTTATTACCAATTAAATAATTTAGCATTACACTTTTATCCATTGATTTAAAAAATTCTGGGAAATCAAAAATATTTTCTTCTTCAATTGGTAAATAATTGTTTGCAAGTCATTTGACAACTTTTGAATTATCATTTTCTAAATCTGTGACTGCATAAAAATACTTAATTGCATTGTAATTTCATTTAGTCTCATTATTGAATTCATAATATGCTTTAATCATTACATTTTTATAAAACTCAAAATCTTCTAAGACAAATATTTTTTCGTTTCCATCTTTAGCAATTTTGAATTTTAAAGGTATTTTTTTCTCAAGTAATTCTTCATATGAAATTTGACTTAGGTCAAATTCTTCTAAATTTAATTCTTCTGCTTGTTTATTGTCAACTGCAACAGGGTTTTGAGTTATTAATCCAGTTTTAGCCGTTTTATAAAATGAATAGAAATCATCTTTATTGTAATATCCATTTCTTGCAATTAATACAGCATCTCCCGTTCTTCTTAAAACAAAATCCATCATAATTAAAATTGGATCTGTTTTAGCTGCTGTAGATTTATTGATTGTTTTTGAAACATAAGCGGCTCTTGCTTCAAAGAATTCTACTTTATCTCTTTTTACATCTTTGTATGAAACATTAAGCGGATTAATGATAATTTGACTGCAATCACTAAGCTGTATATCATTACGACTTAGGATTTTTTGTAAATATCAAAAATGGTAGTATTCATTATGTTTACTTCTAGCAACATAACCTAAAGTAACTATTTTTGCATTGTTTTTATCATATAAAAGCCCATCTGAACTAAAGTTAAATATTTTATCTTCTGTCTCAAATTGATAATTAAAAATTGGATCAATTATCACTTGTACATTGGGGTTTTGGTAGGCTTCCAGTGTTTTTTTAACTTTTAATTCAAATGCATCCATTGGTCTAATAAATACAACTGATTTAAGCGGAATATTGTACTTATTTAAATATCATTGGATAGCTTCTTTTTTATATCTTACATATTCATTTAGATTAATTGAAATATATGCATCAGATGTGTTTTCAAAATCAATTTCTTGAGTTATATTTGAAGCTACAATTTCATCATCTTTGATATCGAATAAGATATCTTCTTCATTAAAATCGGTATTAATTTCAAAATTTTCATCTTCTTCAGCCTCTTGAGCTTCAATAATTTGAGCTTTATGGTCTTCAGGTGACATACCTCATTTTAAAGCATATTGTTGCTCTAAAATTTTAGTTTGCATATCACTTGTGTTGTATATCATAGCTGGGTTGTTGTAGAATACTTTTTTGAAAGTATTTCACTTAATAATTACATTTTCTTTTTCCATTTTTCCTCCTTGTTTCTTGTTTTAATTTTACTTTTTAAATTTAGCAATTTTCAAAAAAATTAAAACTTTTTATTTTTGACTTTTATAACCTTAATATAGGGCTAAACATTAGCAAAAAGACAGGCATTTTGCTAATAATTTCCACATTTCCACATTTAGCCTATTTTTAAGGCTTTAAAAAAAGCAAATTTGCTAATTTTTTGCTAAAAAAATACCGCTTGAATTATATGTATACATATAAGCTCGATTGCAATATGCAGTGCAACACTTTTATTAGTTTATAATAAAAGTGGAGCACTTTTTTGCGCTCCACTGAAAACCCCTGAGAAAGGATTTCGCATACATTATACAAGAATTACAGCAAAAGTAAGATGTGTAATAGAAGCTTTGTTAAAAGAAAATTTTAGTATATCTGAAATTGCGAAAATTACTGGATTTTCAAAGAGCTCTATATCTAGAGAAATTACATACAATGCTGATTTATACGGGTATACGGCTGAATACGCACAATATAAACATGATATGAGAAATAAGTGAAAATATTATTTTAAGTTGCGCAATAAAATCGAAAAATATCCAAATTTTACAAATGTTTTTATAGATAAATTTAACAAACGTTCATTTGGAGTTAAACTTACACATACATATATTAAGTTTAATTATAATTTTGAATTTCCTTCATATAGAACTGTTTTTAATTGGATAAATTCAAACGCTTGAGAAATAACAAAAGAAGATAGGTTGAGACGTCATTATAAAAAAGGAGGAAAAAGAACTAAGAGTGCAGTTGAATTCTGAGTTGGTGCAAGATGAGTTAGACCATTTTGAACTAGACCTCAGAAAATAAATGATAGGTCAGAATTCGGTCATTGAGAAGTTGATTTTATCGTTGGAAAATCCGGAAAGGAAAACTATAACTTGTTAACTTTTACAGAAAGAAAAACAAGATACGGAATAATTAAAAAGATAAAGGGTAAAAATCCATGAAATGTTGCAGAGGTTTTATGAAATTTAATTAGAGAAAAACAATTAAATGTTAAAAGCATAACAGCTGATAATGGATTTGAGTTCTCAAAACTTTTTTATCTAGGATATAGGCTTCAAATTATTATTTATCGTGCAGACCCATATGCTTCATTTCAAAAAGGAGGAAACGAAAACTTTAATGGTTTAGTTAGAAGATTCTTTCCAAAAGGCACAAATTTTAATAATATTTCTGAAGAAGAAATATTGGCTGTACAAAATGAAATAAATAATATGCCTAGGGAAATTTTCAATTGACAATCAGCTGATGAACTATTCTATGACTGAAATTATTATAAGGATAAATGGACACCAATACCAGGTGATGAACGCTTTTTATCAGAAACAATTTAAAAAGAAAATCGAATACAGCAAAAAACAAATTTTTTAAAAATAAAAGTAAATTTTAGGGGTTTAAAAAATATCCGGAATTTTTCCAGATATTTTTTCTGTTGCAATGCACATTGCAATTAAGATTATATGTATACATATAATTTACAAAAAAACAAAAAATCACAACTGCAAAAATAAAAAAGTATTAAAATACAAATATGCAAATCGTAAGAAAAAAATCCGAAACACAAAAATTCATGCACATTTACGATATTTTCTTCACGATTATTTTTTTGTTTATTTGTGCGATATTTTTGTGTTTGATAAAAGTTAACTGTGGGTTATTTTTCGGATATGCATTAGGTGCTTTATTAATGTATGTCATTTTTAAATTAAATTGAATATTTTCTTATGTATTTCTTAGAAACAAGAAAATTAAATTGTATGCACTATTTATTTTGAAAACAGCATTATATTTTGGCTTAGTTGCTTTAATTATTTACTTAATGTTAATAATTGATTTCAACTATCTTGTTAAGCACAGTATTGAAAATCCAACGCTAATTGATAGATTTAATAAACCTATTAATATCTTTGCATTTAGTGGTGGATTGTTAACAAGTTTCATTGCTATTCTTTTCACAGAATGCATGATGCACTTAAAAAAATAAGAAGGAAGGAGGCTTGTTATGAATATGAATTATGAAGTTGGTGCTAAACCTTCCCTTTCAAACCCAGATACCTGACTTTGAAAATGGGATCAACCTCAATTACTTTCATTAATTATCACAGTAATGATAATTTTAATTATTAGCATTATTGTCTATGTTAAAGTAAGTAGAGTTAAAGAAAATGAAGCTCCAAAAGGTATAGCTCAAATTGCTGAAGCATATGTTGGTATGATTGATAACACATTTGATGATACAACAAATGGAGACAAGGTTCAAAAGTCTCGTTTATATATCTTTACATTAGCTACATTTATCTTAATAGGTAACTTAACTGCAATATTTGGTTTAGAACCAATTGTAACTTCTTACTCAATACCATTCACATTAGCATTAATGAGTTGACTTGGTATTTTTATAGTAGGAGCTATTTATCAAAAAGCTAGATATCTAAAAAGTTTTCTTAACCCTTTAGATTTACCCGGTAAAATTTCGCCTCTTATTTCCTTAAGTTTCCGTATTTATGGGAATGTTATAGGTGGAACAACTGTTATTTTCTTAGTTTATTCAATTTTTGGATACCTTTGAACACTTATTCCAGGAATAGGAAATGGAAACCATGAGTGATACTTCCTTGCGGTTTTAGTATCACCTGCGCTTCACTTCTATTTTGACTTATTCGGATCAACTCTTCAAGCTTATATCTTTACATTGCTAACCACAGTGTATTGAGTAGTTGAAGCTGGTGAACCAAGTGAAGGAAAAGTTAAAGATAAAAAAGCTAAGAAGACTCTTAATGAAAGAGCTGAAGCCTGAACTTCTGCTCAAGCAATTTATTAAATTTAAAAGGAGATTAAAATGATTGAAACAGTTACAAAATTATTAGAAAACGTTGCAACTACAGCTACAACAGCAACTACAGCTACAAATGCAGCTGATGTTGCTACTACACAAGCAAATGGTTCAACAACTGATGCTATTGTTAAAGGATTTGAACAATTCGGTCAATCAATGTCATCAGGTCTTTCAACAGGACTTGCTGCTTTAGGTGCTGGACTTGCTGCAATCGGTGTTCTTGGAACAGGGATTGGACAAGGATATGCTGCTGGTAAAGCTGCTGAAGCTGTAGGAAGAAACCCAGAAGCTGAATCAAAAATCCGTCTTATGTTAATCATTGGGGCAGGGATTGCTGAAACTGCTGCTATTTATGCTTTCATCGTTGCTTTAGTTTTAATGTTCGCAAAATAATTAAAACATGATTGAAACCTTAAATCACATTGCGTATGCTGTAGATACACCTGTGAGTGTAAAAGATGGAGTTACAGAAAAATTCTCTAACTTATTTCCAAGCTTACCAATGGTCATTGCAACATTACTTGCTTTTGCTGTTGTATTTGTTATTCTTACTTGACTTCTTTACAAACCAGTTAAGAAGATGATGAAAAGAAGAGCTGATTACATCCAAAGCAATATTGATGATGCAGTCAAACAAAAAGAATTAAGCTACCAAGCTAAAAATGAAGCAAATGAAAAACTTCAAGATGCTCATAAACAAGCTGATAGCATAATAACAAAAGCAAAAATAAAAGCTAGCGAAGTTTCTCGTTCTTACACAGAAAAAGCTAAAGCTGAATCAAAACGTCTACTAGAAGAAACTTCACAAGATATTGCTTCTCAAAAAAGAGAATTCGATGCAAATGCTAAGAAATATATTGTGACAGTTGCAACTGAACTAGCAGAAAAAATTCTTAAAAGAGAAATTACCCCTGAAACGCAAACCGAAATTATTGATCAATTCTTAAACTCTAACAAAACCCCAGAGGAATTGTAATTAAATGTACGTAAAAAGAAATGTATCAGCCTATGCTGTCGCAATTTACGATTTAGTTAAAGAGCAAAATAAATTTGAAGAAATTCAATCACAATTTGAAACTGTTAAAGATATGTTCGCACTTCATCCAGAATTTATGTCTTACTTAGGTAATGATTTAATTCCTGAAGAGGAAAGAATGAAAACCATCGATATTGCTTTTGATACTTTTGATGAAATTATCCGTAATACATTAAAAGTTATCATCTCACGTCGTATGGCTTCTTACATAGTTAAAATTATTATTGAATACCTTAAATTATCAAATAACGAATTAAAAATTCGGTTCGCTATAGTTCAATCTGCATTTCCACTTTCAGAGCAACAATTAGATGCAATTAGAGAAAAAGTACAAAGCGTTACACGTAGAACTGTTGTACTTAAAAACGAAGTTGTGCCTGGATTAATTAGTGGAATCAAAATTGTTTCTAAGACAGAAGTTTTAGAAATGAATTTACTTCATGACTTAATTAAATTAAGAAATGAAGTTATTAAACATGAAAATGAAAAGGAGGTGTAACATATGGCTATCAAATTAGATGATATTTCTGCAATTATTAAAGACCGTATCAAAAATATGGGTAAAACTGCAGATAGATCAGAAATTGGACAAGTTATTTCAATTGGTGATGGTATTGCTGTTGTTTCAGGACTTAACAAAGTTAAAAACAGTGAAATCGTAGAATTTGAAAATGGTGTATATGGTCTTGCACTTAACCTTGAAGAAGAAACTGTAGGGGTAGCACTTTTTGGTGATGCTAACTCAGTATCTGAAGGTTACACAGTTAAAAGAACTGGTCAAGTTATTTCTGTTAATGTTGGTGATAACTTACTTGGACGTGTGGTTAATGCACTTGCTCAACCAATTGATGGTAAAGGTCCAATTCAAAATACAGTAACTAGCGAAATTTTCAAAGTTGCTCCTGGTGTTATGACTCGTGAAGAAGTTAACCAGCCACTTGAAACTGGTATTATTGCAATTGATACTATGATTCCAATTGGAAAAGGACAACGTGAGCTTATTATCGGTGATAGACAAACAGGTAAAACAGCTATAGCAATTGATACAATAATTAACCAAAAAGATAAAAATGTTAAATGTGTTTACGTTGCTATTGGGCAAAAAAATTCAACAGTTGCTCAAATCGTTAACAAATTAAATGAGTTTGGAGCTTTAGACTATACAACTATTGTTGTAGCTGGAGCTAGCGAACTTGCACCTCAACAATACATTGCTCCTTATACTGGAGTAACTATTGCTGAATATTGAATGTCTCGTGGAGAAGACGTTTTAATAGTGTATGATGATCTTTCAAAACATGCTATCGCATATAGAACACTCTCATTATTATTACGTCGTCCACCTGGACGTGAAGCTTACCCTGGAGATGTTTTCTATCTTCACTCACAATTACTTGAACGTGCTGCTAGATTAAATAAAGAAAATGGTGGTGGTTCAATTACAGCACTACCTATCATTGAAACTCAACAAGGTGATATCTCAGCTTATATCCCTACAAACGTTATTTCAATTACAGATGGTCAAATCTTTACTAAAGAATCATTATTTAACTCAGGACAAAGACCTGCAGTTGACATTGGTTTCTCAGTGTCTCGTGTTGGATCTGCTGTGCAAATTAAAGCTATGAAACAAGTTGTTGGTTCATTAAAACTTGAACTTGCTCAATACAATGAAATGCAAGCTTTTGCTCAATTTGGATCAGACCTTGATGATTCAACTAAAACAATTCTTGAACACGGAGCTAAAGTGTATGAACTTCTAAAACAAGAACAATACTTTGCTATTTCACAACCTGCTCAAGCAATTATTCTTGTCGGAGTTAAAGAAAGAATCATTAACCCATTACCTGCACAATACATCCACGAATACCGTGATGCAGTGCTTACATATCTAAAATCAGATTCTGAAGGAATTAAGATTTATGCTGACATTACTAACAGCGGAAAAATTAGTGATGAAAACTATAAATTAATTGAAAAAGCATTAATTAAGATTGTTAAAGATATTATTGCTGGTATCCCTAACTACGATCCAAAAATGTATAAAGCATTTCCAAGTAAATACGAAGCTGATATCGAAAGCTTATAATGGCTAACTTAAATAGTTTAAAAAATAGAATTTCAGTTGTATCAAACACTAGAAAAATCACTAACGCTATGCAACTCGTTTCAACTGCGAAATTACGTAGAATCAGAACACAATTTGCTAGTGTTGATGCTTATTTAAAAACACTTCAAGATACTTTTGATGAATTAATCTCACACGTTGAACCGAGAGATTTCTTCAATATTTTCCCTGAAAATAAAGAAGTATCAGCTAACTTACATATTGTTATGACCAGTGATTTAGGACTTTGTGGTTCATATAATCACAACATTATTAAGTTACTTAAAAGTGCTTTAAGACCTGAAGATAAAATTATTGTAATCGGATTAAAAGGATATTCAATGATTCAATCTTTAGGAGCGGGTGATAACATTATTATGAAATTTACTGAAATAGGAGAAGCTGTTTCATATGAAATAGGTTCAATTATTTCTAAAAAAGCATTACAACTTTATAAAAATAAAGAAATTGCTAATGTATATTTCTACTACACTGAATTTATTAACAATATTTTACAAGAAGCTGTATCTTTAAAACTTTTCCCATTTACAATACCTGAAAAATCTCAGAAAAAAGATACTAGTGTAATTGAATTTGAACCCAACTCAGAAGTTGTTTTAAAAAACTCAATTCCACTTTATCTTGCAAGTATGGTATTTGGACTTGGAACAAGTTCTAAAATATCAGAAATGGCTTCGAGAAGAAATGCTATGGAAAATGCTACTAAAAACGCTGACGATTTAACTAAAGAACTTATGCTTGAATATAACCGTAAGCGTCAAAGTAATATTACACAAGAAATTAATGAGATTGTAGCTGGAGCAGATGCTACTTAATAATAAAAAGGAGGATAATTATGATTAAAAATGAAGGTACTATTGTACAAATTTTAGGGCCTGTTGTCGATGTTAGATTTGACGAAGGTAAATTACCTCACTTACTTAATGCTTTAACTTTAGAACATGATGGAGAAAAATTCACATTTGAAGTTGCTCAACACATCGGAGATGATACAGCTAGAACTATTTCAATGGTTTCTACAAACGGACTTCAAAGAGGAATGAAAGTACTTGATACAGGAGCTCCAATTGAAGTTCCAGTAGGTAATGAAGTATTAGGAAGAATGTTTGACGTGCTTGGTGATCCAATTGATAATAAACCATTTCCTAAAGGATGTGAAAAATCACCAATCCATGCACCTTCTCCTTCATATGAAGAACAAAAAACATCTTCAGAAATTTTAGAAACTGGTATTAAAGTTATCGACCTTTTAATCCCATATGCTAAAGGGGGAAAAATTGGTCTATTTGGTGGAGCTGGAGTTGGTAAAACAGTTCTTGTTCAAGAGCTTATCAACAACATCGCTACCGAACATAACGGACTTTCAGTTTTCGCTGGAGTTGGAGAAAGAACACGTGAAGGAAATGACCTTTACCACGAAATGAAGGCAGCAGGTGTTTTAGATAAAACAGCACTTGTTTTCGGACAAATGAACGAACCACCTGGGGCACGTATGAGAGTTGCTTTAACAGGGCTTACAATGGCTGAATACTTCAGAGATAGACAAAACCAAGATGTGCTTTTATTCATCGATAATATCTTTAGATTTACACAAGCTGGTAGTGAGGTTTCTGCCTTACTAGGACGTATGCCTTCAGCTGTTGGATATCAACCTACACTTGCAACTGAAATGGGTGCTTTACAAGAAAGAATTACATCTACTCGTAGAGGATCAATTACTTCAGTTCAAGCAGTTTATGTTCCTGCTGATGACTTAACCGACCCAGCTCCTGCTACAACATTCACTCACCTAGATGCTAAAACAGTTCTAGAACGTAGTATTGCAGCACTTGGAATTTATCCAGCTATCGACCCACTTAACTCATCATCAAGACTTCTTGATCCACTTATCGTTGGACAAGAACACTATAATGTAGCACAAGAAGTTGTTGCTATCTTACAAAGATTCAAAGAACTTCAAGATATTATTGCTATCCTTGGGATGGGTGAATTATCTGAAGAAGATAAAAGAATCGTTGCTAGAGCAAGAAGAATTAGAAACTTCCTTTCACAACCATTCACCGTTGCTGAAAAATTCTCAGGAATTAAAGGACAATATGTTCCTTTAAGCGAAACAATTAGAAGTTTCAAAGTTATTTTATCTGGTGAACTTGATGAATATCCTGAAGATATCTTTAGATATGCAGGAAGCATTGATGATGTTATTTCACGTTACCAAGCTCTACACAAAGATAAAGCTCCAGTAGCTGAAGAAACAACTGAAGATTCAGTTGATAAAGCAGCAGTAGCTGAAGCTAGTGAAGACCAAAATGAATTAACAGAAGATTTAGTTGATTCACCAGTTGGTTTAGAAAACAAAAAGACTAAATAATGTCACAAGATAAAGTTTATTTAACAATCACAGTACCTAGTGGAATTTTTTATGAAGGTAGCGTTGATATTGTTACATTAAAAACAGCTTCAGGTTATATTGGGCTTCAAGCTGGAAGAACACCATTATTTTCAAACGTTGAAATGGGTAATTTAACCATTGGGTGAGAAAATAAACCAGAAACAATTAGATGTTACATTGGTGGTGGTCTAGTTTATGCTGATGCAACTAAAATCAATATAATTACTGATGATATTATCAATGTTAAAAACATTGATGTGCAAAGAGCTCTACGTGATAGAGATAGATTGATTCGTCAAATTGAAGAAGCTTTACACAACGCTTCAGTAGATAAATTGAAACTTGAAACTAAACTTAAAAAAGCTCTTCTCAAAATTGATGCATACAATAATTTCAATAAATAATAATAGTAGCCACTAGGCTACTTTTATTATGCAGCAAAAATACCGCACCTAGCGGTACGGTATCGTTATTATTTCTCTTTGAATTTGTAATCATGTGGATTAAGATATCCTCTTTCAATAGCATTGAATAATGCATCTCTCATAGTAACGTCTCCATCAGAATACTTATCTTTTTGCTTTAAATCATTTGCATAATAAATATACATGTAAAGTTGGTCAGATTTATAATTACTCATGTATGTTCAATAATGACGTCTTCCTGTGATTCATTCATAATTATATCATCCACCATTATCTGTGGCTCCAACAGCTTTCTTTTGAGCTTCATTAAATTGATTAAAGATAGGACCAAATACTTTAGTAGCCTTATCATAAGCTTGTTGAGTACCATCTAAGTAATAATTTTCAAATGAAATTGTTGTAGCATTTCAGAATGAAGAATCTAATTTTCCTTTTTCTTTAACAAATAACATTAAAACAGAAGTTAATCTAAAGATAGCTTTATAAGAGTCTGATTTAAGATATTCTTTACCTGTAACATCAACTTTTCCATTTTGAATATCAATAATTTGTTTTACAAATAATGGGTAGTAAAGTTCTTGAATCATTGCTTTGAATTTTGAAACAACATTTAAGATGCTTACATCAAATCTAAATCCATATTTAAGATTAATATTTCCATTGTTATTTGTACTGCTTTCACTTGCAGAATCAGTAGGTTTCGAAATATATCCTAAAGCATTTTTGATAATAGCATAAATACCAGTGTTATCTTTAAGTGAACTTGCATCAAACACTCTATTAATAAGTTCTGTAAAGTTTTCTGGCCCGATATTTTCAAGTAACTTAGCAATAAAGACATTTTTATTAAGAATTTTGTTTAATGAAATATCTTTTCCATCATCAGTAGTAATAATGCTCATTACACCACGGACAATTGAGTTAATTAAGTCTTGAATTCTGTTTTGTGAAGTTTCGAAATCAGTTTGTTGAATTGTTTTGTAAGCTGCATCAATTGCTTCATTTAATTCGTCTGAATTTACTACTGTTTTAAAGAACCCAATAAGCACATTATTTAATAATTTAACATCAGCTTCTGTATCCATTTTAATTCCAAATGTAGAAGCAAGAATGTTGCTGAATATTTCAGCTATACCTTTTGAAATAATATCATCTCTGTTATTTAAGACAGCAATAACTCAGTTTTTGATATTAGCTTTAATTTTAGCTTCATCAGGTGATTTAAAGATTTCGCTTAACACTGATGAATATGAATTATGATTATCATCCGTATATACATCAGAACGATTTAGGATGTCTTTCATCACTGTAATAAGTAATTTAGCTAAAGAGGGTTGAGAAGTAGCTTCGATAATCATCTTATTAATATTGGTTGCAATTAAAGTTTGCTTATCTTCTGGTATTTTTTCAAGTTGTTCTTTTGCGACCATTAAATTAAGGATGATTGAACCAACGTTAAATGTTTCAACAACATCTTTAATTTTTCCACCTTGACCATCTTTACTTTGGCTAAGTAACTTGTCAATGATTTCTTCAGTAACTGTAATAATGTCGTCTTTATTATCTTGAATAAGACTTGAACGAAGGAATTTCTTAGCTGTAGCAAATTCTGTAAAGTTAAGCGCTTTAAAGATTGTAGGTACAACTTTATTAGTAAATTCACTAAATGTTTGACAAGATTTAATAGTATCAATAATGTTTTGAAGAATACTATTTAATGTTCCGGTTTCTTCAAGTAAGTTACCTAAGTTAGTTACGAATAAGTTAATTAAGTTATCTAGTTTTCCACGGTTTAGTGGGTCTGAAGCAAAATCTACTCCGATAAAGTTTAATAATCTTTCAACAATAAAATTAGTTATGTTTCTTGCATAAGCATTATCGTTGAAAATTCTCTTAAGGAATGAAGTAAGAGTTTGTTTTATATCATCTGCATTATCTTGCACATTGATATATCTCTTAACTCCATCAAAGACATCTTTAAGCCCTTTAATTTGATCTGGATTTTCTAAGTATCATTTAAATACTTTTTCAACTACTTCTGGTACTTCAGGACTGTTTAGTGCTTGGTCAATGAAGTAAACGAAGTTAAGTTCTAAATTATTAAGATCATTTTGCGAAATCTTAAGTGCGTTAGTAATTTTTATAAATGTAGGATCTTGTGTAGGGATAAATCCTCAAACAAGTTTACCAATTGAAACGTTTGAAGTTGCAAATTTAGTTGCATTTTTGAAGAATGTATAAACATCTGGAGCTAAGTTATGTTCGTTTACATAAGCGGCATTTGTTTGCATTACGTTAAGCACTTTAGCTTGGAAGTCATCTTGGTTATATAACTTAATAGCTAATTCTCCTAATTTAGAAGTAATATCACTAACACTAAAATCTAGACCTTTGTTAGCTAAAATATCCATAGCATCTGAAATTAAGTTAGGAATAATTTCTAAGGCATTATCAAAGTCGTTAAAGTTTTTAATTAATGCAACAATAAGTTCTTCTGGATTTGAAATACCATCAAAAATCTTAGCAATTGGGAATTTTTCAATTGTAGGTTCTTGAGGTTTTTGCAATTTAGCAGAATCATTTGAATAGGCTACAGCTGGAGTGTTTTCTTTAAGAATAGAATCAGTATCAAGTCCGATAATAACTTTATGAATAATTTTAGCAACGACTCTAACAAAAGTTTCCTTCATGTTGATTTCTTGCATTCAACTTCTTAATGAAGTTATAAAGCTTTGCTTGAATTCTTCATCTGAAATAATGGCTTTAATTAAATCGGTAAAGGCTTTAGTATCTTCTTTTGTATGTGCTTTAGAATCAACATAATTTTCAGGGAGTTTAATAGCTTCGTATTTAGCTCAGTTATCTTTTTGTAAGATATGTTCGATTAAAGTAAGGAGTGTTGCTTTAGCTTGTGGAAGTCCAAGCATTTCTTTGACTAAAACAATAGCTTCACCAGCAGGTGTATTAGTTTCTGCATTTGCTAAATTGTAAGTAATGTTAAAACTATCAAGTGTTTTATCAATTCCTGTAACTTTAATAATTTGGTAAATTACTTCATCTTTTTGTGAAACTGCATCATATACTTTAACGAAAAGGTTTTCTAAAACATCTTTATTGTTTGGAATTGAATGTGCTTTTTCAAATGCAGCTTGATAGAATTTGTATTTCTTAAGGTTGAATATTTCAAGAAGTTGTTGTGAAACATGTTTAAGCACCATTAAAGCATTTTCTTTAAATGATGAACCCTTAGTAAATGATTTAGTTAAATCAATTACACCATTGAGTAAGACATCAAAAGTTGGCTCAAATGTTTTAGTTGCTTTTAATCAGTTTCCAAAATCAGAAATTAATTCATGTGTAATTTGATTTCTATCAACATCACTTATATCTATGTGTAAGTCATTTGCAAATGCATTTGTAATATCAAGAACTACATTTGTAAGTGCTTGTGATTGTGTGAGTCTTTGAATAATTGATTGTAAGTTAACTTTAAAACTATTTTTCAAGAAATCATTATTTTGGAAAATAGTAAAGAATTTAGTTCAACTGTAGTTTAAATCTTCACCTTCACCAAAGAAGTTAAATTGTTTTAATTGATCTACATACACATTTATTAAAGCGTTAAAGTCTTCGTGTTGAGCTACTTTAGTTTCACCATTTTGTTCAGTAACTTGTCCAATAATTTCATTAATTAAGTCAGCTAAATGTGGTTTTGAAACATATTTAAACACAACATTATCTTGCATTGAATTAATAAGTTTAGTAATTAAGTTTTGTAAGATTCCTTTATCTTTTAATGCAAATAATACATCTTTAATAATTTCTACATAAGATGTGTAGTTTTCTTTAATAAATGGTAAGTTTAAGATTCCGTTTACAAAAGTAATTGGATCTTGTTTGATTTTTTCATTTAAGATTTCAGAAATATGAGCAGGAATTAATTGAAGTTGTTTTAATAAATCATCTTGATTTTCAGTATTTAAAGCTGTCTTTAAGTCCTTAAAGATACTTTCAATACTTTCATTTACAATTCCGACTTTATCAAAAATTGCTTTAAGGTTTTGAGTTAATGTCCCAATTGCTTTGATTTTTTCAGCAGAATAATTATCTACATTAATTCCGAGCGCTTTAAATAAATTAATAATAGCTGAATTGATAATGTTAATTGATTCTTCTTTAGTAAGCACGTTATCAATTAATTGAATTAAGTTATCTTTAAATGAATCAATTTGAAGTAAGTTGATAAATGTCTTAATAACATCTGAATAACTTGTTACATTTGCAAATTGTTCAATGTTTTCAAGAACATTTGCAATAGATTTATTAACAATTTCACGGAAGTTAGGATCTGTGATAACAAAGATTGCTAGTTTTGATACATCTGTGAGCAAGTTGTTTTGGACTAAAGCATCCTTAGCTTTAGCAGGAAGAATATTAATAATTCCTTCAACTAATTCAATAGCTTTTCTTGGACCTTTATTACCATATTTAACAGCTCATTCTGGGTATTGTGATAGATCTTCAACTCTACCTAAATCACCAAAAATGTTTTTAACAATTTGTAAAATTTGAGGTTTATTTACAGTAAATAAATCTGAATTAATAATGCTTGCAAGTGTTTTAACAATTTTAGCTTCAAATTCATGGTTAGCATCATTATTGATTTTATCTTTAAATAATGCAGTAATAGCACCAAAGACATTTAGTTTACTAAAGTCAACACCATTTGTTGAAATGTAGCTAATAACTGTTTCAAATAATAAGTCTGAAATACCAAAATTATTGTCAATTACATCATAAAGTTTAACAATGTTTTCAATCAAACTATTTAATTCTTCTTCGTTGATATCTTTGAAAATAAATGCTATTTTTGGATTCTTAACTGTTTTAATTATAGAAGCTTTAATTACATCAATAAGGCTTGATTGTTTAATTGCTTTTGAAATTAAGGCAACAACATTTGGTTTAATAGTTTGAGTTAATTCAGTGTTTTTAGCAAGTTTTTTAGCTAATTCATTGAAATCATTTGCATTATTTAAACTTAAATCTTTATTTTCATTGTTTACATATTTAATAAATGTTTTAATTACATCAGCTGCAATATGTTTGAATTCATCTGAGCTAAAAATGCTGTTAAAGATATTATCTAAGTCTTCTTTTGATTTTAATCCTAATTCATTTGCTAATGTTTCGTTCGAAATAAGAGCAACTAATTTTGAAATATTGTTTCTATAGAATACATCAGTATCGGGATTTGAAAGAACTTTATCTAAAATAACTTGTAATTTATCTGAGTAATTTCAAATTTTTGATTGAAGTAATGCTTTGTATGTATCAAAGTTTTTGAAACCAATTAAGTTAGGCATTTCTTTAACAAAATTACTTAACTCAGTATTGAAATCATCAGCATCATTAAATGAAGTTGCAAATGCATTTACAAGTTTTCCAAGTAAGCTAAAGTCTTTACTTATAAATTGATTAATACTATCAGCTAAAGCTACATAGAATTCGTGTGGGAGTTTATCTGCTTGAGCTTGATAATTAGAATTGATTAATCAAGGGTTAATTACGTTTTCTAATATATCTGCTAAAGCAGGAGAAGCTAAAATATCTCTTAAAATAGGAGTTACATTATTTAATCCACCTGCTTGCGCAATGTTTTTAAGTGCATTAAAGGCAAATCATGAAGGATTTGAAACTATTAATGTCGGATTATCTAATTTGAATAATTCATCAATTAATGAGTTTAGTACCTCTACAGTAGCATTATTTTGTAATAATGTGTGAATTAGACTTTTTGCATTAGGGATTTGGATATATGATGTAACAATACTTGCTGAAGGTGAATCTAAGAAGCTAAAAATAATTTGTTCAATTTGAGGCTTAGTAAGATTTGTTTGGATTAAATGTTTTAAAACAAAGTTAATGTAAGTTTTATTGTTAGCAAAAATTGGAGATTGAATTATTTGTTTAATAAATTCAACTGGTTGTGAGCTTAATGCTTGAGTTAAAACGTTTAAGTACTGATTTGGAAGTTGTTTTAATTCATTAATTGGATCACTTGAATCTTTTGCTAAGTTTAAGAATTTAATAGTTTCATCAAAAATAGGTGTGTAGATATTAAGTTGTTTGCTTAAAGGAATAAAGTTATCCACTAAATCTGAAACTAAATTATAAGTAGGACCTTCTTGATAAATATCGCTTGCATATGTTTTTATTAAGTTAGTTAGAACTACTTTAATATTGTTGCTTACTTCATTATTAGCAATTATAGAATCTAAAATGCCTTGGATTTGGTCCTTAACAGCTTCGAAGTCAATTTGTTTTAAGAATGTTACTAATAAATCACTTGCAGTATTGATATCTTTAAATGATGAAAGTGATTTAAATGCATTATCAATTTGAGCATTAAATAATTGTTTAAAGTTTTCATTACCTAAAATAAATTGCAAGGTTTCAGTAATAGCTTTTTGACTGGTAAATTGGTTAATTTGATTCTTTAATGATTCAGGTAAAATGCTGAATAAGTAGTCAATATATGTTTTATCTTTTTGTAATCTATTGTAGTAATTATTAATGATTTCTTTTAAGTAATCTGCATGTTTAGCAATTAATTTTTCACCAAATAAGTGAAGTAATTTAATTATTGTGGTTTCTAATTTATCACCAGCAAAGTTTTTCTTAAATTGATCAGCAATCTTAGTTGCTACATCACTAAGTTTAGTTACGTTTCCATCTTTAGCAAATTCAAGTACTCCATCAAATGCTGTATCAAATAGATTTAAATCATTTTGATATTTAATTACTAAATCATAAGTATCGCTTAATAATGAACTTAATTTAGCTTGTTGTTTTTCAGCTGCTACAAATACTCAATTTACATCTGGTGAATTTGTTAAATAATTATTTAAGTATGCTAAAGCAATTTTCTTAACTACAGCAAATTCATTTACATCAGAAACCTTGTTAATAGCTGTATCTAAAATTGGTTTAATTTCATTTAAGAAGTTGCTGTCTTTTAATAATACTAAGATGAGGTCTTCATAGTTTTGAGCTTGTTTAAAACTATTTTGATTCGCTATGATAAATTTAGTAATTGATTTAGCTAATTTATTGAATGAATCTGATTTTAAAACTCTGATAATTAATGAAGAGACTTCTGAATTAGAAATTCCATGTTGTAATAAGACATCTGGAATAGTGATTTTAGCAATAGCTTTTTTAAATTTATTATTTTCTTCACTACTGAAAAGTTTTTGGAATTGATCTAATAATGAATTGATTAATTTTTCAAGTTTAGGTAATTCATTTTTTTGTAGTGGGATAGTTAAAATACTTTTTACTAAAGCAAAATCATTAATTTTTAAAGCTTCAAAAATTGTACTTGGTAATTGAACTTTAATTTTATCTAAAGTTAAATCATCATTTGCTTCAAAGTAATCCATTGCAGCATTTATTGCTGTAAGTATTGCTTGATTATCCCCTAAAGATACAAGCATATTGTTGATTAATTTTCCTAGCACAGAGTCAAATTCATCTGAAATAATAATGTTTTGGCTTGCTGCAAAGTATTTAATAAGTTTAGTTAAAGTTTTTTCAACTTTTAAATTAGGAACAACACTTGTGATTATTGGTTTAACATCATTTAAAAGAATTGTTTTAAAATCTTTATTTTGGATTAATTCAGCAATTATGTCTTTAGTATTACTTGCATTAAGTAAAATGTCTGAATTATCAATTAAGAAATTAATTGAATGTGATAATAAATCATTTACTTTTTTATTAGCAAATATATGGTTAACTAAAGCTGTAACTTCTTCTTTATCGAGGTATTTATCTAATGAAGTTGATGAATGAATTGCATCATTAATAAGTTTATTAAGCTTTTGGTTTAATTTATTTTCTTTGTTAGCTTCACGGTAGATAAATTGAACTATTTTCTTAATTGTTTCTTTATTATTTGCAAATGATTGTAATTGGGTTAATTGCTTAATTAAATCAAGCGGATTAGCAAATAATTCTTCTTTAATTGCTTGCAGTAATTTATTAGAAAGTTGATATAAAACTATATTTGGTTCTTGTGCAGAAATAACTTGATTTAATTGGTTAAATAATTCATTAACTAGTGGTTTTAAAATATTGGTTTTTTGAATGAATTGTGGTAATTCTTTAGCTAAATCTGAAGCAAATGAACTGATTTCATTATCTTGTAAGTTAGCTTGAGGTTTAATATTTTCAAGTGTTTTTCTAAGTAATGTATTTAATGTTGAAAGAATTTGTTCTTGTTGAATTAAATCATTTCCTAAAGCAAGAGTTTTAGTTTTAAATTCTTCTAAATTAAGCGGTTTTAATACTTTTTGAAGTAATTGTCCAAAGTCTTTTGCATCTTTTAAGTTATCAAAATTATCAATAATAGAATCCACTAAAGTAAATAAGATATTATGAGAATTTTCATTACTAATTAAGACATTTACAAGCGCCTCAAAAGCATCATTAGGTAAGTACTCTTGTACTGCTTTTGGTAATGTTTTAGCAACTAATTTTCCAATTTTTAAATTAGGAACTTGATTAATAAAGTTCTTAATTAATTGTTTTACAAAAGGAGCGTTATTATTGATAACTTTAGTTTCAACTAAAATATCAATTAAAGTAAATGGTGAAATTTTAGTTTGTTGATCTTTAGCATCCATTAATTCATTAAAGGCTTTTTGTAAAGCAATTTGTAATGAAGCATCTACTTTAGTTAAATCAGTAGTTTTGACATCTTCGATAAAGTATTTAATAAAGTTTGAAATAAATTTATTTGTTGCATCACCTTTAAAGTTAGTGATGTTGTTTAATAAGTCTAAAACTAATTTATCACTTCCTTCTTTAGTTAAATTGTATTCAAGGTGATATTGATTAATTAAATTTCAAATAATGTTTGCTAAAGAATCTTTTAAAGCTTGATTATTTAAAATATCTCAAACAAAATCTGATAAAGTATCCCCAATTGTTTTAGCAACATCAGGATTGCTTAAGAATGCATTTATTAATTCAGGATATGAAGAAACTGTTGTGAATTTATCTGAATTATCAACAAATGAAGTAGCTAATGATGAAACAATTTTGTTTAATTTATCTGATTTTAAAATGTTGTCAAATAATTCTTTAACTTGTTTTGAATCAAGGTTTAATTTATCTAAATGTGGTTTTAAAGCATTTAAGATAGCATTTGAAACAACTTCGGGGTTTTTGCTTAATAAGTTGTTTAGCACTTCGCTAAGTGCTGCTTTTAATTCATCTTTTTTATTGTTGATGAATTTAGATTTAGCAATAGCATTAATTAATTTAAATAAGTTTTCATCAGTAACAACTTTGCTTAATAAAATTTTAGGAATATCTGTAATTACTAAAGTATCATTTTTACCACGAGTTGTTAATTCTGTTTGGAAATCTCCAATGATTTTTTGCAAGATTTTTTCATCAATAATTGATTCAATAATTGAATTAAATCCATTTTCACCATTATGTTCAGCATCTAAAATTAATTCGCTTAATTTTCCATTAGGATCAAGTTGTTTATAAAACTCTGTGGCTGTAATTCCTACAATAGCCTCTGTTGTAATATTTCTAAGTGTTTGAGACATTCTAAGAATTCTTTCACCGTAGTTTTGAGGTGAACGAGTTTTATTAAGTTCTTGATTAAATTTATCAACATTTTTTAAATATGTTTCAGTGTTAGCTCCAATAATTTGATCTGGAGTTCCTGTTGGTTGAATTTCATATCTAAGAGTTATTGAATCTTTATCAAGGAAGTTTTGGGTGAAATTGTATTTTTGTAATTCGTTAGTTAAAAGGAAATTATCAGAAGTTAATTTTAGATACATATCCATTGCAAGTTTTTTGTATCCGGTAGTATTTGGATGAATATCAAAATACACATCTGAAAGTTCAGCTGAGTGATTTGTTCAATATTCAGGATTATATGCATAAATAACATTTACTCTGTTTTTAGCACCATATTTTTTATGCATTTCAGATGCTAATTTACCAAATGGTGAATTTATTTGGTCTAGAATCAATGCAGCGGGATCAAGGTTGATCTTGTTTCCTAAGAATGTTTTAACATAATCATTAATAGCTTTCTTTAATCCAGACATAGGCATTGGGTATGCTACAAAGTTAATGTTTGCCTTAGGCGCTAATTTAATTAATTCTTCTGCTAAAACAGTTAAACGATTTGTAATCTCTGGAATAATAGGCGCAATTGAACCGAAAAGAAATGCTGATATTTTTGAAAAATCTGGATTAGGTTTTTTAAGTTCTTTAAGAATTTCAACTGGATTTGCTTTAGCTAATTCTTTTGTAATTAAGTAGAAGAAATCATTTGCTCCTACTGTAATGGTAACTAAATTAGCATCTTTTAATTTTTCAATTGTTTGTTTTGAAATTTCTTTTGCATATCCAGGGATAACTGTTTGATTAGGGGTTCTACCAGCAAAAGTTTGATCAATTTTATCTCAAGTAGGTGAATCTCCAAAAGTGTTGTTGTATTTGATACCTAAGATTTTAATTCAGTCAATTGCTCTAGCACCAGAAGCGGCAAAGTTGTTAAAGTCTGCTACTCTACCATTTTGGTTTAAGAGTTGTGCTAAAAACGCAGGGTATGAAGCTCCTGTAATTTTTCCATCTTTAAATTCTCCAGGATAATCACGTTTTAATCCACCATCAAATCCGGCACTAATTGAATCTCCTAGTGCAACATATTTGATTTTTTCATCTTTAGAAATGAAAACAGGTGAAATTAATCTATCTTTAGTTTTATCAACTGGTTTTGAAATAATTCCATCACCTGGTTGAGGTGTAGGATTAACATTAGGGTCTTTTGAAATAACTGGACCTGAAACACCATCTGTAGGGTTTTCTTGTTTAATCGGATCATCTCCAACAATTGGTTTTGATGAACCAGGTGCTTTACATGAAACTACAAAAGCACTTGCTCCGATAAAAGCAAGAATGCTTGCTGAGGCTAATAACTTGTTCTTTTTGATTTTCATAATTCACTCCTTTAAGGATTTAATATTTATTTATAAATATTACCACTTTTTTATTATTTTTTTCATCCTGCCTCAAGGGGCTAAAATTAAACTAAAATTACTTAAAAATAGGGTTAAAAGTTTTTAAGTGACCAAAAAAGCACCACATTATGTAGTGCTTTTGGTCTAAAAATTACCTATTTTTAGTTAAATGGATTGATATCATTCATCACACAATAAAAGATTTTACTTCAGTAAATTAATGAAATTAATTCACCTAAAGCTTCTTCTGAATTATTTTCGATTTTTAATTCTATAGAATTAACATCATCATTAAAACTGTTTAAATAGTTTAAAAATACATCATAAGATTTATCTTTAAATTGATTCATTGTGTATGATTTTAACTGATCAATTAAGTCATCATTTTCAATGTTTGAAGAAAGTTGATAATCAAAAAATCTTTGATTTAAGGTTCAAAAGGTAATAAATTTATTATTTGGTCCTGAAAGGATATTTTCGGCTCATGAACTGATTTCATTTGGGAATAATGCAGAAGTATTTGAAATTTTATTTGCCTTTGAGATAAAGCTAAAAGTATATGAAGCATATGCTGTAAGGTTATTCAAAAATAAATCATAAGCAATATTTAAATTAACAAATCCGCTAGCATTATTAGGTTTGAGATTTTCATTTAAATATAATGCATATTTTAAAGCCACATTGAAATAAATATCTGACTTTAAAATTTGCTTATTTGCTTCTGTGTATCCAGCAATTACTTTTTCAATATTAATTCCTTGAGTTGCAAGTAAAATTAAGCCAATTTCACTTAATAAAGCATATTGTGGGTGGATATCATTTGAAACGAAAAATGTATTTTCTCTTGGAATTGAGATGTTATTTACTTTTCCGAAAATCATTTTTCTTCCAATAAAATAAATTGATTTTTTAATTAAGAATTCGCTTGAGTGATAATTGAATTTAGAAATAAAATTGCTAATAGCTTTTTGCTGATTATCACTATATCCTAGGGAATCTAGGAATAATAATGAGATATTTTCTTGTTCATTTTCTCTTAAGTAATAATTGATTTTATTAGACACAATATCTTGTGGTAATTGTTCATTGATAAAAACTAATTCGATTTTTTTATCCTTGTGAAAATCGCTTTTTCCAAAAATAAATTCTAAGCAAGCTTTTATAGCTAATTCATTATACTTGCTAGTTCAAATAATTAAAGTATTAGTTTTTCTTTTATATAGTTTATTGCAAAATTCAATAATTCTTTCTATTCCATTAATTCCAAAATTTAAAGCAATATCATCAAAACCTAAAAATGATGAACCATCAAAGTTTAAAGCTTTAATTTTAGAAATTGTTTCATTAGCTATTTGGTTTTCTTTTTCTAAACTTTCAGCATCCTGATAGTAATTTGGTTTAATTGAAATTAAAGCCATTAGTCTTCCTTATTATTAGGAGTTTGCTCTATTGTTGTTTCACTTTCAGGAAATACATATGAATTAGTGAATTGTTGTAGATTTGCAAATCCATTTTTAGTCTCTTTTAATTCATTTTTGTGATATCTAGTAAAAACAAAATATTGTTCACTCTTTAAGAAATTAGGGTGGTTACGTTTAAATGAACCAATATATTGATTTGTTTTTTCATCATAACCTATAACGATGAAATTAATTATTTCTTTGAGTTTTAAAATATCATGAATTTGTAATTTATAAAAGTCTGTTATTTCATTTTTGTGAATAATAAAAATATTCTTATATTTATCTTCAAGTAGTACAAATTTAGTTCCGGCACGAATTACTTTAGCGGAAGCTACTTGACCATTTTTATATGTTAGTTTTGTTTCCATAATTAAATTATATACAGTTTTATTTTTATATGGTTTAATTATTACAGCTGAAAAAAATCCCCAAAATTGAAGATTATTACCATTAAAATTTAATTTGAAATTGCTTATTTTAAGGAATAAAAGTACAAAAAGTCGCATTTTTAAAATAATTTTTTGAGAATTTCGTGCGTTTTTATACTTTTAAGCCTATTTTATAGACATATTTGAAAAATGATAATTTTTACAAAATAAGTGATAAATGGTTATAATTTTTATATATAAAAATATGAATATCACTATGGTTAAAACCTAAAATGATATATCGATATAGATGAAAGAGGAAAAATGAAACGTTTACAATGTTTATATAGACCAAATAAAGACAAAAACTATCCATGGGCTTTAAAACACCCAAAAGTAGATAGTCCGTTAGCATTATTCAAAACACGTAAAGATGCTATGACATGATTCTTAGCTTTAGATTATGATGCTGCTACATGATTCCAAACAGATAAGAAAATCTGAGGTGGACTTGTTATTGCTGAACATGAAGACAGACATGGAAAACCAGTTATGTTCTACGAATTCAACGTTGATAAATTTGATGGTGGATTAGAATATGACAAAATTGCTGAAGAATTAGCTATTGAACCTAAAACAGGTCTTAGAGACGAAAAAGCTGCTAAAAAACACTTAAAAGAAGTTACAGACTTCAAACAATTAAAAGATCCAGAAACATACTTCCCAGTTGATGACGATTTCAAAATTGAACGTAAAAAATCAGCTAAAGATCTTGAAATTGAAAAATTAAACCAAAAATTAGCAGAACTTTCAGCATTATTAAGCTCAAAACACTCAACAGATTATGAAAAAGAATTAGCAGAGTTATACAAAAAACTTCAAGACTCAAATTCAGATAAAGAAGAATTATTAAAAGAAATCGAAGAATTAAAAGCAAAATCAGAACAATTAGAAAAAGAAGTAACAAAAGAAGTTATTATTGAAGAAAAAGTTGTTGAACCAGTTGTTGTAGTTGAAGATAAAATTGTTGAATATGCTTACGTAAGAGACTTACCACTTGATGAACAAATCAAAGTGCTTGCAATTTATGCAAGAAAAATGCACATTACAGCAATGAAACTTGAAAACACAGAAACATCTGTAGAAGACTTAAAAGCTATCGAAGAAAACTTATACAATGTTTTAAATGTTGCTAAAGAAGTTGAAAAAGACTTAAAAGATGAAGAATTAAAAGAATTACTTGCAGCAATCATGAATTCATTAACAAGATCAGTTCAAGAATTCAATGAAAAACTTGTAGGTAAAGAAGATATTGCTAATACAGCTGAAAATTGTGTATACTCAGCATGTAGAGTTGATGGAAACATCACATTAGCACAAAAAACATCTTATGTTTTATTCAATGATAAACATGTTGGATTTGTACCAAAAGACCAATACCACTATGCTATTTTCCTTGGTCAAGATGCTCAAAGACAACACTTCATGGTATTCCAAACACCAGCTGAAATTAGAGAAGTAATCAAAGAAGTTGCAGCTGAACAACCTACAGAAGTAAAAAGAGTTGAAAGCGGTGTTAACTGATTCGCAATCTTCTTACTTGCATTAGCATATGGAATCCTTGTAACATTAGTAATTTTAATGGGAATTGGAATCATTCCAGTTGCTTAAGATTAAGGCACTTTAAAGTGCTTTTTTCATACACTTTTTTGCTATAAAATTGCCCTTTAAAAAATATATTTTTTAAGCTTAAATGTGGTAAAATTGCATTATGTTAAAAAATAGCGATAAAGATCTTATGCAAAATATTGTAAACCACTTGAAAAATAGTGGCTTTGTTTTTCAAGGTAGCGAAATTTATGGTGGACTTTCTAACACCTGAGATTACGGTCCTTTAGGTGCATTACTCAAAGATAATGTTGCAAATGCTTGAAAAAAAGAGTTTATTTTAAAAGAAGGGAACAACTTTTTAATTGATTCTAAAATTTTAATGAATCCAAGTGTTTGAGTAACATCAGGACATGTGTCTAATTTTTCTGACCCATTAATTGAAAACAAAGTAAACGGTAAAAGATACCGTGCTGATAAATTAATTCAAGAAGTGGATGAAAATATCATTCCTGAAAAAATGACTTTTGAAGAAATGACTCAATTTGTTAAAGATAACATCAAAGAATACGAAGGTGAAAAAACAAATTGATCAGAAATCAAGAAATTTAATTTAATGTTTGAAACATCACAAGGTGTTATCGAAGGAGCTAAATCAAAAGTTTACCTTAGACCTGAAACAGCTCAAGGGATTTTTGTTAACTTCAAAAACGTTCAAAGAACTATGCGGGCAAAATTACCTTTTGGAATTGCTCAAGTAGGAAAAAGTTTTAGAAACGAAGTAACTCCAGGAAACTTCATTTTCAGAACTAGAGAATTTGAACAAATGGAACTTGAATTCTTTACTAAACCAGAAGAAGCAAGTCAATGATTTGATTACTACATTTCCAAAGCATTTAACTTTGTGCAAAAATTAGGAATCAAAAAAGAATCAATCCGTATCAGAGCACATGAGCAAGAAGAATTATCTCACTACTCAGATGCTACAAGTGATATTGAATTTAAATTCCCATTTGGTTGAGGTGAACTTTTAGGAGTTGCTAACCGTACTGATTATGACTTATCTTCACACATGAAAGCTACAGGAGAATCATTAGATTACTTAGATCCTGAAACTAATAGCAAAATCGTGCCTTATGTAATCGAACCAAGTATTGGACTTGATAGATTAATGCTTGCTATTATTTCAGATGCTTATGATGAAGAGACTTTAGCAGAAAATGATTCAAGAATCGTTCTTAGATTTACTTATGATCTAGCACCATACAAAGTAGCTGTTTTACCACTTGTTAAGAAACTTTCAGACACAAGTAAACAAGTATTTAACTCTTTACTTGAAGCTGGTATTTCAGTAAGTTATGATGAAGCTGGTTCAATTGGAAAAAGATATCGTCGTCAAGATGCGATTGGAACATATTGATGTTTAACAGTTGACTATGATACTTTAGAAGATAATTGTGTAACATTAAGACACAGAGATACAATGCAACAAACACGTGTTGAAATTTCAAAACTTAATGAATTTTTACAAAACAATAAATAATGAAGTAAATGAGGGGATATGGAAAATAAACAAATTCCACGTGAATTGATTAGTAAAATTATTGCTGATGCAAATATTGTAGATGTAATATCTGAATTTGTTAATCTTAATAAAAAAGGAAATAATTATGTTGGATTATGTCCTTTCCATGAAGATTCATCACCAAGTTTTACTGTATCACCCCAAAAACAAATTTTCAAATGTTTCCCATGTGGAGCAGCTGGAAATGTAGTTACATTTTTAGAAAGATTTAAAAATTGAAACTTTATCCAAGCGGTTGAGTTTTTAGCTCAAAAGCAAGGAAATGATTTTGATTTTTCAGCTTATAAAAACAATCGACAAATTAATACTTATTCACAAGAAGACTTAGAAATTATTGATTTATTATCGGTAACTAACTCTTTTTACAAAGTTCAATTACTTACTTCGCCGCAAGCACAAGAGTATTTAAAATCTCGTAATTTAGATGATGCCGCTTTAAGAGATAAATTTGATATAGGTTTTGCTCCTAAAAGTAAAACACTAGAATACCTAAAATCCCTTAACTATAGTAGCGGAAGTATGTTAAAAGCCGGACTTATTAATAGTGATTTGCATGAATTATTTTGAGATAGAGTTACTTTTGGAATTAGAAACCAATATGGCGATTTAGTTGGATTTTCAGCTAGAAGTATTCAAAAAGATCCACAAGCTAAATATGTAAACTCACCAGCTACGAAATTATTTAATAAATCTCAAATTTTATATAACTACCACAATGCTAAAGAAAGCATTCAAAGCAAAAAAGAAGTTATTATAGTTGAAGGATTTATGGATGCAATCGCTTTATATAAAGCTGGTATTCCTAATGTGGTTGCTTTAATGGGAACTGCATTAACTAAAGAACACTTAAATTTAATTAAAAATAATAAAGTCATCTTATTTTTAGATAATGATAATGCTGGAATTGATGCTGCATTAAGAACTACAGCAATATTATTACAAAATAATTTTACTGTTAGTTTGATAGATAATCATTATTCTAAAGATGCGGATGAAATCTTAAATACCTATGGTAGTGATGTTTTAGTTGATTTAATTAAAACTCAAAGAGTTTCAGCAATTAACTTTGTTTATGATAAATTAAAAATCAAATACAAGGTTGCTGAAATTAAAGATTATGAAGTATTTTCTCAATTCATTCAAGTATTAAGTAATTATTTAACTTTATTTGATATTGATCAACAAAAATACATTGCAAGTTTACTTGAAAAAGAATTTAATTATGTTTTAGATATTGCTTTAAGCCCACACCATAGTGCCGGAAGTAATACTCAAAACAATATTACTCAAGTAGATTTTAGAACTACACCAAATTATGCTAAAAAAATAGAATTGCTAACTAATCAAACTAGATTTAATTTATTAGTTAAAGCAATGGGAAATCCAAATATCTTACAAATACTTAAAAATAATAAAGATGTTGCAATAATATTTAGCAAACCAGAAAATATTAAGAATTTATTTGAACAAACTCTTAATTTAGATGATTCTTTATCTGAAAATCAAGTATTTGAAATCATTCATTCACAAGCAAGTGAATTACTTGAAAGAATTGATTTTAATAAAGAAATTAATAATTACATAATTAAGGAATTTATTCAAAATAAATTTAAAGAAATCCAATGCATTGATGGCTGCAGTATCCCACTACAACCATTAATTGCTGAACAAGTAGATGAATGAAACAAATTCAAAAACTTCTTGTACCCAGAAGAAAAAGGTTTAAAAGCACCAGGGTATATTCAAGATCAAATTGCATTATTGCAAAAATACAATAAAGAAATTAAGCAGCTACAAATTCCAAGTGATAAATCAAAAGCTGACGGAGAGGATTAAGATGTATTCAGGAGACTACGACTATAGCACTATAATAAAATATTTAAAACAACAACTTAAAAATAAAAAGAAAGACTATTTTACTCAAGATGAAATAGTTGATTTACTTGCTGCTAAAGATTTATTTATCGATGATGCAGAGTTTGATGATTTCTTAGAAGAATTAAAAGATAATAATATTATTTCTGAGGAAGCAGAAGAATATGAAGATGATGATTATTCTGAAGAAGACTTTATTGCTGATTTAAAAGCTGATAAATCCTCAAGTAAAAAAGCATCAAAATCTAAAGTTGAGGAAGACGAAGATGAAGAAGCTTCAAAATTAGATGAAGATATTGACGACATTAACTTTGATGAAGATAAAGAAGATGATGATGACTTCGGAGATGATGATTTCTCAGATGAAGAAGAAATTGATGAAGATTATTACAAAATCCCAGATGAAGAAATCGAAACTGACGAAGACGAAGATGAAGAAGAGGAAGAGGATGATGAAAAACTAAGCGAAAACTTCTTTGAAGAAGGTGATGACTTAGACATTAACCTTAATGCACTTGATCTTGATATGCTTGATAACATCGATTTATCTGAAGAACCTAAGAAAAAAGCTGACTTATCTAATAAACTTACTGAAACAAATGACATTGTTAAATGATACATGAGATGAATTGGTAAGTATGGAGAACTTCTTACAGTTGAAGAAGAACGTAAGCTTGCTGAACAAATGGAAAAAGGTGGATTCAGAGGAAAAAGAGCTAGAGATAAGCTTATCCAAAGAAACCTTCGTTTAGTTATTAATAATGCTAAAAAATACAAAAACAGAGGACTTTCATTTATCGACCTTATTTCTGAAGGTAACTCAGGTATTTTAAAAGCTGTTCAAAAATATGATGTTAACAAAGGGTTTAAATTCTCAACTTATGCAACATGATGAATTCGCCAAGCAATTACTCGTGCTGTAGCAGACCAAGCTAGAACAATTCGTGTGCCTGTGCATATGGTAGAAACCATTAATAAAATTTCTAAAATTGAACGTGAATTACAACAAGAATTAGGTAGAGAACCTAGTGATGATGAAATCGCAGCAAGATATGGAAATGGATTTGATGGAGCTAGAGTTAGATACATTAGAAAAATTAACATTGACCCTATTTCACTTGATAAACAAGTTGGTAAAGAAAATGATTCATCATTTAGTGACTTTGTTAAAGATGAAAACATTATTTCACCAATTGATTATGCTTCACATGAAGAATTAACAGAAATTCTAAATGAAATGATTGCTGATTTAGAACCTGAGGATAGAAAACTTATCTGTAAACGTTTTGGTGTTGGGGTAGATGAAAACGGTGAAAGATATAGAGTACACTCACTTGAAGAACTTGCTTTAGATAGAGGTGGAGTTTCTAAAGAACGTGTAAGACAAATTGAAAACAAAATTTTACGTAAACTAAAAAGCAATGTAAAACACGGTAAAAACTTAAAAGACTACTTAAAGAACTAATTATGAAACAAAAAAGCTTAAAGATAAAAGATTTTATTGCTATTGTTAATTCAATGTATCCAAATGAAAACAAAGAAGCTTGAGATCCTTCTGGATACAGCGTTAAAACTGTCCAATCTAAACGTTTTAAAGGCGCAATTTTAGCTATTGATTTAACAATGGAAGTGTTGCAAGAAGCGATTAAAAATGATTGCAATGTTATTTTAACTCACCACCCATTTAAATTTGAAGCTAGATGAATTGACGAAGATATTAAAGCTCCATATAAAAGAGAAATCTTAAATTTACTTAGAAAACATCAAATAACATCTTATTCAATGCATACTAATTATGATTGTGATCCATATGGAACTTCATATCAAATTGTTAAATATATGGGATTACAAGATAGTATGCTTTGAGATAAAACACAAACTTTTTCAGCAGTGTTTAAGGCAAATAAGTCATTAATTGAACTAAAAGATTTATTACAAGACAAAATTAAATTAAGTGCTTTTAGAACTAATATTAATCCAGATGAGTACAATAAAAAAATCCAAAATGTAGCAATTTTATCAGGTAGTGGATATATTGGTGAAATTACTCAAATTGCTAAAGATGTTGATTTAGTAATCTCAAGTGATTTCAGATGGTCAGATTGAATAGTTTTTGACCAAGACAAAATTAACATTTTAGAAGTACCACACTTAGATGAACAAGTTTATGCTTGACATATGTATGAAATGCTAACTAAAATGTTACCTGAATACAAATTTATTCTCAAGGAAATAAAAGAACCTTATCATAATTTATAAAAAGTTGATTAACTAAAATTTAAATAAATAATTTTCACATTTTATACGTTGTTTAATTTAATTTGTATAAGATGTGATTTTTTTAAACAATTTTAATAAAATGTTTTTATAATTTATATATAAATATTTTATTAAATTAATTGCATTGTTATAAACTATTCGAATTCAGTGGTTTTTACAAAATGCATAAGTTAATAGAAAATATAATGTTATAGGAGGCAAAAATGAAATTAAATTCAATTATTAAAGGTGATTCTATTGAAGTCTTAAAAACATTTCCTGAAAATTCTGTAGACTTCATATTTGCAGATCCTCCATATTTTATGCAAACAGAGGGTGAACTTATAAGAGCTGATGGAAGTAAATTTGATGGTGTTAATGATGAATGAGATAAATTTGATAGTTTTGAACATTATGATCAGTTTACAAAACAATGATTATATGAGTGCAAAAGAGTATTAAAACCTAATGGAACAATATGTGTAATCGGGTCTTTTCAAAACATATTTAGAATAGGATATTTTATTCAAAATTTAGGTTTTTGAATTTTAAACGACTTGATTTGAAATAAAACAAATCCTGTCCCTAATTTCGCCGGTACAAGATTTTGCAATTCTCACGAAACTATGATATGAGCATCAAAAACAAAAGATTCAAAATTTACTTTTAATTATAAAACTATGAAACATTTGAACAATAATAAACAAGAGAAGTCTGTTTGAAATATATCGATTTGCAACGGTAATGAAAGGCTTAAGGATCAAAATGGTAAAAAGATTCATTCTACTCAAAAGCCTGAAGAATTGTTGTATAAAATTCTTTTAGCAACAACAAAACCAAATGATATAGTTCTTGATCCGTTTTTCGGAACTGGTACAACAGGTGCTGTCGCTAAGAAAATAGGTAGAAATTTCATAGGAATAGAAAGAGAAGATAAATATATAAAAGCAGCACAAAATAGAATAGATAATATTAAATATGAAAAAAACTCCATTCATGAGTTAGCGCTTGAAATAAAACCTCCCAAAGTACCTATGGAAAAACTAGTTTCATCTGGTTTGGTAAAAGAAGGAAATGTTTTATATGATAAAAATAAAATACCTATTTGCTCTGTTGTAGAAGACGGAAAAGTTTGTGCTTTAGGCGAAAGTGAAAGATTGTCAATACATAAAATGAGTGCTAAATTTTTAAATAAGGAAAATCACAACGGATGAGATTTCTTTTATTTATATAATGATAAAAATATGTTTATTATGTTAAATGATTTAAGATATGAATATGAAAAACAAAATAAGAAGGACGTTAAATAATGGATGAAAAAATAAAAACTTACATAAAAAATAAATTAATGAGTAATATGGAAAAAGCATTTTCTCGCAAGTCAATGAAAAAATTATTCCAGAAACATTCACAAAAAAATCATTATATTTCATTACATTATAGGGTAGCTGCTGGAATAGTTCAGAGTCAAAGTATTCAATTTGGTAATTTTATTGAAGATTTAATAAAAGAGATGATGAATAATGATAATTCAAACTTTGAAATATTAACTGAATTTTCAGGAAAAAGAAAATGTGAATTCAAATTGATTAAATCTAATGACGCTTTAATTGATGAATATATAACAAATAGAAAAATCGAAAATGAATTAGAAGACCAAAAAAAATTTAAGAATCTTATTGAAAAAATTTCTCATAATATTAAATCAGATACTTTTAGACAAGATAATATAATAACGACAAATGATATTGATTTACTATTTTATTCAAATTCTGATAATAAGATTTATTATGTCGAAATAAAATATAATGATGATCATGATTCGGGAAAATTTATTGATATTAATAGAAAACTATTAAAAACTTTTGCGTATTTAAAGCAAGAGTTTAGCGATAAAGATGTTGAAATAGTTCCTATTTTGTATTATTTTAATGAAGGCGCTAAAAAGTCAAAAAATGTCTATTTACCAAAGGAAAATATAATGTACGGTCATGAGTTTTTTGAAAAATTTTTAAGTATTGACTATTATTCTTTAGCTGAATATTTAAATAATTTATCTCGTGATAATGATATTCGAGATAAATTTAATGAATTATTAAATGTTGTTTTTGAAATGACAGATGATGATATAGCTCACCTTTTAAATGAATAAATATAATTTTACTTAACACCCTCTCAAAAGGGTATTTTATATCAGATTTTAAGCCCTTAATTATTATTGAGCTTAAAACTTAGAATTATAAAAAACCCACCGAATTCGGTGGGTTTTCTGGTGGCTAAAACACAACCAAATAAAACCCCTCGAATTCGGTGGGTTTTATTAAGATGCTAAATAAGAAACATTAAAACCCCTCGAATTCGGTGGGTTTTAATGGATGAAAGTTTGAATAGATACCTATTAATTTTTATGTTAAAAGTAATAAATAAAACATCTAAAATTCTTATGTATTAGGTTTAAAACTTAAAATTATAAAAAAGGTAAAGTTGTATAATTTAATTAAATATTTTATATTTAATTAAAAAGGATTTTTAAATGATAAATAAGAATTTAGCTAATGCATTGCGTCCACAAACGTTAAAAGATATTGTTGGTCAAAAACATATAATCAAATTACTCAATCGTGTAGTTGAAAATAAAATAAGTTCTAGTTTTTTATTTTTTGGTGAAGCGGGTACAGGTAAAACTTCAACAGCTATTTCACTTGCAAATGATTTAGGGCTTAAGTATGATTATTTCAATGCTTCAGTGGATTCAAAAGCTAAATTAGTAGAAATTCTGCAAAATAATGATTGCATTATTATTGATGAAATTCATCGTTTAAACAAAGATAAACAAGATATCTTACTTTCTTATTTAGAATTTGACAAAATAATTGTTTATGCAACTACTACAGAAAATCCTTATTTTAAAGTTGTTCCCGCTGTGCGCAGTAGAATGCAAATTTTGCAGTTCAAAAAAATATCTGAAGCTGATATTGTAAATAAATTAAAAGACGTTAAAGCACAATATTTTCCTAATTTAAATATTTCAGATAAATTGCTGTTAGATTTATCTCGCTTTTCAGCTGGTGATTTACGTTCAAGTATTAACAACTTACAAATGCTAGCTTCTTGTGTTGATGAAAATGAAGCAGTTACTGAAGAAACTTTAAAAGCTGTTGTACCTAATATTAATTTTTATAGTGATTTAAATTCATCAGCGCACTATAACAATTTATCAGCTTTTCATAAATCACTTAGAGGTAGTGATCCGAATGCTGCGTTATATTATGGTATGCTAATTTTCCAATCTGGAGATATTGATGGATTATTCCGCAGAATGCTATGTGTAGCTTATGAAGATATTGGACTCGCTTCTCCAAATGTTTCTCTTAGAGTAGCTGAAGCAATACGCTCTTATGAAAGATTAGGTGAAGCTGAAGGAAGACTTCCAATTGGGTTTGCTATTTTAGACCTAGCACTAGCTCCTAAAAGTAATTCATCTTATTTAGCTTTAGAAGCTGCAAATAGTTTAATTATTTCTGGTGGTGTTTATGAAATCCCACAGCATTTAAGAGATTCGCATTATGCCTCAGCAAGTAAACTAGGAGATGGGATTGAATATAAATATCCGCATGATTATGCAAATAATTATGTACAACAACAATATTTACCTAATGAAATAACAAACAAAGTATTTTATTGACCACAATCAAACGAAAATGAAACTAAACTATTAAAATATTGAAATTTAATTAAACAGAAATAAAGGAGTTATTATGGAATTCAAACTTGAAAATATTAATACATTAGAAGATTTAAAACAGGCAAAAGCTCAAGTTTTCGGATCTGACGGTGAAATTGCTAAATTACAAAATCAACTTAAATCTGCTCCAGTAGAAGAAAAGAAAAACATTGGTGCACAAATTAATGTTTTAAAAACTAAATATAATGAATTTTTCTCACAAGCTGAAGAAAGAATTAAACAATTACAAATTGATGCAAAAGTTAATTCTGAATTTATTGATGTAACTGCACCATTAGCAAAACCAGCAAGCTTACATCCAATTACTTTAGTTGAAAATAGATTAAAGGAATGATTCTATCAACATGGATATTACCAACAAGAAGAAGGAGAAATTGTCTCTGACTTATATAACTTTGAAAGATTAAATATTCCTAGTGATCACCCTGCTAGAGCAATGCATGATTCTCTTTACTTTGATCCAAACACATTACTTAGAACACATAACACAGGAATTACAGCTAAAGTACTTGCAGAAAATCCAAATCAAGTCTTTTCTACCTTTGCAATTGGTAAAGTATATAGAAATGATGAAGATGATGCAACTCACTCACACCAATTTACTCAAGTTGATTTTGTTTCAGTTGGGCATGAAATTTCATTTGGAAACTTAATTTGAACCTTAAAAGATTTACTTTCTTATGTACTTGAAGAACAAGTTCAAATTAGACTTAGACCAAGTTATTTCCCATTTACAGAGCCTAGTGTTGAAGTTGATGTATTCTACAAAAATAGATGAATTGAAATTTTAGGTGCTGGTATGTTACATCCAAATGTGCTTAAAATGGCTGGATTTGACGAAAGCTTTAACGGACTTGCAGCTGGAGTTGGAGTTGAACGTATTACAATGATTAAATATGGATTTAATGATATTAGAGACTTATATAGAAATGATTTAAGAATAATGGAGCAATTTAGAAATGAAAGATAGTTTTTTAAATATATTACAACAAGAAGGTAAAAAACCTTACTTTGAAATTATTATTAATAAGCTAGAAATAGCTGAAAAGGAAGCACAAGTACTTCCTGAACAAATTAATATGTTTCGAGCTTTTGACTTTTTTCAAGTACATGAAACTAAAGTAGTTATTTTAGGTCAAGATCCTTACCACACAGTTGGATATGCTGATGGATTAGCTTTCTCAACTGGAAATGGTAAAATAACTCCTTCGCTTAGAAATGTCTTCGCTGAAATCAAAAAAGACTACCCTCAAGCTAATTTAAGCGATACTTCGCTTATTTCATGAGCTAAGCAAGGCGTACTTTTATTAAATACAGTATTAACGGTTTCTGAAGGAAAAACTAATTCACATAAAGACTTTGGATGAGATAAATTTACTAAAGAAGTGTTACTACAAGTAGTAAGACAAAACCCTGATGTTATTATTTTAGCTTTAGGTAAGCAAGCTGAAAAATTCATTGCTGATTTACCTATAAACAAAGAAAACATTATTGTAACTTCACATCCAAGCCCATATAGTTACAAAAAAGGTTTTGAAAACTCACATGTTTTCAAACAAGTGAATGATAAATTAATAGAAAAAGGTATCAAAGCAATTTCTTGAGATACCGCTAAGGAGGATTAATGATTGTTTCTTTAAATCATTTAAATAAATTCTTTAAAAATGCTAATTTTAGCGCACAAGAAGTTGAAAAAGCTTTAAATAATATTGGATTTGAAGTTGAAGAAGTTAAACCTTTTTCAGATGTTAAAGGACTAGTGTTTGCACAAGTTCTTAAAGTTGAGCAAAACCCTAATAGTGATAGATTAGATGTAGTTGAAGTTAAAACTAAATTAGGAAACTTTACTATTCAAACTAATAACCGTATTTTAAAAGCAGGAGATTTAACTATTTGTTTCCCAATTGGAGCTTCTAAAGGAGATATGGTATTTAATGAAGTAACTCTTAAAGGAATTGTATCTCAAGGGATGTTTGCTTCATGAAGTGAAATTGGATATGATTACACTTTATTAAGTGAAAAAGACCAAATTACTGTGTTCGATAAAGATTTTGCTAGTTTGCAAGATGATGCGGTTGAAAAACTAGGATTAGATGATTATATTTTAGATATTTCAACTACAGCAAATAGAAATGATGCTAACTCATATTACACATTAGCTAACGAACTTGCTGCTTACTTTAATGTACAAATGGTTGGATTTAACTTTGATAATATTCACCCAAGTCTACAAGCAAGTGTTGTAACTGTACAAAATAATCCAATTGAGGATGTTATCTTCATTCAAGCTAAAGGACAAGGTGTTACAACATTACAGGATAAAATGTTGTTAGCTAAACATGGAATTGATGCTAAATTACCTTGAGCTGTAAATGTAACTAACTTACTTTTAATTACAATGGGAACTCCAGCACATGTTTATGATTTAGATAAGCTTAAATTAGGAACATTAAGTGTTGAAAAATACAGTGGAAAACTTAATATTCTAGGAAATAAAGAAATTGAAGTTAATAATGTAACTGTAATTTCAAATGATAAACAACCTATTTCTATTGCTGCTGTTATGGGATTAGAACAATATAAAGTAACACAACAAAGTGAAAACTTATTATTTGAAATTGGATCATTTAATTCATCAGAAATTAGACACTCAGCTAGAGAAGTTAAAATGATGTCAGCTTCTGCAGCACAAGCTTCTAGACCAATTACTAAACATTTAGTTGCTTTAGCTGCTAAATACTTATGTTCAAATTTACTTCAAAATGTTGCTTATTCAAATATTTTAAGCCAAATGAAATTAGACAAAATTCCTACTATTAACTTTGATCAAAACAAATTAGCCTACTACAGTGGTGTAAATGATATTAAAGCTTTTGATTCTGCCTTTAAGGCTCTAGCAAAATTAGGGTTTGAACTTGATTTAACACAAAATCTTATTACTCCACCAGCTACAAGATATGATATTGAGTTATTTGAAGATATTATTGAAGAAGTCTTAAGATTTTATTCATATGATTCAATTACAGAAGCTAAACATGCTTCAATCCCACTTAAAACAATGCAATTTAATACCGTTGCTCAAAACTTTGCAACGCAAGGGTACTCAGAAGTTAGAACATTTACTTTAGTTTCTGAAGAAAAAGCTAAATTTAATCCATTTAACTTTGTAAACAATCAAAAATTACAAACATATGTTTCAAAAGAACGTGAAGTAATTAGAAACTCAATTATTACTTCACTTGCTCAAGTAGTTGAATACAACCAAAAAAGAAAAATGTTTGATATTAATATTTTTGAAAAAGGAATGATTAATAACAACAAAATGGTTTATGGACTTGCAAGTACAACTAAAAGTTTCCGGCAAATTCAAAGTGATTTAATTAACCTTACCGGTAAGGAATTAAAATTTGTTCCACTTGCAGATAATGAATACATTCATCCAAATGTTTCAGCTGAAATTATCTTCCAAGATCAAGTAGTTGGATGAATTGGAAAATTGCACCCTAGATATGATGCAACCAATGCATTTTATGCTGAAATCTTTACTTCAGCATTCATCTCACACGATAGTGAAACTAAGTTTAAAGAAGTTGCTTTAGATCCGCTTAAAACACTTGATATTACATTTGAACTTGATAATAATGATTATTTAGCTACTTCACTAGATTTCATTCATCAAATTCCTAATGCAGATCAATTAAAAGATTTTAAAGTAATTGATAAATTTCAAAAGCAAAATGGTGTAAATATCACAATTCGTTTTGTTGGAAACGAAGAAATAATCAACCTTATTGATGCTAAATTCAATAAGAAAGGAGAATAATATGTATAAGGATTTAGAATTACATGATAAATTAATCCAAGATGCAATTAATAATGAATTAAGAAGACAACAAGATCACATTGAACTTATTGCTTCAGAAAACTATGTTTCTGAAGATGTACTTAAAGCTCAAGGCTCAGTGCTTACTAATAAATATGGTGAAGGATATCCAAATAAAAGATATTACGGAAGCTGTCAAAACGTTGATGTAGTTGAACAAGCTGCTATTGACCGTTTAAAAGCTATTTTTGGGGTTAAATATGCTAATGTGCAGCCTTATTCAGGTTCAGTAGCAAATGCATCCGCTATTGCTTCTGTAGTGCCTTCAGGTGGTAAAATTATGGGTCTAGCACTTAATTGTGGTGGACACTTAACACACGGATACAAAATTTCATTTAGTGGAATCTTTTATAACTCTGTTTCTTATGAATTATCAAAAGATGGATTACTAGATTACGATGCTATCTTACAGCAAGCAATGAAAGAAAAACCTGATTTAATTATTTGTGGTTACTCAGCTTATTCAAGAACTGTTGATTTTGCTAAATTCAGAGAAATTGCTGATAAATGTGGAGCAAAATTAATGGCTGATATAGCTCATATTGCTGGATTAATTGCTGCTGGATTACATCCAAGTCCAGTTGGCTATGCTGATATTATTACTTCAACAACTCACAAAACACTTCGTGGTGGTCGTGGTGGAATTATCATGACTAATGATGAAGAAATTGCAAAAAAAGTTGACCGTTGAGTATTTCCTGGATACCAAGGTGGTCCTTTATTCCATGCAATTGCTGGTAAAGCTGTAGCATTTTATGAAGTACTTCAACCAATGTTTAAACAATATGCAAGTAATATTATTGCTAATGCACAAAAATTCTGTAAGGCATTCCAAGATAAAGGTGCGGTAATTATTTCAGGCGGAACTGATAACCACCTTTTTATGGTTAATGTACTTGAAACATATAACATTAATGGTAAACAAGCTGAAACATTACTTGAAAAAATTAACATTACTATTAATAAAAATACTATTCCATTTGATACACTTTCACCTATGTTAGGAAGCGGAATTAGACTAGGAACAGCTGCAATGACTTCTAGAGGATTTACTAAGTGAGAAGAACTTGCTGATATTATTGATTATGCTTTAAGAAACTTAGAATTCTTAGAATCACCTCAAGGTGAAGAAAAGCTTGCAGAATTAAAAGCACAAGTTATTGAACTTACTAAAGAATTTCCAATCAAAAAATCATACTTATAATAACTTAATGTGGAACAAGGGCTTGTTTCCACATTTTTTTACCTAATTTCAAGGTATTAAGCTAATATAAAATATAATAAAGATATGAAGAAAATGAAAACTGTTTTATTAAGCCTTAGTGGTTTATCCTTAATTGCAACACCAATAGTTGCTACATCATGTAATGAAAGTGCAGAGTCTTTAAAAAACAAGCTTGAAAAAGCAATAATATCTGCTGATTTAAAAAACGATAATAGAAAATCTATTTTAGCTTCTGAAGTTGATACAAAAAATATTCATTGGACTTCAAGTATTAATCCAAAATATTTTGATATTCAATATGGTCAAATTAATTTTAATGACGAAGAAGGTGAATTAGAAGTTGAAGTAACTTTAAAAGCTAAACATTTTGATGGTGTTAAAAAAACTTTTAAGAGAAAAATCAATGGTTTCAAAAAACTAAGCAAAGTTATCGAAGAAAAAATAGCTAAGCTAAAAGTAACTTTAGGTGTGGATGAAAGAATTGATAAAAGTAAAATTTTAGCCTCAGAAATAAATATTAAACGAATTTATCTTAATTGAGATTATAAAACTAAATATAATGTTGAAGTTGAAAGTTTAAATCCAGATGATGAAAAAGGTATATTGGTTATAAACTATAAAATTAGTTCTATTAGATTACCTAAAGTATTTAAAAATGATTCTATAAAAATTGAAGGGTTTAAAACGGTTGCTGCTAAAGAAGATATTAAACCAACCCCCCCAACACCTGCTCCAGAACCTAAACCAGAACCTAAACCAGAACCTAAACCAGAACCTAAACCAGAACCTAAACCAGAACCTAAACCAGAACCTAAACCAGAACCTAAACCAGAACCTAAACCAGAACCTAAACCAGAACCTAAACCAGAACCTAAACCAGAACCTAAACCAGAACCTAAACCAGTAATTAATCCTCTAAAAAGCACCATTAGTGGTTCAATATTAACACTTATAAAAAATAATGATAATGATACATTATTAGATGTTATGGAATATTCTATGCTTCCTGAAGATGAAGAAGATGAAAGCGAAATTGAAACTGAAGACGATTTTGAATTTAAATACATTGTCGCAGACAGTGCGATTGTTCTTGAAACGTATGATAAAAACACACGTAAAAATTTTATTACACCATGATTTAAACTTGATTCTAGTAAGTATGATATTTACTTAAGAAAAGGCCTTAAACGTAATACTAAAACAAGAAAAATGGTTGGTACATTTAACCTTGAAAATAGCACAATAAAATTTACATTTTATGAAGCAAACACAGATAAAGATGTTACTGAAATTTTTGATTTAAAAACATTTAAATTAATTAAACAAGAAATTTCTGAACCTAAAGCTACTACAAATAAAAAACCAAATACAGGCGGTAAAGAAAAACCTAAAAAAGAATTTACCCCAGTTGAAGATATGGATATTAAGCCTATAAATTTAGCTAAAGGCGAATTCCTTGTCAAATCTGATTATAAAACAGTTTATGTACGACCACCATTTGGTGCTCAATTTAATCTTAAGGATTCGAATATTAATTTCACAACAGTATTTGACCATTTAGATTCACCAGGAGCAAAAACTGCTAACGGTGAAAAATCAGTTACTAAAAATACTATTGTTGGTCAACTTGATTCAGCTGGTTCACAAGAACTTTCTGAATTCATGGCTTTAAAAAATGTTCTTGAAGAATTTGAAGATATTTCTGTTCCAAATAGTTACATAATTTTTGGTGGAGATACTAATATTGGAAATAATAATTTTAATATCCAGAAATTATTTAGTAATTATGCTAGTGCAACAATTACTAAATTAGGTAATGATAAAAAGTACTTCACCTCATTATCTAACAATGAAAATTATGTAAACCCTTATGACAAAATGTTTTTCAAAAACAATGTTAAAAATGAACTTGAAACTTTAACTACTGCAAACACACCTGAATTACAATTTAAACTTGATATTTTAAAAGCCTTTTCTAATGGTATATTACCTGAATCATATAAAGATTTAAATTACTATAATGAAGGTAATGTAAAAAGTAAATTAGTTAGAATTTCAGACCATGTTCCGGTTTATACAGATATTAAACTTAAAAATAAAACCTTAAAAACTAATTCAGCATTAAGTTTTTATGATAAAAAAGATAATGTTATTAGAATCGGACACTGAAATATTAAAAATTACGGTTCAGGTGATAAAGACGATATGAGCGGAGTTGAATTCATGCGGCAAAACCGTGATTACAAATGACTTTCAATTGCTAAATTTATTCAAGCTGGTGGATTTGATATCATTGGATTAACTGAAATTAATGATGGTACTTCAGATACAGTACAATTAATTGTGGATGAATTAAATAAACAACCTGGTGCAAACTTTAAAATGCTTGCACAAAGCGTTGAAGATTCTTCTTGAGCAGAAAGTCAATACAAAAAATTAATCACTCAACAAGAACAAATAGTTATTATTTATGATGCTAATTTATTTAATCCAATCCAATTTAGCAATAATAAAATAGGTCATTCTTATAAGAAAGAAATACCTTCAATTATGCAGTATGATTTCACACCAAAGACTCCAAAGAAAACTGGTAAAAAATAGTATAATTAACTCATTAATTTAATTAATGAGTTTTTTATTTAGGAGGTTTAATGATTCCAGATGTAGTCATATGGATTTTAGGAGCTTTATCTCTAATAATCTTTTTTGCTATTGTGTTATCACAAGCTAAATTCATTAATCATGTCAAAATGATTTATTTACATGTAAATACCAATGAAAAAATGCTAGATAAAGTTATTTTAAATAGTAACATGAAAAAGTTTTGAGATTACAAGTTTTGATTATTTAGCATTATAGTGGGGCTTCAAAGCGTTGTTTCAATTACTTTTATTGTACTTGGAATAATTTATATTCCACAAGTTTTTAGAGTGTTAAATGAAACACAACAAGATGATTTAACTCACAAAATTACTTTAACCGGTATTGATGCGGTACTTATTTTAATGAATGGATTCTTTACCTTTATTTTACTTTTCACAATTTATAAATATATTTTCTTATGAAATAAAGTAATGAATAAATGAAATATTAATGAAAATGCTGAACAAGTTTCATATTATGAATATTTAAAAAATAAAGTTACAACTAAAGAATTTCCAGCTAAAGTTAAATTAAATAAACTTGCTTTCAAAAGTCGTCAAAGTACATTAACTTATCGGACAAGTAATTTAGAAAAACTTGCGAGTTCAAAACATTCTTTATGATATAAAGAAGGAAAAATATTATTCCAAACATTTTCAGATTATAATCAAATTTATATTTTTGGTAATGATGATAAAACAATCAACATCAATGACACTGATTTTGTTGCTAAAATTATCACATTAACTTCAGGTATTGATAAAGAATTTGCGAATAAAAAAAGATAGATTTTTTAAACCTATTTACTAGGCTTAAAAAATGCACTAAGTCAAAAAGTTATATTTAACAAAATAAGATTTTTTACTATAATTAATTTACCACAAATAAGCAAGGCAAGTCCTTGCTTTTATAACCAATACAAAAGGAGAAACAATGAGAAAACTATTCACTAGTGAATCAGTTGGTAGAGGTCACCCTGATAAGGTGTGTGACCAATTATCAGATGCTATTTTGGATGCTTACTTATCTTTAGATCCTAATTCTAAAGTTGCAGTAGAATGTATGGCTTCAGGTCACAACATTTTTATTGCCGGAGAAGTAAAATCAACAGCTGATGTTGATGTTATTGAAATAGCTAAAAATATCCTAAAACAATTAGGATATTACACCAACGAAACAAGCTTTATCACAGATATTAAACGTCAAAGTGAAGATATTGCTATGGGAGTTGAATTAGGTGATGAAATCGGAGCTGGAGACCAAGGATTAATGTTTGGTTATGCTACAAATGAAACACCTGAATTCATGCCGCTAGGTATTACTCTTGCGCATGCACTTGTACGTAGAGCTGAAAAATTAAGAAATAACCTTGAGTTCAAATGAGCTAAAGCTGATATGAAATCTCAAGTTACACTTGATTACACAGATCCTAAACATGTATTTGTTGATACAGTTTTAATGAGTATCCAACACTCAAAACATTACGAAGAAGCCCAATTTAAAGATTTTATTAAAAATCAAATTATTTTACCAGTGCTTAAAGAATACAATCTTGCAGCACCTAAAAACATTTTAATTAACCCTACAGGTAACTTTGTTATCGGTGGTCCAATCGGAGACACAGGATTAACAGGTAGAAAAATAATTGTCGATACTTACGGAGGGGCTTCACGTCATGGTGGTGGAGCTTTTAGTGGTAAAGACTCAACTAAAGTAGATAGATCTGCTGCTTATGCTGCTAGATGAATAGCTAAAAACATAGTTGCTGCTGGTCTTGCTGACCGTGCAGAAATCCAAATAGCATATGCAATTGGTATTGCTCAACCTGTTTCAATTATGATTGATACATTTGGAACAAATAAAATTGATGAAAACATCATTGAGCAAGCTATTAGTGAAATTTTCAACCTTACTCCAAAAGGAATTATTGATGCTTTAGAATTAAGAAAACCTATTTTCTTACAAACAGCATATTTTGGTCATTTCGGTAGAAATGATTTAGACCTTCCTTGAGAAAGATTAAACAAAGTAGAAGAATTACAAAAGAAAGTGAAAGAATTACAAAAATCATGCTAGAACAGTCCTGTGGTGCAATAATTTTTAGAAAATTTAAATTTAACCGTATTAAAGTTTTATTAGTAAAACAATTAAATAACTTATGAGTATTTCCTAAAGGTCATATTGAAGGTAATGAAACACCTGTGGAAACTGCGCATCGAGAAGTTATGGAAGAAACTAGTGTTAAAAATATCCATATTATTTCTGAAGTTTCATACCAAGATAATTATGTTTTACCTGATACAGGAAATGATAAACAAGTTACTTATTTCTTAGCTTATACAACTGATAATGAAATTCCACACCATGTACATGGTGAATCAAAAAGAGCTAAATACTTTTCTTTAAAGAAAGCAAGTAAATTACTTACTCATGATGCTCCTAAGAATTTCTTACAACAAGCTTACAAAGAATATTTAAAACTTAAAGTTAATAAATAACGGTTAGCAAAATAATTTGTATTTAAACCTCGTATAGAAATATATGGGGTTTTTGTTTTGGGTTACATAGCATTGTTGAGTTTATTTTCTATAAAAGTAGTTCAGTATTAACACAGGTTCTAATAATGCTGGATTATAAAAAATGTAAAAAATCTAGCTCAAGTTAGTTTAATTAAATTATTTTTTCATTATGTTGTAAATGATAGAGTATCTACATCGCTATTTTCATCATTTATATTATCATCTTTAATTAAATCTTCAACATCACCATCAATAATAGTCTTTTCTTGTTGCTTTTCTTCAAAAACTTGTTCGGTTTTGATTTTAGCTTCATTAAGGTTTTCTTCAGTTTGAATATCTTCATTAGAATTATTATCTTCCTTAGTTTGAAAAAATTTATCATCATGTTCTAAATAATCTACATTAGAATTTTCAATAGCTAAATCATCATCTACTTCAAAACCTTCTTGAATATTTGTTTCATTTTCAGTATTAAAATCTTCTTTAAATGTCTCATTTGAAGTGAAATTATCATTAGAAATATCTTCGTGTAATAGTGTTCAAGCATCACTTTTTATTTCATCCTTTTGATTTATATTTTCTTTTCTATCAACTATATTAAGTTCATCTTTTATAAAATCAATTATTATATTTTTATAAAAATTATATTTTCCAGCATTATACATTTCATTAGGGAAACTTCTTTTTATTAAGTAAGAATATGCTTTATATTGATTGTTAATTTTAATCTCTTGAATTGATACATTATCAATTCTTAAATTATAATAAATAGAATTTAATATTTCTTCTTGCTTTCACGAAGGCAAGTCATTAATTGTATTAAATTGATTTTCATCATAAAATTTATGAAAATATTTAGTTTTCATTACTTGAATGTTTGAAGTATCAACTCAAGAGGTGTTCCTTAATTTATTGTTTAAATCATCATCATTTTTATTTATTGATATTTCGAACGGAAACTGAAATTTATTTTTATTAGCACTACGAGTGTTTAAATAATATGTATTTTCACCAATTTCAAAAATGATTACAGGACGAAAATTAAAACCTTTAGAGTGTGCTAATATTCTTTTACCATTAGAATTAAACGAAATACTATCATTAGAATTTGTGTAATAGTTATATTCTTTTTCGGATTTTCAAATTATTTTTAATCTGTCTTTTTGCATAATCTCCTTTTTTATTTAATATATTATTTTTTATTAATGTGAACTAATATAAAAAAGGATAAAAAAATCTACTTTTCAGTAGATTTTAAATTAACTCAAATCCTTTTGATAAATCACTGAATAGCAAGTATGATTTGTTTCTTTACTATTTGTATTCATTTATCCAAGTGCATCCCCAGCAGACTTAATAGACTTATCTTAATATCTCCTTAGGGGTTTTCCTTATTAAGATGTTTCGTCTATGCCCGATTAAATGTAATCAATAATGATTACATAAGTATTGTAGCACATCTTAAAACACTTTTCAAGTACTTTTTTATTGTAAATTTTATGTAAAAAATCTACTTTTCAGTAGATTGTTATAAATACCAGACCTATAAACAAAACACTTTTAAGATAACTAGTCCGTATCATTATCAAATTGTACTCATTCATTTATAGAAACCCTTGCAAATTTAAACTTATCTTAATATTTAATAAGGAACTTCCTATTAAGATATTACATTTAAATCCACGATTAAATGTAATCAATATTGATTACATAAGTATTGTAGCATATCTCGAATCGATTTTCGAGTGCTTTTTTATTGTAAATTTCATGTAAAAAATCTACTTTTCAGTAGATTTCATTCAACCGAACTCCTTTTGATAAACCACTGAATAGCAAGTATGAATTCTTTCTTTACTATTTGTATCCATTTACCCAAGTGTTCCACTGCGGATGCATTAGGCTTATCTTAATGCTTCCTTGTGGTACATCTTCATTAAGATGTTTCACCCGCATCCGTTCAACTGTAATCAATAATGATTACATAAGTATTGTAGCATATACCCGAATGTTTTTTGAGTGCTTTTTTCAAAATTTTTAAGCAAAATAAATTATTATTGAATTTTTATTTTGTACTTTATTAGACAAAATTTAGGGTATAAAAATTTACATTTAATCCTATAGTATAGTGCTGTATGTTCCTTGAATCATATATATATATATATATATATATAATATTTTTAAGGAGAAAATGTACTGAACCCCTAATTTTGTACCATTAGATTTTCAAAATCTTTTCTGTACTCAATTGGGGTTTTTCCTTTCAATCTAATTTTAATTCTTTTATTGTTATAAAAGTCAAGATAGTCAAATAATTTTTCCACAAAATTATTAAGATCTGTGAAATTGTTTTTGTTTGGGTAAAAGAATTCCAATTTTATTGTTCCAAATAAGGATTCAACTAATCCATTATCCGGACTATTTCCTTTTCTTGACATACTTTGGATAATATTGTTAGCTTTTAATAAGTTAACAAAATATTTATGTTGATAATGTCAGCCTTGGTCTGAATGAATTATGCAACCACTTAAATTTCTGCTTTTAATTAATGGTTCAAAAGTATCTTTTATTAATTGTAAATTAGGACTCAATGAAACGGCGGCTGATAAAATTTCACCATTAAATCCATCTACTACTAAAGATAAATAAACCTTTAAATCATCAAAAAGTTTAAATTCTGTGATATCTGTAAAAAGCTTTTCTAAAGGTTTCTTGCTTATGAAATTTCTTTGGATTAAATTATCTGCAATCGGTCCTATTTGTCCTTTGTAAGATGAATATTTCTTATGTTTTCTTCTATAAACGACTAAATTAAGTAATTTCATTAGTTTTAGAACCTTTTTATGATTTACATTAATACTTCTGTTGTGTAATTCCATAGTGATTCTTCTGTAACCATAAGTTTTGTTACTTTCTTCAAATATCTTTTGAATCGTTTCTTTTAATTCAAAATCCTTATCAATAGGAGTTAAAAAATGTTTTTCTCAATAGTAATAATGAGATTTTCTTATTTGCGAAGCAGCAAATAAATCAACTAATTTGAATTTTTCTTTATTTTCAAAGATTGCTTGCGCTTTTTCTTTGACGGTTGCTTCAGTCGGCTTTGAACTATCCTATCTAAAGTTGCGAAATATGCTTTTTCAGCTTCTAGAAGTTCAATTTTTCTTTCTAAACTTTTAACATATTCTAAGTCGATTGTTTTTTCTTTGTTTTTGTTTTCTTTACTCATAATTAAATTATAGTAATTTTTCTTTTTAGCAACAACTTTCATTGCAATACTAATATGAGTTGATAAATTCAAATCTACACAAGATTGAAAAATTGTTTTTTCATGATGAATAATCTTATCGATTTCTTCATCAATAACTCATTCATCATAATCTTTAATCGAAACAGAATGTAAATAATCATCAATTGTTTTTGATTTTAAATAGTAATTCACATAATAATAAATCATGGGATTTTTCAGTTTACGCTTTTTTATGAATTCACATAATTTGAGTTTAGATTCCTTAAATTCAAACATATTTTGAATAATCATTTGTTTTTTCATATACATTTGCACCCGTTATTGAATGAAGGTACAAATTTTGGGGTTCACTACAAAAAATGAAAAGAAAATTTAAAGCAATTTTACCTTTAACAATCATAGCAAGTTCGTTACCATTGATTACAGTATCATGTAATGAAAAAACGGATAATAAAGAACAAATTACTAATTTGCAAAAACAAATTTCAGATTTAAATGTACAAATTCAAAACCATCAAAACACAATTAATAATTATCAAAATGAAAACAACACATTACAAACAAAAGTCACAGAAAAAGAAAATAAAATTAAGGAATTAATCACTCAAATTAATACGCTCAATCAAACTAAAACTGAGCATGAAGCAAAAATATCTGAACTTACAAATCAAAAATCACAAGTTGAAGAAAACAAAAAGCAACTTGAAAGTCAAATTACTCAATTAAATAAAGATAAACAAGTTTTAGAAGCAAGAATTAAAGAATTAGAAGAGCAAAATAAAAATATCACTCCAGATAATAAAGATTTGAAAAACGAAATAGATACTTTAAAACAAAGTATAAAAGAAAAAGAAACACAAATTCAAAAATTAACGTCTTCTAATGAAAAACTTGAACAAAGCAAACAACAACTTCAAAATCAATTAATCTCACTCACTAATGAAAAAACCAATTTAGAAGCAAAAATTAAAGATTTAGAAGCGAAAGCTGAAAAAAGCAAAAAAGATAAAGAAGAATTAAATAATCAAATTTCTCAACTTAATAACACTATTAAAACTAATCAAGAATTAATTAATTCTTTAAGACAACAATTGCAATCAGCACAAAATGAAATTGAAAGATTAAAAAATAATAATTCTGGTTTAGAAACTAAAACACATAGTAAAGAATATAAATTAATAAAGAAAATTATTGACTTTATTAATTCTGATAATGAAACAGAATTGAATTTAGATCTTGATGTTACTTTAAAAAACGTTAATAAAAAGTCAATATCATATTTCGATTTTAAAAATAATGGTAATTCAATTCACCAAGCTGACTTATGAAGAGATTTTTGAATATATGAAAATTTAAAAAATACTATTAACGATTCTACTGTTGAAGGTCAAGAAATCAATCAAATTACTGGTTTAATTAAAACAATATCAGAGAATTTACCAATTCTTTATTTTGTATGTTTATATTTTAATTTTAATATTGAATTTGAAAAAACGAGTAATATGGGTCCGTTTTGGGAACCTTATAAAAAACCGAATAATGCTTCTGACGAGATAAACTTAGATTACTTTTTAAGAAGTCGTGAATTTGACGAAATTGTTGGTAGCTTACACGGACTTTTTGAGATAAGAGATTATTTACCATGAATTTTGAAAGGCGAAGAAAATAAAATCAATTACGACTATAAACTAAATGTTGACTTAAATAATATTAATGTAAATGAACTTAAAGAACAATTTAAAAATAGTGCAGATACAAATGATCAAATATCAAAAGATGCTAATAAATATTTTGGAAATATTGAAAAAGCTCAATGAGCCGAAAATATATCTGCAGTTATCCAAAAACTTAATGTGATAATTGACGAAAACAAGAATTTAAATACTCAAAATATTATTTCTAAAGTTTCTGAGTGCTTTGATTCAGAAATGCAAAAATATTCAACAGATTCTTTTAAAATACCATCTTTTAAAAATATTTTTGATAAAGTAATTGATAAAAGCGATAAAAGCGATAAAAGCTTCATTGAATTCGGAAGAGAATGAGCTGATTATTCTTCATTAAAAGATAATTCATATGTAGTTAACAAAAACATATATTCAAAGATAATGAATAATGAAGAAAACAAAAAGCAATTTATTGATTCTTTAGTTGAATATTTAAAACATTCGACCGAAGAACCACCATTTATTCATCTTTACAACAAAGAAAAAGGTGTGTTTCGGTACTGAAAAATTAATTTCTCTACATTATTTCAGGCATTAAAACATTGATTTGATACCTGAAGAAGATACAATATGCCTTATATAGACTTTTATGATATTGATAACTTTAATTCTTTATATAATAAACTATTTACCAGTTTTAGTAATTACTATTCAGAACCGGAAAATCAAACTCGAGTTAGTGACGGAACAATTATTTACTTTAATTTTAATGAGTTTAAAATATCTAATTCAGATTCATTTAATGATGAAATCAAAAAAATCTTTGATACTGAACTTAATAAGGCTATAGCAAAACATATTTCTAATTCTTTAGATGAAATACCCGACATTATTGGTCAGTATTCAGATGTAAATACTTCTACATGATATATAAATACAACTATTTCAAAAGATAATGTTAGCCCAGATGAATACGAAAAATTATTAAAACAACAACAAATTGAAGAATTATTAGAAATAGTAAATTCTTTAAAGTCACATATTCTTGGAACTTATAATTTTGATTTTTCTCAAACAGAGACACTAAATGGTAAAATAAAAATTAAATTAACCAAAAACGAAAGCTCTAAAGCTGCATTTAAAGCAATTTTAGAAAAAATACCGCCTCATTATCTCCCTAAATATGATGAATTAATAATTGATGACGAAGCTGTCGGATCATCAAAAATAAGCATTTCTGGTACAACTATTGAGTTTTTAGCATCAATACTTAAACTTATGAGTAATGAAAAATTAGGTAAAACAATTACAATTGCTGAAAACGAATAATTATTAGAAGCCGTATGCCGTAACTAGGTGGATTAACGGCTTTTTTATATTTCTTTTATTAGGTATTTATAACAATAAACAACTGAAACAATACAAAGTTAATAAAATATTAATTCTAATAATAGAATGAAATTACTTAGTAAAATAATCGATAATTTAGACGCAAAAAGACAAATTGTTAAAAGTAGTACAAATGTATCAAAAAATATTTTTGATTAACTTAAGAAATGCATTAAAGGCGGTATAACTTCAAATTAAACAACTAGATACTTCTTGTAAGTATCTTTTTGTATATTTTTATTTAGGTATTTACATAATTTAATAAAATTAAATTATATTTTGGAGGTAACATGAATAAAGACAAAAAACAATTAGTGCTTAATTGGCTACAAGATTTTGAGCAAAATAATGCTTTAGATGATACAAGAGCACAAGTATTTGGAATTATTAGAGAATTAATTAATACTAAAAAGTATGGATTAGTATTTGAAGAAAAACAAGAAGATATTATTAATCAAGTTAATAATTCAATAGTAACTTTAGAAAGAAAAGATCAAATTATTACCAATAAGAATAATAAGCTTAATTTCCTACTTGAAGGAGATAATTATGCTGCATTAAAATTACTACAAAAAACTCACAGAAATAGAATAGATGTTATTTATATTGATCCGCCTTATAATACGGGGGTTAAGGATTTTATTTATAATGATAATTATGTTGATAAAGAAGATGCATTTAAACATTCTAAGTGATTATCATTTATGAAACCAAGACTTGAAATTGCTAGAGATTTATTGCATAATAACGGAGTGATTTTTATAAGCATAGATGATAGAGAACAAGCGGCATTAAAACTTTTATGTGATGAAATTTTTGGCGAAGGAAATTTTATTGGATTACTTCCTCGTCTAACAACAACAGGTGGTAAAACACACGATAATACATTAGCAAAACAACATGATTATGTTTTGATATATATAAAACAACATAACAGTAATACTAGAGAATTATTATTTAATCACGAGCCTTTAGATTCAAAATCATTCAATAAAGATGATAACGATGGTAGAGGAAAATATAGACTTGTAAGGCTGCTTGCGGAAAAGAATTTAGATGAAAGAACAGGGAGTCAAGCAGAACCTATAGAGTTTAATGGTAAAATATTTTATCCAGTACTACCAAATGGTAAAAAATGATATTGGCGTTGAGGAACAGAACGTGTAGAATTAGGAAAGAAATTAGGTCTTATTGTTGAAGAAAAAGGAGTGTTAAAAACAAAGCTATATTTTGAGTACGATTTTAAACAAGGAGCGACTGAATTAACTAAAAAAGATAGAGTTAAGTTGTTTGCTTCTACAGATTTAGTATCATATGAATTTTCAAATGATAACGGAACTAAAGAACTTCAAAAAATAATGGGAGAAACCAAAACATTTAATTTTCCAAAAACTATTAACTTAATTTATAAATTAATAAAATTAATCAAAAATAAAGATGCTATAGTTTTGGATTTCTTCGCCGGTAGTGGAACAACTGGACATGCGGTTGCTAAATTAAATGCTGAAGATGGTGGAGATAGAAATTATATTTTATGTACTAATAATGAAAATAATATTGCTGAAAATGTTACATTCAAACGTTTAAGCAATATTCAAGAAGAGTTACCTCATAACCTTATTTACAATAAAATTAACTTAATTTCAAATGAAGAATTTATTAATTCTAATTTTGATGAAAAATACTTAAAACAAATTTATGTTTCATGTAAAGAATTAATTCAACTTGAAACAGCTAAATTAATAGATAATAATGAAATATTAGTTATTACATCACAAGAAGAATTGAATTCATATTCAGATACTGAATTATTAGACGCTAAAATCATTTTCTATGTTACAGATGCTGTAGCAATACACAAACATACATTATTTAATGAAATTTCAAATAAACTAGTTCAAATCCCGGAAAAATATTACTTTAGTGAACTTAGTGAGGTAGATTACTTATGATAGAAAAAGCAATTAAATTCAAAGTTTTCCAAGAAAGAGCAATTAAAGAAACTTATCAGTTTATTATTTCTGAAGAAAATAATACTAAACATAGATTAATTATTTCCTCACCTACAGGTTCAGGAAAAACTTTAATGATGTTAGAAAGTATTTCTAGAGTTATTTCATCTAGTCCAAATGAAAATTTTGTGTTTCTTTGACTTACACCAGGACAAGGAGATTTAGCTACTCAATCTAAAAGAAAAGTAGATAAATTCTTTAACCATATTAAATCGGAAGTAATTCGAAGTGATGATAATAGAGCTATTAATTTTGAACCTAATAACTTATATTTCCTTAATTGAGAAAAGATTACTAAAAAAGGTAATAAATTAATTGCTGAAAGAGAAATTCTTAATTTACATGATTCACTGTTATTTGCTAGAGAAAAAGGTTATAAGTTTATTGTATTTATTGATGAAGAACATTTCAACAATACTAAAAAAGCAGATGAATTTTTATCTCAACACGTTAAACCATATAAGGAAATTAGAGTATCAGCTACCGCTACTAGAGTTAAGGATTCTGAATTTATTGAAATAAGAGATTCAGAAGTAATTGACTCTGGATTAATTACTAAATTAATCTATATCAACATAGATTTAGCACAACAACAAGCAATTGATTCCTTTGAATCAGAAGCTGACATTTTAATTAAAAAAGCAGAAAACAAACGTAAAGAAATTCTGCAAGAATATAATAAATTAGATAAAGAAGATCAAATTAATCCACTAGTACTGATTCAATTAACTAATAATTCAGAAGCTCTTCTTGAGTCAGTTATTGATTCACTTGAAAAAATGGATAAGACTACACAAAATGGAAAAGTAGCTATTTGACTTAGTGAACAAAAAATTAATCAAGATAAAGAATCTTTATCATTACCAAATTCTCCAGTTGAATTTTTAATCTTTAAACAAGCTATTGCTACCGGATGAGATTGTCCTAGAGCTAAAGTACTGGTAAAACTTAGAAACAATATGAGTGAAGAATTTGAAGTGCAAACAATTGGGAGAATCCGTCGTATGCCTTCACATCATCACTTTGATAATGATTTAATTGATAATTGTTTCTTATATACCTTTGATGATAAATTTAAAGCACAAGTGCAACAAGTTGCCCATGGGGTTGATGTAAAACTACTTAGATTAAGAAGAGATTTTGAAAACATTACGTTAATTAAACAAGAAAGAAATCAAAATAAATCTTCTATTTATGATTGAGAAATTACTTTAGAAGAATTATCTAATTTCTTAATTAATAAATATGATTTAAGTTCAACTGATTTACAAAGTAATAAAGATATCTTGTCTCAAGTTGGCTACAACATGGATTTAGAAAATATTCATAACGATTACTTTGCAGGAATAGCAAGTGAAATTAAAGATTTAAATTTACTTGCTAGAATGGATGCGAAATATAAATTAAAATCAGCTTCAGCTGGTTCAGAAGAATCAAACGCATTCAGAGATCTTTCAAATGCTTTAGGGCTTGATTGAGTTGATGTTAAAGCCTTAATTACAGCATTATTTACTTCTAAAGATATTAAAAATAAACAACATCAAATTTTAGATATTCCAATTTCAAGTAGAAGAACATTTTTAATTAATAACATTAGAACTTTATTAAAAGATGTTAATGAATTTAAAACTCAAGTTTCAATTCAAGATTCTTCACTTCTTGGTGTGTCTAACCAACAAGATGATGATATTAAAACAGTATCTTGAAGCATTCCGTTTGAAGATATTGTAATTTATGATTCTACCGTTACTAATCCAACATTGCTAACCAAAAACGTTTATGAAGGTTATGATTCTTCAATGAGTGAATGATTCTGAAATAATGTTCACTCAAGAACTGAATCATTATTTGAACAATTTGCTCAAAAATCTAAATTCTTTACTTGATTCTATAAAAATGGTGATTTAGGTAAAAAATACTTTTCATTAATTGTTAAACAACACAATTTACCACTTAAAGCTTTTTATCCAGATTACATCTGTATGGATAAAAACAATAATATATGAATTATTGAAGCTAAAGGTGGTAGAGGTTCAAAAGGTGAAAGTAAGCAAATTGATGGATATGCTAAAGTTAAATTCGATACTTTAAAAGCTTATGTAGATAAATATAATGCTTCCGCAGATAAAAAATATAACTTAAAATTTGCTTTTGTTCGTGATGATGCAACAACTGGTGAAGAACTTTTTATCTCTAATACTCAGTGAGAAGAAAACATCAATGCTTCATGTTGAATTAATATTAAACAATTTATTAAACAAGAAGAAAAATAATTTAAACACTCTCAAATCTATGCTGTGTAAATGCGGTATAGATTTTTCTATTTGGCTGCAATTGCTAATTAATAGCATTTTTGCCTACACCATAGGCTTAAAAATCCTTAAATACTTTAATGTTTTTTATTTTTATTTTTAATAAAAATAATAAAATTTAAATATTAGAAAACAAGGAGGCGTTTATGGATAAAGAAAAAGACAAAAACATCCAAGAAAAACCAAAATACATAGATTTAGTTGAATTCCGTAGACAAGAAATTCAACGCGCCATACTTAATGCTCAAGCTGAGCAAAACAAAGAAGAGTACAGAAGTGCTCAAAAGCAATTACCATGATATAAAAGAGATTTATTTATTAATCTCTTTGGAGCTGGTGTTGCTTTACTTGTAATGACACTGATTATCTTAATTGCATATTTTGTAGGTAATATTTAATGCTTAGAAATTTTGAAACTGCTACTGTAGTAACAAATAATGCTAGTGGAATATCTTCTAGTGCAATTACTGCTTTAATTGTAATTGCTTCACTAGCTTTAGTTGTTTCACTTACTTTACTTATTTTGTACCTATGACCACATGTTTATGGATTTCTTATTAGTAAGATTAAAAAGACAAAATATGAAAAATTAGGTAAAAGTAGCCAAATTCGTTTAATTAACCAATTAAGAGAAAGTGTTGAATACTTATCAAAAAATAAAATCGGTGCTTTAATTACAATAGAAAACAACGATAACATTGATAATTTAAGAACTGATGGAGTAGTGTTAAACTCTAATATTGCAAGTTCACTATTAATTGCAATTTTTAATAAAACTAGTCCGCTTCATGATGGGGCTGTAGTTATTAGAGATAATAAAATTTATTATGCTGCGACATTTTACAAAATCACACGTAAAAGTGTTGATTCCAAATATGGATCACGTCACAGAGCTGCAATGGGTATTTCAGAACAATGTGATGCAACTACAGTAGTTGTATCTGAAGAAGACGGAAGTATTAAGATTCTTAAAGGAAGCATAATACAACCTGTTAAACTTGAACAATTCCAAGAACAGTTAATTAAATACTTAAAAGAACAATAATGGAATTTACACCAGAAGTAAAAAAAGCCTTAATTGAAGAACTCCAAGGCTTAATTACTAATAAGAAAATTATTGCTGTTAGAGAATTGTGTGAACAATATCCATATGCTGATTTCGCTGAAGCACTTGAAAGCCTTAGCGGTGAACAACAACTTTATGTTTTACGGGTACTAAAAACCACTGAAGCTGCTGAAGTATTTTCATATCTTGATGATAATACTAAAGTAGCACTAGCTAAATCATTTACTGAACCTTGAGGGATGGATATCCTGCAAGATTTAGAAAGTGATGAACTGGTTGACGTTTTAGAAGATTTACCTGTAAACTTTACTAAAAAAATTCTAGCTGAAACTCCAATTGAAAAAAGAGTTAAGCTTAATAACTTGCTTGCTTATGATGAAGAACACGTAGGAAGCATTATGTCTGTGGATCTTTCTGTGCTTAAATCTAGCTGAAGTGCTAAAAAAGCGATTAGAAAAATTAAACGTGACTATAAAAACAAAATTGAACTTTCACATAACTTCTATATTACTGATGATAATGGATTTTTAATCGGGGATATTACACTTGAAGAATTAGTCTTTGCTGATGATGAAGATGAATTACTTGAAGAACTTTACAATGTAGTTGCTGCAGTTCACCCATATGATAACAAAGAAGATGCTGCTAATATATTTGCTGATCACGATAGATCAACTCTTCCGGTAGTTTCTGCTGATAACAGACTTATTGGTATGATTACATCCGATGATGTTATTGATGTTATTCAAGAACAAGCTACTGAAGATATGTATAAACTTGCTGGGATTAACCCTGATGCAGCTGAAGAAAGTTATCTTAAAACAACCATTATGCAAATTGTTAAGTCACGTGTTGTTTGACTTATCATTTTAATGGTTTCAGCAACATTCTCACAATATATCATTCAACAGTTTTCGGCTATTTCAGAAAACTTTATTAAAGGACTAGGTGTTACAGTTTCAACCGGGATTATAGTTGGGCTTATTCCAATTATTTCTGGATCAGCTGGTAATGCTGGTTCGCAATCATCCACAACTATAACTCGTGCTAGTGCACTAGGCGAAATTGAACACAAAGATATTTGAAAAGTTATTTTCAAGGAAATGACTGTTGGTGCAGTGATTGGATGTATCTTATTTGTAGTAAATATTGCTAGACTTTATATCTATTTTGCTATTCCTAGCTTTAGAGATAATGGTGATGGAACAGTAGCTGGTTGAGGTGCTATTTCATTTATAATTATAGCTAGCTCAGTTTCATTATTTATTGTAGTTATATTTGCTAAGTTTTTAGGAACACTTATTCCACTTGTTGCTATTAAATTTAAAAAAGATCCAGCAGTTATGTCTGCTCCTATACTTGCTACATTAAGTGATGCATTATCAACATTAATATTCTTCGGTATGAATATAGGAGTACTTGCTATAGCTCATGCTGCGAGTTGAATTTAAAGGAGAAATATGAAAACAGCCGATATTGAAAGAGTTAAACTCTTAGCAGAAAGCTATTTAGCTGCAAAAGCTGAAATGAAAGAGAACTTAAAATTAATTAAAGATGAACTTGATGGTACTGAAATTACTATTTCAGAATCTCTAGATCAAGGTGGAAGAATTACTTACAGCGAAGTAACTCCAAGAGCTTCATTTGATTTTAAAGGTTATTCAAATTACTTATATACAGCTATGATTCAAGGAAAAAACTATACTGAAGAAGAACTTGATGAAATAATGAAACAATTCGTTGTTAAAAAAGACTCAAAATGAGTTCTTAAAATCACAAAATAAGAAGGAGACAATATGGGATTTAACGTCGGGATATGAATATTCTTTGCTATTGTTATGTCACTTTTCCTAGCGTGAGTTGTATGACAATATGTTAAAGACAAACGTCGTCAAAAGAAGACTAAATTGCAAGCGGCAGAATTTGCTAAAGAAAGCGCAATTTACGTTTATGACTTAACTATAATGATGAATGAATTATTTAAACTTAATCGTCAAACATTAGATGAATTTGTTCCAAGTATTGGAAAATACACAATGGGAGAAATTAATGCTAATACTAGAAATTTATTAATCAAAATTCAAAAATCACCTGAATACAGAGAATTTTTACATGAAAATCCTAAATATCATGAATTTAATCATAACTTCACAGCATTGCGTGATTTAAATGCTAATTTATGAGATAAAAAAGGAACAAAATACGTTGAATACTTCATTAATTATGTACAAAGTGCTACAGATGAAGTAGAAAAACACAATAAAACTGAAATAGAAACTTTATTTAAAGAAGAATCTATTTTAATTAATCAAATCCAGGAGGCATATAATAATGAGTTTCAAAAACATGAACAAACCCAACAAACTAACTCTAATTAGACTTATTTTAATAATTCCTGCATTCTTACTTATGATTGCAAGTTATTACACAATGTCTAAAGGTTCAGAATTTGGTGGAAACATCACTAACATAGTAGTAAATGGTTCATACAACTTAGGGTATGCGATTGCATTTACTATTTTAAACGTTCTTATCGTGCTTATTTTTGGTGCCGCTATGATTACAGATTTCTTTGATGGAAGAATAGCAAGAAAGCAAAATTTAGTCACAGATTTTGGAATAGTGTGAGATCCGATTGCTGATAAAGCAATGACAAATTTAGTTCTTATTTACTTTGGAGTAATTAATGTACTTCCATTTTGAGCTGTAGCTATCTTTATTCTTAGAGATATTATAGTAGATGGTGTTAGAATGTTTTTAGCCAAAGTAGGTGTATCAGTGGCTGCTGGTAAACTTGGAAAAATTAAAACTTTAATTCTTTCAATTGGTATTTGTGTAACATTCTTAATTATTATTTGATTACCATACACAAAATTCACAACTCAATACCACTTTATGTACTTAATTAACATTCCAATTTATGTAGCATTAATTCTTAGTGTAATTTCAGGAATTATGTATGTAGTAAAAGCTTCAAAACACATGAAGAAAAATTCAAAAACTGAAGCTAAAAAATAGTATCATTAAAATATAACAATAATATTTATTTTAGGGGATATAAGTGAAATATTTATTAACCAACAATTTTATCTGGGAATTCTTCATTGCAGAGCTCTTCAGCGTTGCGTTTTTAACACTTATGTCCTTTTATTGTACCCATTTTGCAAAGAAATATATTCAACGAACTTATGTTTATCCATTCTTTTATGCTTTAGCAACTATTACAGCAGCTTTTATTTCTTTTGCTGTACTTAGAATACTAGCTCAAATATTTGAAACACGTGCAGTGTATGAAAAAATTAACAACCAAATTCCTCCAATTGTTAACCCGATGGTTACACTGTTTTATGTGTTTACTTATATTTTTAATCCAGTGAAAACCTCAATTCATGTTGCTAACATTTGAATTATTATCACCGGACATGTGATAGCGGCCACGTTAGGTGGAATTATTTGATGAAAATTAAAACAAAAACATCCAGAATATGAAAACGCTTTTAAAAATGTTGACAAAATTAAAGCTAGAGATTTAACCTGAGATGGAATATTTGTTTTTGTAACTACACTAGCAACTTTTATCATCCAATATATCATTAACAAGCAAACAAATAACTATATTTTATCTACTAGTTACACTGGTATGCTTACACTAATAATGTTGCTGATAGCATCTTGAAGCGGAAGATTTTCATTTCCCACCAACATATATGTTTCATGAGGATCTTTTATAGTTGCTTTATTAAGCAAAAATGTCAAAAGAAAAACTAATGCATCCTACATGGGATTTGTTGCATTAGTTTATATCTCTTCAACTGCATTAATTTCATTGGTATATGTTGAATTACCAATTAACCATTCATCAGCCTTATTTATTAGCTAACTACCTCATTTCAAAGTAATAGCTAGTATAATTAATATTACTAATAAAACTAGAAATAAAATTGAACTAATCGCAAGACCATAAGCTAGCTTATTCTTGCGATATTTTTTTATTTCAAATTCATCTTGTTGATTTTCTTTAATAATACTATCTACAAGTTTGGTAAATCTTTTATCATTTTGTGATGAATTTTCCATTTGTAGTGTTTTAGTATTAGTTTTCTTAGATGTTTTTTTAGTTTTAGTGGTTTTTTGATTCATTATTCAAGCTCAAGTTTAGGCATTACTGTAATAGCAAATGCTTCTGGACCTGTATGAATAGCAATAACGCTTGAGGTGATTTGAGTATGTTGTAATTTAATATCGTATTCTGCAAGTTGTTTTTCTACTTCATTATTAATTTCAGCATCAATTCCATGCATGTAGTTAAATTGGTATTTAGAAGCATCTTCAGGGAAGTAAGCAGCTTTTTCAATTGCTTTAGAAATAGCTCCTTGAGGTGTTCTTTTTAAAAATACTGGTGTAACTTTTCCGTGTACATCATATTCTAAAATCGGTAACATTTTAATTTTAGACATAATGAATTTTTTCACACCATTTAATCTACCACCTTGAATCATGTATTTCATGTCAAAAGGTACTAAATAAGTAGCTGATTCTTTATTAATAACTTCTAATTGAGTAAAGATTTCAAATAAGTTTAATCCTTCGTTATAAAGTTTTAAAGCATATTTAGCTGCAATTACTAATTGAATTCCACTTCAGTGGTTTTCAAATACTTTAACATTCGGAAAATCATTAGCTACAGTTCTAACATGTGAAGAAGTTGATGAAAGTGCTGGGTGAATTCCAAAATAAATTACATCATCATATTTTTCGCTTGCTTCTTTAACAATAGTATTAATTACTTCTAGTCTTGGACTAGATGACTTAAAGCTAGTAGCATTTTTAAGTTTTTCTAAAACTTCAACTTTATCTACTAATCCATCTTGATAGACAACATTGTCAATATCAACTTGTAAAGGAATGAATTCAAATCCTTCTTTAATTGCATCTTCTTGGTATAAACCTGAAAATGAATCTAATATAATTCCTAATTTTTTCATATTGATATTTTACTAAAATTTTTGATAAATTGCCTAAAGCATTATGGTAAAATAATTTAGCTACATAAGTAGCAAGACAAAGAGGAATAAAGTCGTCGCAAGACGGCTTTTTTTGTGGAAATTTCCACAAAATAACACATTTTTGCTATAAAAACATCCATAAAAGTCTGAAACTTCTATAATTAAATTAGATTATAGGAGCAAAAATGAAAAAAATTAAATATTTAATTCTAACTAGCGCTACATTAAGTGGGATTTTTGTACCGTTTAGTGTAGTAGCATGTAAAGATAATACTAATGAGTTAAAAGCTCAATTACAGCAATTAAAAATTGAAACTAATTTAAAAAATGGTATTGATAAAACTAAAGTACTGGCTTCAAGCATTCATATTCAAGATATTGCTACAACAGGATATGAACCAAATATGTATCTAGTTGAAGTCAAAGGATTAACACCAAATGATGCAAATGGAAGTTTACTAGTTCATTATGAAATTGCCTTTTATACTAAACCAAATATTAAAATTAGTAAAGACGTTACATTAAATGGATTTCAAACTGCAAATACACAAGTAAATGGAACAAATGATTTCATTAATAAAAGCGATGCAGAATTAATTGCAAAATATCTAGGTGATAAAAAACCTTCATTAAAACATGAATTAATTAATAAGAAAACTGCATTTGTTGCAAGTAAAGAAGATTTTGTAATTCCACAATTTAATAATACTGATACTGAAAAAGTGGAAATTACCTTAATAAGCGTTCCAGATTCTGAAAATATCATGATGCAATTGGATGATTACTTACTTAAAGGAAAAATTAAGGTTAATTTTCTAATAAGCATTACATCAAAACAAAATCCTAGTGCAGTTAGAAACCTTAATATGGAATATGAAATTGATGGATATATTTCGCAAGAAAAAGCTAGCGAAATAATGCAAGCAAATTTAAATCTATTAAAAGAAAATAACTTTAAAATTGATAAAAGTAAACTTGCTATTGATATAGATGATGAAAAATATAAAGGTTATAATGAAGCTTTTAAATTCTTAAATGGGACTTATTTTAATAATTCAGTAGCTAAAGCAATTACACCAATAAATCCAGGAAATGATGCGGTAAAAGTAAGCTTTGAATACAATAAATTAGAAGCACTTCCAGATAAAGGGATATTATTTATTCAACCTTATTTATATTTTGATGATGCTTCGCAAAATCATTTCTTTGCTTATGCAAATGGTAAACAATATGCAGATGAAAATTCAGTTATTAAATTTGATAATTTACCAGCAAAAGCTTTATCAGCTAACGCAATAGCTTCTTCATATAAATTATCAGATGCTTTCCATATAGATAAAAATCTTTTAGCTAAAGGGCTTAATAAAGATAAAAGCCAAATTACAGTAAATGATTTAACACTTGAAGCCTTGCAGCAAGCTTTAGATATTAACCATATGCTAGTGCCTTCAAAAACTAATAAACCTGAAGATAAATTTGATTTAACTGCAAAATTTATTAAAGATTCAGGTATTAAAATTAGTAATATTAAAAGCAAAAACGAATATGATGGTAGTGCAGTGATTGAATTTACTTTTAATTCTATTAAACATGAAAATGCTAATGGAACAATTTATTTAATTGGTAACAAAAAACAAACAAGTAATTTTGAAGAATTACAACCGGCTAAATTCAGCATTGTATTAAATGGATTAAAACCTACTAAAGATGCAAGTGAAATTGTGTATGAAGAAAAAGAAGCATTTGATTTAACTAATGATGATTTTGCAAAATTTCTTGATAAATGAGAAGATAAAGAAGACAGATTTGAGAAAAAAGGTGGAGCATTACAACTTTACAGAAATAACAAACCTCCATTTTTAGGAGTTACTGGTGGTGGAGGAAATAAAAAAGACCAAAATGCTTTCCTTACCCTTAAAAGTGAAATTACTTTAACTGATTTAGCTTCAACAGGAAAATCTTCAGGATACTTTGTTGCAAAATTAGATAAAAATAACAAAACTGTAACTGTATTTTACAAACTTAAATCACAACCAGATAAGTTCTTTAAGCAAACAATTCAATTTAAATAATCTTATCCACCATATGGAAAATATGGTGGTTTTTTCCACAATTTATGAAAAAATGTGGAACATTTCCTTATTTTGCTATATAGCAGCTGTAAAGTGCTAGAATGGAGTTAGTAAATGAAAATAAAGCCAAAGGCTTAAAAGGGGAATTATGCGTAAATTTACTAAAACATTATTAATTACTTTAGGTGGTGCTACTGCAACAGCATTACCATTAATTTCTATTTCATGTGGTAAAACCGAAGCTACTAAAGAAGAAGTAGAGAAAAAACTTAAAGAAACTAAAGTAGTTGTTGATACAGTTCAAGGAGTTAATAAAGCAGAAGTGCTTGCTTCAACTATTACAACACAACAACTTGCTTTTAGCGGATATGATCCAAAAATATTTAAAGTAACAGTCGGAACATTATCTGCTGATGATAAAGCAGGAACATTAAGTGTTCCTTATACATTACAATCTATTAAATATGAATCTGTAAAATCAGATGGATTAGTTGCAACTATTACAGGATTTAAAACAGCAGCAGCAACTGATACTCCTGCTCCAGCAGCTAAAACAGAACAACAAGTTCAAGAAGAATTAAATAATATTAAATTATCTGTTGCTTTACAAGGTGTAAATGCTGCAACAATTAAAGCATCAGAAGTAAAACAATCTCAAATTAATGTAACAGGATATGATTCAAAAGATTTCACTCTTACATATGGAACATTAGCACCAAATGATAAAACAGGAATATTAACCATTCCTTATACATTAACATCAAATCAATTTAATACTTTAAAGAAAACTGGTGATTTACAACTTGATGGATTTAAAGTTGAAGCAGCAGAAGATGGTTCTGGTAAAGATAATAGCGGAACTACAGGACAACCTGGAAAAGATGACAAACAACCAGGTGATTCAACAGGTACAGATCAAGGTGGTAAAGAAAAAGAACCTAGCCAACCTGGAAAAGAAAATCCTGAAGTAAAACCAGGTGATGAAAAAACACCTGCTGAATCAGGAAATGATCAAACCAAGCCAGGTGAAGGTGATAAACAACCTGGAAAAGAAACTCCTGAAGTAAAACCTGGTGAAGGACAACCGAGTGATAAAACAGGCGGAGAAGATACTGGGAAACAACCTGTTGAACCAGGTAAAGAAGAACCTAAACCAGGAACAGATGTAACACCAGGGACAACTCCAGTAGAAGGTGGTGAAAATAAAACTCCAGGAACAGCAGATGGTTCAGAAAAAGAAAAACCAGCTGTAACTCCAGGTGAAGGAACTGAAGAGGGTAAAAAAGATACTCCTGAAGAAAAACAACCTGAAACACCTACACCAAGCACAGGAGATGATAAAAATAAGGAACAACCTACTGTAACGCCAGGTACAACACCTACAGATGGTGATAAAAAAGAAACTCCAGAAGGAGCAGCACCAGCTGACAAAGAACAACCAAAAGAAGAAGCAAAAGTTACAAAAGCATCTGAATTAACAGCAGAACAATTTGCTACATTAATTGGTGAAGCTAAACCTACAATTAAAGATGAAGCTAAAGAAAAAACAGCATTCGATGCAGCTATTGCTGATTTAAATACTCCTACAGTAGAAAATGCTGATTATGTAATTGAATTCTTAAGTAGTAAAAAAGATGCACCTACATTCACAACAAATATAGGAAAAGTTTTATTTAATGAAAAAACTCCTACAGATGAAAAAACTGAAGTTGAAAATAGATTATTCGCTGGTGAAAGAAAAGTAAATTATTCAATTAAAGTTACTTCAAAAACAGATAATAAAGACTTTAAAGTATTTGAAAAAGAATTCCTTGTTTCAGGTTATAAAACTAAAGAACAAGTAATGGAAATTCTTAAAGCTGCAAAACCAGCAGTAAAAGAACAAATTAATACAGATGTTATTACTATTGAACCTTCTACAGAAAAAGGATATTCTGTAGCATATAAATTCTTACATGGTAAATATACTTCATTTAATAAATTAGATGCTATATCACTTGAAGAAGGGCCTAAATTAAAAGTAGCATATAAATTAGTTGAAGGTGATACAACAAAAGGAACAGCTAAAGTATTACCAATTATTTACTATGATAATGCTTCTAAAAACTTCTACTTTGTATACAAAGATTTATCAACAGAACGTAAAGATGATGATTACTTACAATTAAACGGACTTCCAATTCCTGCTTTATCAGCTAAAGCAATTGCAGACAACTACAAAGGTACAGATGGACCAACAGGTGTTTATGAAATTGATGCTAAAGTGGTAGAAAAAAATGCTGGAAAACCTTTAAGTGAATTATATCCATCAGAAATTACTATGGATATGCTTAAAGATTCATTGGTATCTCAACCAGCTACATTAATTGGTTCAGCACCTGAAGATAAATATCAAATAACAGCTGAAATGCTAAAAGAAATGAATGGAACAATCACAGGAATTAAACACAAAGATGATTTAGATCCTTATGTTATTGTTACAGTTCAATTTGATACTGTTAAAGTAGAAAATGGAATTTACTACATTTCTAAGAAAGAAGCTGCAACTAAAGATTATGAAGTAGCTAAAAATGCTAAAGGAGAATTTTCAGTTAGACTTGCAGGGTTAAAAGTTAAAACTCCTGAACCTGATACTTCTACTCCAAAGCCAGGAACAAATGTTGGGGGGAAAGATAACACTACTCCAGCTACACCTATTGTACAAGGAACAGCATTTAAATTAGCAGAAACAGCGACAGCTGCAAATATCGAAAACGTTATAAAAGCAAAAAGTGCAAATGCAAATAATTTTGATTTACAATACTATGATAAAAGAGGTTACTTTGGTATAAAAGGTAGTGGTAATATATCTAATAGTGCATTATTGTTATTAAACAATGTACCAAGCGATGAAATTAAACTTGTTACACTTAAAGGTAAAAACAAAGGAATCCTCAATTGTGGTTCATACGATGCAACAACCAAAACATTAACAGTTAAATATCAACAAAAAATCAATAATGAATTTAAAGATGTACAACAATCATTTGTATTAGCTTAATTCTAATAAGCCTTAAATAGAGTTGTGGTAGTACCACAATTCTTTTATTTTTTGCCTAAAAATAAAGAGATATATAAATTAAAAATTACTTTATAATTTAAATATGAATGAAATCAATTTAAAAAGAAAAGAGGCACAACTACATCAATTAATTGCTGATATTGTTTCGAAGGATATCACAAATGTAAATGTAATTGATCCTGTAGTTATGGACGTAGTACTATCCAATGACCTTTCTCACGTTAAAGTTTTTGTAACTTTACTTTCTAATGAAACAAAAGGAATCGAAGCATTAAACAATGCTTCAGGATATGTTAGAAAAGTATTATCAAAATCTTTAAACTGGAGAAAAGTGCCTAATGTTCATTTTTATTTAGACACGGTATCTAAAAATGGCCAAAAAATCGATGAGATACTAGCAAAAATAAAAAACGAACAATAATTTAATGTACACAAACTTAATTAAGTTGAAAGGACGAATAATGTCAAAAGTAGGAAAATTTTTATTAGTAGGTGTTGGTGGGCTTGCGATCGGAGCAGCTGCTGTAGCAATCCCAAGTGTTATTTTTAAAAACCAAAGAACATACTACGCTGAAGAAACAGAATTTAATAAAGACAAATCTAACTTAAAAGTTGCTGTTGCTGACAGTGTTGATAAAAACACAGTCTTAGCATCACAAGTTACTAAAGAACAAGTTATTTTTTCAGGATACAACAAAAAATTATTTGAAGTTTCTTTAGGAGAAGGTAAAAATACAGTTAGAAACACACCAATTGCTCAATTAAATGGTCTAGCTGTAAACCAAAGTACAGCTCCTGTTGCAACAGCAGGTGTTGAATTAGGACTTGAATCAGATGATACAAAAGGAACATTAACAGTAACATATATGTTTAAATCAAAAACATATTCAGATTTAACATATGTTCCAACTGAAAAAGTTGTTTTCACAGGATTTAAATTAAGCAAAGAATCTGCAACAAGAAATGCATTACTTGCAGCAGTTGCTAATACAGCTCAACCAATTGCTGAAGCATGAAACACAACAGCAGATGCAATGAAAGACGCTGAAAAAGCTAATAAAGTTAAAGCATACGGAAAAGTTGTTGCTGAAGAACTTCAAAAACACAACTATGCTGTTATTGCTGCAGTTGAATCAACATTACCAGCTGAAAACTTTGCTAAAGTAAGTGCAATTTACAACCAAGTTGCTGGAAAATTAAATGATGTTTTAGTTGATGCATTTAAATATGCAACAAGTGAACAAGCTAAAGAAAAAGCTGGATTAGCTGCAGTTAAAGACTTCTTATCTGTAGAAAAAATGACAGCAATTAAAAACGATATGGCTGATGTATTAGTTAACAATAAAGATAACATTGCTTCATTCGGAAACGCAATTTTTGCTTCATTAAAAGAAAATGAATCAACAAAATCAATTACAACACTTGATAACTTCATTGAAAAAATGACAGAATTCTTTAAAGAACAAATCCAAACAATTGCTGATCAAGTTAAAGCAAAAGAAATTTCAACCGCAAAAGGACACAATGCTATTGTTGATTCATTTAAATCAATCTTACCTGAATTAAGAAAAGCAGCCGTTGCTAAAGCACACGAATTACTTCCTGTTGAAACAGAATACAATGCTGTTAAAGAAGTTCTTAAATCACAATATGAAGCTTTAGAAACTCAAGCAAAAGCAAACGTTGAATTATTAATGAACAAGACAAAAGACTTAGCTACATTAATTGATGATTTAAAAGCACTTGATGTTCAAAGAGCTAAAGCAGCAGCTGAAAAAGCTGAAAAAGAAAAACAAGCTAAAATTGCTAAAGAATTAGCTGATAAAAAAGCTGAATTAGTTAAACAATTAGCTGAACTTAAAAACTTAACTTCAGCTCAAGTAAAACTTTATACAGATAAAATTAATTCTGCTAAAGATTTAGAAGAAGCTCAAAAAGCATTTAATGATGCTAAAGCTGTAAATCCTGAAATGAACAAAGACAAATAGTATTAAACTATTAAATGTGTAATTTAGTTTAACTAAATTATGCATTTTTTATTTGCTTGTTTTTAACCTAAAAAGAAAAATAATTTTAAAATGCTATAGCATAGTGCTAAAAATATTTAAGAAATAAACATATTAAATAATATGTTTTGTATAATTCTTTTGAGTATTTTAAGTACTCCTTGGCTAAAAAGCCCAGAAAAAGACCATAAGGAGAAAATAATCATGAACAAATACGAAATCATGACTATCGTAAGCCCTAAAGCTGATGTTAAAGTTTTAAACGACTTATTAACAGAAGTTTTTGGAAAAGGTGTTTCTAAAGTTGAAACATTAGACAGAAAAGAACTTGCTTACGAAATTAACAAATCAAAACAAGCTCAATACGTTCTTGCTTTAGTTGAAGCAGAAGGTAACGCAATTGCTGAATTTACACGTCGTTCAAACATCGTTAAAGATATTTGAAGAGTACTTGTAATTAACTTAGATACTGAAAAAGGTTACAACAAAAAAGCTGATGAAAAAGCTAAAGCACGTGGAAGAAAAAGAGTTGCTAAAGATGCTGACGGTGCTGTAAAAGTTTCAAAACCACGTCAACCTAGAGTTAAAAAAGAAAACACAGAAAAATAGTGCTTTCATAATGAAGGAGTAATATGTACAATAAAATTACATTAGTAGGTCGCATAACAAATTCACCAGAGCTTTCACATACATCAAATAATGTTGCATACTTAAGAACTACTATTGCTGTTAATCGACCAAATTACAGCAATAATAATGCAGATGTAACAGATTTTATACCTCTTGTAGCTTGAAGAGCTACTGCTGAATTTATCGCTAATAATCTCACTAAAGGTTCTCTTATTTTAGTTGAAGGTTCACTTCACTCTTCACAATATAATAGCAATCAAACTAATCAATTAGTTCGTTCACTTGATGTGACTGTAGATCGTGTTGTTGCTCTTGAATCTCGTGCAGTACGTGATGCAAGAAACAATGCAAATGCTAATTCATTTACACCTGCGCCTACACCTTCAAACAACGCTAATATCAACAGAAATAATCAAAGAGCTTATAGCAGAAACGAGAATTTAGATTATTCTGCATATAATCCAAATGCTCAAGCTAACACTCAAACTGTTGAAATACAACAACAAAATGCTAAATCACCAGAAGTTGAACAAGATATTTCAGAATTATTCAACTTTGGAGAAGATTTAGATTAATAAAGGAGACAAAATGGCTTACATTAAACGTAACAAAAAAGGTTTTGGAAGAAAAAAGACATGTGAATTTTGTGATAACCACATGGAATATGTTGACTACAAAAATGTTGAATTATTAAACAAATTTGTAACAGCAACAGGACAAATCAAAGCAAAAGCAACAACAGGAACATGTGCTAAACACCAAAGAAAAGTAGCTAACGCAATTAAAAGAGCTAGATTTATCGCTTTAATGCCTTACCACGTTGTTAGACCACGTGTTGCTAAAGGTAACTAATACTGGTTTAATACTCATTCCTTTGTACAAAGATACAAATAATTAAAACCAAATATATATTTGAAAGGGAGCAATTGCTCCTTTTTTGTATTTCTTTTTTAACTAAATGCAAGCATCAAAAAGCTAAAAATTTTTATAAAAAAATATATTACTATTTAGTAATTTAGTTTTATAATATTACTATACATTACCATACAGTAATATAAAGAAAGGACAAATATGAATCAAATTAAATCGTATGCTTTATTCTTGCATAAAATTATGTTAAAAAAGAAATCAACAATAATACTTCCATTATTTTGATTTGTAGTTTCTATTATTCTAGCTATTGTATTTGCTAGCTTAAAATTAGACAGTTACAAAATTAACTTTGCAATTTATGCAGTTGCGTTTATCGAACTTATTTTAACTATATTTTATGCATCATTAAAAGCACTTAATATATATAAAGATTTAGAAGAGGAAGGAGTTGAATTATTATCTTATTCAAAACCTATTTCTCGTAAACAAATATTTTCAGGTAAATTAATAATTTATCTAACATTAGGTTGTTATTGAGCTTTAATTATGCTACTATGCAACTTATTTATCGGTTTAGGACTACATACTAGTTATTTAGCAGCCTTTAGCTTATTATCATTTGTAGTTTTTATCCTAGCTTACATTTTCTTTGGAATGATAGCTTCTATTATTGGATATAAATTAAATGGAAAAGTTGCACTAGCTATTCCACTTGTAGCAGTAACTCCTTTAGTAATTGGAGGAAGTGTAATTGCTTCACAATCAACTGCAACAAGTAATAATATGGCTTACTATTTAAATGCAAAAAGAGAATTACAGCCTGCAGGAAATAATGCAAACATTGAAACATTTTATTTAAATAATGATAAAGATGCCTTTTACATCATGCCTAATGGTTTTGATGACTTAAATTTTTCAACTAAACAAAATGATTATATAAACAATTCATTTAATTATGCTGCAGCAGCGGCTAAAGGTTGACAAGCATATGCTTGAGGTGTATTACCATACCAAATGATTGATATCTTTAATTTTGAAAATGAAAATATCTTTAATGCGTTTTCAACTAACCATCAAAATAATTTAGAAAAATACTTATACTACAATGACTTAGACTCATATATGTATTCATATAAATTGAATAATACTAATGTATTACCAAAATACCGTGTAAATATCGGGGATAGTAAAAATCCTAATTATCAAGAAGTATATTTAGTACCAGGAGCTTTAAAAAACCAAACTCATTTTAATGATTTAATTAATACTAATATTATTTACGCTAGAAATGGTGCAGATAACTTTAAACTTTCATTCCCAGAAGATAGTTATACAAAAACAAATGGAAGTAGTTTAGTTGGTAAATTACAATGAAAATACTTAGCTGAATTGCTTTCTTCAAAAGTATTTAATGCATATGGTAAAGAATTTGTTAATAATCTTATTTCTTCACAAGAATATCAAAACAGCGACCATAATGATTTAGCCTTTAATAAGAAATTAATTTTAAATGCTATCCAAAATGAAATTAGCAATAAAGATTCAAAACTAAATAACTTAGATGATAACATCACAGTATTAAATGATGAATCAATTAAAAATAAATTAATAAACTCTCAAATTGAAAAACAAATTTATCTTACAACTGCTTTAATTTACTACATTTACTTTGCTCAAAATAATAATGTTTTAACTCAAGCTTTATTATTTAATAGTAAAGATACTAACGACCTAAATGACTTCACACCAAGTACATTTACATTCATTTTTGGTGGATATAGATACCAAATTGGTGGTTATGAATCATATTCAACTAAACACTCAGTATCAGATAATAAAGTGCTTATTCGTTATGATTTAAAAACTTCAAACAACTACTTATTCCAACCACTTGAACAAATGTATTCAGTAAGCAGAAATAAACAAGTAATTAATAAATATGGATTCATTGGAATATGAATTGCTTTAGGATTTGTTTTCATCTTAATTAACAATGTTTTATACATTAGAAAGGACTATAGATAATGAATATTTTACAAGTTAACAATCTATCTAAGATTTATAAAAGTAAAAATTCACAACGTGGAATTTTTGACTTAAACTTTTCAGTAGCTAGTGGTTCTTTCCATGCTTTTATTGGTGAAAACGGTGCTGGTAAAACTACTACAATTAAATCTATTATTGGTTCATATAATAATTATGAAGGTGAAATATTAATTAATGGTATTTCATCTAGAAAAACTCAAGCTAAAGAAAAATTAGGTTATGTTCCTGAAAATGCAATTTTCCCAAAAGAGCTTACTACTTGAGATTACTTATATTCACTTGCTAAATTAAGCGGAATGTCTTCATCTCAAGCTAAAGAAAAAATTAATACTTTACTTGAAAAATTTGAAATCCAAAATTTAGCTAAAGCTAAACCATATACATTTTCTTCAGGGCAAAAGAAAAAAGTATTATTAATTCAAGCTTTACTTAATGATCCAGATTTAATTATTTTAGATGAACCAGCAGCAAATTTAGATCCAACTGCAAGATATCAATTATTTAATTTACTAAATCAACTACACCAAGAGGGTAAAAGTATTTTTATCTCTTCTCACGTGTTAAGTGAAATTGATAAATATGTAGATTCTTATACATTAATTCATGATGGAGTTATTGTAGCTTCAGGTAAGAAAACTAAATCATTAGAAGAAATTTTTTATGAAAAAGTGATTAAGAAATAGTTTAATTTTTACCTCTACAATAACACCACTTGCAAGTTTTGCTCTTGTTTCTTGCTCACAAACATTTAAAGATGAAATTAAATTAAAACCTAAAAAAGAAGTTTCACAAAATGAAGAATTTTTAAATGAAATGGTTGCTAAGATATTTACTAATAATAAGGCTAAAAACTTGTATATTGAACATCAAAATGCAATAGAAGCAGATATTTATACAGAATTAAAAGCTTCATTAATTTATGCTCCAGTAGCTAATATTAAAGTGCTTAAAAATTCAGATGCAGAAAAATTAAATCAAGTTACTAATTCGATTTTTGCAATTGAAAGTATGCTAAAAGATAATTGATATTGATATTTAAATCATTTAAGCCAAGACCTTTTTATCCTTAATCCTTTTGATGCTAAATACAAGGATATAACTTCATTTGAAGATACTGAAGCTAACCCTAAAAACACTCAAGCATTATTTGATTATGCAAATAAAAAATATGGTTCATATGGTTTTAAAGTGCCTAGTGATGTTAAATTTGTTAAAGCTTTAAGTTTTGAATTGCAAAATAAACCGCAAGACATTTATCAAGTTAAAGCAATTAATTACATTATTTTAACCAATAATACTTTTATTCCTTATTTTATTTATCAAACTGATAAAAAATTCAAAATTCAAATCATTCCAGATTTATTTGTGTTGCAAAGCGAGCAAAATATTGAAGAACAAATTAAACTATTTAATCAAGCATTTTTAGCAGCTTATGATGAAAAAATAGCTCGTGATGCTGAATACAACAAAAACTTAGAAGAAGAAAATCCCCAAACCAAAGCTTATTTAGATAACAATGATCAAAACTTATTCAAAATGTATAATGTAGCAAATTATTCAACTTTATTCTTTAAAGCACTTTTAAAAGTAAATGATCAAAAATTAAACTTACTGAGATATTCATGAGGAGGTATTGATGAAAACTAGATTTAAATTTCTATTTGCACTAGGTTCTCTAGGTTTTGTGCTACCAGCAGTTTCGTGTGCAGATTATTCAAAACAATACCAATTAACTCAATATATTGACCATGAAAAAGATATTGTTGAAAGCGTAGTTTCAAAAGAAGAAAAAACACATAAAAATATTATGTCAACTTTATTATCTTTAGTTTATAAAAACACCACTAAAGCTCAAAATGCTAAAGATTTATATTTACATCAACAAAATAATATATCTAAAGAATTTTGAGATAAATTAAACTTAATTCAAAAGCAATATCAAGAAAAATATAGTTCAATTGATACTAGTGATTTAAAAAATCAAATTGAAAGAAAAAAAGAGTTTTTAGTCTTTTACAGAGGTGATGAAGAAAAATATAACCAAACCTTAAAAGAAATTGAAGATTTAGAAAATCAAATAGCAGAAGCTGAAAAGAAAAAACCTTCTCAACCACCTGCTGAATATTTATCTGAATTTAAAAACTTTATTTCTGAAAATTGATACTTTATTTTAAATAACTTAGATAAGTTTGATTGAAAATTTATTTCTTGAGCTTTTAACCCTTATAGCCCTACTAGCAAGGCGCAAATAGTATCTGATGAATTTATCCAAAAAGCACAAAATACCATGCCTTATCCAACACTTAATTTTAAAGATAGCTTTTTGACTGATATCAAAAAAGGTGATGAATCAGCCGAAATTGGTGATAATGAAGTTTATTACCTTAAAAAAGACAAATTAGTTTTCAGAATCATGATTCATGATATTTCACATGATATTTCAAGTGTTTCCCTTAGTTTTGTTGGATTATATTTTGGTGGTTCAAAAGCTAAAGATATTTCGCTTAATTTAGTTTCCCAAACAATACATACTGGTTTTATTCACCAATATGAAAGTGGAATAAAACAATACGAACAAGATATGGTAGTTAAACAACAATATGGGTATCCAGCATTTGTTTTCCCATTTGCAAAGGAGCATCATGAATAAGATGTTAAAAAAACTTTTTATCCCTATATCAATGCTTGTTTCAACTGCAGCTTTACTTCCATTAAGTGCAGTAAGTAACAAAACTCAGGATAAAAATGATGAAATTTCTGATCAAGACTTAAGATGAAATAACTTTATTCATCAAGCTAGTATAAATGCTATTTTAGATGAAGTTTATGCAAATGATATTAAGGCTAAAGAAGCTTACATACAGTCACAAAAAGAATTATTAAATACTGATTACAATATGAAAGTTAAATCAGCTTTAAGATTTGCAAACGTTATTTCTAGAGCCTCATCAGCTTCTGCAGGAGATTTCTGATGAGAAGGTTCGACATTTCCATATCCAGTTCAGCAAGCAGATAAAATTATTGATGAAGCTAGAAAAAAGAATTGATTATGATATCTATTTAATCTAAATAATTTTACTTACATGCAAAATAATGTTTTCACTAGAGAAAACAACCAAAGCCAAGCTGATTTTGCTCAACAAGATGCAACCAATAAATTGCTTTACAGCTTATTTATAAGCCCTAAATCAAATGTGTTTACTCAATATGTAAAGCAAGAACAACAAGACTCTGATGACGTATTTTATTACTTACTAAATCAAGATGGTTTTGTTTTAAAAGTTAATGTAACAGCTGAAATTAATTATGAAACTAATGAAGTTTTAGCTAAACATGTAGAAATTTATTCATATTTAAAAACTTTCCCAAAACTACTTGCAGATGAGAATAAAGATCTTATTTTCAATTTAAATAAATATGTTCGTTTATATGGAGAATATAATATTGATACATCTGCAGAAACAAAAACGGATGAAGTTTTATATAAAGATTATTATGGAGGGCTATTGCTACAATATTCAGCAGTAGATATTAAATAATGAAAAAATATTTAAAATTATTTTTAGCTATGCCTATTGTACTTACACCACTAGCAGCAAGTGTTGCTTGTTTCAATAGTGATAGCAAAAGCTTAAAGTACAAAACACCAGTTTTTCTTGAAAAATTTCAAAATATTTTAAAAGAAAACAACCTAACTTTATCAGAAGAGCAAATAAATAATGCTAAAAACTTTAATTATGAAGCTTTTGAAAAATTAAATAATCAATTAAGTCAAAATGCAAATAGAGTTTTCCAACTACAAAAAGAGCTTAATGAACATTATTCAAAAGAAAAAGAAGACCAAATCCAAGAGTTAATTAATCAAAATACTAAATTATTAAGCCAAAATATTCTTTCTTATTTTGAATATATGTATTATTTCAAAACTAAGTTTTATGATTATGCATTATTAACTAAACATGATTCAATTGTTAAACATTCTCCTAGATACTTACATTGAGCAGCTAATGTTCAAAATGAATTCTCCTCTTCAAATGAAGCGCTTCACCAACATTTCAAATATGTAAGAAGTGATGTTAAACCTGATATCTTATTTAAAGATCTAAGCGCATCTAAATTAATAAATTCTCCTAAAAAACAAGGATATAAAGTTTTATATCTTTCTCTTAATAATTCTATTTTTAAAATTTACATTTCAAATAAAAACGAAATTCTACTTGATAGCGAAATGTTTTACTTTTGTCAAGCAACAGCCAAAATTAATCCAGATGAAGCTCTTGAAAGAATGGAAAAAGATCCTTACAAATTAACTTCAGAAGATATCAATAAATTTGAAGAAAAATTCGCTGCATTACCTGATATTAAATACCCTCAAAAAAATTTAATCTATTAATAAACTTTTAATCCTAAAATACAGTAATATTTGCTTAAAAAGTTAAAACAAATTTTTACTGTATTTTTTAATTCTTTTAGTAAAATATATCTTATGAAAAACAAGGCAATGTTGATTCAAATTCTAGAGATTAGAAATATCTTTAGAGTTTTTAATGATATTGAATATTCTTCAATGCAATATTTAGTTGAAGAATACTCTGAAAACTTATACGATACCGTCTCCCTGTAGTTTAAAAATGATTTTTTTAAACAATTGAAAGGAGATTATATGGCTAAGAAAAAAATCAATAAAAATGAACAACCAGTTATTGAATTGATTGATGTTGTTAAAGAATTCCAAGATAAAACCGTTTTACACAGCATTAATTTACAAATCAAACGTGGTGAATTTGTTACTTTACTAGGTCCTTCTGGATCAGGAAAAACCACAATTTTACGTTTATTAGGTGGGTTCGAGTGAGCTACTCGTGGTGAAATTAAATTTGATGGATACGACATCAAAGATTTAGAGCCTTACAAAAGAAATGTTTCAACCATTTTCCAAGATTATGCTTTATTCCCTCATTTAAATGTTGAAGGTAATATTGCTTATGGATTAAAACTTAAAAGAGTACCTCGTGAAGTTGTTAATGATAAATACAATGTTTTATATCAAAAGAAATTAGAGCAATGAAAACAAAAATCAGAAGCTAAAATGAAACAACTTGACCAAATTCAACAACAATATGAAGCTGAATTACAAACTACTAAACCAGGTACATATCAATACCGTAAACGTCAAAAATGACTTGATGATTCAGACTTTAAATACTCATACTGAGAAAACTATGTAAACCAAAAAGCTGAAGCTTTTGAAAACCGTTACTTCAAAAGAAGAATGACTAAGCAAGAAATGAACGATAAAATCAACCAAATGATTGAGCTTGTAGGTCTTAGTGGAAACGCAACTAAACCTATTACAGCTCTTTCTGGTGGGATGAAACAACGTGTAGCACTTGCTAGATCACTAGTTATTGAACCTGAAATTTTACTACTTGATGAACCACTTTCAGCTCTAGATGCAAAAATTAGACAAAGAATGCAAGTATTACTTAGAAGTGTGCAACAAGAATTAGGACTTACATTTATTTTTGTTACTCACGACCAAAATGAAGCACTTGAGCTTTCAGATAGAATTGCGATCATGAGAGATGGAAGAATTGAACAATATGACACACCAAAAAACATTTATGACTACCCTGTAAATATTTGAGTAGCTAAATTCATTGGTGATTCAAATATTTTCAATGCTAAATTTAATCCTAAAAATGGAAAAATTAAATTATTAGGTAAAGAATTTAAAACCATTCATGAAGTTGATGAATTTGAACCAGGTGAAGTGCTTGATGCTTTAATTAGACCAGAGGATATTGATATTAATGCAAATCCTTCAACAACTAGAAATAAAATCGCAGGTAAAATTGTTGATATTTCATATCGTGGATCATATTACTATTTAAAAGTTGAAATCGCAGATGAAGAATACATTTATGTAGAAACAGCTAAGAAGTTTGATTTAGATGAAAAAGTTTATATGAGTTGAACCATTGATTCAATTCACTTAATGAAAAAAGATCCTAAGTGAGATTATTCAAATCATGATTTCCAAAATTAAAGATAAATTATTTTTAAATAAAAAACTTTATTTAGCACTACCATACATACTTGTAGCTATTTTATTAATTATTCTTCCGGTAATTATGATTATTGTTTCAGCATTTTCTGTTACAGGAGAAAGCTTTAATTCTTGAGAATTAGTAACTAGCAAAAATACTTGAAAAATAATGGGACGTAGTTTGTGAATCGGACTTGTTTCAGCTATCTTTTGCTTGCTAATTGGATTCCCTTATGCTTATTTTGTTTCAACTTCTAAATCTAAAGTATTTAGAATTTATGCTTTAAGCTTAATTCTTTCTCCAATGGCTATTTTTACAATTGCGAGAGTTTATTCAATTAAAGCCTTATTTTTAGCAATATTTGCTTCAGATCCTAAAAGCTTAAATAATGAAATGTTTATAGTATTTGGGCTTACATATCTTAATTTACCTTTAATGATTATGCCTTTATACACTGTGTTTAAAGATATGCCTAAAAACATTGTTGAAGCAAGTAATGACCTTGGATATAACAATGTTCAAACTATTTTTAAAGTAATTATTCCTTATGGAACAAAAGCGATTTTAAGTGGACTTGCAATGATCTTTTTAGCATCTGCTACAACATTTATTATTTCAGCTAAATTACTTCCAGATGGTTCACAACACCAATTAATCGGAGATATTATTAACTCTAAAATTAATCCTGGAAATAAATTTGATCTTTCTGCTGGTTCTTCACTTGTTATAGTAGTTTCACTAGTATTCATTTCAATTTATGCCTTAATGTTATTTATACCTAAATTAATTTTCAAACTTAAGAAAGGAGCACATTATGAGTAAAGTGTCTTCATTCTTAAGAAAATCATATATTTACATAATTTTATCTATTGTTTACATTCCGCTCTTTTTCGGTGCTATCTTTACATTTAATAAAGCCACACCTAAAGGACAATTTAATACTACATGAACTCAAGGAACTATTGAAAACTGATTGCATTTATTTGATAATGATAGATTGTCAGCTTTAGTAAACTCAATTTTACTAGCCTTAATAGTTTCTTTCTTAGTATGTACTATTTCACTAGTTACTGTTTATGCTTTATATCGTCAAAAAAATAAAGTAGTTAAAGGATTTGTAACAGGAAGTTCAAACATCCCTCTTATTAACCCAGATAACATTACAGCTATTGGTCTTGTGCTTGTTTTTGGAGCTTTCTTTGGAGTTGTACAAACTGATAAAGAAGGATTTGCAAGAGTTATAGTTGCACATACTATTATGGCGATACCGTATGGAATTTCTCTAATGCTTCCAAGAAGTGAAAAATTCAATAATAACTTATTTGAAGCAAGTATGGATTTAGGTTACTCAAAAATAAAATCATGATTTAAAACTTATTTCGTTTACATGATTCCTTCAATCATTATGGTTGTGGTAGTTTCTTCAGTATTAAGTTTTGATGACTTTATTATTACTAGAACTGTATCAAATACACCTACACTAGGAACTAAATTATATGAAGGTTCATTTGAACCTTGAGGCCTTGTTTTAGGTACTATTATTCTTTTCATAACAATAATTGCTAACGTAATTTATACTCTTGTTAAGAAGAATAAGAAATAATGAAAAAAGTTTATAGAAATTTATTAATTAGTTCCGCTATTGTAACTACAGGTGCTGTAGTTACAGGTAGTGTAGTTTATAAAACCACACATCAATACAAACCGGCTTTCTTTAACTTTAAATCTTATATGTCACAAGATAACTTAAAGAAAGTTAGTCAAGTATTTACTTATAAACAATTTAGTGAAATTAGTGAATTTAACAATGCTTTAATTAATAATAAAGCTGCAGCAGGTGTCTCAACAGACTTTTTAGCCGCTCAGCTAGTTAAAAAAGGATTAATTCAAAAAATTGATTATTCAATTTTATTCAATGATCCTAGCTTAAAAAATAATTTTGAAAAAACTCAAAATGTTGTTCGTTTATTTCTCAGAGAACCTATTTGAAATCATCTTGCAAGTTACGATTCATATTTAGGCAATGATGAAAATAATAAACCAAAACACTTATGAGAATACTTTTTCCCATACTATTCTCAAGATACTACAATAGCTTATAATGTAGTTAAAAACCCTATTAAACAACAAAATAGAGAAGATCCAGAAGATTTAACTTCTGCTATTTCAAATCAATGAATTAGACAACAAGATTTTGGAAATAATGAAGCTAATAATTCATTTATTAATGTTTTAAAAACTTTAAAAGATAATAATTTTAATTCTTGAGTTATCACTGATGCTATGAGAGATAACTTACTTTATGGTTCATCATATTGATTACTTCCAGATGGTCAAAGAACTTCAGCTCGTTTTACTGGAGATGTTCAAACTAACACTTATAAAACATTAGTTGATTCATTTAAACAATTAATCAAAGATGGAACTGGATATGATGTTAAAAATAACCGTCATATTATGTTTGAAGGGGATGGATTAGAACTTTTAAACCTACTAATTAACCCTAAACGTCATGATATCAATGCAGCTATTATGTATAATGGTGATGCAATTGATGCTTATTATGGTTCAGATAACTTCCCTGAAAGCGAAGCTGAAATTAAAGAAGGAATTTCTAGAGATGGGAATATTAGAGTTATTAAACCAAAACAAAATTTACTTTTAGTTGATGGTATTGTGCTTTCAGCCAATAATTCTCAATCTAATAACCAAGAATACTTAAATGTACTTGCAAACAGTGTTTATAGTAATTTAAGAACTTACACTGGTACTCAAAATTCTAAAGAAAATGTACTTTATCCAAGAGGATGATTTGAGACAAATATTACTGATTCACAAACATTAGATTTAAATAATAATTTTGACAAAATAAAAACCTATTTTACTGAAAATACTATTGCTAAAGTTTGAAGTAGTATTCAACAAAAAGGTGAATTTGCAAAATTATATGATTCAGAAAGCTTAAATATACCTGTAAAAGAACAAAATAATTTAATTACTAAATATAGTGATTTAATTAATTTAAGCCTTATTTCTAATAGACAATGATTAAAACAATATCAAGATGATCAAAGTAAAAGTGATGATGTTGTAGAAAATTATGGTGCAAAAATTAATCCAGCTCCATATATGCTAAAAGAATACTTCTTAGAACAAAAATCTGCTTTATTAGACTTGATTTCTAATAATATCGATAATCTTGAAGAAGAAATTGCAAAATTTGATTCCAGTCAATTTGAAGATAAAATTCTTACTTCAATTGTTTTAAATAATTTAAATGAAGCTAAAGAATCCTTAGTTGATAATGATAATAAGCAAGAAGCTTTAGCCTTATATTTAGGTAGAAAAATTGCATTTATAAATATTTCAAATTTATCTGAATATGAAAATATTGATGGTTGAGGTAACTTAACTAACTTTGATTATATTAATTATGATCCGACCCAAGAAATTGATTATCAAATCGTATTAAGAAATTATTTTGCTGATGTTATCGAAGGTCAAGATAAAAATGCAATTGATATTTATAAAATCGAAGAAGTAACCAAGCCTCAAGATCAGTTAAAATTATTTGTAAAAGAACTTGATATTTTATTAAGTAAAACAGATAACAATGAAACCCCTTCAGTAGAAGAGGATAATACAATTATAGATTTAAAACAACATGAAGAAACCTTGCAGAAAGCTTTAAACGATCTTAAAGATAAAATGGAAAATGCAAATAATACTAATGTTTCAAGTAAACAATTACTTGAAGCTATTAAACATGTTGAAAATAGTTTAAATCAAATTAAAGCTTCAATTAAAAACCTTAAAGCCAAAGGAAATAAATGAGAAGCTATCGAATTAAGAAATAATATTTTAAAAGCTATTCAAACTAATAACACAGTTGAAATTAATAAATATCTTGAATCAATTATTGATGAAAAAAGCAACCCTTATATAGTTGATGCTTGAAAAAATAATGGAATCATTATTCATAAAGCATTGCAACCTATAAATGAGCAAATTTCATCTGAAGCTTCACAATATTACTTCTTACAAACCAAAAGCTAGTTCAGGGCAATATACTAGGACAACAAAAGTTAACATTCATAAGGGTGTTAACTTTTTATTATTTTTAATAACTAAAAGGAGAACTATGGGTAAACATTTCACAGAAAAGCAAGAAATTGAAATTTATAATACATTTTTGAAATTTGGTAAAAATCAAGCAATTTCATTGATGTACAAATATGGTTCAAAAGCAAAAAATGATTCCATTAATAAAAGGTTTTGAAAAATCATAAAACATTATAATTTTAATATGAACAAGAAACCAAGAAAACCAGGAAGCGGAAGACCCAAAAAAGTTAAGGAAACTGAAATCAATTGAGATATTTTTCTAGAGATGATTTAATAGAAATCGCTAAAAGATATCGAGAATTAACAAAGGATAAGCCTAAGAACAAAAAGCGAAAGAAGCCGCAAATTTAAATATAGCTTCATATAAATTAGCTATATTATTCACTTTATGTAGACAAACTGTATCTAAACACAAGAAAAACAATAATATAAGTAGTACAAAACACAAAGAAATAAAACATCAAGAAGTAATAATTCAATCCTTCAAACAAAATAGATGCAAATTTGGAAGACAAAAACTAAAATATTTTATCTTGCACACCTATAATATAGATATAAACGAAAGAACATTAGGAAGATATATGAATTCATTAGGTCTATTTTGTAATGTGCGAAAAAGAGAAAAATTAAAGAATTGAAAGATACATCAGTTAATATGCCTAACATAGTAGATAGAGATTATAATGATAAAAACAACAGAAATATATATGCTACCGATGTCACATACTTACCAGCTACGAAAGATTCAGTAAATAATCATGTTTATCTTTCTGTAATAATTAAGCATAAAACAAAGGAAATAGTTGGTTTTGCGCTTTCAAAATTTAATGATGCAAATCTTATTTATAAAACATTTGAAAATATACATTTTGAAGATAATTTTATATTACAAGCAGACCATTGTTCAACATACACTTCTCAAACATTTTCTAATTTCATCCAAAATCAAGGTGGTTTAATATCTCTTTCAGGTGTTGGTAATAGTTTAGATAATAGAGTTGTTGAATATTGATTTTCTAATTTAAAAACAGAATTAATTCGTGACATCAATGTTAGAGAAATATCAATAAAAGAATTAGAAAATATTATTGCAGATTATATTGAATGATACAACAAAGAGCGAATTCAATCATGTTTGGATTGAAAAACTCCATACACATATGGTATGGAGCTATCTGAATTAATAAATTGTTAATTTTTTGTGTCCTAGTATACAACCTGGACTTTTTTAATAAAAAAGCTAGCGCAAGGCTAGCGTTCAGGCTTATTCAGCTTTTTTAGGTTCTCTAACAAGAGAATAAAGTGTTTTAACTTCTTTAATTGTTAAAGGACGATATTTTCCTTCAGGAATGTTTTTAACTGTAATTCCACCATATTCAACACGTTTAAGGTTAATAACTTCATGTTCAACTGTTTTAAATAACTCTTTAACATGGTGGTATGTTCCTTGGTGTAATACTACAAAGTAGCTTTTAATATCAGCTTGAATTACATTTTGATTAGATCATTTACCATTAATCATTACTGGTTTATTTAATTTAGCAAGTTGTCTTTTGTTTAATGGTTCATTTAATCTAGCACGATAAACTCTAACAACTTGATATGAAGGGTGAAGTAGTTTACTTGCTAATTCACCATCATTAGTTAAAATTAAAACTCCAGTTGTATCATAATCCAATCTACCAACAGGGAAGATTTTATATGGTGTATCAATTAAATCTGTAACTTTAGTACGATTAAAGTTATCTTTTAAAGTACATACTGTTTTTTTAGGTTTATTTAAAACAAAATAAACTTTTTGTTCTGCTCCACTAAGTGGTTTTCCATCAACTAAAATAGTATCTTTAAAGCTTGCTTTGTTTCCAAGTGTAGCAACTTGACCATTTATTGTAACTCTCCCATCTGTAATTAATTTTTCCGCTTCTCTTCTAGAAGCAACTCCAGCTTGTGAGAGTAATTTTTGTAATCTTTCTTCTTTAATCATACTTATTTATTTCCTTTTCTATATTTTGTATATATCTTTTCTTGTTCAGGCGTGAATTTTACACCTTTATTTATGTTGTATTCGTAAGCTTCTTGTACAACTTGAGCAAATCCTGCATCTAAATCTTTAAAACATAATTCTCTAGTTTTTTGAATTCCATTATATCTTCTTCCTTCACAAACTTTATCAGCTATGAAAAGAATTTTATCAAGTTTCCCCATTTCCATTTTCATTGAAGTATGACATAAAATTGCTTGTAAAATTTCTTCATCTTGTAATTTGTAACCATATTTTACTCAAATATATCCAGCAGTTTGATGGTATTTATATCAAGGTAGATTGATTGCTAATTGAGGTTCATATTTTTCTATTAAATATTGTGTTTGTTCGTCTGAAAATTCTTTTGCAATATCATGTAATAACCCTGCAATATAGGCTTTTCTAGCATCCACTTTATGTTTTTTAGCTAATTCAGCAGCAAATGAAGCTGTAGCAACACAGTGCTTAGCACGTTTAGCTGATAAAATGTTATGAACTAATTGTTCCATATATAAACCATGTTGGGCTATATAACTAGCAACTTTAGGATCAACTAGTGAGAAATCACCTTTTTTAAAATCAGTTGAAGAAGCCTCAAAGATAGGATTATCTAGTAAAATTCCATTATATTTTTTAATGTTAATCTTATTAATTTTTGAGCTACGACGCACTATTGTAATCTTAGCAAGTTGTGCAATAGTATCAATATCTTTTCATCTAGGTAATGCAGCTACATTATCGCTACCAATAATTAAAAATAATTCATCATTTGGATATTTATTTTTAAGGTATTTTACTGTATCAATTGTGTAAGAAACTCCACCACGTTTAATTTCAAAATCACATAATTCCATTTTATCTTCTAAAACAAGTGAAATCATGTTTTTTCTATCTTCGTTACTTGCTTTTTTACCCTTTGTTTTAAAAGGTGAACTAGCAGCCGGAACAATTAAACATTTATCTAAGTTTAAATGTTTAATTGCATAGCGAGCTGTTTTAATATGTCCCTTGTGTATAGGGTCAAAAGTTCCACCATAGATTCCAATTTTCATAACTTCCTACTTTCTAAACAAGATTTTTTTGAATCGATATTTACCTTGCTTAATTCTTTTTGTTTTAATTTCTTCTTCACTTAATATTTTTAGTGTTGGATTAGCGAATAAATCATTTACTTGTGTTATTATTTCACTTACAATATTTTGATTCATATGCGATAAGTTGTTTTTTAATAAACTTTGTGGTACATAAATATCTTTAATATTTCTTAATCCAGAAACTCTAACCCCAATACCAATGAAATCACTTTCTGAAAAATACTTTAGAAATAAATTATTTGCAAGTAAATAAATTTGACTTTTATCATTAATATAATTTTGAATTTTTATTTGCTTATTGCTTCATTTTTTGTTTCTAAAACGAATTGTAAGAGTAATTACATTACCAGCTAAATTTTCTTTTTTCAGTCTATTTGAAACCTTTTCACAAAGTTTTAATAAATGCTCAATTTTGAGCTCATATGGTAAAGAATAATCCTCAAAAGTTATTTCATTTCCAATTCCAATAGCTTGCTCATCTTGAAATGAAATATGTTCATAAACACTAGGATCAAGATTTTTTAAAATATTTTGACCAACACGGCCAAAAATAGCATTTATTTCTAAATCACTAACTTTTTTACTAGCTAAATCACCAATTGTATTAATATTAACACTGCGTAATTTAGCTGCGGTTTTTTTACCTATACCATGGTATTTTTCAATATCTAAATCAAAGAAGCTTTTTTCAAAATTATTTTCATCAGTAAATCCAATACCAAATGGTTTTGAAATATTAGTAGTCATTTTAGCTAAAAATTTATTATGTGAAATACCAATCGAAATAGGGATCCGAAATTTATTTAAAATATCTCTTTGCAATTTTTGAGCAAGTTGAATTGGAGTTACTCTTCTTTGAATGATTAATTCACTTACATCAATATAGCATTCATCAATTGAAGCTATTTGTAAATTACCACTATATTCTAGTGCAATATATTCAAATATCTTACTAGATAAGTCTTCATATAATTGCATATCACTTGCTACAAAAATTGTTTTAGGTTCAATTTCTTTGATTTCAAAATTTTTCATTCCGGCTTTTACACCTTTGTTTCTTAATTCATAAGAAACTGAAACAGCTATTGCATGTGCTGATGAACGAGAAATAGCTACAGGTTGGTTATTTAATTCAGGCTGAATAGTACGAGCTGCTGAAACAAAATAACAGTCAAAATCGATATGAAAAATTACAGGTTTAGTCATTTAAAAAGGTATTTGGGGTTAATAAAGCACATGCTACACGATTTAAATGAGTTTTAACATTGTAAAAGGCTCTTAAATCACCTAAAGATTCTAATTCATCTTGAGTTAAGTCTTCTTGGTTAACAAATTTAGTAAAAAGTTTTACTAACTCTTTAATTTGTTCTTTAGTTTTTCCAACAATAAGACCTAGAAAAATATCAGTTGCAGCCACAAACACAGCACATCCGTGACCATTAAACTGTGCTTTAGTTACTTTACCATCTTCTCAAGTTAAACTTAATTCTAATTTGTCTGAACAAGTGTTAGAAAAATAAGTTTCAAATTCTTGAGTTAGTTGTCTTTTATTTGTTGGATTCATATAATGATCCATAATGATTTCACGAGCTTGATTTTGATTAAAATGCATAGAAATCACCTCCATTTTTTAATTCTTCAACTAATTTATCTATATCTTGTTTATTGTTATAAATTCCAAGTGAAATTCTTAAGAAAGAATAGCTATCTTGAATATTTCTTAAATAAGGTGCACAAAAGATTCCGGCAATTGTATAAATATTTTTACTTCCTAAATAAGTAGCAACATCTTGAGCGTTAATTCCTTTAACATTAATTAAGGCAATATTATCTCCAGCTTGAGAAAACACCTCAACATTAGGCAATTTATTTAATTCTTGGTGTAAATAAGTTGAAAGCTCTTTTAAAATGCTTTGGGTTTTTTCATATCCAATTGAATTAAAGAAATCTAGTGCTTTATCAAACATGAAAAATCCAGCAATATCAGGAGTTCCTGGTTCAAAACTTGCAATAGTTTTTTTAGGTTCTCAATGATTATTTTCATTAATAGCATTAACTGAACCACCGCCAAATTTAACTGGTTTTAGTTTTGAAAGTAAACTTGATTTAATTGCAAGCACACCCATTCCAGTTGGTCCATAAAATTTATTAGTACTAAATGCAATTGCATCCACTACTTGCAGTGAGACTTTTTCGTGTGAAATTGCTTGAGCAGCATCATCAAACACAATAGCATTAAACTCATGTGCTTTAGTTGAAATCGCCTCCATATCAAAATGCTGGTTAAAATTATTAGTTTCGTGACTTAAAGCAATAATTTTAGTTTTAGGATTAATATCTTTTAAAATATCACGTGAAATAATAACTTTAGCACCTATTTTTTTACCCATTTCAATTCAAGGAACTAAATTAGAAGAATGATTATAAGCACTTAGCAAAATTTCATCGTTTTCATTTAGTGTTTGCGCAATCATATTAACATATAAATTAATACTTTCAGTAGTGCCTGAAGTAAAGATAACCTCGTTTTCGCTTGCATCAATTAATTGTGCAGTTTTATTTCTTACTCTATTAATAGTTAAATTAACTTCATTTCCAATCGGAGTATCTGCGGTACGTGAAGAAATTGATTTATTTACATAAAAATCATAAATTGCATCAGCAGCTTCAATTGGTTTAAGCATTAAAGCGGCTGAATCAAAATATGTTATTTTTTCTAGTATTGGGAAGTGTTTTCTAATTTCTTTATTCATTATAATACCTTTCTTAATATTGCTCTTAGAACGGTATTATAGCCTGGGATTTTTTGAAATTCATCTAAGAACAAATAGTAATATTCTCTTTTGATTTTATTAAGAATAATTTCGAATTCAACTTTAGCTTGTTTTTTATCTTTAGCTAAATTATGTTTAATAAATATTTCACCTAAGAAATTTCTTAACTCTAATTCTTCTTTGTTGTAATACTTAACAAATAAATCATAAAATAAGTAATAATAAAAATTAAAAATCATATCCTTTTGTTTTTGAGTTACAGTAGGAGAAAATTTAATTTGGTGGTTAAAATTACTAATTAAAGAATTTAAATTATCACTTTTATCGGAGAATTTTTTAATTTCCACTTTATCTAGTTGTGGTTCTTGCAATAATCCAAGTTTATAAAATTCATTTCAAGTGAAATTAATTTTCTTAAGTATTCTACGGTAATTTGATTTATAAGCTATATCAGATGCTAAATTAGTAATTACGTGTTTTCTAGAATCTGAATTATTCTTGTTCATCTAATTTTTCTGCTAATTCAAATGTTTGAATTAATTTGTAGTAATTTTCTAAAATAGCATTAACGAACTTATACATTTTTCCTTGTAAAGTTGGTTCGTCTCCAGCTTGATCTTTTGGAAAATAAATTTTAGTAATTTCAATTGCTTCATTTAAAACAATTTTTGGTTCTGTATGATAAAGCTCAAAAGCACCATTTAAAATAATTGCTCTAATTAAAGGTGAAATTCTTTCTCATTTTCAGTTTTTGTTTAATAAAGCTGAAATAGTTTTCTTTAAGAATGCATAGTTTTTAGCAATAAGACTTAATCTTTTTAATTCTTCACGATTAAGTCTGTATTCATTATCTTCATAAGCTTCTTCAACATTAATAGGTTGCTCTAATAATTCATATTTATATAAAACAGCAATAATTGTTTTTCTCATATCTCTTCTTGATTTTGTGTGTTGCATAATAACTCCTTATAGTTTCTAAATTATATTATAATTTAGAGCAAATTTGGTATTGAGTCTTATTTTCTTATACCTATGACATAGGAAAATAAGTATTTATTAGTCAAAATAGAAAATATCAAAAAAATAGATAATTTTCAGTTTCTTTTAAATAGAATTAAGAATTTTGTTAATGAAACAAAAAATACATCAATCTGTATCGAATGATGTATTTAAAACAATTATTTTTCTGGTTGCTTAATTCAATTATGAATAATGTCTAGAATTTCTTTAGTTGCATCAAAATTATTAAATAAAGCATCTGAAATAAATATTCTATTTTGACTATTATTATCTAGATTATTAATACCTAATTTATTTAGTTCTAAGGCAAATTTTGATAAAAGTAATGAATTATCTTTGAAAAGAATTTCTTTATTTTCTGGACCAATTAAGCTATCTCCTCATGTTAGAACCACATCTACTATTTCTTCATTGTTGTTAATTGGAATGTTTAGGTCTAATGATATTTTATAATCCTGTTTTACAAAAGAAGAATAATTAGGGTTCTCGATTCATGGTCAATTAGTAATTAGACCTGTATCATTTTTGTTCGGAGTACCTAAATTTATTGGTTTATATGCATTCGAAATGTCATTTAAATCTAAATTATTCTTGTATCATTTTGAATAATTTTCAAAACTTAGTATTTGATTAAATTTGAGATCTTGATTTGCTTTTAAAATGATATTAACTACAGTTTTATTGCTTTTTTCATCTTTAATATAATTAATTTCAGGTTCTATTTGACTTAGATTATTGTCAAAATATTTAAGATAAATATCACTTTTTATATTCAATGTACTTTTCGAATTATTAGTTAATTTGTTAATTGTATTTGTATATGAAACAATAGGTGAATTTGCAAAGGTATTAATTGAACTGGTTAAAAATTTATTAATTAATAATTTCTTTTCATTGAGTAATTCGGTTTCTAAACTAGGATACCAATCAATGAATTTTTGGAATTTTTCATTAACTTGTTCAGGTAAATTAATATTAGGATTTTTGTTTAATAAATTTTGTCAAAGTGATATTACTTCATTGTTTTTGTTTTTAACAAAACTATTCTTTAAACTAGTATATTCAAGACTATTGAGTAAATTTTCTTTTATAATTTCTAAATATAATTGAGTAATTGAACTCTTTTTCAAAGAGTCTAATGCTTTAATATTGTTTAGCTTATTATTTTGGAAATCAGAAATGTTTGTTGAATTTATTTTTTCTAAAATATTCTTTTTAATAATTTCACTTTTGTTTTCTGCTTCTAAATTAAATATATTTTTTTGAGTATTAAATTTAGAAATCAATCCATTTAAATATTCAATGTATGAATTAACTACATTTGAGTCTAGAAGCTTGTTGTTTATAAAAACACTTTGAACATTTGGTTTAATGATACTATTGAAAAATTCATTCTTTTTCATATCGTTTGTTGCTGTGATATTTTTAGGAAGTTTTATAAGTTGATCTACATTTATTTCTTTATTTATATGAGATAAATTTAATCCATATAAATTATTTAACTCTTGTACTTTAACGTCTTTTTGACTGCATGATAAAGCACTAAAAGGTAAAAGAGACACTAATGGTGTCGACACAATTATTAATTTATTAAGTATTTTATTTTTCATTATGAACCTCTTTTTTCATTTATAGATGTTGTACTGATAATATATGTAACATCTAATGAATTAAAGTATTTGATGAATATTTTTTTGCATTCATCTCAAGATATTTTTTCATCAATTGTCGTCTCATTGCTATATGAATTATAAAGATTTTTTAATTCTTTTAAAAGTTCTAGTGTTATATAGCAATGTGCATTATCCATTCATAAAGCATCATCTTGTCCGTAAATAGGCATATCTATTCATATTTTCTCAGTTGACGATGTGTTTGAAGCACTTTTTCTTGTTGCGCTATCTTCAATTGATTCTGGATAATATTCATAAGGATCGATTCAGTCTTGATAATCAACTGTATAATCAAAATTTGCAACAATATTTAAAAGATCAAAATTCTTTAAATTATTTTTAAAATAAATAATGAAATCTCAATATTTCTCATTTAAATTATTGTTATTTAATGCTGTCCATAATAAACCATTTTTATCATCTAATGGATTTAAATTAGTATATGAGATAACAGCTGAATAACGAGAATCATTTTCAATTTCTCACTTATCAAGCTCTATTTCAAAATTATCATTTTTAATATTTTCTTCATCTATTCTTAGTTTCTTTAAACGATTTTCGCTTATATTTTTCTGTATAATTTCATAGTTAGGTACACCAAATCCTATTTTTGAGAATGAATTATTCTTTCTTCTAATTCCGTATTTAAGACCAGAGTTTATGTGCTCTTCTGATTTATAATCATTATCATTATCTCCGTTTCTTATAATGTGAGTATTTAAATTATATTCGGATATTTGAGAACCAAATGCAAGTAAGGTTTTTAATTCTGAAAGTGTAAATGTTCGTTTAAATTGTTGCTGTAATCTAGAAATTAATCCAGTTATTACAGGTGCAGAAAAACTAGTACCAGCGGATGTTTGATAATAATCTAGCTTATTATTAATATTTCAATTACTTGTGTATCTACGAGGTGAATTAGTTAATTGCTCACCATAAGAACTAACAAATGGTAAATTATCATTTTCAAAATCTGTGAAAGTTGAAAATGGAGACGGCTTTAAATCATCACCTACTGAGCCTACATAAATTACATTATTTCCTATTGTTTTTTTAATGAATGAATCATATTTTTCTATTAATTTATTTTCAAAATTATAATTTGTATTTAAGACTTTTGAAAAAATGTCATCATATTTATATTTTTCTAGTTCTATTTGTTTAGATAAATTTAGCATATAAAGCATTAATATTCTTTCGTTCTCAGTAGTATATTTACTAGAATGAAGTTTTTCTATTGTCTTTTTTATGCTATTTAACATATTATTTAAATTTTTATATTTAGCTATATTTTCAATACATTTCTTGATATTTGAATATACCTCCCCTTCATTTCCAGCTGCCGCTATAACAGTTAATCCATACTTTTTATTGTAAAAATCTATAATATCATCTAAATCAAGCTTTAAATCATTCACATCTAAGAATTTTTTTATTTTTGCTAGCCAATGTAAAGTATAAAATTCTTCATACAAATTCTCGAATTTTCTTAATTCAGAATTATTTCTTAATAAATTATCTATTTTATTAACATTATCATCTTCATTTTTATTTATATTAGCAAAGAAATCATAGCCTAAACTCAAGTTAACTATTTTTACACCGTTTTCAACCATATAATCTAATGAATTTCTGAGTTTAGAAGATGGATTTGTAAAAATATCAGGATATTTTTTTAATATTTTATCAATATCATTAACAGACATATTTGTATTTTTAATCATATCAATGCTACTGTAATATACATTAGAGTTTTTATTTATCCCTAAGTCACCTCCTATTAATGAATATACTTTTGAACCGTGTAATGTGTTTATATTGCTATTTGAAACATAACCACCATGAATATGGAAATTATTTCTATTCGATGTATTGAAAATGTCGTCACTTTTTAATCCATTTACTTCTATAATTCCTACTTTGCTATATGATTCATTTAAATCTACATTAGTATCAATTTCTTCGTTTGAAACTGAGTGTTTTTTTCATATATTTGAATAAATATTTTTTAACGAATCTAATTCATTAGCACTAATAGTAAGATTTGAATCTTTATTAATCTTTATTAATCTTTATTAATCTTTATTAAATTATTATTAATTCTGGAAGCTGATAGTGTTGAAACAACCGAAATAGTTGAAATCGCTCCGATTAAGAATAATGGAATTATTTTTTTAATTTTTCTCATTTTTACTCCTTTAGTTTTTTTATGCAAAAGTAATAAAAAGCCACACTAAAAAATAGTGTGGTCATGAATACTGTTAATGTTTCTTAAATAGTAAAAGCTTTTATTATTAGACATATATACATGCATTATTACCTCTACATAATAATTATATAAAAATATAAGTATGTATATATACTAGGACAACAAAAGTTAACATTCATAAGGGTGTTAACTTTTTATTATTTTCAAGAATTAAAAGGAGAACTATGGGTAAACATTTCACAGAAAAGCAAGAAATTGAAATTTATAATACATTTTTGAAATTTGGTAAAAATCAAGCAATTTCATTGATGTACAAATATGGTTCAAAAGCAAAAAGTGATTCCATTAATAAAAGGTTTCGAAAAATGTAGAATAGCTTTGATTTTGTCACTTTATAAAAACATAAAATGTAATAAAATAAAAACGATATTTATTCATCGTAAATATCGTTTTTTACATTTTGAGACAATGCTTTAAGTTCCTGAAAGAGTTCACGCATTGTCTTTTTTATTTCAAAATCATCATGAGAAAATTCTGATAATAAAGCAGACATCTTATTTATGTATTTGTCGATTGTATTAAAAAATGAATTGCTATTTCTGTATAACTTAGCTATTTTTTCTACAGCTGGTATTGATATATCTAATCCCTTTTCTAGTGCTCATATTTCAGTAGGAGTTAAATATTTTCCTGTCGGTTCTTTTGCATAATATTTTTTGCTACCGTACTTAAAATAAATATTCTCATCAGATGAATAAACCAGCACAACATTTGAGCCAATCGAAAAAATTATTCTTTTGCCTAGTTCATCAAAAGCTGCATAATTTTTACCTTGAAACCTAACAACTCCATTTAATATTTTTCTATCAATTTCAATATCAACTCTTCAATTTTCTTTCAAAGTTCCTTCTTTATTGAAAACAGATTTCTTATTCAAAAGTCTCTTTAGTTTGTTGTTATAGTATTTTTTAAAACCATCCACATTAAGTTGTAAATCTTTTAGAGTGGATAAGTGATTTTCATAAATAAAGATTGGATATTTATCTAAAGCTGTTCTAAATGATCTTTCAACATGAGGTTTGTGTTTTGGATTACTTGAAGATATTACTCTAATTCCTTTTGAATTTAAAATTTTCTCAAAAGCAGTTTGAGTATTTTCAGAATCCTCAAAATGTTCTTCTTTTATCTGTATAAATAAATTTTGGATATCCATAGTTCTTGAAAACTATTTCCAAAAGCCTTTGATAACCTAATGTTGTTTCTTGTTTTTCGTATCAAACAGCTAATAGTATTCCTGTTGCAGCATCAATTGCATGATAGAGATAAATTGGTTCATGATTTATGAGGTAAGGTTCGCACTGCGCATCTATTTCTATAACCTCACCAAATAATAAGTTTTTATTCAGATTTAAGACTTGTCTTTCTATTTTGTTTTGCTTTATTTTATTTTCAACATTTTTCAATAATAAAGTGACTTCTGAGTCAGACGCTTTTTTGTAATCTCGTTGTATTTTTCTTCCTCTTTTTGTAGTATGAATAGTTTTTAATCCTAATCTATTAAATCTTTTAATCAAGTTGCAATATGAAATTTTATTCTTATACAAATCATCTAGGAATGAATTCAGAATTCTTTAACAGAAATTTGATTAGTAGTTTTTTGACATTTATTATCGTTTCAGAGATTTTTAAATAATTTTTGTAGATTTGCAAAATTTCTTAATCACTTATGACTTTCTGTCTACCATTCGATTTATTTTTATGAGATATTACTAATTCAAGATTTTTATTTTTTAAAGCTGACAAAATATCTTTTTTATATCTAATAACACTTCTTTCATTTAAACCGGTCATTATAGCAAGAGTCTTAGTAGGTTTATCAAGGTTTGAAGATATTATTTCAAAGTTTGTTTTACGTTTTCTTTCGAAATTAGTTAGTTGTTTATTAGTTTTAATATCAATTTTTAGTTTCATGTATTAAATTTTATTAAAAACTAATTTAAACAATTACTAGCAAAGGTGACAAAATCAACGATATTTGACGAGGTGACAAAATCAAGTATATTTCACAGCAAAAAGTGATTCCATTAATAAAAGGTTTCGAAAAATCATAAAACATTATAATTTTAATATGAACAAGAAACCAAGAAAACCAGGAAGCGGAAGACCCAAAAAAGTTAAGGAAACTGAAATCAATTGAGATATTTTTTCTAGAGATGATTTAATAGAAATCGCTAAAAGATATCGAGAATTAACAAAGGATAAGCCTAAGAACGAAAAAGCGAAAGAAGCCGCAAATTTAAATATAGCTTCATATAAATTAGCTATATTATTCACTTTATGTAGACAAACTGTATCTAAACACAAGAAAAACAATAATATAAGTAGTGCAAAACACAAAGAAATAAAACATCAAGAAGTAATAATTCAATCCTTCAAACAAAATAGATGCAAATTCGGAAGACAAAAACTAAAATATTTTATCTTGCACACCTATAATATAGATATAAACGAAAGAACATTAGGTAGATATATGAATTCATTAGGATTATTTTGTAATGTGCGAAAAAAGAGAAAAATTAAAGAATCGAAAGATACATCAGTTAATATGCCTAACATAGTAGATAGAGATTATAATGATAAAAACAACAGAAATATATATGCTACCGATGTCACATACTTACCAGCTACGAAAGATTCAGTAAATAATCATGTTTATCTTTCTGTAATAATTAAGCATAAAACAAAGGAAATAGTTGGTTTTGCGCTTTCAAAATTTAATGATGCAAATCTTATTTATAAAACATTTGAAAATATACATTTTGAAGATAATTTTATATTACAAGCAGACCATTGTTCAACATACACTTCTCAAACATTTTCTAATTTCATTCAAAATCAAGGCGGTTTAATATCTCTTTCAGGTATCGGTAATAGTTTAGATAATAGAGTTGTTGAGTATTGATTTTCTAATTTAAAAACAGAATTAATTCGAGACATCAATGTTAGAGAAATATCAATAAAAGAATTAGAAAATATTATTGCGGATTATATTGAATGATACAATAAAGAGCGAATTCAATCATGTTTAAATTGAAAAACTCCATACACATATGGTATGGAGCTATCTGAATTAATAAATTGTTAATTTTTTGTGTCCTAGTATAATATCCAAAGGATAAAAATTAAATTTTTTTATAAAAAATATTTATTTTCCTTATTTTAAGCGATAAAAAAATCCTCTAACAAATTTAATAAAAAAATATTTTAATTAATTTAAATTATTATCACTATTATTTTCTTCAAAATTATTGCTTGCAAATAAAACTTTTTCTTTAAATTCTTTATCAAATACTTGTTGCAGCATGTTTTCAAAAATTCTTTTTTCTTTACTATCACAAGTATCATAAAAATCTTTTAACAGCTCAATTTCATTTTGAAATTTTTCACTAAATCTCTTAACTCATGGGTTATAAACACATAATATCACTGTAGTAATTATTGCAACAGCAACAAGGCAAATACCGCATAAAGTTCACTTTAATGCTGAAGAAGAAATGAAATTACCAAATATTAAAATTATTGTTGTAATCCCTATAGCAATCGGAATAAGGAATAATAATCTGAGTCATATAAATAATTTAAATGTAGTGAAATACTTTATTAATTCTTCTTTTTTATTTTGTTCCATATAGCTCCTTAATATTATTTTAATACTATGTCATAATAATAAAAGAAAAATATCAGGCAAAAACCTGATATCGTTTGACTTAAATTAAAGTGATTTATTTTGCATCAGCTTTTTCATTAAGTTTTCTAAGTTCAGCTAAGATTAATTCATCTGTAGTTGGAGCTGCAGCAACTGGTTCAACTTCAACAACTGGGTTTTTAAGAGCTTTTCTGTAATCTGAGTAGTTTTTAGCTCAGAAGTATACATATAAGATTCCAAATACAACTACTGAAACAATAATGAATTGGAATAATGCTGCGATGAATTTTCCTAAGTAGATTCCACCTACGATTTTTGTAGGGTCTGCTTTATCGTAAACTGGCGCTAATACTCAATCGTTTGTTGATGTTCCAAATGCTCTTGTAATAGCAGCCATGATGATATCATTAGCGAATGAAGAAACTAGAGCTGTGAATACACCTCCAAGTAAGAACCCAATAGCTAACATTAAAAGGTTACCTTTTTTCATGCTAGACATTGAATCGCTTCATGATTTCTTGTGCAATTCTTTTGCTTTTGACATATTTTCTCCTTAAATATTTTTATTTAAATCTGGAATAATTTTACCATAATTAATACATTTATAAATATATTTTCATATTCAAAAAGTTATTTTTAAGACTATATTTAAGCATTAAAAGTAATTTTAGTATAAAAAACTTTATATAAAGCGGTAACTTAAAAGGTTATTTTTGATTAGTTTTTTATTCGTAAAACTTATTTAAAAGCAGATGTCTTGAAATTATCTAGAATTAGAGAATACTTTTGAGTTTTTGCATTACAAAGTTTGAAAATTTTATCTCCATAATATTATTTTTCATAATGATTATTAATTAACTATATTTCTTTGCAAATTTCAACTATTTTTTTAAATTTACTAAACATTTTTTTCTAATTACACTGATTTTTAAGGCTCGATGCTACTTGTTTTTTTTTTTTTTTTTTGAAATAATAAAATTATGAAGTAATTTTATGCCCAAAACATATTTCAATTACTTCAAACTATTTTTTTAGTATATAAGGAGAAAATATGAAAAAGAATAAATTATTAATACTAGGATTATTGACATCAGGTTCAATAGTATTAGTTCCCACAATTTCATTGTCATGTAATTCTACAAAAAATGAAAAACCAAAGAACAAAGAAGGAACACCAGAAGTAAAAGATAATGATATATATCCAATTTTATACAGTGATGGAAATAAAAATTTTAATGTAGAGTATCACATAAAAGATAAGAAAATTCTTATACCAGATGCAGAAAATATCACTGGTGCGATGCTTAAATATATATCAAATGAAATAAAAAGTAAATTTGATGATATAACTGAAATAGAACTTTTAGAATGTCCAAAAGCAAAAATAATTTCAGAAAGTCCTCAAGCAGGAGATATTATTCGAATAAAAAATGTTAATTTACCCAAAATTCAAATTATTAAGTCAAATAGTAAAATTTTAGATGACTCGTGAATAAATAATTTATCTGATAAAAAAATTATTCAAAATGGTATTTTAATTAAATGAGATGGGGCAACCGGCGACATAGTTGATAATAGCATTACTAGTATTGCACCAAATGTATTTATTAGAAATAATAAGATTACATCAGTTTCATTTCCTAATGTGACAAGTATTGGCGATAATGCATTTATGTGAGCAGGAAGTCTAACATCAGTTTCATTTCCTAAGGCGGCAAGTATAGGATATTCAGCATTCGCTGGTGTGGAAAGCTTAACATCAGTTTCATTTCCTAATGTGACAAATATCGGAGCTAGTGCTTTCTTAGGTGCAAGAAACTTAACCTCAGTGTCATTTCCTAAAGCAACAAGTATAGAACAAGAAGCATTCGCTGGTGCGACGTTAACATCAGTTTCATTTCCTAATGTGACAAGTATTGGCTACCGGTCATTTTATGAAGCAAAAAACTTAAAGAAAATAGATTTTCCTAAATTAGAAAAAATTGAATCTGAAGCATTTTTTAATACTCCAAAACTCACTGGGAAAGTTGTTGCGAATGGTATTTTAATTAAATGAGATGATGCAACTGGTGATATAGTTGATGACGGTATTACAAGTATTAAAAGTGGTGTATTTTATAATAATCAAAATATTACATCAGTGTCATTTCCTAATGTGACAAGTATTGAAGCTGGTGCTTTTTCAGGCGCAACAAACTTAGCAAAAATAGATATTCCAAAATTAGAAAAAATTAAATCTGAAGCATTTTTTAATACTCCAAAACTCACTGGGAAAGTTGTTGCGAATGGTATTTTAATTAAATGAGATGATGCAACTGGTGATATAGTTGATGACGGTATTACAGCTGTTGGACCTTTTGTATTTTATAATAATCAAAATATTACATCAGTGTCATTTCCTAATGTGACAAGTATTGGAGGTGGTGCTTTCTCAGGCGCAACAAACTTAACCTCGGTGTCATTTCCTAATGTGACAAGTATTGACTATCAGTCATTTTATGAAGCAAAAAACTTAAAGAAAATAGATTTTCCTAAATTAGAAAAAATTGGATCTAAAGCATTTCTTTATAATCCAAAACTCACTGGGAAAGTTGTTGCAAATGGTATTTTAATTAAATGAGATGATGCAACCGGTGATATATTTGATAATAGTATCACAGCTATTGGTTCTGATGTATTTAGTGGAAATAATAAAATTACATCAGTGTCATTTCCTAATGTGACAAGTATTGGAGGTGATGCTTTCTCAGGCGCAACAAACTTAACCTCGGTGTCATTTCCTAAAGCAACAAGCATAGAAGAATATGCGTTTTCGAATGCAAACAGTCTAACATCGGTATACTTTCCCAATGTAACAAGTATAGAATCTTCCGCATTCGCTGGTGCGACGAGCTTAACATCAGTTTCATTTCCTAATGCAACAAGCATCGGGTGGGCTGCCTTTATAGGAAATTCAAGTCTACAATCAGCATCATTTCCTAACGTTAAAAGTATCGGGCCTTATGCGTTTGCTGATGCAGAAAACTTATCAAAAATCAACATTCCTGAATTAGCAAAAATTAACTATTCTGCATTTAGCAACACTCCAAAATTAGTTAATGACCCAACCTTATAAAATGAATAAATATTAAATTGACTTAGTATTATAAAATACTAAGTTTTTATTGCAAAAAAGTCTTGAATAAATAGAGATCAGATACACAATTCTAGCAAGTCTCACTAAGATATCTGATATTTTGCTGAATTCACAACGTTTAAAAGTAGTATATTATTTATTTGTTTTTTAATATAAAAAGATTAAAAAATGTCGAGAATATTCTCGACAAAAATTATTATTGTTTAATAACTTCAACATCCACAATTGAGTCACCATCTTTAAGATTGATAATCTTAACCCCTTTAGTGTTACGTGAAGCTTCTGAGATTTGATCTATATTTGTTCTAATTGTTACACCTGAAGAGGTAATCACAAGTAATTCATCTGTGATATTAACAAATCTAGCAAATACTAATTTACCAGCTTTTTCTGAATTAATTCCAGTTACACCTTTAACACCACGGTTAGTTAATCTGAATTGTTCTTTAGCAGTTAATTTACCAAATCCTCTTTCTCCAAGTGTTAAAACATATTCACCTTCATTATCAGCTGAAGCAGAAATTACTTCTTGACCTTGCTCAAGTTTAATACCTTTAACTCCTAGAGATGAACGTCCTAGTGGTCTAACATCATCAGATTTAAACATAACAACATTTTTAACATTATTAGCAATTAACACAGCATCGTTTTCATCTATCACAAAGGCACGAACTAATTGGTCTCCTTCACGAAGTTTAAAGGCAATAAGACCATTTTTTCTAATATTGCTAAATAAGCTAAGTTCTGATTTCTTAAACATACCTTGTTTTGTAACTGTAGCAAGATATTGGTTTTGACCATATGAGTCTATGTTTAAGATAGAAACAATTTTTTCTCCATTTTCAGCATCGAGTCCTTGAATGATATTGATAAATGGAAGCCCTTTAGATTGTTTAGAACCTTCAGGAATTTGGTGACCTCTAAGGTTATAAACTTTTCCATAGTTTGAGAATAATAGCAAGTCAGTATGTGTTGAAGCATGAATAATCATTGCTATATCATCATCGTCATATGTTTTCATAGAAATTGAACCCATACCACCACGACGTTGAGTATTGTATTCATCTAGGTCCATACGTTTCACATATCCTTTTGAAGACATTGTAATAACAATTTCTCTTTCAGGGATTAAATCTTCATCTGAAATAATACCGATAGCACTAGCATCAATAACTGTTCTACGTGGATCATTGTATTTTTCTTTAACTTCTTCAAGTTCAGATACAATTTGGTCTATTAATTTTTCTTCTGAGGCAAGAATTTCTTTGTAATGAGCAATTTCAGCTTTTAATTCAGCAATTTCAGCATCCATTTTTTCAATACTTAATCCAGTAAGTCTGCTTAAACGCATTTCTAAGATAGCTTTAGTTTGTCTTTCGCTTAAATTAAATCTTTGTGCAAGCGCACTTTGCGCATCTGCATCAGTTTTAGATTTTTTAATAATTGCAACAACTTCATCAATATTTGAAACAGCGATTTTTAATCCATCTAAAATGTGTGCTCTTTCTTCAGCTTTATTTAAATCGAATTTTAATCTACGTGTTACAACTTCTTTTTGGTGTTGAATAAACACTTCTAAAGCTTCTTTTAAATTAAGTGTTCTAGGTTCATTATTTACAATAGCAACTAAGTTAAAGTTAAATGTAGATTGAATATTTGATTTTTGATATAACTTGTTAAGTAAAATATGTGGATTTACACCTTTTTTAACATCAATTACAAGTCTAATTCCTTCACGGTTAGATTCATCTCTTAAATCAACAATTCCTTCAATAACTTTAGCTTTATGTAATTCAGCTATTTTTTCAATAATTGTTGTTTTCTTAATAGCGTAAGGAATTTCACGGATAATGATTTTGCTTTTTCCATTACTTTGTTCAATAACTTCACATTTTGAACGAACCGGAATACTTCCTTTTCCTGTTTCGTAAGCTTCTTGAATCCCTTTAGTTCCTAAAATAATAGCTCCAGTTGGAAAATCTGGTCCTTTGATATATTGCATTAATTCTTTAATGGTAATATCAGGATTTTTAGCAAGAGCTATTGTAGCATCAATTGTTTCTCCAAGGTTATGAGGTGGAATTTCTGTAGCCATACCAACAGCAATACCTGAAGAACCTGAAACTAGTAAGTTAGGGAAACGACAAGGAAGCACTGTAGGTTCTTGTTCACTTCCATCATAGTTATCTACAAAATCAACTGTATCCTTTTTAATTCCTTCTAGCATTTCAGTTGCGATTTTAGCCATTCTAGCTTCTGTATAACGCATAGCGGCTGCTGCATCACCATCGATTGACCCAAAGTTACCATGTCCATCAACAAGTGGATAACGCATTGAGAAGTCTTGAGCCATACGCACCATAGCTTCATAAACTGATGCATCACCATGTGGGTGGTATTTCCCTAAAACATCCCCGACAATACGAGCTGATTTACGGTGTTGACTTCCTGGAGTAATTCCAAGTTCACTCATATCGTAAAGAATTCTACGGTGAACCGGTTTAAGACCATCTCTAGCATCTGGTAAAGCACGAGACACAATAACACTCATTGAGTATTCAAGGAATGATTGTTTCATCTCATTATCAATTACAACTGGGTGTAATCCTTCAGTTGGTTCGGTAATAATTTGAGATTCAACAACATATTCATCGTTTTCTTGAGGTACTTCTTCTTCATCTTCTTCAACTACAACTTCTTTTTTCTTTCTAAAAATCATTGTGTTGTTTTCTTCATATTCAAATTCTGTATCTTCTTGAATTGTTACTTTTTTCTCTTCGTTTTCTAAAATTTTATCTTTTTCGTTCATTTTAACCTCATAATTTAATTAATATAATTAATTAAATTATATAGTTTTTTTTACTTTTGCTAAATAATACAAGGTACTAATAAGCCTATGGGATAGCTTTAAAAGTATTTTTTTACTAGATAAAAAAATAATCAGCACTTAACTGATTATTTTGTACCTAATTTTTTAGGTTGCTGTATTTCTTCAACTTTAGTTTCATCTTTATCATTTAATCATTCTAAAGCGTTTGTAACATTAGCTACTTCACCTATGATAGTAACAATATCACCTATTTGAATTATAGCATCCCCAGTAGCTCTTTTAAAAGTATTACCTGATTTAATTAAAACAATAGTAATTCCCATCTGAGATAGTTTTAAATCTTTAATACGTTGATTTTCTAGTTGTTCATTATTAACTTTAGTTGATCCAATAACAAAGTTTCCACCGATTTCTTGTAAGTTTTGACTGTAACGAATAAAGTTACTATTTGTAGCAATTAAAGCAGCTCTAATACCTGATTCATATTCTGGACGAATAATAACATCCACACCGATTTGTTTAAGCACTCTAGCATGACGTTTTGAAGTTGCTCTAGCAATAATGTTTTTAACTTTAAGTTCAAGTAAAGCAGCTACTATTTCAATGTTATCTGAAACAGCTACAACCACTGTTTCCATTTGATCAATACCAATTGATTTAAGTGTTCTAGTATCAGCAGCATCTCCAATAATAATACGGTCAACTTCATCAGCAAATAATTTAGTATTTTCTGAATCTTTGTCTAAGATTAAAACGTTTCTTTCAAGCTTAAGAAGCTGCTCTATAACAGCTTGGCCAAAACGCCCTGTTCCAATAACAACAATATCATTTTTATATTTTAATTTCATAAGTATCTCCTAACCGATAGCGATATCAGCATCAACGTATTCATAAGTACGTTTTCAATTCTTTTTACGTTTTCAAACAAGTAATGTTGAAGAAATTCCAAATTGTCCAATGAACATAACAATAATTAAGGCAATTTTAGAAACTGTATTTAATTGACTAGTTATTCCAGAAGTAAGTCCAGTAGTTCCGAAAGCACTAGCAACTTCAAAGACTATATTTTGAGTCGTGAATCCTTCATTAGCATTTCTAGCTCCTAGTAGTGATTTTACACTTCCACCATAATCAGCAAATGATGAAAACATCACTAAACTAGCAAGCGCAATAAGTACAAAAGCAATTGCAAGTACTTGTGAAGACATATTAACAGTTTCTTGGTTAACTGCTCGTTTAAATAATCTAACCCGTGGAATTCCAAATAATACACGAATAATTCCAGCAATAATTAAAGCAAATGTAGTGGTTCTAATTCCACCTCCAGTTGAAGCGGGAGCTGCTCCTATAATCATCATAAAGATAAACACAAAAGTAGAACCTTGAGTAAAGTGTTTGATGTTTACTGTTGCAAATCCAGCACTACGTGTAGAAAGCGCAGTAAATAAAGTTGCAAAGGTTTTATCAAATCCATTACCATATAAATATCCATTATCAATGTATGGTTTTAAGTATTTTCAATTTTCGATAGTAGCTTCACTAGCTAATTTTTTATCTTTTAAAAGAGATCATTGATTATAGCTACTACTTAAATCAATTTCTTGTCCATTAATATCATTTAATTGAATTTTTTCAGGTACATAATATTGATTTCATAATGAATAAGCATTTGTTGAAGAAGCTTCAAAACCAATTGAAATTAAGAATCCGACTAAAAATACCAGTAAGTAAGTAACTAAAGAAACTTTAGTAAATAAAGAAAAATGGTATCTAGCTTTTTCTCTACGAATTTTATGTTTCATGTAGCAGGATACATCATAAATTGTAGGATATCCAAGTCCACCGATAACAAGTAAAATAATGAATGAAATTTGTAAGAAGTAATTTTGATAATAAGGCATTAAGCTGCGGTTTGACATAATATCAAATCCAGCATTATTAATAGCTGAAATAGTATGGAAAATACCAAATTTTAAAGCAAGTTGAATATTTCCTCTTGGCGAAACAAATTCTAAATCACCATTTTTAATCATTTCATCCATTCCTTTAGTATGGATTGGTTCAGCATAATAAAAATAAAGTGTAAGAATAATACTAAAGATAAAAATGCAAACAAATAAGAATTTAATTGATGAAATAATTAATTGACTAGTTTTAGCAATATCAGTTCCACCCCGCTCACTTTGCACTAATTTAATTTCAGCAAGTGAAGATGATTTACGTCTAAAAATATAAGTAATAATGAAAAACTTCAGTGCAAATATTCCAATTCCCCCAGATAGAATTAAAATTGCAATCAGTGCTTGACCAAAGTCATTTCATTGCTTAAAGGTATCAGTAACCACTAGCCCAGTATCACTAAAAGCTGAAGCTGTAGTAAATACTGCATCAATGTAAGAAATTCTTTCAGCTGTGGAAACTTGTGTTCAAGGTGAATATAATAATAAACTAGAAACTAAAACAATAATGAAATATACAAAGAGTAAATATTTGAGTTTTGAAACGTTTGATTTCCAACGTCAAAATCTTATTAAACTCTGTATAAATTTACTGCTAGCAAGTTTACTTTTAAAGTTATATTTTAATCGCTTCATTAATCCTCTTTATTATTAAATATTTCAATTATTATGATTATATAGAAATTTATATCTTATAGATATAAATTAATAAATTAATTTTAGCAATAAAAAATTCATTCAAAACGAATGAATTGAAATTATTTTTTGAATTATTTGTTTTTTGCTTGATTCATAGATTTCATAATTTGTCTAATTTGAGTTTCACTAGCTGTTCTACCCATTTGTTTAAACATAATACGAATCATTTTTTCGTTAATAGGTGGGTTTTCTCTAAGTTGTTGTTCAAACTTTTTCTTTGTAATAAAGAATGTTACAAGTGCTGCAGCAAGAGCTACTAAAATAACAACTCCAATAATCATACCTGCAAATGCACCATTTGACATTTCTACCATATTGCCTCCTTATGTATTTTTAAATTATATATTAGATTTATTAGTTAAAAAGCTTATTTTTAAGACTTTTTACTATTTATATTTAATTTCTTGATATCTATCTGGATTAAATTCTTTTAAAAAGGCTACTAGTAAATCTTTTGCAGCAAGTAAATCTGAAATAGCACATACTCCAATAGGTGAGTGAAGGTATCTTTGTGGAAGTGAAATCGTTAAAGTTGCAGCTCCTCCACGAGCATATTGTAATTCATGAGCATCAGTTCCTCCACCCATTGAAACAAATTTGTATGCTGGAATGTTGTATTTTTTAGCTACTGAAACAAATTCATTAATTAATCCTGTATCCATTAAGTTTCCACCATCTTTGATTCTAAGAGCAGCTCCTTTAAATAAAGCTGTAGTTCCAGGAATTGTTCCAATTGTATCATGTGAAGAAGTTGTATCAAGCGCAATAGCAACATCTGGATTAACAATTGAAACTGAAGTTTTAGCTCCACGAGTTCCAACTTCTTCTTGCACTGTTCCAACTAAATACAAGTCAACATCTAATTCTTCAGGTGCTATTTCTTGTGCTAAAGCTTCAAATACAGCTACTCCAGCTCTATTATCCATAGCTTTACCACCAATTAAATCTTCATTAGCAAATAAAATAGTTTCTCCACTCATTTGAACTCTATTTCCAATTTCCACCCCAGCATCCAAGGCTTCTTGTTCATTTTTGAATCCAAAGTCAGCATATAATTCATCATTACTAATTGCTTTAGAAACTTTTTCTCTTTCCATAATATGAATTGAAGTGTGTCCAAAAAGACCTAAATAAGTACCCTTTTCAGTAATTAATTTAGCTTTAGTTCCAACTACAGTTGTAGCTCAAATTCCTCCAATTGGACTAAGAAGTAATTGTCCACTTTTGTCGATTCTTCTTACGATATAACCAACTTCATCCATGTGTGCAGCTATCATAACTTTAGGTGCATTAGGATTTTTTGAAGGTTTATGAAAAATAATAGAACCCATTTTATCTCTGCTAACTTCATATCCTTTGATATTTTTTCTTAATTCATCAGCTACCGGTTCTTCATATCTAGACATAGCTTCAATTTCCATGTATTTTATTAATCTATTTTTGAATTCTTGATTAGTCATTTTTTATCCTTTCAAATAATGCTTTAATTATATCAAATAAGCTTAATATGTATCAGCATAATTAAGCTATTAAATAAGGTTTTTTCAGTACAAAATAAGCTGAAATGTAGTAATTTTATTTTAAAAATTTAATTTATTTTATACTGGTTAAAGATATGCTGGATTAGTTTAAAATCCCCAAATTTAAAAGTTTTTTTTAAAATTAATAAATTTGAATAAAACACGTAATTTTCTTTCTTTTAAATACTACTAAAAATCTTTTTAACTCTACCTCCTAGGCTCAAAAATCTTCCAAAATATATTCCCGATTATATATATATATATATATATATAATACCTACATGAAAAAATTTTTATTACTTTTAGGCGGAATTAGTTCTGCTGCTATATTACCTTTAAGCATGATAGCATGCAATAATGAACAAAAACCATCAGATGATAATAAAAAATGAGATAATGATGGTCAAAAGAATCCAGCTGATAGTGCTGGAAGCACAAATGGAGGAAGCAACCAAGAAATAGATAAACCTGCAAATCAAAATCCAGGAAATAGCAATGGTAGTGCTAATGGAGGAAATAATCAAGAAAGCCCTTCTACAAATGGAAGCGGACAAGAAGCACCAGTTGATAACATTAATGAAAAAGTTCAAAATAAAGCTGAAATGTTAAAATTTGCTAATGATTTAGAAACTGAATTATTCTCAAATCAAGACGAAAAATGACAAAAAGCTTGAGATGAAGTTTACCCTTTAAACCCTGATAAACATTTTCCAGCAAGCAATGTTGAATTTATCATTAATCACCTTAAAACTATTTGAGATAAAATAGCACCTTATGAAAAAACAAATCCTAGTTGATTTAAAAACTTTTCATATGAATATACGTTTGATGAATTTCACGATAAAAAACTAATAAATGATTTTTTATACAGCATAGCTAAAAATTCTACAATTACTCAAGTTTTACAAAGTGGACCAGATTTAGAAGGTGATTTAGCTAATTTTACAAAAACAGAATTAACAGGTCCTGATTTATTAACACTATACTTAGTAGATTGAACTGCAATTAAATCTATTCAAGACCACAATAAAGTTGACGAAAAGTAGTCAACTTTTTTCTTTTTTCTAAAGAAAAAAATCAGCTTTTTAGCAGTAGATATTAGATAATACACTATAATACAAATATGAAAAAAATATATCTTCACACAAATACAGAATACTCTTTTTTAAATTCAGCAATTCGTGTTCAAGAGCTTATTGCTTTAGCACAAAAAAATAAGATGGAATTTCTGCCTTTAACGGATATTGATAACTTATATGCGTTGCAATATTATTGAGAAATGCAAACTAATTATGGAATTAAACCACTAATTGGACTTGAACTAGATTTAGTTGAAAACTTTAGTGTATTTTTACTAGCTAAAAATAATGCTGGATACATATTTTTAAATGATTTAATTTACAAAAGAACTCAAGGACAAGACATTTCTTATTATGAATTAGAAAATGAAAATGTTTATGTTATTGATCATGAATTTAAAGGATTAAAAGCTAAAAATATTACAGTTAAAAATTATTTAAGTAATTTTTATTTAAATAATAAAAAACAACAAGAAATCCAAACACTTTGAGCCCCATGTAAAAAAGTTCTTACACAAGAGCAAAATGAATTAATTCCTATTTTAAATGCAATTGGTAATATCGAATACACTCAACATTATTACTCTGATTATTTAGACGAGGATGATTTTGCTAATGTTGATGAAACTGTAGCACAATTAACTGAGCAAATAGCCCTTAGCTGTAATGTTATAATGCCGGATAAAAGCATTAAATTAGCTAAGTTTGATGGGGATGTTAAAAAAGAATTAGCTAAATTGCTTTCAAATCAAAAAGCATTAGATTTAATTTATACCTTTGGTGAAGATGTAGTTAAACAAAGAGTTTATTATGAATTTGAAGTTATTAAAAACTTAGGATTTTTAGACTACTTTTTAATCATTCAAGACATTATTAATTATGCAAAATCACAAGGAATTGCTATCGGACCAGGAAGAGGTTCGGCTTCTGGTTCATTAATTTCTTATTTACTAGGAATTACTGATATTGATCCACTTGAATTTGATTTATTGTTTGAAAGATTCCTAAATAAAGACCGTGTTTCACTTCCTGATATTGATATTGATATTCAAGATAGTAGAAGAGATGAATTATTACAATATATCAAAAATAAATATGGTGAGCAAAATGTCGCTTTAATTTCAGTGTTTCAAACTTTAGCTTTAAAAAATTCATTAAGAGATATAGCAAGATACCTTAATATTCCTGTTAGTGAAATTGATAAGGTATGTAATACCTTAAAAAATACTGATACCTCTTTAGTTGAGGCTTATAAGAATAATGAAAAATATAAAAACTATGTTGATTTACATCCGAGATTACATTATTTAGCAAGCCAAATTGAAGGATTACCTCGTCAAGTTGGAATTCATGCTGCTGGGGTTATTATTTGTGATCGTCCAATAAAAGATGTTGTTCCAGTAACTTATAATGCTAATACCTTGCAGCAAGTGGAATTCACACTAAATTATTTAGAAAGATTTGGATTAATTAAAATTGATTTTTTAGGTCTTAAAAACTTAACTATTTTACAAGAAATTGAAGATATGATTCAACCACAATATCGTTTTGATAATTTAATTGGTAAAAGTTATTCTAAATTTTTAGACGCTGATGCAATTAAACTGCTAAATAATTTATTAACTAATGGTATTTTCCAATTAGAATCTCCCGGAATGCAAAATGCTATTAAAGAAGTTGGAATTGATTCATTTGATGATATTTATGCAATTATTTCACTCTTTAGACCTGGACCAATGCAATATATAGCTACATATGGTAGAAATAAACAAAATCCAAATAATATTGAAAAACTTCATCCATTGTATGATGAAATAGTTAAAAATACTTATGGAATAATTGTTTACCAAGAACAAATTATGCAAATAGCTCAAAAAGTTGCTGGAATGAGTTTTGCGCAAGCTGACCTTTTACGTAGAGCTATTTCTAAAAAAGATGAAGCTAAATTACATAGTTATAAAGCTGCATTTTTCCAAGGTGGATTACAAAATAATATACCTCTTAATGTACTAGAAGAAATTTATTCAAATATTGAAAAATTTGCTGCTTATGGATTTAATAAATCACATGCAGTTGCTTATGCATTAATTGCTTATAAACTTGCTTACTACAAAGCAAAATATCCATTAATTTTCTATAAAGTATTAATTTCAAACTCTTCTTCAGATCAACAAAATATTAAAAAATATGTTGCTGATGCTACAAATCAAGGCATAAAAGTTCATTCACCTGAAATTAATGTTTCTACTGATGTAGTTGAAATTGTAAATAATGAATTATATTTACCTATTTTAATGATTAAAGGTGTCGGTGGAGTAGCTGCTGGTAAAATTACTGAAGAAAGAAAAACTAATGGAACTTATAATAACTTTATTGAAGCATTTTTAAGACTTAGAAATATAGCTGGAATATCTGAAAGCGTAATTGATAATTTAATTAAAGCAAATGCTTTTAGAGAATTTGGTGGTATCGCTACTTTAATGAATGCAAAAGAAAAATACGCTAGTGTATTTAATGAATTATTTGAAACTTCATACAAAAAAGTTAAAGGTGATAAAAGTGCTTTACTACTTAACTTTATTAAAACCCAAAACATTGCTGATGTAGTTTTTGACCTAATTCCTACTGATGTAGCACTAGAAATGAAATATGAATCCGAATTATTAGGTGGTGTTTATAATGCTCTTAGTGGAATTGCAAATATTGAAGGATACAAAACTCTAGCTGATGTTAATGAGCATTCAACTTGAGTTAAATGTTACTTATCTAAAGTTCAAAAAGACGCAAAAGGTCGTCCAAGAGTTTCTCTAGTAGATAATTCAAAAAGCGTTTTAGCCTTTGGATTTAGTTCTAAAGCAAGCGAAATTTTAAACAACACTCAACCAAGAATGATAATAGCACTACTTAAACTAAATAAGGCTAATTATTATACTTTCATTGATTGAAAGGAAGAAAATAATAACAATGAATAAAAAAGAAAAACACTTACTAATAGATGGGAACTATTTAATGTTCCAATCTTTTTATGCTACATATTATGGTAATCCAACTAATATTATGCGTAGTTCTAAAGGAGTTCCAACTAATGGAATTAACTTATTTTTACATCAATTAATTAAATTAATTGACTTTTACAATCCTACTCATTTATATATAGCTTTTGACTCGCCAAAAAAAAGCTTTAGACATGATATTTATCAAGATTATAAAGCTGGTAGAACTAAAGCACCAGAAGAATTATTTGTTCAATTTAACTTAGTTAAAGAAATTTTAAAATCTTTAAATGTTAATTTCCAAGAAATGCCTGGATTTGAGGCTGATGATTTAATTGCAGCTTACTGTAAACAAGTAGCAGATGATCAATTCAAAATCATCTTTTCAAGAGATAAAGACTTACAACAATTAATTGATCAAAATACTGCAATAATTCAAAAAGATAGTAATAATTATTCTTTACTTACACTAGACAATTATTTCCAAATTTATGGATTTTTACCTTCTCAAGTAATTGATTATAAAGCTCTTGCTGGAGATAGTAGTGATAATTTACCTGGAGTTAAAGGAATTGGTGATAAAACTGCTGTTAGCTTAATTCAAAAATATGGATCAGTTCCTAATTTGTATCAAAATGAAGCTAATTGAAGTAATGATTTAACTAAAAGTGTAATTACTAAATTACAAAATGGTAAACAAGATGCACTATTTTGTTTACAAATGGCTACACTAAATCCTAATGTTACTGATTTTGATACTAATAAAGATGACTATGTAATTGATTTAGATATAGAAAATGCAATTATGCAACTAGAGGATTTAGAACTTAGATTTGTTTTAGCTAAATTAAAAGAATTAATATGATAGCAATAGTTGGAAAAATAGCTTCTGGTAAAACTACATTTTTAAAATCTTGTGCTTCGCTTGGATATTCAACTTTTTCTTGTGATGAATATGTAAATTATTTATATACTCAAAACAGTGATTTTATTAATAAAATTAAGCAAAATATTGGTGAATTTTTGATAAAAAATAACCAAGTTAGCAAGGATGAAATCAAAAAATGAATTCGTCAAGATTTGACTAATTTACAACTAATAGAAAAAGAGGTTTTTTTAGAGATAAAATCGCATTTACAACAGCATCAGTATGATTTTGTAGAAATACCAATTTTAGCTACAAAAATAGTAGATTTTTCGACTTTTTTCTCTTTAATTCTTAATATGCAAATTTCGCCTTCTCAGCATGAAAAATTGCTAAAAAATAAGGGTGTGGATAACTTTGTTTTAGAAATTTTATTAAACCAAAACGCCTATAATTGAGAGGAAAAAGATTTTTTTAGAAATAAAAAGGTTGTGAATATCCCCTTGAATAAACGTGATAATTTAGATAAAATTAAATTATTATTACACGAGATAAAGCAAACTATGTAAAATATAAGTACCAATATTTATTTTTAAATTTCAAGGAGCTAAAAATGGACTTACAATACAGTTATTTTGCAATCGAAAAAAGTAATGAAATCACTAATGATGATTTAGTTAATTTAAGAGAATTTTATGGTCCATTTTTAGGCTCAAATCCTATCTTTTTATATCACTATTTTTTAGATTACGTAAAAGACAGTAATTTTAAACGTTTTAATTATGATTTTGCTGCTTTAACCACCTTTTTAAACAGTGATTTAGATTCACTTTTAAAAGCTAGAAGACAACTTGAAGCTTGTGGTTTAATTAATTCATATGCTGATCATGAAAGAAAAATAATGATCTTTTCATTGCAAAAACCACTTAATGCTTTCGGATTTAAACAAAACCAATTGCTTTCAGATTTATTACGTAATCACATCGGTGAAGAAAACTATAAACACATGATAATTTCAAAAACACGTCCTTCAACTTATAAAGAAACTTACAATGTTGAAGACGTTTCTACTGATTTCTTCTCAGAATTCAATCACACAATTTCTGCACAAGTTAATAATACTTTTGTTGAAGATGTGATTAGAATTGGTAAAAGCAGAAAAAGTTCAATTCAAAACCAAAGATTTGATTTTGCAACTGCAACTAAACTTGAAATTGGTAAAATTAAATATCCAAATGAATATGAAGCTATTTTAAAATTAACTTCAATTCAATTTGCAGAACAATTAATTAATTCAGAACTTGATCAAAACACTTATGCAACTATTTCACAATGACAAGGCAAATTAAAAGATGATAAAGTGCTTAATTTAATTTTATTCCTTTCATTCTATCACTCAAAAAGAAATGATGGAAGACCTATTAAAGAATGATTAAAACATTCAGGAAGCATGATTAATGAAGTTATTCAAATGAATTTAACTGATTTTGAAATGGTTGAAAATTACTTTGATGGTAAATTAAAAAACACTTATGATTTAAAAGTGTTCCAAAAGAAAGAAATATTAAAAGCAGCTTTAAAATAAGGAGGCACAATGAGCTCAAAAGCTTCATTTAACTCACTACTTAGTCAAAACATTAGTAAAGAATCTTTAATTGCTCAAATTAAACAAGAACCTTTACTAGCTAAAGTTTTCAAAAAATTAAAAGTCTCAGATTTTGAAATCTGGGATTACTTTAATTTTTTTATAGATTATAAAAACCAATTGCAAAATCCAGATGCTTCACCTTATTTATATCAATTTTCTAGAGATGAAAATAATAAGTTACTAATCACCAAAAGCATTGCACATAATGCTAAAGGTGATAAATATCGTATGTTAAATAATATAATATTGCAACATATTTCTGAACCTTTTTACTCAGAAAATTTAAATGATTTAGATATTGATGATAATTTATATTATGATTTAGCCGGTATTAAAATTGAAATTTTATTAGCACTGCAAAAGAAAGATTTTAATCCTTTATATGGAGTTTATTTCCATGGACCAGCAAATAGTTATCGGGTAAAATACCTTTCAGCTTTAGCTAATACTTTTGCTTTAAACGATGTAGCAGTGACATACATGGATTTAAATCAATTAGATGAATGAGTTAAAAATTTAATTGGTAATTCTGAAGATATTAATTATTTAATTAATGAGCTTTCAAATGTTCCAGTGCTGATTTTAGATGAAATTGGGCTTAAAAAATATACTGAATGATTTTTAGAATCAGTTTTATTAAAAATACTACAAAATAGAGCTCAAAATAATTTATTAACTTATTTTGGTTCATATTTTCCACTAAATGAATTAGCTAAACATTTTGCTACCAGCAAAAAAGCCAATAATGTAACTGTTGTTTCAAAACCATTAATAGATAAATTAATTCACTTAATAATTCAATTAACTAAAGTAGAAACTTTTATAGGAGTATAACATGGAAAAATTAAAGATTATTTTAGCAGGAACACCAGTATTTTCAGTTCCCATTTTTGAAGAAGTGATTCAAAACTTTGATGTAATTGCAATTATTTCTCAACCAGATAAACCAGCTAATCGAGGATATAAACTTGAACCTACACCCGCTAAACTTTTGGGTGAAAAATATGGTATCAAAGTTTATCAACCCAATAAAATTAGTGAAATTTATGATGAGTTAGCTCAGATTGATTTTGATATTTTACTCACTTGTGCTTTTGGGCAAATTATTCCGCAAAAAGTACTGGATTTACCTAAAAAAGCTGCTTTAAATATTCATGGTAGTTTACTACCTAAATATAGAGGTGCAGCTCCAATTCAATATGCTATTTGAAACGGAGATAATATCACAGGTATTTCACTTATGTATATGGTAAAAGCTATGGATGCTGGAGATGTAATTACTACAGTAAGCACACCTATTTTAGATAGTGACACAAGTGATAGTATGTTTGAAAAAATCTCTCTTTTAGCTAAAGAAAATATTACTGAATGATTAAATAATTTTGCTGCTGGTAAATACACCCCAACACCTCAAGATGAAACTTTAGTAACTATGTCGCCTAAGCTTAATAAGGAAGATGCTTTATTAAAACCTGAAGAAAGTCTAAATGAAGCATTTAATAAAATTAGAGCTTTTAGTTCAAATCCAGGAGCTTATTATATTTTACAAGGCAAAAGAGTTAAGATTTATTATGCTTCAAAAACCAAAATTCCAGCCGGTTTAAAATTACAATTTGCTGATGGAATTTTATATGCAACCGATTATCAATTCGAAACTAAAAAAAGAGTAAAAGTCGCTTAATTTTAGCTGAAACATCTCCAAAAATAATGGAGATTTTTCTTTTCTTTTATATTTAAATATAAAAGAAAAGCTTTATAATTTACACATAAACAAATTAGGAGGTTAAAATGATATTTGACAAACTTGAAAATATCAAAAAGTATAACTTTAAAAATGATGTTTTACAAAATGCTCTTGAGCTCGCACTCAAAGGCAATATGGAAGAATGCTCACATGGAGTTCATCAATTTTCTGATGATATAAAGCTTGTTAAACGGAATTTTAGCCCTCTTTATCAAGAAAATTATGGTGAAATGCATGATTACACCATTGATATTCATGTCTTTTATCAAGATGATGAAATTATTTATTTTGACCCAGAGCCAAAATACACTCAAAGTGATATTTTAGACATTAATAAAGAAAACGATGTTTTCTATATTAAGGCTTCACAGTATCAAAATAAAGTTAGATTAACTAAAGGAACATTTGCGCTCTTTTTCCCAGGTGAATTACACAAAATTACTTTTGCAAATGAATCTTTAGAAAGTAAAGATAAAATAATAATTAAAGTTAAATACCAAGATTAAATTTAGGAGAATTATGCACTCAATTAAAAAAATAATCCTTAAACCAGGATTTTATGACACATGAACAGATGTAACTGTTGAAGGGTGAGTTTCAAGTAACAGAGGAAACAAGAAAATTCGTTTTATAGAAGTAAATGATGGTTCAACAATTAAAAACCTTCAAGTAGTTTTCAAAGGAGAAAACTTCGACTTCAATATTTTAGATAGTTTAAAACCAGGAAGCGCTATTGTAGTTAAAGGAAGCTTACATGCTACACCGGATGCACCTCAACCAATTGAAATGATTGCTACACAACTTGTTGGATATAAAAAAGTGGATGAAGATTATCCAATTCAATCACAAGAAATGAATTTAGAAACATTACGTGAAATTCCACACCTTAGACATAGAACTAACCTTCTTAGAGCTATTATGCTTATTCGTTCAACATTAGCTCAAGAAATTCATAAATACTTTATTGCTAAAGATTTTTACCTTATGGCTAGCCCTATAATCACAAGTAATGATGGAGAAGGAGCTGGAGAAACATTTTTAGTTTCAGATAATGAATCACAAGACCCATTTTTTGGAAAAGCTAAAAAAGCTACTTTAGGAGTTACTGGACAACTTCATGGTGAATCTTATGCAGTTGGAATGAAGAAGATTTATACTTTTGCACCAACATTTAGAGCTGAAAAATCAAACACCAAAAGACATTTAGCTGAATTCTGAATGATTGAACCAGAAGTTGCATTTTATGATTTACTTCAAACAATTGAACTTGCTGATGATATGCTTAAAGTAGTTATTAGAAACACTATGGCTAAAAATAGAATGGAGCTTGAATATTTAGATTCAATTTCAAACAATGGATTAATTGATAGATTAAACCACTTTGTTGAAACTCCACTTAAAGTAGTTGATTATGCTGATGCAATTGAAGAACTTAAAAAAGTTAGAGATATCTTTGAAAACAAAGATATTGAATTTGGACTTGATTTAGGTTCAGAACATGAAAGATACTTAACTGAAAAAGTTTATAATGCTCCTGTGGCTATTATTAACTTCCCTAAAGATTTCAAAGCATTTTATATGAAACAAAATGATGATGGAAGAACTGTAGCTGCTTTTGACTTACTAGTTCCCGGAGTTGGAGAACTTGTTGGGGGATCTCAACGTGAATCTGATTACGATAAACTTTTAACTAGAGTTAGAGAACTTGGAATTGATGAAAAAGATTTAGAATGATACCTAAACTTACGTAGATACGGTCACATGCTTACTTCAGGATTTGGACTTGGATTTGAAAGACTTGTTATGTATGTAACAGGAACAGAAAACATTAGAGAAGCTATTCCATACCCAAGAACAACTGGAAGCATTAAAATGTAATAATTACTCGCCTAGCGAGTTTTTATTTGCAAATAAAAAACCAAAGATTCCTCTTTGGCTCTAATTTGCATTAGATTAGTTAACTAATTAAATGACTATTTGTTTTTGTTTACAAATTCATCTAATCTAGAGTGTTTTCTTGCACCTTTATTTGCATGGAATACACCTTTAGAAACTGCTTTAGCGATTGTTTTGTGAGCAAAAGCTACTAATTCGTTAGCTTTAGGATCTTTAGCAATCACAGCTTCTCTAGCTTTACGTACAGCTGTTTTAACACGAGATTTCATAGCTGCGTTTTTTTGACGAGCTTGTTCCATCTTAGCTATACTTTTAACTTTTGACTTAATGTTAGCCATTATGTCCCCCTTTTTCTAATATTTTAATTTATTGAAAAATCAAATATATTATATATTGATTTTTAAAAATACATAATTGTGTTTAAGGCTTAAATATAGAGGTTTTAAATACTTTTCTATTTTTTATACTTTGTTATTATTACATACAACATAGTAGCAATACGGTATAATAAATTCAAATGAAAAAAACAATAAATTTATTTGAATCATTCGCCGGAATAGGTTCACAATATAAAGCACTTAACAATATAAGAAGAGAGAGAGAGAGAGAGAGAGAGAGAGGAGCTTTCGCTCGAAATTAATAATTTAGGAACTATTGATTGATATATCGATGCAATAATATCTTATCAACTCATACATTATGGAAAATTAAAACCCGAAACGAAATTATCGCATAATGAAAAAGCAACACTTTTAAGCAAATATACATTTAGTTCAGATTCTAAGAAACCAGTTTCAAAGAAATATTTCTTCAACATGAATGAGGATAAGCTTAGTTTGATATTTCCATATTTATATTCTTATGTGAATAATGAATATTCTAATAAGCATTATAAAAATCATACAAAGCTTGAAACATTTACTTCATCAACAGATATAACCCAGTTTTCAAGATTACCTGAAAATATTGATATATTTACGTATTCATTTCCTTGTCAAGATTTATCACAGCAAGGAAAACAAAGAGGAATAAAAATAGGGACTCGCAGTGGTCTTTTATATGAAGTAGAAAGAATTCTTAAAGAAAATATTGATAGATTACCAAAAGTTTTATTATTAGAAAATGTGAAAGCTTTAAATACATCCAAATTTAAAGAACCGTTTAATAATTGATTAAATACATTGTCTGATTTAGGGTATAAATCATATTTTAAAGTTCTAAATTCAGCCGATTATGGTTCTGCCCAAAATAGGGAAAGAGTTTTTGCTGTATCTATATTAGAAACTCATTTAAGTAAAGATTTTGAATTCCCTAAACCTGAAAAATCAAGAAAAACTCTTGAAAAAATAATCAAATTAAACATTGATGACAAATATTCTAACTTAATGAGCAAATATAAAATAACAAATTTTACAACTACAAAAAATAATATTACTAAAGCTAGATTAATAGGATATACAAAATTTAATTCAGAATCATATATTTATAAACCTGTAAACAGTGGTCCGACACTAACAGCAAGTGGAGCTAATTCGAGATTAAAATTTTATTTTGAAAAAGAAAACAAGCTTAAGTTTATAAGTTCATTAGAATCATTTTTGTACATGGGCTTTGACAAAAAAGACCATAATATTGTTAAAAATAGTGGCTTAATTTCTGAAACAAAAATGATTTATACGTGCGGCAATTCAATATCTGTAGAAGTTTTAGAAGCGATATTTAAGGAGATTTTAAAATGTCTCAAGTAGAAATTTTTAAAATTCCATTTTGCACTAGAAATCATAAATCAAGTAAAAATACAAAAGCTATAAAATGTAAATTTAATTTATACATAGCTTTTGATACAAAATTAGGTTACATAAAAACATGATATTTAAACTTTACAGAATGTCAAATTGATAAAATGAATACAAAACAGCATCTTGATGCTGATGCAGGTCTGATAAATGCTAAACCACCTAGAAATTTTAAAATTAGAAAAAAACTATTTGAATAATTAAATCTTGATTTTATTGAAAGATATTCAAATAATCAACATGATATTATTCAATTAAACATAGAACAACTTTATATTTTAAATAATTTTATAAACATAAAATATTTTCAAGAACATAATGGAAATTTAAAAGAATTGATATATCAATTAAAAGGAAGCAATGTCCAAGGTTCTTTATCTAATCCAGAAGGTTCAGAATTAATTTTAGATAAAGAAGCCTCAGGCTGATTTAAGGTTATTTACAATCTTCCTTTAATTCTTGATTCATTAAATTTAGAAGACTATTTTGTATCTCAGAATTTAAATAACTTCTTAAGTCACTTCAGCAAAACAGTTGATGATATTAAATCTTTTAATGAATTTGATAGCCTTCTCAATAAAGAATTTAAGGATCTTTATTATGTGTTAAACCAATATGAAAATAAGGATGTTAACAGTAAAACAAAAAAAGATCTCAAAAAAGCCATAGAAGATGCTAAGAAAAACTTAAATAATGAATTCAGCATAATAAACAAAGTAAAAAATGAAGCTAAAAAACTAAGAAATAAATATGTAAAAAATATAAATACATCAAATAAAAAGATATTTAATATCAATTACAAAACACAAAAAGCTCACATTTATAATGTTGAATGAATAAAAGAAGATGCCGTTGAATTTTGAAAAAACAATAATGAAAAAATTGCACATAAAACAATAGGTAAAAAAATCCAAAAAATATTAAATGAAATAGCAGATGAATTTAATTATTTAAACTTAGAATCTAATATACATGCTAGCTTTGATAATTATGAATTCACATATGATGAAAATGGTGTGATTCATAAATTAAAAGATGATTTCATCAAGAATATACGAGAAGAAATTATAAACTCATACCGTCAGATCCCTAAAGAAAATCTAACGAAAAAAATGAAATATTATATAAACAAAAGAAATAAACATTTATCATCATTAAATAATGATAATTAAAATAAATTCATTTTTATCTCAAAATTAGGCTTAAAAATTATTACATTAGACCATAATATAGTTTTTTATATGATAAAATAATTATGTAAAAACAAGAAAAGGAGAAGTATGGACACACAAGCAGTTACAACTTCAAATAGAGTTTATAAGAAGCCTATTTCTATAACCCTTACACCATTAGCATTAGCTAAACTCGATCAAATTATCGAGGAAAAAGGTGGAGTATTAAATCGTTCACAAGCAATAGAACTTTTAATTAGAGGATATTAATTATATTATGGATAATGTAAAACAATACGTTATCTGAACACTTCAAAATGAAAACATAGAGTCACTTTTTAATTTATATACAATCAAATTTAACCCAAATAATTTTTTAAAAATAACCAATAATTTTGACACCGAAAAATCTATTTTATTTACTAATACCAAATCAAATCAATCTTTTAAATTTACCTTTGAGCTTTTCGAATTTGAAGCAATTATAGAAAATATTATCCCTATTATTGTGAATGAAGCATATAGAGTAGCTAAACAGCTTTCTGATGAACCTATTGATGAAGATATTGAAACAGTTGATAAAGTTGAAAAACTAATAGAGTTAAGAATCAGCAGTTTTTACTCATACATTTTGTATGATGATTCTTATAAAGACTTTTTAAAATATGATGTTATCTTTTTAACATCTTATATTATTGAAGGATTTATTAAAAGACATCTACTAACAAATGGTAACAAACGTTTAATCTATGCATTATTAAATGTTATGCTATTAATCTTTTCTTCGTTATATATAAAATGAAGTTTTCAAGATGATAGCATTTATAAAACTGAAAAGAATTATGAAAGATTTAAATATGATAAAATCTACACTAATGAAATTATCAAATGAGTAGAATTATCACATTTAAACGATCCTGAAAATGCTTTTAGATTAACAGAAGTTATTATTGATTTTATTTTCAACAATTGTTTATTAAAATTTTAAGGAGATATATGAAAAATAAAAAAGACAATATCAAATACGGTGATATCAATAAATTTGCTGAACAAGCTCGACAAGCAATTATTGATTGACACAACAGTCCTGCATATGAACTAACTAAAAAAGTTATTCAAAACTTAGCAGACGAATAGAAAAAATGTATAGCCCATTTTTATAGTGAGCTATACATTTTTTAATTATTATTTGAAGCATTCTGTCAAAGCTGTCAGTATGTTCCTTTATTATTTAACAATTCATTATGTGTACCAATTTCAAGTATTTTACCTTCATTTAGTACAATGATTTTATCTGCATTAATTATTGTAGAAAGTCTATGCGCAATAATAAATGAAGTACGATTTTGTACTAATTTATCCATTGCTTTTTCAACAATAATTTCTGTGTGTGTATCAATATTAGAAGTTGCTTCATCCAGTATTAATACAGGTGGGTTTTTATAACTAGCTCTAGCAATTGAAACTAGTTGTCTTTGCCCTTGTGAAAGGTTTGAACCTGAATTAACTAGTATAGTTTCATATTTATCATTTAATTTATCAATATGACCATTTAAGTGAGCAGCTTCTGTTACATCATTCATAACAAATTCATTAATTCCATCTGAACCATAAGCAATATTATTTTTAACAGTATCACTAAAAAGCACAGTTTCTTGTAATACATATCCTAGTGATTTTCTTAATGAATCTTTTTCAATCTCAGTTAATGGGATACCATCATATAAAATTTCACCTTCAGTAATTTCATAAAATCTTGCAAGTAAACTTGTAATAGTAGTTTTTCCAGCTCCTGTAGCACCAACTAAAGCTACTTTTTCACCTGGATTAGCTGTGAAAGTAATATTTTTTAAGTTATATTCATCACCATATTTAAATGAAACATTTTTAAACTCAATTTTTCCTTGAAGTAATTGATATGAAATTTCATTACCTGAAGTTATTTTTCAAGCATATTTTCCATAAAGTTCTGAAGTAGGTACTTCAACAAATTTATCTTTAGCTTTTTCAACTTTAACTAAAGTAATTTTTCCTTGATTAATTTCAGGAGCTTGGTCCATTACTTCAAACACTCTATTAGCTCCAGCAAGTGCTAAAACTACTGAGTTAGCATTTTGTGTCATGGTGGATACTGGTCCAGCAAATGATTTAGCAAATTGAGTAAATGAAATAAATGTTCCTACTGTTAGTCCCGCACTAGCTCCAGCTGCAAGTCCATTTCCTTGCAACGCAAAATCTATAACCATAATTCCACCAAAAATAGTTACTAAAGCATAAGCTATATTGCCTAAGTTTTGTGAAACAGGTCAAATTACACTAGCTCAAAATTCTGATTTAAAGTTAACTTTAGCTAAATCATTATTTACATTATTAAAATGTTTAATTGCATTAGCTTCTTGGTTAAATATTTTAACAGTTTTTAATCCACCAATTATTTCTTCAGCATAACCAGTTTGTTCTCCAATTGCTTTTTGTTTCTTGATAAAAGCTTTAGAAGATTTTTTACCAATTAAAAATGAAGTTAAAAAGATTAAAACAATAACTCCTATCATAATTAAACTAAGTTGTCAATTTAACACAAGCATAATTATAATTGAGGCAAAAAGTATAATAAGTGATTGCACTATTGAAGGGAATGTTTTAGATAAAAATTGTCTAAGTGTATCAATATCAGCTGTAAGGCGAGAAATTAAATTACCTTTAGAATTATCATCAAAATATTTAATTGGAAGTGATTGCATATGCTTATAAAGTTGTGTCCGCATATTTGTCATAGTCTTATAAGTGATATTAATCATAATTCTAGTTGCAGCAAATCCTGAAAAAATACTAATTAGGAATAAAATAACACTTCCACCAATAGTTAAGTAAAATTGATCTCATTTAAAATCACTAGGTTGCACCTGTCCATCTTGCACCGGTTGAAGGAATAATCCTACTATAATTTTCCCAATAAAGACTTGTTGATAAAGCATTCCTACTGTGGAAAGTAAAATAAGAAAAGCCACTAGCACAAGTCATCATTTGTTATCTTTTCAAAGAATTTTTACAAGACGAGAAAAAGTCTTTTTCTTATCAGCATTAGATATTTTCTGATAATTCTTTGTATGATTCATTGCTTGAAAGGATTTCATCAATACCTCCTACAGATTGTTGTGCTTTTGCTAATTCTGCATAAAACTCACTAGAATTCAATAATTCATCATGAGTTCCTATATTTGCAATTTCTCCATTTTCAAAAACTAGTATTTGATCACAGTCTTTAATGGTATTTATTTTTTGAGCAATAATAATTTTGGTACATTGCTTAATGTTATTAATTGCCTTTTTAATTTGTGCTTCAGTTTTAAAATCAACTGCTGAAGTAGCATCATCAAGAATTAAAATTTTTGGTTGCTTAATTAAAGCACGCGCAATACATAAACGTTGCTTTTGACCACCAGAAAAGTTTTGTCCTTTTTGAGAAACAGGGTGATTTAGCCCATCTGGTAGAGCCATAACATAATCATAAATATTAGCTTGTTTTAAAGCAGCAAAAATTTCTTCATCGCTTGCATCTTGTTTTCCTCAGCAAATATTTTCTCTTAATGTACCTTTAAATAAGGTAGATTCTTGGAAAACTTGAGCTATTTGAGACTTAGTATAAGTTAAATCTAAATGTTTAATATTAGTATCATCTAAATAAACATTTCCAATTTGAGGATCATAAAATCTCGCTATCAGTGAAGTAAAAGTAGTTTTTCCTGAACCGGTTTCTCCAATAATACCAATTGAAGCTCCAGCAGGGATTGATAAATTAATATTATCTAAACTAAGAACATTATTTCCATGGTATGAAAATGAAACATTTTCAAACTTAATTCCACCTAAAAGATCTTGTTTGATAGCTTCTAGTGAATTAGTAATACTTGGAACATGATAAATAATTTCTTTAACTCTTTTTGAAGATGGAATAGCCATCAGTATCATTCCAAGGACATTCATAATCCCCATTAATGAACCTGAAATCATTCAAATATATGAACCAAAAGCTACAATTGACCCTATTTGTAAGCTGTTATCAATAAATAAATTTGTTCCAATTCCAGCAAGAGCAACTACTGACATAAAGATTGCTCCTAAAATAACTGGGTTATTTCAAGCTACAATTTTATCTACTTTGGTATTAGTTACTTTAAGTTGATTTGCTAGTGTTTCAACTTTATCTGATTCTAATTTTTCAGTTACATAAGATTTAATTGTACGCATTCCATTTAAGTTTTCTTGAATCTTTTGATTATAAGCATCATATTGTTTATAAAGCAATTTGTATTTAGGATATGAACTAAATCAAATCGCAATAAATAATAGAACAATAATTGGAAGTGATACTAAGAATATTGCTGAAAGTTTGAGTGATTCTTGAATTGCAAATACAATTGCAGCAATAAACATAAATGGTAAACGGACAAAGGCTCTAATAATCATATTAAAAGCCATTTGAATATTGTTAACATCATTATTAAGACGGTTTAAAATTACACCATTACTAAATTTATCTATATCATTAAATGAAAATTCTTGGACTTTTTCAAAAATTGCATTCCGCATATTACGTGCAAAAATCGAACTAGCTTTAGCTGAAGTAAAGGCTACTAAAATACCAGAAACCAATGCAGCAAGGGCTAAGCCAATTAAAATTAGTCCTTTTTGGATAACAATTTGCTTATTGGCTTTTGCTATTCCTTCATCAATTACATTTCCAACGATTTGAGGCATAAATACTTGCATAATAACTTCAGCTATTACAAGTAAAATTGAAGCAGTTGCATATAAACGAGCACCTTTAGTTAATGAAAATAAAGAGGGTAAACTCTCTTTATATTTCTTAGTTATTTTGGCTTGTTTACTTTTTGTCATTATCTAGTAAACATCCATGTTCATGATGCGCATGTTTATGTTCGTGTCCGTCATAAAAGCACTCACAAGTGTATTGAAGGTACTCATCTGCAGGTACATGCTGCATAACTTCTTCAATTAAAGGTCCAAATTTTGCTTTAAAATCATTTGATAAATAGTAATAAGAAACTAAACCGTTTTTTCTAACATCAACTATTCCAGCATCCCTTAAATTTCCTAGATGCTTAGAAATATTTGATTGCTTTTCGTTTAAGGCTTTAATTAAGTCATTAACATCACATTCTTGTTCATGACAAGTATATAAATGAATAATTAATTTTAATTTAACCTTTTTAGAAAGAAAGTTTAAAACTTGTAAAGTATCCACTATTCCTCCTCATCTAATTGTGAATCTAAGATTCATTCTGATGTTTTATCTTGCATGCTAGGCATAGAAGTTGTTTTAGTTGTACGTTTAACTGCATTTTCAGCTTGTGAAACTTTATCTAAAGCACTTTGTTCAAGTTCTTCATGTGAAATTACTTGAGTTTTATTAGCTTCATCTTCTTCATCATCAAAGCTAAAGTTAATTACGAATTCATCATCAGCTAAATCTTCTTCGTCTTCACCTTCTCAACCTGAAGCTTCTTCAGTTTGCTCACTTTGTTCTGAAATAGTTTCTTCAGTCGGTAAATCTTGTTCCACAACTGGTGTATTTTCTTGAGGTAATTCAGTTACTTTTGTAGCTTGAGAAATAAATTGTGTAACTTCTTTAGTTAAGTTATCAATATTGCTATCTAATGAAAGTTCAATTTGACTTTCTTCTTCGGATTGTGCAGTAACAAATTCATTATTAATTTCTTCACTTGAGTAAAGAGAAATTTTTTCTTCAAGTTTTGAAAGATCAATACCTAAATTAGCAAAATCATTTTTAAATTCAACATCAAAATCATTTGTAAATTCTTCTTCCGCTTCAACTTCTACATCTTGCGTTTGGTTGTTTTCATCAACTTCGTTTTGATTTTGAATTTCTTCTTGCAATTGTTTTTCTGATTCTTCAATAGCTTGTAAGTCTTCTTGTGCTTGAATATTAGTTTCTGAAGTTTGTGCCTGTTCAAAGAAGTTAAAAGGTTCATCTTCTTTTACTTCATAAGCATCTAAATCGTTTTGGTCATCTCCATTAATAACAGCTTCTTCATTTTCATAATCTATTTGCGCTTCAGATTGATATGATTCTTCATCAGAAGCTAACTCTTCTTCGATTTCTTCGTTTATTTCAGAAGCTATTTCTTCACTATCTTGTTGTTCATTATCTTCAAAATAGTTTTGTGTTTCTTCTAAAGCAACTTCATTTGTGGCTGAAACTGCGTTTTGAGCTTCAACTTTAACATTTTCAAATGTTGAGGTTGAAAGTTGTTCTTCTGTAACATTTAGCCCTATAGCATTGGTTTCAATGTTACTTTCTTCTGTTTCATCAGTTTCAATTTGGTTAATAGCATAAGTATTAGTTTTATTTGTGCTTGCTGCTTTTTCAAATGAACTAATTTCTTTAACATCAAATCAACTTGCAACTAAGTTTTGATCATAAATTCATGAAATTGGCGAAATAACTGTAACGTCATATTTTTTAGATTTCAAGAATTTAATTGAGTCATATAATGAAACATATTTTTCAATTGAATTTGAATAATTATAAGTATCAAAACAAATACATTTAAATGGTATCTTGTCACAAGTTACTACAATATCAATATCAAGTGAACCTACAGTATAGTCTTTAAAAATTTCAAATCTTGGATTATTTGCAATTGCAGCTGAAATCTTGTTATAAACTAATTCTTTAAATCATTGATCTTTGCTAAAAGTATTTGAAATTGCAAAGTGGTTTGAATCAAATGATTTTTTAAGTAATTTTAATCTTTCTTCAGGTGTTTTTTCTAAGAATTCAAGTCAATTCTTAAATATCTTCATATCATCGCTCATTTCAAATTGAGAAACGATATCTTCACATTTAATTGTTTTAATAACAATCATTTTATCTTTAGCTCTTGAAATAGCTACATTAAGAGCATTTTTTCCACCTGGGCGACATACGTAAGTTGAATTAAGTTTAGTGTTTTTATCATATGCTACTGTAGCGATAACTAAATCAGCTTCATCCCCTTGGATGTTTTCAATATTTCTGATTAAAAGTTTTTTATCATAAATAGCTTCTTCTAAATCACGGTGGTTTTTATAGATTTCATTAGTTAAATAATCACTTTGTTTAGCATTGAATGAAAGCAGAATAATTTTGTTGTATTTATCTAAGTTTTCTTTAACTTTTTCAATTGCTAAATGTGCTTCCATTAAGTTACGGTTATTATCTCATTCACCATTAACTTGGTAAACTTCGATTGGATCATTATTTCATACACTAGCCGCATCAAGGACATCAAGTTTTCTTTCATAGAAGTTTCTAGATGAAAACGTCATCAGCGCAGCATGATTTGATCTATAGTTTTTATTTAACATAATTGAATGTACACCTAGCGAAAGTGCATAATCAAGTACTGATTCTACTTGTCCAAAAATGGAATCATCAGTATATCTAACCCCGAATCAATTACTTGGTTTCATTTGTTGAGTATCACCGGCTAAAATATTTACTTTAGCTAAATACAAAATAGGAAGGGCATTTTCGATAAAAATTTGACTAGATTCATCTAAAATAGCATAATCAAATTCTTCTTTAGCTCAACCAGAAAGATCAGTATTAGGTGTTGCAATAATGATTGGATAAATTAGTTTAATCATTTCAGCATATTTTTTAACAAATCTATAAGGTTCTAAATTATTAACTCTAACTGATTGTGCAAATTCACGGTAAAGTTTCTTTTGTTCATCATTAAAGTTATTAATTTTGTTAAAGATTTTTTCAATGATAATTAATTTTAAGGCTTCTTCATTTGAAATAAGTGGTTTATGTGAAATTTCAGCATTTAACTTAATTAATTCATTAAGTTTTTTAAATGGTGAATATTCTGAATTAATGTTATTAAATCCAATTGCATTAATAAATTGCATTAAATCAGCTCATGAACCATCAAAATTAGGCATATTTTCATCAATTAAATTACCTATTTTTCTTAATTCATAGTATTTTTTAACAAATGGGAAAAAGGTTAACTTCGAAACCTTAAGAAGTTCTTTAGCGCTTTGACCTTTAGTTGGATAGTTAGGATATTTTATATCACGAGGGAGTGATAAAATAAATTCCATATCTTTAATAAAGTCAAAGTTATCTTTATGCTCAGAAATGTAGTAATAAGCTTTTAAAACATTTCTTGCAAGTGAATCATTTAAATATTCAGAAGCTTGCGAAATGAATTCAAGTTCTTTTTTACTTACTGTACCAATAGATTCAATTCTACGTGAATCATTGAAGTTTTCTAGCATATCAAGATATTCTCTAATTGGTTTGTAAAATGCTGCTCGTTTCATATCTTTAGCATTAAGAATGAAAAGACAAAATGGTGATAATGATTTAAGTCTATTTCTAATAACTTCAAGTGCAGCTTTCTTTTGAGAAGCTACAATAGCAGTTTTTCCATAGAATAAAATATTAGCAATTAAGTTTACAATAGTTTGAGATTTACCAGTTCCAGGAGGACCTCAAATAACTGTGTTTTGGTTTAGAGCTGAAATAATTGCTTTATCTTGTGATAAGTTTGATTCTGTGATTCTAAATAATGTTAAATTAGGATTAAAAATCAATTTATTTACCACTTCTTTATAAACATTTTTGTTAAATTCAACCCGGATGATATCATCCATTTCATTATTTAAGATAATATCTTTCATTCTGTTTCTTGAATATCCACCTCAAGGTTGATAAATTCCAAGCACAGCTCCAGGATGGAAACGAATATTTTCATTAGTAATATCTTCATAAGTATATTTAGCAAAGAATTGAATTAAATTTTCAGGTAATTGATAAAGTCCTTCTCAATCCTTACGAAGTTTTTGAATTAATGAAGTAATTTTATAATCTTTAAAATCAGTATCAATGCTTAAATTAAAATCATTGTTATTTAAGAAAAATAGTAATTTTTCATTTACTTTGATATCACCATCACTTTTAATAATTGGTTTACCATTGACAAAAGAAATATTAGCTTCTTTTAAAAATAAAGGAGCATAAATTACTTTGTCATCTTTTTTAAGTGAAAGGAATAAAAATCCAATGTGTAGTGGTCAAATATTTGTTTCATCTAAAATATTTGTTACTTTATCATTTAAGATTTTTCATTTTAAAATAGATTTTTGAATTCTTAATTCGAGCTGATTATGAATTTTTTCTTTATTATGTTCATAATTTTCATAAATGTTTTCAACATTGTATCTAATATTTCAATTAGCAAAATCTTGTTGGTGTCTTTCTAAATATTGCACCAAATTTTCTGAATTAGAAATATTTTGAATTCTTTTAATATGTTCAACAATTGAATCGTCAAGAGCCGAAACTTCAAAAGCTTCATTGTTGAAAACTGTATTAATATTTTTTTCACCAATTAGCTCAAATAAATCAATGTAATATTTATCATTGATCCGTGTAAAAATTGATGAATCACTTTGTGTGATATCAAGTAAGTTATCAAGTACTATTTTGTATTTTGATTGTTCATGCATAATTAACTCCTTATTTTAATAATTTACTTAATTCTTGATAAACAACTTGAGTGTATTCTCCAAGAACTATTGAAAAACTTTGGCTTTTTGCAAAAATACCGCTAATCCCTTTCATTTTTTTGATATTTTCTAAATTAACCTTTTTAATATCTTTAACTTCTACATTAATACGATTTAATCTAGTAGATAAAGCTGTAATGTTATTTTCTCCTGTAGCAGTGAGAAAATCTGATATTTTAAAAGGTAATTTATCATTTTGATAGATTGTATTCTTCTCTTTTTTAGATTGTTTATTTCATTTAATTCAGATTAATCCGAATGTAATAATTGTTAAAAATACTATTAAAAATTTATTCTTTTTCATATGTTTTTTATTATATTCTTTTTCTTAAAAAGAATATTTAAAAAGCTAGATTTTTCAATATTTATTTATAGAAATAAATATTGAAACTTAGTATTTTTTGTCAAATTTTTCAGTAAAAAACATCATAAAATGACTTGAAAAAATTAGCTAAAAAAGAGTAAAATGTATGCATGCAAAAAGATAAATATCAAGATATTATTATTTGTTCTACCGATACTGTTTGTGGTATTGGCGGGCCGGTAAATGAGCAAACTTTAGACTTAATTTATGAATTAAAACAAAGACCTAAAAATAAAAAAATTATGATTTTAGTTGGCTCTTTAGCTCAAGCACAAAGTTTCAAACAATGAAATCAAGCCGCAACACAACTCGCTAAAGAAAAATGACCAGGTGGAGTAAGTATTGTAGTAAATGATCAAGGTTTTAGAATGCCTAATTGTCCTAAACTGCAACAATATTTAATTCAAAATGGTCCAATTTATATGTCAAGCGCAAATATCTCAGGTCAAGACGTTTTAACCTTGCAGCAAGTTTCAGAAGTATTTCCTCAAGTGAAAAATATATACGATTTTTGTGAACCAAATGGAAAACCAAGTGATATTTATAATTTAGATACTGGTGAAGTAATAATTAGAAAAAAATAGTCCTCTTAATAGAGGACTTTGCTTTTAACTTAATGGTTTTGCTTCAATTAATGTTCCTAAATTATGGAATGGTTTTGGATTATCACCAAAGATATTTTCGTATAAGTTAGGATAGTCAATAAATGGGTTTCTTATTTCTTGAATTTTAGCTGTTTCATTATTTCTTGTTACATCAAACGGATCAACAGGATCTTTAGCATCTCAATTAATATAGGTATTTAAATAGTGAGATTGAATATATGGGAACGCTGGTTTAAAGATAGAACCTGTACCACGTTGTAAGTCAACATCATTATATGTTACTGTAAAGTATAAATATGCTCTAGCAATATCCCCTTTAAATGCATCAATTGGTTCAAAAGCAGTTGTACCAATGTTATTTGTACCTAATTTAGAACCATTTTTTGATGTTCATTCAATATTAGAAACAACATTATCATGTGGATTATTGTCACGTATTCTATTTACAACAATATCTGTTGGGAAAACATGATTACCATCGTTTCTCTCAATTTCTCAAGCTTTTTTACCACCAAATCATGATTGTGGAACAATATGTTCTCTGTTAGTACCTTCTCCTTCATCATTTGCATTATCCTTATATTGATATACTTTATATGTATAAGGATCTTTTGCACTTGGATTTTCAGAATAAACATCTAATAAAGTACCATCTTTTTCATAATAGAAATCTTTAAAAGCATTTGAATTGTAAATTTTAACTAGTCCATTTTTTCCATATCCATCTTGTCCAGGTTTAATACCACCTAAATGTGATTTTTGAATATTTAATAAAGCCTTAACTAATTCTTCACCACTTTTTCCTTCTGCATCCTTGTAATAATTGTTTTTATCATCATAAACGTATTGATATTTATAAGCTAAAGTTGTATTAACTTTAGGAAGTTCAATTTTACCTCCATCAGCCGGTGTAGTTTTAGGAGCTTCTTTTGATACTTCTAATTTGAGCTTAGTTGTATATACTTTGTCTAAATATTTATATTTATCCTTGGTTGTTTCAATAGCTAATTTATATTTAATTATTAATTCAGATGAATCTTGTTTAAACTCAAATTCTAAATTACTATTTGGGTATACATCGCCTTTTTTAGTTGTGAATGTAGTTTCTTTTGTGTTTACAGGTCTAATATTTGAGCCTTTAGCTTTTTCAATTAATTTTAAAAACTCAATTCCACCTTTTCTTTTTGTACCGATATTTTTAGATTCACGGTTAAAATAAATAATATTTTTGTTTTTTGAATCTTTTAAATAATTAATAACTTCATCATTAATTGCATTTGGAATTACTTCAAAAATTGCATTTCCTGTTTTAAGAGCTGTATCTTTTAATTCATCATCTTGAGGAGTTTTATCATCATCATTTGGATTTATAACTTTAGTTTCACCACTTTTTACTTTTTCTGTTCCAGAATCTGTGCTTATTTTTTTATCTGGAGCTGGTTGTTTATTTTCTTTCCCATCTCCTGGTTGCTCTGTAGCAGCTGGTGTCGTTTTAAATCCATCAATTTGTACAGATTTTGAAGCTTTTACATTAGCAAATTTAATTGATTGAATTTCGTAAGGAATTGTTAATATTCCAGTTGTATCATTTCCCGCTAATGTTCCCATTGTTACTTTAAATATTTTTTTATCAAATCCATCTAAAGTAATTTGTGACGCTTGAATTGTTGAAGCAAGTGTATTTGCTTTATCAACACCTTGAGCTAATGTAGCTTTAACAGTTGTTTTTTCCATTTTTTCTTTAACTGAAGCTTCTGTTTCTTGACTACATGAAACTGCAGCAATAGGAAGGGCTAAAGCTGAAGCTCCTGCTAGTGATAATAATAAAGTTTTAAATTTTTTCATAAATCGTCCTTTCTTAGTCTTTTTTGACCTTATATTATTTAAATTTTATTCCTTTTTAAAGTAAATTAAAACATTTCCATAAAAAATGTGGAAATTTTCCACATGCTCATTGCAATATGCAGTGCAACACTTTTATTAGTTTATAATAAAAGTGGAGCACTTTTTTGCGCTCCACTGAAAACCCCTGAGAAAGGATTTCGCATACATTATACAAGAATTACAGCAAAAGTAAGATATGTAATAGAAGCTTTGTTAAAAGAAAATTTTAGTATATCTGAAATTGCAAAAATTACTGGATTTTCAAAGAGCTCTATATCTAGAGAAATTACATACAATGCTGATTTATACGGATATACGGCTGACTATGCACAATATAAACATGATATTAGGAATAAGTGAAAAGCTTATTTTAAGTTACGCAATAAAATCGAAAAATATCCAAATTTTACAAATGTTTTTATCGATAAATTTAATAAACGTTCATTTGGAGTTAAACTGACACATACATATATTAAGTTTAATTATAATTTCAAAATGCCTTCATATAGAACTGTTTTTAATTGGATAAATTCAAACGCTTGAGAAATCACAAAAGAAGATAGATTGAGACGACATTATAAAAAGGAGGAAAAAGAACTAAGAGCGCAGTTGAATCTCTAGTTGGTGCAAGATGAGTTAGACCATTTTGAACTAGACCTCAAAAAATAAATGATAGGTCAGAATTCGGTCATTGAGAAGTTGATTTTATTGTCGGAAAATCAGGAAAGGAAAACTATAACTTGTTAACTTTTACAGAAAGGAAAACAAGATACGGAATAATTAAAAAGATAAAGGGTAAAAATCCATGAAATGTTGCAGAGGTTTTATGAAATTTAATTAGAGAAAAACAATTAAATGTTAAAAGCATAACAGCTGATAATGGATTTGAGTTCTCAAAACTTTTTTATCTAGGATATAGGCTTCAAATTATTATTTATCGTGCAGACCCATATGCTTCATTTCAAAAAGGAGGTAATGAAAACTTTAATGGTTTAGTTAGAAGATTCTTTCCAAAAGGCACAAATTTTAATAATATTTCTGAAGAAGAAATATTGGCTGTACAAACGAAAATAAATAATATGCCTAGGGAAATTTTCAATTGACAATCAGCTGATGAACTATTCTATGACTGAAATTATTATAAGGATAAATGGACACCAATACCAGGTGATGAACGCTTTTTTATCAGAAACAATCTAAAAAGAAAATCGAATACTGCAAAAAACAAATTTTTTAAAAATAAAAGCAAATTTTAGGGGTTTAAAAAATATCCGGAATTTCTCCAGATATTTTTTCTGTTGCAATGCACATTGCAATTAAGAATGTGGAAATTTTCCACATTTAATAAAAAATATAAAAAAGCAGGTATTTTTAACATTTTTACCTACTTTTAATAAACTTATTACTAACTATGCAGCTGGTTTAGCTTCTGTTTCTTCCCCGCTTGCACCATTTGAATTATCTGTAGTATTTGCTGGTGTAGCTTTAGTAAATTTTACATCTAATGTGTATGGTTGTGAGAATGTATATTGTCAAGGTTTTGTTTCCTTATTAACTGATACAACTCTGTATGACATTGTAAATGACAACGTTTCAGGGTTAACATTTGTTACATATAAATTAGCTGATGGGTTTACAAATTTTACTGAAGGGTCTTTTTTGTAGAAAATTGATTTTTCTGATGATAATTGTAAACCATCTTGCACAATAGGTTCTGTAGATAAATCTACATATTTACGATTGATACTTACACTTAATTTTCTAGTACCGTGATAGAAACGTATAAAAGGATTTTTGTTTTTAGCTAAGATTCCAAATAAAGAATCAATTATTTTAGCATCAGTTGTTAAGTGTAAGTCTTCTAATGTTAATGGTTTTAGTGCATCAACTTCTTGTTGTGATGTTGGTTTAAATCCACTTACAGAAATTTCTTTACTATCTTTTACATTTACATCAGCTTTAGATACCATTTCTACATTGAATTTAATTGCACCTGCTGAATTATCACATGTTGTGCTTGTAATACTTGCTGTATATTTTTCAGCATCATATCCACTTACTGTTGCTTTTGAAAGTAATTCTGAATATGCAGAAGCATTTGTTGATGCTTTATTTTCTAATTGGTCTGAATTGATATTTAGATCAATGTTAGCTTTATTTAGTTCAGCTTTTAAAGCAGTTAATACATCTGATTCTTGTTTTTCTCCAGCTGCTGGTTTTTCGCCTTCTTTTCCATCAGCAGGTTGTTTGTTATCTTTCCCATCTCCTGGTTGCTCTGTAGCAGCCGGTGTTGTTTTAAATCCATCAATTTGTACAGATTTTGAAGCTTTTACATTAGCAAATTTAATTGATTGAATTTCGTAAGGAATTGTTAATATTCCAGTTGTATCATTTCCTGCTAATGTTCCCATTGTTACTTTAAATATTTTTTTATCAAATCCATCTAAAGTAATTTGTGATGCTTGAATTGTTGAAGCAAGTGTATTTGCTTTATCTACACCTTGAGCTAATGTAGCTTTAACAGTTGTTTTTTCCATTTTTTCTTTAACTGAAGCTTCTGTTTCTTGACTACATGAAACTGCAGCAATAGGAAGGGCTAAAGCTGAAGCTCCTGCTAGTGATAATAATAAAGTTTTAAATTTTTTCATATTTTTCTCTCCTCTTTGTTATCTATCTTCATTATAGAAAGATATAGCAAACATATCTCAAAAAAGTCATAAATGTGGAAATTTTCCACATTTAGCTGGAAATTGTGGAAAATTTCCACATGTTTTGCTGCTTTACCCCTTAAAATAAAAGTAGTTATTTTAAGTAAATTAATATATAGGAGGCAAGATGACACCACACATTAGTGCACAAAAAGGAGAAATAGCTAAAACAGTTATTATGCCTGGGGATCCTTTAAGAGCAAAATATATTGCTGAAACTTACTTAGATCCTGGATACAAATTAGTTTCTTCAGTTAGAAATGCTTATATTTTTACCGGAACATACAAAGGAAAACCAATCACAATTGCTTCAAGTGGAATGGGTATAACTTCAATGGGAATTTATGCTTATGAACTTTTTAGCGTTTATGATGTTGATCGTATTATTCGTACCGGGTCAGCTGGTTCATATAAAGCTGATTTAAAACTTTATGATATCGTAGCACCAAGCGAAGCAATTTCAGATTCAACTTCATTTAGAAGACTATTACTTGGAAAAGAAGAAAAATTATCTTATCCTGATACAGAACTTAGAGATGAAATTCTTGCAATTGCAAAAGAAAAAAATGTTGAAATTAAATCAGGAAGAGTGCATACCACTGATTCATTTTACTCAATACTACCTTTTGAACAAAGAATTGCAGAAACTGATGCAATTTGTGTTGAAAATGAAGCACATGCACTTTTTACAGTTGCTCAAGCTTTAGGTAAAAAAGCTGCAGCAATTGTTACAATTAGTGAAAATTGAATTACTCGTGATCACACTTCAGCAGAGCAACGTCAATTTACCTTTAACAAAATGATGGAAATAGCATTAGAATTAGCGAAATAATAAGCTTTTTATACTTCCTTACTTTAGTAAGGAGTTTTTTATTAGTTGAAAAATTTAATTTAATTATCTAATTAAATTAGCTTATGGAAACATAACACAAAAGCAGTTAAGAAACATTTGCAAAAGTTTAACTTTTAGCGTTTAAGTGCTAAAATTATATTGACTATTAAGTCCAAAATGTCATATCATTTTAATTATTATAGGAGGTTATTAATATGACACCACATATAAATGCAAAACAAGGTGAAATCGCTAAAACAGTTATTATGCCTGGGGATCCTTTAAGAGCAAAATATATTGCTGAAACTTACTTAGATCCTGGTTTCAAACTTGTAAACACAGTTAGAAACGTGTTTATGTACACAGGAACATACAAAGGAAAACCAATTACTGTTGCAGCAAGTGGTATGGGATGTCCATCAATCGGAATCTACTCATACGAACTTTTCAAATTTTACGATGTAGACAGAATCATTAGAATTGGATCAGCTGGATCATACAAAGCTGATTTAGGATTATACGAAGTTGTTCTTGCTTCAGAAGCTTTCGCAGATGCTGACGCTTACAGAAGAATCGCTTTAGGAAAAGAAGGAAACATTGCTTACCCTTCAACAAAATTAAACAAAGAAATCGAAGCTATTGCTAAAGAAAACGGAACACCACTTACAGTTGGTAGAGTTCACTCTTCAGACGTATTCTACTCAGTTGTACCAGTAGAACAAAGAATCGAAGAAACACAATCATTATGTGTTGAAATGGAATCATACGCATTATTCACAAATGCTGAAGTTTTAGGTAAAGAAGCTGCTTGTTTATTAACAATCAGTGACAACATTATTACACATGAAGTTACATCAGCTGAAGAACGTCAAACAGCTTTCACAAAAATGATGGAGATTGCTCTTAAATTAGCAAGATAATCATGCGTGTAGTAGATATTATCGAAAAAAAACGTTTAAACAAAGAATTAACAAACGAAGAAATTAAATTCTTAATTACTTCATATGTAAACAACGAAACTCCAGATTACCAAATGAGTGCTTTCTTAATGGCTGTAATGTTTAATGGAATGAACTCAAGAGAAATTGCTACAATGACTAAATACATGATGCACTCAGGTGACGTTATGGATTTATCAGCAATCCCTGGAATCAAAGTCGACAAACACTCAACAGGTGGAATCGGAGATAAAACAACACTTGCTGTTGCACCTATTGTTGCAGCATGTGGAGCTCCAGTTGCTAAAATGAGTGGTCGTGGACTTGGGCACACAGGTGGAACAATTGATAAACTTGAATCAATTCCTGGATTTACAGTTGAATTAAGTGAAAAACAATTCATTGAACAAGTTAAAAAACATGGTATTGCTGTTATTGGACAAAGTGCTACACTTGTTCCTGCAGACAAAAAATTATATGCATTAAGAGACGTTACTTCAACAGTTGAATCAATTCCTCTTATTGCATCTTCAATCATGTCTAAAAAACTTGCAACAGGTTCAAATGCTATCTTACTTGATGTTAAATGTGGTAATGGTGCATTCATGAAAAACCTTGAATCAGCACGTGAATTAGCTAAAACAATGATCAGCATTGGTAAAGAACTTAATGTTGATGTTAGAGCTGAAATTACTAACATGTCAAGACCTATTGGTAGAGAAATCGGAAACAAAAACGAAGTTCTTGAAGCTATGTGAACACTTCAAGGAAAAGGACCTGAAGATTTCAATGAATTAGTTTACTCATCATGTGCAACAATTTTAGAACAAGCTAAAATTGCTTCAAACCATGAAGAAGCACTTGCTATGGTAAAAGATGCTATTGCCTCAGGTAGAGCATTACAAAAATTCTACGAATTTGTCGAAGTACAACACGGAGATGTAGAAGCATTAAAATCACCTACATTCTGAAACCCTAAATATAAATTAGAAGTAATTGCTGACCAAGATGGTTACTTAGAAATATTTGATGCATTAACATTTGGTATTGTATCAATGAAACTAGGAGCAGGTAGAAAAACTAAAGAAGATTCTATCGATTTTGAAGCAGGAATTACTCTTAACAAGAAAACAAATGAAGAAGTTAAAAAAGGTGATGTTTTATTCACATTATATTCTTCAAAACCAATTGATGTTGAACTTGTAGAAGAACTTAAAAACGGATACAAATTTAACAAAGCTGAAGTGGAAAACAAAATTATTTTAGATAAATTAAAATAAGGAGAGAAAATTATGAATTACAACAAAATGATCGATCATACATATTTAAAACCAGAAGCTACTAAAAAAGACATTGATAAATTAGTAGATGAGGCTATTAAATATGATTTCAAAACAGTATGTGTTAACTCATCATGAGTAAAATACGTAGCTGAAAAATTACAAGGAACAGGTGTAGGTATTACATCAGTTGTTGGTTTCCCTTTAGGTGCAATGATTACTCAAGCAAAAGCACACGAAGCTAAACTAGCTATTGAACACGGTGCAGATGAAATTGATATGGTAATCAACATCGGAAGATTTAAACAAGGTGATTACGAATACGTATTAAACGACATTAAAAAAGTTAAAGAAGCATGTGGAACACACGTATTAAAAGTTATTATCGAAACAGCTTTATTAACAGAAGATGAAATTAGAAAAGCAACAGAAATCGTTATGAAATCTGGTGCAGAATTCATCAAAACATCTACAGGATTTAGCTTCAGAGGAGCTAACTTAAGAGATATCCAAATTATGAAAAGTGTATGTGGAGATACTTTACTTATCAAAGCTGCTGGTGGAATTTCAAACATGGATGATTTAATCGCTATGTATGAAGCTGGTGCTACAAGATTTGGAACAAGCCGTTCAGTAGCAATTATTGAAGGTAAAGAATCTAAAGGTGGATACTAATTTTCAATTAAATAATATAAACATCAGTTCACGCTGGTGTTTTTTCATAGAAACTTTTTTGGTATAATACTAAAAATTTTTCCTGAGTTTCGGAGTTTTAGTTTAAAAATTCTATAAAAATTCAAATTAATTAAGATTTATATATCTATGATATATGGATTTTTAATTTACTTCTAAAAAAGTCCTTTTATTTACTTGTATTACTTGTATAAAATGGTATAATATAGACATGAAAAATAAGTTTATAGTTATCAAACACAAAAGAAAAGATTACACATATATTTCTGTTGCAACATCAAATGGTTATGGAAAAGGATATGGTAACCAAGTTGGTATTGGTAGATTAGAAAAATTAGAAGATTTATCATCAGATCCAATAAATGTAATAAAAAATGTTTGTGAAACATTATCGATTACTGATTCAAAAGAAAAAATCAAGCAAAGTATTATGTTCGCATTAAATTCTTCAAAACAGAAGTTTACAATGTAAACTATGGGATAAATATCCTTTATGATTTGATTAATAAATTCGAAATATTTGATGCACTCCCAAAGACAAGACATAAAGAGCTTAATAAAATTCTAAAATACACAATTGCAAGTAGAATAATTGATGCAAATAGTTATATTTCAATACATAAAAATAAGTATAAATATGAAGATGCCCCAAACACTAGCAAAGATAGTTATTATTCCTTATTAGATATTATCTATGATAATAAAGAAAACTTATTAAAAAGAATTAACGAAAAAGTTATTAAAAATACATCAAGAAAAGTTGAACTAGTTTTCTATGATTTAACAACTATGTATTTTGAAAGTTTTTCACGTTTAGGTCTTAGACATAGTGGTTATTCAAAAGATGGAAAATTTAAAGAAGACCAAGTTGTTGTCGGTATGGCTACAGATGAAAATGGTATTCCTATTCATATTGAAACCTTTAAAGGAAATACTGCAGATTCTAAAACTTTCATTCCTTTTGTATTAGAAATGAGCAAAATTTATGAAATAAAAAATGTAACAATAATTGCCGATAAAGGTATGTCTACATCAAGTAACATAAGATTTTTAGAACAAAAAGGGATAAATTACATAATTTCTTATCGTTTAAAATCAGGTGCAAAATCATTTAAAGATTTTGTTTTAGATGAAAGTAACTATGTAGGTGATGAAAACTTTAAATACAAAGAAGAAACAATTGTTTCTCTATACAATAAAAAACGTCCTAACGGAAAACTAAGACGTAGAATAGTTACATTTAGTAAGAAAAGAGCTTTAAAAGATAAAGCTGATAGACAAAACTTAATTGATAATTTTAATAAATTAAAAAACAAAAATGGATTAGTTGAAACCGGTAAATTAACTGGTGGAAAGAAATATAAATTCTTCAAAAAAGTTGGTAAAGCGTTTTATGAATTAGACTATAAAAAAGTTCAAGAAGATAGTCAATTTGACGGTTATTATATTTATGAAACGTCAAGAATGGATTTAACATCTGAAGAAATTGTTGAAATTTATGCAAAACAATGACAGATTGAAGAAAACTTTAGAACAATGAAATCATCATTACAAGTTAGACCTATGTATGTTTGAACAGATAAACATATTGAAGCACATATTTTATTATGTTTTATGTCTCTTGTTATCATGAAATTTTTACTTTACTCAGTTAACAAAACTCTAAAAGATACTGGCGTAATTGATAGATTTTCAAATGAAAGAGTTATAAAAGCAATTAAATCAGCTGAAAAAGTCGTAAAAGTTGTTGATGGTCAAATAAAAGAAGAAATTTATATACGAAATACTCAAAATTCAGATTATATTTCTGATTTTGAAACAATACAAACAATATTTTCAAAAATTGTACAAGTAATTTAGACATAAAAAATACGAATAGCCCTATTTTTAAGGACTATTCGTTTTTTAAGCCTTTAAAACTCCGAAACTCAGGAAGGTAAAGAATTTAAAGGTGGATACTAATTTTCAATTAAATAATATAAACATCAGTTCACGCTGGTGTTTTTTCATAGAAACTTTTTTGGTATAATACTAAAAATTTTTTTGCATTTTGCTATGCAAAGTACTATAAAATGTAAATATTGTTTATAATTATAGTAATTAGAAAACAAAAAATAGGAGATTTTATGAATAAAAAATTCAAAAAAGTATTAGTGAACTCTACACTAGCCGTTGGGGGGGTATCTTTACCTTTAGTATTCTCTCTTTCAGCTAGTGGAGATAAAACTGCTGCAGAATGGAAAACTGATGCACAAAAATTACTAGGGACATTATTATCACAATCATCTGAATTAGGTAATAAAGCAGGTGTAGATAGATCTCAATATGGTAATTTTGTTCAAGCAATGATGAAATTAGTTAATGGAATTACTTCAAAAGAAAAATATGATCTTTTTGAAAAAGCAGTAACAAAATTAATTGAATTAAATGCTCAATCAACAATTGTTTATCCAAATGGAAGTACAATAAAAAATTCTCAAGATTATAAAGATGCTGATGAAGATGCTAAAAAAGCATTTGATTCTGCTTATGATAATTTTGCGCCAAACAATTACTACACATTATTTGTAAGTAAAATTTTAAATGGTCCAGAAAAAAATCTTTGAGATGCTGCATCATCAGAAAGTTCTTCTTTAGAACAAATGCAAGAAGCTTTAGGACTTGTTAATAATTTCTTAATTCAACCTTACAGCGATAATTATGAAGCTTATATTAAAGCTTACAACGAATTAACAATTAGATATCGTCAACAAGCATTAAACAAACTAAATGAATGAACTACTTTAGATAACAAACAACCATTCATAGATGATTTAAATAAATTAAAACCAAATGCTAAAAAAGAATTAGTAGATCCAATTATGATTGCTGCTTTTGCACAAGCACAAAAAGATGTTGATGCTAAAATTTCAAATTTAAGCAACCTTTCAGAATCTCAAAAAAATGAACTAAAAACATCAGCAAGCAGTGCACAAATGACAGAATGAAGCGATGAGGCTTTAGCTGCTGTATTAAAATTAGCTAACGATTATGATGAGGTAGCAAGCAATATAAAAGATGAATTGAATAAAGAAAATTCATTAACATCTGAACAAAAAGAAAAATTATTAAATGATTTAGGAAACCAAGAAGTTTCAAAATTAGGTGCATATTTAGACCAAGTTAACAACTTAAATACAGCTATGACAGTTGCTAAAGAAAATTTAGAAAAATTTGACCAAGCTGCTTTTGAGTCTACACCAGAGTACTCTTTTGCACCACAAGATAAAATTACTGCATATCAAAATGCTTTAAATAAACTTAAAACAATGGGGCAAAGTGCCGATAATTTACCTTTAACTTCTGAAGCTGTATCAGCTATTGAAAAAGAATTCAGCGATGCTAAAGCCGCTTTAAACAAAGCTGGTCAAGAAGCTTTTGAAACAGCTAAAACAAATACTAAGAATGCTATTGATCAATTAGAATTCTTAGATCCTGATTACATTGCAAGTATTAAAGCAGATGTTGACAAACAAACATCACAACAAGATCTAGAAAACTTAGTTGCTAAATATAATGCTTTAGACTTACAAGCTAAAGAACTTATTGATGAAGTTGCTAAATACAATGGTTTAGAAAACAATGAAATTTACACAGGTTCAGATGCTGAAACTAAAGCTGTCTTTGATACAGCATTAAATGCTGCTAAAGCTGCTTTAAATGATAACAAACTTGTTAATGGTAAAACAAATGAAGAAGTTACAACACTTTTAAATAATTTACAAAATGCATGATCTAATTTATCAAACCAAAACTTTGACAACTTAAAGAAAAGTGTTTTAAAACATTTAGATACTTTAACAAACTTAACAGATAATCAAAAAACTGCTCTTAAAGATAAAATTAACGCTTTAAACGATACTCAAAAAGAAGATTTAAAACAAATTAAACAACAAGCTGATGATTTAAATACAGCTATGGGAACATTAAAAGAAGCAAGTGAAAAAATTAGTGAAGTTCAAAATGATAACAACATTAATTATGTAGCTGCAAGTAAAGAACAGAAAGATGCTTACGATACAGCTGCAAGTAAATTACAAAATGTTTTAAATCCTGAAAACTCAGCATCTTCAAATATTGAACCAAGTGCAATTAATCAATTAGTTACTGATTTAAATGATGCCGCAAGCAATTTAAATGGTCAAGCAAACTACGATAAAGATTTAACAGATATTTCTAAATTAGAAAACTTAACACCAGACCAAATTTCTGCTGCGCAAGACGCATATAAAGCAGCAACTAACAACGCTGGTAGAGCAAGTGCTTTAGCTGATGCACAAAGTTTAAATAAAGCTATGGGTACTTTAAAAGATTTAATCTCAAAACAAGACCAAACACAAAAAGATGCTAACTATAAATTAGCTTCAGCAGAAGCTCAAAAAGCTTACAATGATGCTATTACAGCTGCAAATAATGCTGTAACTACTCCAGATAAACAAAATCCTTTAGATGCTGCTAAAGTAGCTGAATTAATAAATTCTATTAATACAGCATTATCAGGATTAAATGGAAATAATGCATTACAACAATATCAAAAGCAAATTGATATGATGTCTTTCTTAAATCAAGCTGAAATACAACATTTTACAGATCAACTTAATAGCGCAGCAGATGCAACAGCAGCAGAAAAAGTTGTTACTGATGCAAAAGCTGTTAATGATGCAATGGAAAAATTAATTAACGCTTTAAATCCAGTTCAAATTAAAGTAGTTAAAGAATCACAAGCATTTAAAGACGCTTCTAAAGAAGCTCAAGATGCTTACACAAGCAAAATTAATGAAGCTATAAATAAAGTTAAAAACAATAATTTAAGTGTAGATGACATTAATGCATTACTTAAAGAAATTGCTGATGCTCAAAATGCTTTAGATGGAGCTGAACAATTAGGTAAAACTAAAGATGCAATTAAAGGTGAAATTGAAGCAAATGATAAATTAAATGCAGCTCAAAAAGAAGCTTTAATAAACCAATTAGCAGACCCTAATGTAAATTCAATTTCAGAAGCTAAAAAAGTTCAAGCAAGTGCAAATGCTTTAGGTGACGCTATGCAAGCATTAAAAGATGAAATAGCTAAAGAAAATACAGTTACAAATTCTCAAAACTATAAAGACGCTACAAACCAAGATGCTTATACAACACCACTTCAAGCAGCTAAAGATGCATTAAATACAAACATTGATGCTACTCAAGCAGGAAAATTACTTCAAGACTTACAAAATGGTACAGCTGTATTAAATGGTAATAATCAATTAAATGATGCTAAAACACAAGCAAATAACGCTATTGATGCATTAAATGATTTAAACGATGCACAAAAAACCGCATTAAAACAAGAAGTAAGCAATGCTGCAAATGTTGCTGATGCTAGTTCTGTAACTAAAAAAGCTCAAGCTTTAGAAACAGCTATGAAAGCATTAAAAGATGAAATAGCTAAAGAAAACGATGTAAAAGCAAGCATTGATTATACACAAGCTACAAACCAAGATGCTTATACAACACCACTTCAAGCAGCTAAAGATGCATTAAATACAAATATTGATGCTGTACAAGCAGGAAAATTACTTGAAAACTTACAAAATGGTACAGCTGCATTAAATGGTGAAGAAAACCAAGCTAAAGCTCAAGTTAACAATTCAACATTATTAACACCAGAACAAAAAGATGCTGCTATTAAACAAATTGAAGCTACAAATCCATTTACAGCTCAAAATGCTAGTGATTTATACAATTCATTATTACAACAATCTAAAGCTAATGCTACAGCTAAATTAGATGAATTAAGCAACTTATCACCTGAACAAAAACAAAACTACACAAACCAAATTGCTAATGCTACAGTAGCAGATACAACTACAGGTGAATTTGATGCAAATGTTGCTAATGCTTTAGCAAATGCAACAGCTGATAATGATGTTATCGGAAGTGCATTAAAAGAATTAGATAAATTAACTAACTTAACGCCAGCAGAAAAAGAAACATTAACTCAACAAATTTCTTCTGCTAACCCACAAGATGTTAAGACTTTAATTTCAAAAGCTACAGCATTAAACGATGCAATTACTAAATTAAATAATGATTTAATTAATTACTTACAAAGTGGAAATAAAACTGATGTAACTAATGATTTAAATACAATTAAAGCTAATGCAGTAGTAGTTAAAGATAAAGATAAAACAACTACAATTACACCTATTGATCAAATTAATAATTTAGTAGCTAATATTGATTCTACAATTGCTCTTAAAAATGCCTTAGATAATTACTTACAAGCTAACGTATCACTTCCAGGCTTTGATAAAACTGCAAACACTTTACAACAAGCAATTCAAAACCAACAAGCCGCTGTAGAACAACTAAAAGCTAACCAATATGCTCCATTACAAGGCGCTGCACAAGTTGCAATTACAAATGCTCCAACATTAATTGCAAATGCAAACTTAATTCAAGACTTAGTTAAAGCAATTCAAACAGAAAATGCCGATGAAACTAAGAGAATCTTAGGTGAAATGATTTCAAATCCTCAATATACATGAGCAAATGATTTATCATCATTGCTTTCAAGCAACAAATACTTTGATTTAATTGCAAAACTTGAACACAAAAAAGATGATAAAGATGCTTTAAGAAAATTAGAAAACTTAATTAAAGAATCTTCTGCTCCAGAAGTTGTAAAATCTGCACTTCTTAAGAATATTGCTAAAACAGGTTTAGGTGCAAATCTTAGATGACTTGCTGCTCTTATTCCTGGAGTTATTCTATTTTTAGTTGGATTAGGTCTTTACCTTAAGAAAAGAAAATAATATTTCATTAACGTCCTAAATCAGGGCGTTTTTGATTGACAAAAAAATCATGCTACTTAGCACGATCTTTCTTGCGTTTATAAACAATAAAGAAAATTATAATTCCAATAATAGGGATTAAAAACAAGAAGTATAAATAATTTAAATTATGATTTGAATTATTAGTTTTATCAGTAGATATTTGAGGTTTATGAATTGGTTGTTCAGTGAGAGAAATATTTTTAATATTATTTATTTCGCTTAAAATTGTTTCAAGCTTAATTGAATCCATTCCTTCTTGTTTTCATTGTTGAATTTGATTTATTAATTCTTGCTTTTGTTGATCGCTTAGATATTTGGAATTATGTAGTGAACCCCAAAATTTGTACCTTCATTCAATAACGGGTGCAAATGTATATGAAAAAACAAATGATTATTCAAAATATGTTTGAATTTAAGGAATTTAAACTCAAATTATGTGAATTCATAAAAAGCGTAAACTGAAAAATCCCATGATTTATTATTATGTGAATTACTATTTAAAATCAAAAACAATTGATGATTATTTACATTCTGTTTCGATTAAAGATTATGATGAATGAGTTATTGATGAAGAAATCGATAAGATTATTCATCATGAAAAAACAATTTTTCAATCTTGTGTAGATTTGAATTTATCAACTCATATTAGTATTGCAATGAAAGTTGTTGCTAAAAAGAAAAATTACTATAATTTAATTATGAGTAAAGAAAACAAAAACAAAGAAAAAACAATCGACTTAGAATATGTTAAAAGTTTAGAAAGAAAAATTGAACTTCTAGAAGCTGAAAAAGCATATTTCGCAACTTTAGATAGGATAGTTCAAAGCCGACTGAAGCAACCGTCAAAGAAAAAGCGCAAGCAATCTTTGAAAATAAAGAAAAATTCAAATTAGTTGATTTATTTGCTGCTTCGCAAATAAGAAAATCTCATTATTACTATTGAGAAAAACATTTTTTAACTCCTATTGATAAGGATTTTGAATTAAAAGAAACAATTCAAAAGATATTTGAAGAAAGTAACAAAACTTATGGTTACAGAAGAATCACTATGGAATTACACAACAGAAGTATTAATGTAAATCATAAAAAGGTTCTAAAACTAATGAAATTACTTAATTTAGTCGTTTATAGAAGAAAACATAAGAAATATTCATCTTACAAAGGACAAATAGGACCGATTGCAGATAATTTAATCCAAAGAAATTTCATAAGCAAGAAACCTTTAGAAAAGCTTTTTACAGATATCACAGAATTTAAACTTTTTGATGATTTAAAGGTTTATTTATCTTTAGTAGTAGATGGATTTAATGGTGAAATTTTTTATCAGCCGCCGTTTCATTGAGTTCCTAATTTACAATTAATAAAAGATACTTTTGAACCATTAATTAAAAGCAGAAATTTAAGTGGTTGCATAATTCATTCAGACCAAGGCTGACATTATCAACATAAATATTTTGTTAACTTATTAAAAGCTAACAATATTATCCAAAGTATGTCAAGAAAAGGAAATAGTCCGGATAATGGATTAGTTAAATCCTTATTTGGAACAATAAAATTGGAATTCTTTTACCCAAACAAAAACAATTTCACAAATCTTAATAATTTTGTGGAAAAATTATTTGACTATCTTGACTTTTATAACAATAAAAGAATTAAAATTAGATTGAAAGGAAAAACCCAATTGAGTACAGAAAAGATTTTGAAAATCTAATGGTACAAAATTAGGGGTTCAGTACATTATTAATTTCAGCTCTTTTTTCTATATAAACACGGTCTAATTCATTATATTGAACTATCAGTTGGATTAAATATTGAATTTGTTTTATTAAGAAATCCTTAAAATCACTGGCTTGTTTATATAAAGCTTCTTGTTGATTAAAATCTAAGTTATCAGCATTTTGTAATTTTTCAATTTGTTCTTGTTGTTGATTCTGCAACTTAGTTACATATTCATTGTTGATTTTAGGTATTTCTAAAGCTTTAATTTGTTTTAATAATTCTTCAAGATTTAAACGCATTTGTACTTGAGCAGTAGTTAAAAATCCACTTATAATTTGACCTTTATACTCTGAATATCCATTATAAGATATTTGATATTCAATGCTTAAATTACCATCAGTATTATTTGGTTTTAAAACTATATCCTTAATTTCAAAGCCTTCTTGAGATTGATTAGAAATTAAATCTTTTTCAGTTACAAGATTAGGTAAAATATCTTTATTTTTAACATTAAAGATAAATGAATTATAAAATGCACGATAATTATTTCATTGCTTAATTGACTCTTGAATGCTTGTATCTAGGTTTAAAAGGTATTTAGATATTTCATTTAATAAGCTTTCTAATTTAGTATATGAATATTGACTAAGTTGCTGCACATCTAATTTAATTCTACTTGCTAAGTATTTTTTAACCACTTCAGCATAAAATACATTATTTTTTAATTCATCATCATTAAGCTTTTTATCAATCTCTGAATTAATATTAACTATTTGAGCAACTAATTCACCACGATTATCTAGCTTATTTCCAGCTTGAATATAATTATTAAAAGCTCGAGAAATTTCTGGAGCATTTATACTGGTTTGAAGTAAATTATCCAATACTTTTTTAGCTGTGTTGTAGTTATCTTGGTCTACTTTATTTGCTGTAGGATAATAAATATCATATGTATTATTTAAATCCTCTTTTCGTTTTAGTATATCTAAAATTATATCTTTTAGATCATCAGCTCGCTTTCTTCTAGCATTAAACTCATCTAAATCATTGGATTGATTTAGAAAATCAATTACTGCAGATTTTTGCTTAAGTTGGTTAAATGAATTAACTACATTAGCATAATGTTCCTTAGCTAGATTAATTGCTTGTTTTATGTTTGAAATGTTTTTGAACGTTAATTCATCTATATCTTTTTTAATTAAAGTTTTTTCATAGTTAAAAATATCTGAAGAATTCAATTCTTGAACTAATTTATTTTCTTCTTGTTTAAGAATTGAATTAATAATGCTATCTCATTGGTTTAATTGCTCATTTGCTTGTTTAAATTGTTGAATATCTTTTGAATTATTAAGTACATTTTTTGCATTAGTATATTGTGCATTAAATTGCTCTTGAATCTCAGGACTTAAATAAGGATAATAATCTTTGTCTTGATATGAATTATATTTTGCAACCAACGCTTTTAATTCTGCAAAAGGACTAAATAAATCTTGAACTTGATTTTGAATCTTTTTGATTTGTTCAATATCGATTGAATCCAATGTAGTGTTAGCTAGTTGTAAAATAGTTGGATTTAATTCTTTTTTAGATACAGTTTTCACTCAATCATTTAAATTAAGTTTCTCAATTTCTTTAGCTATATCAAGATAATTATCAATTTCTGGTGAAGTTATATCATTAGTTTGTGTAATCTTGTCTTTTAATATTTCCTTTTGTTTATTAGAAATTAAATAATTATCAAGAGATTTAACTTTATTTAAATAACTTTCTTTATTATGCTCTAGGGTTATTTGTTCATTTTTAACATCATCAAAGGCTTTTTGCAATCCATCATAATCCAAAGGTTTTTGTGAATTATTTAATGTGTTTTGCAATGTTTCAACTAAAGCATTAAATGTTTCTTGAGATTGTAAAGGTTGTCTATTAAACATTAAATCTTGTTTTGTCACATTAATGTTATCTAGATATTGCTGTACTTGTTTTTTTAATTCCAATAATTCAAAATAAAGTTTAATATCTTGTTTTAATTTATCATAATTATAAGATTGAAATGTTTCTGTTATATCATCACTAAAAATTTTGAATGTGTCTCAATTTAAGTTATTTTCAGATTTAATTTTATTTAATTCAGCAATATTTTGTTCAACTTGTGCTTGAGAATTTTCTATAGTTTCAATTTCACTTTGAATTTGATTTAAAACTTCAAAATTATTTGGTAAGTTTTCGAAAACACTATTAGCTGCTGAAGCAAAATCTTGGATATTTCAAGAATTAATTTTATCTTGTAATCCTAAATTTAAATAATCAGGATTTTGTTGCGCTATTTGTTCTGAGATTGAATTAATATCTTTGATTCTAGAATTTAAATCAATAATTTGTTCTAATGTTGTTTGAAAAGATGTTATCGTTTCAATTGCTTGTTTTAAGTTAAATTCATTATTATTAACTTTTTCAGCTTCAAATTGATTAAATATCTTATAAGCATTTTTTAAACTATCTTTTAATTGTTCGTTATTAAATTCATTAGTGTCAACAAGTTCCGAAAAGCTTTTAAGTTCTTTTAGTTTGCTTAATAAATCATTGTAATCACTAGATTCATCTTTGAATTGATTAATTAAACCATCTAAAATTAGTTCGTTACTTTGTAAAGGACGAATAATTGTGTTCAATTTATTTAAATATTTTTCATCTAAATAAGCGGTAAAAAAGCTATCTAAAGCTTGAAAACTATTTTTTAACGCTTCAACCCGTTTTTTAAATATTTCCCATTCAGTTGTATAAGTAGATTTTTCAACAGTAATTTCAAAATTAAATTCATTATATTTTCTTTGCGGATAATAAGGATTTTTCCAAGTTAATTTATATGCATTAATTTTTACTTTTGAGCCTAGCTTAAAGAAGAAGTCGTTTCCGAAATTTAGTGTTTCTTCTTTAGTTCCATTAGTGAAATCAAAACTTTTAACCACCACATCATCAATTAAAACATCAATATGATAACCTTTAAAGTTATCTGCTGATAAATTAAATTCATTTGAATTTTCCCAAATGTGTTGTGGAGGAGTCATTGCTTCGTTTCACGGAAACTCATAACCTTTTTTCAACTGATCATCAGTCATGTAATAATTACGTTTAATAATACCTTCATTTAATCCAACAAAAGGGAAATCCATATAAACAAGTCCAAGTCTAGTAATTTTTTCTTCCTCAGAAGCTAAAAATTGCATAACATTGGGATTCATAATTTGAGCATAATTATCTGGGTGCATTCTAGCACTACCAGCTATTGAAGTAAAGTTTACAAATAATTCTTCATCAAATGGTTCTTGTGAAGATTTAACCGCCATAGCATCTCAAAGTTGTACTTTTTGTGCCGGTGTTACATTATCATAAACGTCTTGTTGTGTGGTTCTACGATCAATAAATTCATCATATAAAAATCCACCGATATGAGAAAGATTAACTAAGTAGTGTCAAAAGTTTATAATGATAATTTTTCCTCTAAGATTTTTTAAACTAAAATCTAAGTTAAAAGGATCTTCACCCTTAGGGTTAAATAAATATGAATTAATGCTTGGATCAGTAATTACCTTCATGTAATTATCACTAGCTTTTTTAGCAAGTGCTTGATTATGCACATCAAAGTTTTCATCTTTAACCCGCATAATAACAAATTCAGATGGGTTTTGTTTAACAAATTCAACCATTGTTTGCATTGTTTGCTGAAAATTAGTTTTTGAATATGTCACACCATGACGTAGATTTAAATCGCTATCAAGTCTAATATCAAAAGCTCTAATACCAGTAGCAAGCTGTTGATTAAAGTTTAAACTTTGCGTTCTTGCTATTGGTCAGCCAAATGTTCAAGCTCATCCACTACCATCTCACATTCCAGAATCATGCGTTCCAGGAAGAGATAATTCAAACAAGGTTTTTTTATCATTTACCCCTTGCATTCACTTTGAAAAAATTGCATACTCATCTAAATTTACTTTAGTTCCATTTAAGGTTTTGTCAAAGTTATAATATGATAAATTATCATCTAAATCTCATTTTTTCCAGTCATTTTCATTCCCGTTAGCTGATAGCAAAGTTAGACATGAAGTTATTGGAAGAATGCTTCCAAAAGTGGTTAAAAATATTTTTTTCTTTATACTGCTTCTTTTCATTATTCTTTCTCTTTTCTAAAAAGTGGAAAAACCACATATATCAATAATTTTAGCAAGCAAAAAGCATTTTTTAAAATAAAAAAGGCAAATTATTTTGCCTTAAAACTAGACATAAAACCTTTTGTACTTGGTTTTATTTCAATAAATTTTTTACCTTTTTTGAAGTTAAAACAAATTTTATCTTGCAAGTCAAAAATTCATGCTGCAAAATAGAAATATGCTAAACCAATTAGCATTAAAGTAATAAGAGATCATGGTCAGTGAAGTAATGGTCCAAGTAGATTACTAAATCCATTATACTGATCCATTCCACAATACATATAATTTGATTTTCATTCAATTGGTGCTAAAGCATCAGTGAATGCGTTAATTGTGAAGTTAACTAAGAAAAACGCTGCAAAAATTTGACTTTGGATAACAACATCTTTTTTAGACATTTTATAAGGATATAAAATTGAAACTACTAATGATGAAATAATCATAAATGAGTGTAGTCCAATCAAATCATAGAAGTAAACGTTATTTCAGGCTACGTGGTAAATTTTATCTTGACCAGCAACAAAGTTTTCGCCAAATGCACTAAATGTTTCATTTGGGGTAAAAACAATTTTAACATCTGGTATTGCTAAAGCTACAAATGCTCCTAAATAAGCCGGAGCAGCAACATACTTCATTCATTGAGTTTTATTCAGTAATAATATTATCCCAATACACAATCCAACTAAACGGCAAAAATGCAATGGAATTGATTCCCAAATTCTAGGATATGAAGTTAGCCCCATATTTAATGAACGTAAAAACATTCCTAAGAGTAATAAAAACCCAACACTGCGAATTAAGATTTCTTGAATCTTTGCACTAGGTTGATGTTTAATTCAATGTGCATAAATTTGTCTTTTAAATAATCAAAACAAAAAAACAAATAAAACAATAAAAACTAAATTAAGTTTCATTAAAATCAAAGTAATACTTAAGTTACCTGCATCATTTCCGTTTGTTCCAGTTCAAGATAAAAAACTATGTTGCAAGTACCAATATTTTTCTTCTCAGTTCATGAATTCCTTTCTGCTTAAATAAATATTAAATATTATATATTATAAGAACAATTTTATAGCAAATTTGGTTGCTACCACTCTTTGCCCATTATTGTTATTTTGAGTAAAAAATCTCGTTTATTTTTTAACTGGTTTTTAAAATTAAAATTAAAAGTTTATAAGTGATATGAAAACAAATTAAAAAATATTTTAAAATCCGCTATTTACAGATTAATTTTACAATTTTTTTGAATAAATTTTGCAAAAAATTATTTTTAGTTAAATTTAACTCTTAAAAATCAACTTTTTAGTGGCTTTTTATTTAATCCTACTCAAATTTTTGTGAAAAAAATTGCAAGCAATTTCCACATTTTTCCACAAATTTAAAAATTTATTAAAAATTTTTAAGATTTTATGGTACGACGTGTAAATTAATGGTAGAATTATGGTGGATAGTGGGAGGAAGTGGTAAAAATGTATGGATCACAAACACGGAATATCGATGATAAAAACAGAGTAGTATTACCTCCTGTTTTTAGAGACGAACTCGGAAGCAAACTTTACATTACCATCGGATTTGATGGGAATGCTGAAATTCGTTCCGAAAAGGGATTTCAATCTTACATTAGTATGATTGAAGATAAATCTAGATTTGATGTTAAAACAAGAACATTAGCTAGATATCTTTTCGGTAACACTTTCGAAGTTGTGCTTGATAACCAAAACAGAATTCCACTGCCTAAAGCTATTATTGAAAAGCTTGCTATCCAAAAAGAAGTTCTTTTTATCGGAGTAGGTTCAATTGTTGAACTTTGAGCTAAAGAAAAGTATGATGAAATTTCCAACCAATTTACTGTAGAAGATATGGCTTCACTAGCCCAATTCTTATCACAAGATGTCTCAAAGTAAATTACATTATTCAGTCATGCTAGAAGAAACAGTTAATTCACTAAATATAAAACCAAATGGTACTTATATAGATTTAACTGTTGGTATGGGTGGACATTCAGCAAAAATACTTAGCTTAATACCAAATGGTCTGTTAATTGCTTTTGATAAAGATGATTATGCTTTAGAGCAATCAAATAATCGTCTTAGCGCAATTAGAGATAACTTCAAATTAGTTAAAAGTGATTTTAAAGATATAAAATCCAAACTATCTGAATTAGGTATATATAAAGTTGATGGTATTATTGCTGACTTAGGAATTTCATCTCCTCAAATTGATCAAGCTGAACGTGGATTTAGTTATAACAAAGATGCTAAATTAGATATGCGGATGAATCAAGAACAACAACTATCTGCTTATGATGTGGTAAATTCATATCCTGAAGAGAAATTAGCCAAGCTATTATGAGATTATGCCGATGTAAAGCTTAATAAAAAAGTTGCGAAAGCTATTTGTAATGCTAGACCAATTTCAACCACATTGCAGTTAGTTGATGTTATTAAATCAGCCTATCCTGCAGCCTTATTAAGACAAAAAAATCCTGCAAAAGCTGTGTTTCAAGCTATCAGAATTGAAGTTAATAATGAACTTGAATCTCTTAAACAACTTTTAGATGATGCTTTAGATTTATTAAAACCTAATGGAACTTTAAGCATTATCACATTCCATTCACTTGAAGACAAAATGGTGAAAGATTTTGTTAAAAATCTCACCAAAAGTTCAATACCAAGTAAAATGCCTGTGATGGAAGAAAAAAAATACCTTGTTAAACAAGTTAAACCATCACAACAAGAAATTGAAGAAAATAATCGGTCACGTAGTGCTAAATTACGTGTTATCAAGAAGTTAGTTTAATATTGGAGGTAGTTATGAGTAAATATTTTGCAAATTTTCACATTCAAAATAACGAATGTAATTTTTCACTTATTAAAAATACTTACGAAAACTACCTAAATGTAAAATTTCCAATTCAACAACAAATTAACTTTGAAAACATTAACGATTTTATCTTATGACATCAAGATGTTATTAATAACATCAAAGATATTATTAAAAAAGAAAAACTTGTTTTAAATTATGTTTTTGATGACGAATTATTTCAAAATTTAGAGCAAAAAATTATTGTGAATAAATTAAATTGTCAAAGTATTAGTTGTGATTCAGCAACCTTAAGTAAGTTGTTTGATGAAAAAAACACAACCTTAAAACAAGCTAATGTAATTGAAGATTTTATTACAACTTCTCCAATTAATTATTTGATGCAAAACAATGAAATCATTAAGGAATATAAAAGCATTCCTTCAAATCGTATCGCACAAAACATTACACAATATTTAAGTATTTTTAAAACTAATTTAAATATTGCACAATTAAATGATTTCAAAGCTGCTTTCAAGCACGATTTAAATAACTGCGAAATTAATTATTTCCTTAGAACACAAGTTTTAGCAAACGGATTAAAGCAAAATCCAAATGCAAGCTTACTTGTTGATTTGCAACCTAACTACATTGCTTTTAGTGTAGTTAAAAACGGTGCAATTTTAAGTTATAAAAAAATTGCAAAAGGTTTTAAATCCTTAGATATCGCATCTCAAGGTAATTTATCAAAAATTAAATACTTAATTAATTCACAAAAGAACGACACAAACATGTCACAGGATGAAGAAATGTTATTTGATGCTAATAAACTTGCATCATATCACAATGAATTTAAAACAATGCTATTTAATTCTTTATCACAATATATCGCATTAAGTTTTAAAAATCCATTAATAAATAACCTAAACCATATTGCATTTACTGGTCAATTTGCTTGAATGGTTAAGGATATTGAACAAACATTTTTCTCTCTTTACAACAAAAACAATATGAGCGTTTCAATTCTAGCAAATAATAATAACTTTAAATTATTTGAATTAGACGACAAAATCTTGGAACAAGTAGTAATTGCTACTAATAACCAACAAATTGAAATGGTTCAAAATAATACTGTTACAAGTAAAATTGATTACACTCACCAAAAAAGCAAACATAGTGCATTTACTAGATTTATCAATAAATTTAATTTATTTAAATAGGAGAAACTCATGAACGAAATTCACAACTTAAACAACGCATCATATAAAACCGCTATCTCACTAAAGGTCATAGGAGTTGGTGGAGCTGGTAACAATGCAGTTAACATGATGTATGATGAAAATTTACCAAATGTTGATTTTATAGTAGCGAATACTGACGTTCAATCTTTAGAAAAATCTAAATGTACACACACTATTGCTTTAGGAAAAGAAAATAGAGGCTTTGGTGCTGGTTCTGATCCTAAATTAGGATCTAAAGCTGTAGATGAATCTACAATCGAAGTTAAAGAAGCTCTTAAGGATGCAGATGTTGTTATTATAACAGCTGGATTCGGAGGAGGAACTGGAACTGGTGCTAGTCCTAAAATTGCCCAAATAGCTAAAGAAAATGGAGCTTTAACAATTGGTCTAGTTACAACTCCTTTTATCTATGAAGGTAACAAAAGAATGAGTGTTGCTCAAGACGGTATTAAAGAACTTAAGAAATATGTTGATTCTTATATTGTTTTATCAAACGAAAAATTATTGGACGAAAATCCTGATGTTCCTTTTGCTGAATCACTTAAGCTTTCAAATATAACCTTAAAAAATATTATTTTCGCAATACATGATATTTTAAACCGTGTTGGTACAATTAATATCGATTTTGCTGATATTAAACACACATTAAAAGACTCTGGACTCACAATAGTAGGAATCGGTCAAGCCTCAGGTGAAAACAGAGCTGAAAAAGCCGTGAAAAAAGCTTTTGAATCAAACTTATACGAACATGATATCAAATCAGCTTCAAAACTTTTAATCAATATCCAACATGATAAAATGGTTACAAATAAAGATATCCGTAAGGCAGTTTCTGCTGTACATGAAATATTAGCTAATGAAGGTGGATTGATTGATGATTGCAAAATCGGTCAAGAAATCGTTGAATTAGATAATAATGCACAATTCTTCAAAGTTTCAATTATCGCTAGTGGAGTAGATGCTAATACAACACCAGAAATTATTGAAACAACACAACACACTTCTAAAATTGATTCAATTTCAGACTTGCAACCTGAAATTGAAGATGTTGAAGAAGAAATGGTACAAGAACAAGTTCAAGGCGAAGCAATTAAAGTTGATTTAGAAGAAGATTCAAATTCTTTACTTCATACAACTGAAGCCAAAAAATATGCTGAAACTAAAGAATTGAATTCATACTTTGATATTGATGATACTTCACTCAAAGATGAACAAGATGAAAGTATTTGATTCTTTGTAAAATAGACGATGTAAGAAGTTTATACATTGAAAATTACAAGTAAATTTGTTAAGCAGTTTGCATAAGCAAGCTGTTTTTATTTATCCCTATGTCATAGACATGAAAATAAAAAATATATTTTTATATAGAATATTTTAAAAATCCATTAGAATTAAATAACACACTTAAAGAGGAAAGATTATGAATAAAAATTTAAATAAAATAAATATATTAATTAAAGGTAATTTTGTATTCAAATAACTGAGATTTTTGGCTTTTTGATATAACTTTTTCCCTTTTTATCTTATCCTTTTTCATTTTTTGAAATTTAATATCAAAACAATTTCCTAAAGTATTCAATTCGTTTTTAACATTTGCTATGATCAAAGAAAATGAGGCAAGAAAAAAATTAACTATTATTGGAAATGCAGAAAAATATATCGAAGGTTCAATCCTAACACTTAAATATATAAAAGTGAAACTACATAAAATATTTTTTATTTTGTACTGAACCCCTAATTTTTGTACCATTAGATTTTCAAAATCTTTTCTGTACTCAATTGGGGTTTTTCCTTTCAATCTAATTTTAATTCTTTTATTGTTATAAAAGTCAAGATAGTCAAATAATTTTTCCACAAAATTATTAAGATTTGTGAAATTGTTTTTGTTTGGGTAAAAGAATTCCAATTTTATTGTTCCAAATAAGGATTCAACTAATCCATTATCCGGACTATTTCCTTTTCTTGACATACTTTGGATAATATTGTTAGCTTTTAATAAGTTAACAAAATATTTATGTTGATAATGTCAGCCTTGGTCTGAATGAATTATGCAACCACTTAAATTTCTGCTTTTAATTAATGGTTCAAAAGTATCTTTTATTAATTGTAAATTAGGACTCAATGAAACGGCGGCTGATAAAATTTCACCATTAAATCCATCTACTACTAAAGATAAATAAACCTTTAAATCATCAAAAAGTTTAAATTCTGTGATATCTGTAAAAAGCTTTTCTAAAGGTTTCTTGCTTATGAAATTTCTTTGGATTAAATTATCTGCAATGGGTCCTATTTGTCCTTTGTAAGATGAATATTTCTTATGTTTTCTTCTATAAACGACTAAATTAAGTAATTTCATTAGTTTTAGAACCTTTTTATGATTTACATTAATACTTCTGTTGTGTAATTCCATAGTGATTCTTCTGTAACCATAAGTTTTGTTACTTTCTTCAAATATCTTTTGAATTGTTTCTTTTAATTCAAAATCCTTATCAATAGGAGTTAAAAAATGTTTTTCTCAATAGTAATAATGAGATTTTCTTATTTGCGAAGCAGCAAATAAATCAACTAATTTGAATTTTTCTTTATTTTCAAAGATTGCTTGCGCTTTTTCTTTGACGGTTGCTTCAGTCGGCTTTGAACTATCCTATCTAAAGTTGCGAAATATGCTTTTTCAGCTTCTAGAAGTTCAATTTTTCTTTCTAAACTTTTAACATATTCTAAGTCGATTGTTTTTTCTTTGTTTTTGTTTTCTTTACTCATAATTAAATTATAGTAATTTTTCTTTTTAGCAACAACTTTCATTGCAATACTAATATGAGTTGATAAATTCAAATCTACACAAGATTGAAAAATTGTTTTTTCATGATGAATAATCTTATCGATTTCTTCATCAATAACTCATTCATCATAATCTTTAATCGAAACAGAATGTAAATAATCATCAATTGTTTTTGATTTTAAATAGTAATTCACATAATAATAAATCATGGGATTTTTCAGTTTACGCTTTTTATGAATTCACATAATTTGAGTTTAAATTCCTTAAATTCAAACATATTTTGAATAATCATTTGTTTTTTCATATACATTTGCACCCGTTATTGAATGAAGGTACAAATTTTGGGGTTCACTACATTTTCTTTCTTATATTTCTTTATATATACAACTTTTCAATCCATTAGTTGTATCATAGCTTCATATCAAGGTTTTATGAACGGTTTAAACGCTATGATGTTTGCACCATGCATAATACCACTTTGATTATTAAAACAGCTTTTAATAGCTCGCCCAATTTTTAAGAAAAAAGAACTTGTAATTCCTGAAATAAAAGAAGGAAAAAATTTAATTGAACTATATAGTTATAAAAATAATGATGTTAAACAACATCGCAATAAAATTAAAATTAATTTTAAATATACAGGAGAATTTACTTGGAAAAATCACACAATATCAGATGACAATGTAAAAATGATATTTCATTATAGATATTGAAAACATACAGGCGCTACAGAAGCTGAAATTGAAAAGATATATTACTTCTTATTCGCATTTAATTATGATGAAAAACCATTATTAATGCAAAATTCTGAATTAATATCTAAGATTCAGAATGACTATCACGAAATCCAAAATAACATAAACACATAACAAACATCAATTTCATGACAATAAATTATGAATTTGATGTTTTGTTTTTTATTCCTAAAGAGACAAAAAATCAATATAATTTAAGCTATGAAAAATAAAAAATGACTAATTTTAAGTAGTGTTTGTTTAACAATAATAGTAACAGCTGGTTCTACAGCTTTTACTATTATGAATATCAAAAAGCAAAATAAGTACAATCAAAAAGATTACCAGAACACAATTAATAATTTAAAAGAATTATCGATTAAATTTTCTGATATGAAAAAGGAATATTCACCTGATTTCTTAAGTAAATATGAACAAGAAATTAATGATATTTTAAACCAAATACAAAAAACTATTACTGAACAAAAGTTAAATTATCATCAAATCAGCAATTTAGAATATGAACTAAATTCAAAATACGCCGAAATTGTATCCAAATATTTATATTATGATGCAAATCAAAAAATAAACACTAATAAAATAGAAAAACTATTAAATGATATAAACAATTTTTTACAACAAGCAGATAAAACATACATATTCCAAAATAAAACTAAGATAGATGGGATAATTTCAAAAACTAATAATTTACTGAAACAAAACCAATTAGACATGGTTTTATTTAAGACATATAGCAGTGAATTTTCTAAAATTAAAGAAGATTATATAAATAGTTTACAAAAGAAATTTCAATCATTAAATACAGATTTCATCAATTTTACATTAGAAACTGATGAAGAGTTTGACAACTTAAATAAAGCCAAATTCACAACTTTAAATACTCTTTTTAATGAATCTAAAAATAGCAAAATACAATGGAGTACACTACAAAACAACCTTCAAGAAATCCAACAAAATTTTGAATCATTAAAAGCAGAATATTCAAATTACACTAACCAAAAGCATTTTAAAAAACAAACTGAAAAATTATTAAATCTTGTAAACGAATTTAATTCATCTTTAAATCAAGAATTTTATTTACAATATAAGGAAGAAATATCTAACTTACAACAAGATATATTGCAGTTATTAAATACTCTTGCAAGTAATATTAATGATGCTAAAGAAAAATTAAATAACTATACAGAAAAATTTAACTTATTAAAGAATAAGTACAATCTATGATTAAAATCAAATCAAGAAGCAAAAAATGAAATTAAGCAAAAATTCCAAGGCCTTACCATAGAAGTGAATGATTTTATTAATTCTGCTGATGCTGAATTTTTAGTTTCTAATCATGATTTAATAAACAACATTAAAAGTACTCTTTTACAAATTGATAATTTAAACAATTCCCCAAAACAGCTTGAAACAACTTTACAAAATATAAATAAACAATTTAATGAATTAAAAACTAAATATCAAGAATTTCAAAAAGCAAAAGAATTCAAAACAAAAATAACCCAATTATTAAGTGAAATTGATAGCTTTGTTTTAACGGCTAATAGCAAATTTATACAAGAAAATAATGCGGTTATAAACACCTTAAAAACCAATGTGCAAGCATTAAACAGCTTAAATGATATTAGTCAACCTAACGTCTTATAACTAAGTATAGCGATGAATTAAGCTCAATAAAAACACAATATCAAAACTGACTAAAAGAAAATAAAATATTATCACCAGAACAAATTAAGCTTTATTACCAAAACCACCCTGAATTAAAAGCATTTGATCCTAGTTCAACATCTAAAGATCAAATGCTAAGAAATAATAAAGATTACATTAATTCAATTTTTAATAGAACATTTACTTTAATTTCAGATTATGATGATGGAAGCAATACTGCTGGAACTATTTGATTATTTGACTACCATAAAATATCAGAAGGAAATTTCAAATTATTTTTTGTAACTAACTATCATGTTGCTATCGAGCTATATTCCGATAAAGATTTAGAAGAATATAAACAACCTAATAGAACAAAACAAATCACCAATATTAGATTAGGTTCAAAACTGCAATGAGATGATACTGCATCAAAAAAATACGCTTACAAAAGACTTAGCAAAGATAATTGACCACGTTCATTTTATTTAGCGCATAATTTCATGGACCAAGAAACATCACAACATTATAGCAGAAGATATTACACTGATTTTGCTGTAATTGAATACGATTTTAATTATAATGAATTCCTCAAAGCAAATTCTAATAGTGAATCAAAAGATTCATATCAGTTAGCTATAAAAATTAAAAATGCTATTGATGAATTAGATAAAAGCAAAACTAAATTTGTTGGTAATAAAAACTATTTAATGTCAAATGGACAATATCCTTATGCCGCACTCGATTATGGTTCTGTTAAAATGTTTGAATTTAATACATTAGGATTAGATAAAAATAATCAACCATTACTACCAGATAGTGAAGAAAAAATAAATGAAGTTTCAAATGGTAGTAGTCCAAAGTTTGTGTAATCACATCGGACTATAATTGAATAAATTATATATAATAATACTGAACTTAACTTAGAAAATTATTCTTTTCCTTGTTCAAGTTCGAGTTATTTTGAAGCTTGCAACAATAGCCAACATTTTGATGGAGTTAGGACTATGATGCGAGCTTTTTTCTTGACATATTTTCTTAATGCTGAGTGGAAATTTTCGCAAATATTGTTTGTGTAAATATATCTCCTGATTCCTATTGGAAAATCATAAAATGTGAATATCTCGTCAAGTGAGTTTTCAATAATTGCAACAGCTTTTCTGTATTTATCTTTATATTTGTTTTTAAATTCCAAAAATCTTTTATAACCTTCATCTTTGTTTTTACCTTTAAATATTAGTTTTAGTAGTTGTGATACTTCATACCTTTTAGATTGTGGTATTGTAATAAGCGCATTAGTCATTTTATGAAATGCACATTTTTGAATTTTAGATGAAGGAAAAACTGAATTAATAACATTATTAATTCCACTAAAATCATCGCAAACAACAACTTGAGGATCATTAATTCCTCTCTTTTTAATTCTGATAAGAATTTTGTTCAATTTTCTGTACTTTCTACACCTGAGGTTTCTATTGATAAAACTTGTTTTTTACCTTCTTTATCTATAGCTATAGCGGTGTATAAGGCTATTTTTGAGCTCTGTTTGACAAAATCCCTTGGATTCTCAACATTTTCTAAAGAATTTAAATATTCACCAGTGAATGGGTTATATCATTTAAAAACTTTATGATATGAAGCATCAATAAATAATGCATAAATATCATTATTTATGTCAAAACTATAAGCGTTGTCGTATTTGTTTTTAATAGTTTTTGAAACTCTCGCAATTATAGAATGTCCTATTCTAAAACCTAATAATTTCTCAACTAAATCTATGGTTTGTTCATATGATAAAAATTGTTGCAATAAATGTGCGATTAGAAATTCAAATTCTTCCTCACATCTTTTATATTTAGCTAATATTTGTGAACAAAAATTTGAAGCATTTCTTAATCTTGGGACATTTATTTGTAGTTTACCATTCAATGTGTATAAGGTTCTTTTAGAATATCCATTTCTATAAATTTTTCCTTCAACTAATTCATATTTATTCATTTCAGTAATATAAGCATCTACTTCATCTTTTAAATTCTCTTCAATTAACTTAGCAACATCTAAGTAATTAACATTAAGTAGAAATGATAATTCTCTCATATCAGCTCCTAATTTGTAAAATTCATTTCTTAATAATTTGTTTCTTTCCTCTAAAATCATAACAAAAATCACTCCTTTTAATATTTGGAGTGATTACACAACATTTGGTCTACTACCTTTCAAATGATATTAAGAAATATTTTGGTGATATTAAGTATTCAACACAACCATCAGCTGAATACTTTGCTGGATATCCATTTGTGAATCAAAGAGAAAATAAAGTAATGTACAATGTTGCTAATAATAAAATGAATGTTTTAGGAAACACTATTAGTGGATATACACACAATCCTTTTATTGTTATAGATCAAGATAATGGTGAAGCTAATCGTACACATGGGTTACAATTTAATAATGAGCAACAAGCTTTATTTTATGGTTTAGCATATCGTACTTTTCAAAATAGCGAGGTCTTAGGTGGAGCTAGTGGTTCAATGATGACTAATGAAGCAAATTTACCTATAGGACTAGTACTGGGTCATGAAACTAGTTCAACTAGAGTTTTAAATGATGAAAATAAATGAATCACATTACATACAGCACTTTCAATTGCCTTTAGTTTAAATAGACCGTTTTATTCAAATAAAACTCATTCAGTGGTTCAAACGTATAATTTAATTGATGGAAGTGATAAAAGTAAACATCCACATCAGATAACTTCATACCGTGAACAACTATATAAAGTTTATGGTAATTCATACCAAACAACCTTATTTACAAGAACAAACGAAAAAGCCGGTAATTAAACCGACTTTTTTATTTATATAAATCAAATTTCTTTAAAGCAACATATTGGATAGGTAAATTGCTATCAGCGCTTGTTGTTTCAATAATAAGAGTCTTTTTACCTTTTGGTAAATTAGTTGTTTCAATAAACGGAACATTGTATATTGCTTTTGAACTTGCAGTAGTATCTCAAACATTTGTTTTAAATAATTCTGCGTCATTTTGATCTAAAACTGTTATTTTATAAATACCTTTATAATCTTGAGTTTTATCTCCAAAAAGCATAACTCTTTGTATATTTTCATTAAGCGCTACAGTCATTTTAGTTCCTTGACCTTTTAATGTAGCCTTAACTTGATCTACTCTAGTATTTTGATGTGAAAATTCAACATTTTCTAAATTATTATATGTAACATCTTTGTGTTTTACACCTACAAGCAAGTCATATTGTGGATTATTGAAAACAAAGTTAAAATGAGAAATTCTAATAAATTCTTCATTATTACTATTTGGAATATTTTGATACTGTGATTTATCAAAAATAAATTTAATAGTTATTTTTCCATTAAATAAATACGTATCATTAAATGATGTTAAGGTTCTATTTAATCCAAAATTATTGTTATTTGCACCAGCGATATTTCAATCTTTTATTTCACCAGATCAAATTAATTTATTTTGTGCATGGTTTTCATCATTTGCTTGGTAAATTTCAACTTTATTAGGTCTATATTTAATATTACCTATATTATTATAATTAAACCCACTAGCAAAAAATGGTTTTTGAGTTTCTCAAGAAATTAAAACTTCTTTTATATCCTTATCATTAATTATAAAATTATCAGGCTTAGAACTTTCTTGGAACATATTTCACACTTCCATAGGCATAGAAGTATCTTTTTCTCTTTTTGGACCAGCATAAATTCATGTTCCAGGTTTTACATTTTTTCCTATATTAAACATTTGGCTAGGGTCTTTTTTACCATTTTCATCATATCAAGCCATTTTCCATGTAGAAAAGTCATAATTTAAGAAATCAAGATTTTCAATTCCTCAAGAGTAAAATCTCTTTCTATATTCCTTAGCTGTATTGAATAAATCAGTTCCATATTTATTGAATAACTCAGCTGTTTCAAATCCATGTGATAGTGTTTTCGGTAACATGTTGTTGAAAAATTCTAATGCACTTCCACCTCAATTATCAGATTCTTTATTCTTTAATTTAAGGATTTCTATATTTGTAATATCTAAACCTTGAGCTTGATTTTCATCAAAATAAGCTGTACTTGACATTAAAGCATAAACATTAATATCATATACAAGTCCTTGAGTTAATTCAAATCCTAGTGATCCATCAGTTCATAATGAATATCCATATTTATAATCAGGATTTCTCGAATCTCTTGCGTAAACCACTTTAGTTTCATTAGTTTGTCTATTTTTAATAGTAACAAATAACTGAACTGGTTTATTCGTTCTTAAATGAACTTTATGTCATCCTGTATTTTGAGCTATAAATGTAGTTTTTAATCTAATAATTTCATTTTCATTATTAAATTCTAAATTTTTCAATGAAAGATCTTGTCCTATAGCTATTTCTTTTACCGATGTAGTAGAATCCTTAATACATTGAGATTTAATTTCATCAAACTGTTCAAAGAACTTAATTTTATTATTTGTTGCTTCACTTTTATTTAATAAAGGAGTATCAAATTGTAATGTAGACATTTGATTTAAATCTCCAGCATCAGTTTGTCAAGGTACTAATTTATTATCAATTTCAAATCATGAGTTATGAGGAACTTCATATTTAGTAATACTGTATGTTGAATTAGTTGTTCTAAATGGTCCAAATAACGGTCTAATTACTACTCTGTATATTTCTCCATTAGCATCAGTTAATTCAACTTCTAAATAATCCATATCATTGATTTTCACACCTTTATTTGGTGTATATTTGATTAAATATGGTTGTGGATATGAAATAGTACCACTAGAAGGGGTATTTAATACTTTAGCTCCGATAATTGGGACAACTAGATTTTGATGATTACTAATAGTTGTGAACTTATTCATATCAAAAATAGTCGGAACATCAAATGATACTTCATAAGGTCTAATAGCATCTCCTCCATAAATTCAAGTTCCATCTTTTTGCTTAATAAAGTTACCTGAAGCATACATGTTTGAAAATGGAGCGAATTTTTGATATCTTCTTTGAATTATGCTTTTAAGTTGAGCTCATTTTTGCAACATTTCTTCTTTTGAAGAATTTTTATTTTCAATAATTAAATCGAATAATACGGATTTTTCTAATCACTGTGTTAAATCAGCACCAGAAACTAGCGAAAGTAAATAAGGAGTCGATAATGTTCCATATTTATTATAGTCAGTAATTATGCTAGCAATTTCAGGATCATTTACAGTTAATGTAAAGAAATCATTTTTTTGTCTCATATATAAACTTTGCAATCTTGCAAATTCAATTCAATTTTTAGGCCCAAGTGTACCAGCTAACATAAAAATTGCATCTCATTGATTTGTTGTATTTAAACCTTCAGCAGAATTTGCTGTTTCTTTTTTAATATTAGTATACGGAATAGCTCTAGGACCTCAACCTCATTGGTTTATACCAGTTGGAAAATCTTCTCTTCTTTGAGCTGTTGTATTAGAAAATAATTGATATTCAACTACACTATTAACATTATTGATAGTTTCACCAGGTTTATTATTAGCAAACATATCTCATTCATATGAGTGATTTAATTCATGCATAAATCCTCAGTTAGATACAGGAGAAAATGTATCATCACTATCCACTAGCATTTCATGCCCAAATCCAATAGGACCAACAAAGTGTGTACTTGCATTATATGCATAAATATTCATAGGAGCATCATTAATTAATCAATATTGAATTCAACCTTTTTTATCAAGTCTATTTCTATCTTGATTATTCATATATCTTGATGTTTTTGTTGCTTCACTTATTTTAGAGAAATAATCAAACGGTAAATGTCCATTTTTATCAAATTGTTTTTTAGCACTTTCATAAGCAATATCTTTACCTTTTGAATCATATGCTAGCATAAATCCTGAAATACTATCACTCACAGCTGTAAATACTGGTGTTCTAGTATTTTTAATCATGTCTTCTCATTGTTGTGGAGTTGTAATTCCTAATTGATAATGTAAATTTTGAATAGCTCCTGAGATATTAAATGTGATATCTTCATCATTTGAATAATCAATAAAATAACGCATTTTATTCATGTTATTTAATGATATTGTTCCTCCAAATGATGAGCCAAATTTAACTTCTACATATTGTGTTCCATTTATTTCAACATCTTTATGTCATTTAGGTTCATTTAGCATTAGATTTAAGCTGAAATATGTTGTCATATTTGGTAATCTTAAATTTGTCCAACCCCGAGTATTTTCACCGATTTCACCTCTTAAGAATTCTTTTCCAATTTGAATTTCCAGATTCATTTTTTTAACAATTTCTACTTGAGATTGAGGAATTCGCATTGTGATTACTTCACCAGCTGGAGCATATAATCCACTAGCTAAAACACCAAAAAATGTTGGAGAAATTGTTCAATTAGCATTAGCCGCTTGTTGTGTAGGTTTAACTGATAAATCTCCAAACATATGATCAATAGCTGGGTGTTTATTTAATTTCTTATTATAAATTTTATCTAAGATAACTTCTTCTTTTAATCAAGTTCAAAAACCATACTTTTTATCTACACCTGAAATTTTCATATTTGGATCTACTGAATCATCTGCATCATTTAAATTCATTTCTCTTTGTCATTTTTTAATATTTTCATTTAATTCTTCAGCAGTTTTTGAATTTGTTTCTTTTGCGAATTTTGAATCTAAACTTCTTCAATTATTATTTAATCCCATGTAATCAGGAGCTTGTGGAATATCTTGATATTTTGAATGACCAGTTGGAACATTATTTGCAACTTCTAAACGTGAATATTTATTAAGGATTTCTAATTTAGAAGTATTAAAACTATTTAAATCATTAATTGTTGTTTTTTTATATTTTGTATTTGTATTTGATTCGTTAAATTCAAATTTTTTAAATTCTTTAACATTATCATCAGATAAATCAGTGTAAGGTTTTTGATTTGGATCTTTAATTTTTGCTAAATTTATTAAAAGCTCAGTATTGCTATTAAATTGCTTAAGAATTTCATCATGTTCAGCCTGTTTCATAGCTTTGGATGCATCATATTTCATTAATTCTGCATTAAAATTCTTGTATTCTGGTAATGATTTTTGATAATCATTTAGTCTTAAATACATTTTGTACATGTAACTAGAAGCATTTCTTAAATCTTGATATGTTTTAAGGCTAGGATCTTTTTTAAATGGAGCAATAGTTTCTTCATTTTCAACATGAGCTAATGGATTTTCTTTTAATATTAATGAATATTTGACTTTTAACCCTGCTGGACCAAATGGACTTAAAGAAATAATTTTTAATTCGTATTTTTTAGTGTCATATTTAGGGAAAATAATATTTTTTTTCTTTACGTCATAACTAAAAATATTTTTCTTATTAACTACATCTGGAATTAAAGTTTTAATTATTTTATCCATTTCTTTTGTAGGATCATCTTTTTTAGATAATTTATTTAGCACCTCAATAGCATTATGTAAATCTTTTAATAATTCATCAAGTTCTGAATTGCTTAATCTTGTTGTTCTAGAATTAATTAATCTTTCATAGTCTAAAGATTTAAAATCAGGATATTCTTTTTGAAAATTAGATAATTTTAATTCTATCTTTTCGAATTCTTCTCTTGCTACTTCAACATTTTTTTGTAATTCTTTATTTCTAGCTATTTCAGGATCTTCTAATGATTTTAATTTCGGAATTTCATTTATAAGTTCATTATTTAATAAATTTGAAATTTCTTCTAAATGATCAGTATTTGAAAGTTGAAGATCATTTTTCGATTTATTAGCAAAATCTAAATGAAGTTTTTTTGCATTTTTGTGATTTTTTTGCATTTCAGTTAATGTATTGTATTCATCTAAATATTTAGCTTGCAAGTTGATGATATTTTCAATTAAATTCTTTTTCTTATCACCTTCGGGAGTTTTTTCTAAAAATGCATTAATTTCTTTAATGTATGCTTCATATTTACGAATTACTTCTTTAGCTTCATCTATAGCTTCTAGAGAATTCCAATCATTATTATTAAATTGAGTAAAATCTTTGTTTTTTAAAAATTCTTGGACTTCAGGAAGTGATTTTTGATATTCACTAAGTGAAGCTATTTTTTGATTCATAGTTGTTTGGAAATTATTGATATCTTTCTTTAAATCATTAATATTTTCTTTACTTAAAAGAATATCTAAGAAGTCTATGTTATTTTCTAGTTCGTCAATAAATTCTTGGACTTCAGAATCATTAATTAAGGAATCGAAACTAAATCCATTTAATTTTGTATTAACAAAAATACTTACATGTGCAACATATTCATGTAATGTCTTTTGGTATTCATTTAGCATATTTAATTTTGTGTTAAATACTTCTAATAAATTTTTAGCTTTCTTAAGAAGTTCACCTGAAATATTGCTATTATCTTGAATAGGTTCATCAATATTTTGTGAAGCTTTACTAATGCTGTCAATTAAATTTAAATCTGTTTCTATTTGATTTTGAATTTGTACTAATTCATCAATACTTTTAGTAGGTAATAATTCAGGTTTAATTGTAGATATGACTGAATAATTATGTGATTGTTTAAGATATGAATCTTTTACATCTTGACTGATTATATTTATTTTTTGGCTATATTGTTGTATTAAAGCAGAAACTTTTGAAATAAGTAAATTATTTGAAGTATTTGATTCTACTGGTTTCTTGCAAGCTATAGGTCCGGCTAAAATAACCCCGCCTAACGCAGCAGCTGAAATAAGTAAACGTTTACTAGTTTTTTTAAATAATTTATTCTTATTTTTCTTCATTTTTCACTCCTTAAAATTAATAAAAATTACGTATAGCTTAAAATAAGTAAATACGTAATTTTAACTTAAATATATTATCTATTTTAACATGAAAATTATTTAATTTGTAGTGAACCCCAAAATTTGTACCTTCATGATTAATTAAAAGATTGGCTTTCTACTTAATGTGTAATTTCATAAAATGTGAAAATTCTTTTTAAATTTTATCAAGTTTTTAAAAAATGGGTATGTTAAAATACACGACAGGGTCGTTTCGGCTTATTTTTTGAGCCAATTTTTTAAATTTTTGTGTAATTTTTAAATAATTCAAATGGTGAAATTCTAACTGGATATTGACTATTTTCAAAGTAATAATTTCGTTTATCTTTATTAATTAAATCAATTAATTCAAATATGAAATTTTCACAAATAAACTGTGGTTCATAACCTTTTGGAATAATCTTTCTAATCTCTTTATGTGCGTTTTCTAAACTTCCTTTTTGTCATGAAGAATAAGGGTCACATACATAAAATTCTTTTATGGATTTTACTTTATGAAGTTCAGAATTTTCTAAACCATTGTCCATTGTTAAAGTTAGAATTTTCAAGCTATATTTGCATATCAGCTTTTCAAGCGCTAATCTGACGGAGACTGCATCTCTTTTAGAATACATCGCAAATAACATTCTAGTTTTTCTTTCTAGCAATGTAACTAAGCAATATTTACTTGTCTTTTTGAACTGAACAGTATCTATTTCATAGTGTCCAAATTCTTCTCTTATATTTATTTTTTCTGAACGCTCGTGAACACTTTTTGCAAATTTTAATTTAGATTTAATTTTTGCTTTTTTAGGTTTCTTTAGTCTGCTTTTTGCGATTCCATACTTTCTTTTTAAAGTAAGTATTTTATATTCAAAATCAACATAATATCTGTCGATATATTCATAAAAGCCCTGTACGGTAGGAATAAAAACATTTTGTAGATTATTTTCTTTTACATAATCCTCAAACTTATCTAATATTTTTTGCAACGAAGTTTTTCTATAATAAACAAGTTGTTCGCTTGTTAGTCTTTTCTTTTCGGCTGTTGTTAAACTTCTATATTCTTTATGTTTGGAAATTAAATCTTGCGTAAATTCGTGTAATGGTTTTCATTTTTCTAATGATGTTATTCTTTTTCCATCCAAGGTATTTTCTCTTGTATAGATTTTTGATTTGGTTCATTCGTTTATTGAAAGGTACGAAAAAGCACCAACATGTCTTTTGCAAATTTTGCAGAATAATGATGTTTGGACTCTATACTCCTCAGATGCTTTTTCAATTTGTTCCCTAATGGTTTTAATATCACAAGACATTTGTCTTGAAATCTCTAAAAGACTTCATTCATCTTTTAATTTATTGAACAAATCTTTCATTTTTTCTATTGTAAATTCTCTAGGTGAATACTGTTTGATATTTTGAATTTTAGTATTTAACATCTTAAGTTTTGATTTATCTAAATACGGTCTTAAGACGTAATGACTATAACGAGTTGTAAATTCAGTTGAGTATTTTGAATTTCTAGATTTAGCTCTAAATTTCAAACAAATTAAATTATTTTGGTAATGTTTTGCGTTTGATAGCATATAATAATAGTGCCTCCTTTAGTATTTTTGAATTTACACACTTATTTTACATTAAGGAGACGAAAAAACATCGGAATCTTACTAATTAGTAGGAAACCGATGTTTTAATTTTGCATTTGTACCTTCATTCAATAACGGGTGCAAATGTATATGAAAAAACAAATGATTATTCAAAATATGTTTGAATTTAAGGAATTTAAACTCAAATTATGTGAATTCATAAAAAGCGTAAACTGAAAAATCCCATGATTTATTATTATGTGAATTACTATTTAAAATCAAAAACAATTGATGATTATTTACATTCTGTTTCGATTAAAGATTATGATGAATGAGTTATTGATGAAGAAATCGATAAGATTATTCATCATGAAAAAACAATTTTTCAATCTTGTGTAGATTTGAATTTATCAACTCATATTAGTATTGCAATGAAAGTTGTTGCTAAAAAGAAAAATTACTATAATTTAATTATGAGTAAAGAAAACAAAAACAAAGAAAAAACAATCGACTTAGAATATGTTAAAAGTTTAGAAAGAAAAATTGAACTTCTAGAAGCTGAAAAAGCATATTTCGCAACTTTAGATAGGATAGTTCAAAGCCGACTGAAGCAACCGTCAAAGAAAAAGCGCAAGCAATCTTTGAAAATAAAGAAAAATTCAAATTAGTTGATTTATTTGCTGCTTCGCAAATAAGAAAATCTCATTATTACTATTGAGAAAAACATTTTTTAACTCCTATTGATAAGGATTTTGAATTAAAAGAAACAATTCAAAAGATATTTGAAGAAAGTAACAAAACTTATGGTTACAGAAGAATCACTATGGAATTACACAACAGAAGTATTAATGTAAATCATAAAAAGGTTCTAAAACTAATGAAATTACTTAATTTAGTCGTTTATAGAAGAAAACATAAGAAATATTCATCTTACAAAGGACAAATAGGACCAATTGCAGATAATTTAATCCAAAGAAATTTCATAAGCAAGAAACCTTTAGAAAAGCTTTTTACAGATATCACAGAATTTAAACTTTTTGATGATTTAAAGGTTTATTTATCTTTAGTAGTAGATGGATTTAATGGTGAAATTTTATCAGCCGCCGTTTCATTGAGTCCTAATTTACAATTAATAAAAGATACTTTTGAACCATTAATTAAAAGCAGAAATTTAAGTGGTTGCATAATTCATTCAGACCAAGGCTGACATTATCAACATAAATATTTTGTTAACTTATTAAAAGCTAACAATATTATCCAAAGTATGTCAAGAAAAGGAAATAGTCCGGATAATGGATTAGTTGAATCCTTATTTGGAACAATAAAATTGGAATTCTTTTACCCAAACAAAAACAATTTCACAAATCTTAATAATTTTGTGGAAAAATTATTTGACTATCTTGACTTTTATAACAATAAAAGAATTAAAATTAGATTGAAAGGAAAAACCCAATTGAGTACAGAAAAGATTTTGAAAATCTAATGGTACAAAATTAGGGGTTCAGTACAATTAATAATGATTTTTCATCCATTTCTTTAGGTTGTTTTACACCAATGTAATCAAGCACTGTAGGCGCTACATTAGCAAGTTTTCCATCCGCAAGTGTAACACTTTTATCTGAACAAACTAACATAACTGGTGAGCTGGTGTGTTTTGTAGCAGGTTTACCATTTGCATCTTCTGTAATTTCAGCATTCCCGTGGTCTGCTGTAATAAATACAGTTACGTCATTAGCTTGTGCTCATTGAATAACACGAGCAATTTGTGAATCTAAGAATTCTACTGCTTGGATTGCAGCTGATAAAACTCCTGTATGTCCAACCATGTCAGGGTTAGCGTAATTCATAATAGTTACATCAAAATCAAGCGCATTAGCAAGTAATTCATCTGTGATTCCTTCAGCAGACATTTGAGGTGCATCAGCATATGATTCAACTTTTAATGAATCAACCATAATACGTTTTGAATTTTTGAATTCAATATCATTTCCACCATCCATGAAGTATGTTACATGGGCATATTTTTGTGTTTCAGCAATTCTAAGTTGTTTTTTACCCGCAAGTTCAAGCACTCTACCTATCGGCATTGTAATTTGCATTTCATCAAAAGCAATAATTGTATTAATTCCTTCATATTTCATCATTGAAACAAATTTATCAATTGCTCTTGGGTGTTGAGGTTTAACTTGGTATAAAGGTGAACCAATAAATAAGTGTGTAAGTTGTCTTGCTCTATCAGGTCTAAAGTTGAAGAAAATAATTGAATCACCATCTTGAACAAAGTTTTCTTTGCTTAAGTTAGCATTAATTGCTGGAACAAAGAATTCATCTGAAATATCTTGTGAATATTGTTCATCAACATAAGCTAATGCAGAAGTAAATTTGTTTTCTGAATTTCCTAAAATTGCTTCATAAGCTTTTTCAACTCTATCAAACATAGAATCACGGTCCATTGCATAAAATCTTCCAGCAACTGAAGCGATGTTATAACCATATTCTTGAGTAATTTTTTCTAATTTTTCAAGTGAAGCTTTAATACTTCTAGGCGCAACATCACGTCCATCACCAAAAACATGCACTGAAACATTTTTAACACCATGTTGATGTGCTGATTCTAATAATTCAAATAAATGATCTTCAAGTGAGTGAACTCCACCAGGAGATAAAAGTCCCATTACATGTAATGTTTTATTATTTTTCTTAACAGCTTCAAAAGCTTCTAAAAAAGCTTTATTATCTTTAAAAGTACCATCATCAAGTGCTTTTTGAATCAATGAAAGCCCTGTGTAAACTACAGTTCCAGCTCCGATGTTTAAGTGTCCAACTTCTGAGTTTCCCATTTGTCCTTTAGGTAATCCAACAAATTCTCCTGAAGCTTGTAAAACTGAGTTTGGATAATTTTTAAGTAAGTTATCAAATGTAGGGGTATTAGCTAAAGCAAAAGCATTCCCTTGCTTTTCTTCTCTAAGTCCTAACCCATCAATAACAATTAATACTGTTTTTTTCATTTTGCTCCTTTAAATTAAATAATTAAAAAAATTATAGTAGTTTATCTAAAAATAGACATTAATTTATTTATTTTTTATTTCTTTATTATGCTGCTTATAATTAGCTGCAAGCTTTTGAGCTATTTGCTTAATCACAGGCACACAAACAGTATTTCCTAACAAATCAAATGCTTCTCGATATTTTAAAAATTCTAATGAATATGTTTCAGGAAATCCAAATAATCTTAGTCCTTCACGGATAGTGAGTTTTCTAATATTATCATTATCGTACACACCTATTTTTTCTATATCTGTAGCAACTAATGTAGGTGTAATACCGCTTGGATCTAGAACTCTAGAAAATTCATAAGATAATTTACCAGTCACAATGTTATAACCCATAGGTTTGCTTTCATCATATACACGCTTATTATCAACTAATGTTTTTGGATGTTCTAAAACTAAATATTTTTTATCAACTAAATCATCTAACATCTCTTGTAAATTATCATCATTGTAAAATGTTTGAATTTGTTTTAATGTCAAAGGCATTCCATCCATTCAAGGAATACCAATTTCTTCGGCTCATTTTTTCTTACGTCTTTCTTTTAAAAGAGTATTTAATAATTCTTTTTGTTTAGCTGTCGTTTTTCCTTTTGCATCTATGTCTCAGGAATGGATGTTATCGCTGCCCCCTCTTTTATCTCTTATGGATTTACCAAATAACTCTTTAGGAGAATAATTTTGCAACAATTTAGTCACAAAATCAGATTTGCTTTCTAATTGTATATTTTCTTGTATATCTTGAAAACTTGCTGTTGAATAAATGAAATTTTGGTGAAGGTCAATTGAACCTTTCTTAACTCCTACTATATAAATTCTTTTACGGCTTTGTGCTAGGCCAAATTTAGCAGAATCAATAACTTCATAATTTGTGATATATCCTAAATCGTTTAATGAATTTATAATAACAGCTAGAGTATTACCTCCATCATGAGTAACTAAACCTTCAACATTTTCCAAAATAAAACCATAAGGTTGTTTATCTTTTAAAATTCTTTCAATATCAAAAAATAAAGTACCACGTGTATCATTAAAACCAAGTCTATTTCCTGCAGAAGAAAAAGGTTGACATGGGAATCCGGCTAGTAAAAAGTCAAAATCAGGTATTTCGCTTGTTGAAATTTTAGTAATATCACCAAATATTTTTTCATCATTAAAATTATGTTTATAAGCTGCAATTGCATGCTTTTTAATTTCTGATGAAAAAACACATTTAGTCTTTAAACCAAGGGTCTTAAATCCTTGTTCAAAACCTATTCTAATTCCACCTAATCCTGCAAATAAATCAATAAATTTTATTTCTGATTTTTGTTCTTGTAAATATTTTTCTATTCCATAGTGTAATATTCAATTACATTTACTTGAGAAAGAATTCCCAATTATGCTTGATTCTATATTTTGATAATCATCTTGTGACAAATAAATAGTAATTCCTTTTTTCTTTTCATTTTCTGGTAATAATTTTCTACCTGAATTTTCTCTTTTTCCGCCTTGCATTTTTACCTCTTTATTTTTCTTAATAATGTAAATATATTATAAATTTATACTTGAAAAAACAATTTATTTTTTCATTTTTTGCAATGCTACCTAAATATAATTTATAGCACTATTACATAAGGATAATGGAATTTGTAAAATGTTATAATTTTAATATGAAAACAAAAATAACTGCAGTCGATTTATTTAATGAACTAAAAAGTATAGATTGAGAAAAAACAAAAGGAAGAATTCATTTTGAATTAGCAAATACAAAAGTAGTCTTAACCACATTAGATACAGTAGGAATCACTCTTCAATATTGATTGAAACAGTATTTAATTGATAAAAATTATTATTTTAGAGAGCCTATTTATTCACAAATATCTCCTGATTTCTATTTATCTGAAGCTAATGATAATGATTTATTAGAAATAAAAGCTTTTCATTTTAGAAAAACACCAGCATTTGATATAGCAAATTTCGAATCATACTGTGACGAAATTAAAACTCATCCTTTTAAACTATATGCTGATTATTTAATTTTCGGATATGAAATGGATGCTTTAGGAAATATATGAATTGAGGATATTTGACTACAAAAAATATGAGAAATCGCAGGTAAATCTCAAAAATATCCTTTAAGAACTCAAATAAAGAGAAATATGATTTACAACATAAGACCTAATTCAGGTTTTAAACTTTACAAAAAACCACAGTTCGAATCAGAAAAAGAATTTATTAATGCAATATTTGAAACATTGAGACTATACAAATCTGATGATTTTGCACACAAATGATTATTAGAATTTAAAAATAATTATTTTTTACACTTCCATAAAGAATTTAATTTTTAATTAAATAGCTCAATAATGCAAACCTTTTAAAAGTTGTTATAAGACTATATAAGTATCCTAAACAACTTTTTTTATTATTTAAGAATTTAATTATTTTTTCGAAAAAATCCCTAAAAATTTCAATGTATAATTTTATTAAATAAATAAAAAATATATTAAGAATGGAGAACGAATATGAAAAAGTTTAAAACTTTACTTTTAACCTTAGGATGCACCAGTGCAGTTGCTTTACCAATTGCAGCTATTTCATGTAGCAACCAAGAAAAACCTCAAAAACAATTAATTGTAAAAAATGATAAGGGACTTTATGTTACTACACAAGATGCAGGAACAGAAAGTGTGGATAAATTAGTATCAATTTTTAATGATTTATCAAACTTTATGCTTTCAGATAAAAAGAAAACAACTATATCTTTTAGCATTGTTGCAGCAATGAATACCTCTACAAACGAAGAAGTATTAAAATCATTACCAGAAGAACAATTAAAAATGCAAACTTCTTTCAAAGAACTTATTGACAAAATAACTCTTGCTGGATCATTTGCGAATAATAAACAATCTCAAAACTTACTTGAAAATATAGTTAAAACAATTACAACATTACCAGCAGATTTACTTAAAATTTCAATAAATGGTAAAAATGTTCTTGCAACAATTAAAGATCTTTTAACAGGATTTAAACTTCCAACAAGTGAAACTAATCCAGTTAATGAAAATAATATTTTTAAAAATGCAAAAATCATTGATGGCGGTGAAACAACTTTTGATTTAAATAATTTTGCTAAATCTATTGAGAAAAGTAAAAAAGATTCAGAAAAACTCATTTCAAGCAACCTTGAATTTAAACAAGCTGAAGCGAACAAAGAAAATGCAGTTTTAACTATTAAGCAAACACTTAAAGTAAAAATAACATTTGACAAGAACTTAACTTTAGAACAATTTTCTAAAAATTTAACTAAAGCAATAAATGAATTTTTAGATTCATTAGCACCATTAATACAACAAATGCCGCCTATGTTACCATGAGGACAAATAAATATTGATCAACTTAAAGCCTTAGTAAGTCATTACATATCATTTAATAACGTTGAATTTAACGATGAATTTTCACCATTAGATGAGGAACAAGTAAATGCTCTTAGAAGCTTATCTTCATTGTTTACAGGTAACGATTTCTATAAATTAGTAATAGAATAAATATCACAAGCTTCTGCTTGCTTTTTGTTTGCCTCATAACTTTGGAAATACCCTATTTTTTACCTTATTTTTTTCTAAATATACCTACAAAAAAATTAAACTTTGATAAACTTTAATTATGTAATAATTAAAGTTATTTTTTACAATAATAAAGAGGTCTTATGTTTGAAAATATATTAAATAAATTACTTGATACATCCACTAAAAATAATTTAGTTAAACTAAAGCAAGAAAAGTTTCTTGAAATCTTTAAAATAATCAAAAGAAACGAAAACCCCTACCGTATAGTAGCAAAAGATGAAAAACTTAAAGAAAATAAAAACTATATAGTTACTGAAATTTGAAGAGAAGATGAAATAGCTAAGCTACTTAATAAGTTTATTAAGATTAATTCATTATCTATTGAAGAAACAGGTATTAATCTTTTAAATATAACATTTGGAAGCATTAAATGAGTTGATAGAGATAAAAATGAATTAAATTCTCCTTTATTTACATTTAACTGTGATTTGTGAAAAGAAAAAGATGAATATTTACTTGATTTTAATTTCAGTAATATTGAACCTAATTTCACATTAATTTTTAAATTTAAAAATGAATATGGGTTTGATTTATTACCTCGCTTAAAACAAGTTTTAGATTCAATTGATAACCTTGATGAATTGGAAAAAGAAATTCAAAACTTAAATAGTATTGTTGAGTTTTTACCTAAAAGCATAAAGCAAGATGTTTCTTTTGAAGTTAATTCATTTTTAGGAGTATTTACTTATTCAAAAATTTCTATCTATAATGATTTAGAACAAAATAAAAAGAAATTATTTAATTCTCCTTTTTATAAACAATTAAATGGAGAAGCAAGTAATTTTGACTTTGAACTAATTTCAGATAAAGATATTGATGAAAAAATTGATTATTTAGATTACTACCATTGTTTAGATTCAGATGGTTCTCAAGAAAAAGCAATCCAAGCAGCAATTCAAGGACATAGTTTTGTGTTACAAGGTCCTCCAGGAACTGGAAAATCACAAACTATTTCAAACATTATTACAGAATTAATGTCTCGTGGTAAAAAGGTTCTTTTTGTTGCTGAAAAAACTGCAGCTGTTGATGTTGTATACAACACATTATCAGCTAAAGGATTTGATAAATTTATTCTTAGATTACATAGCGATGATAACAATACTCAATTTGCTAAAAAATTATTAAGTGATTATGAGCAAACTAAAGCTTATAATAAAATTAATCAAGAATTTAAAACTGAAATGTCTAAAAACATTTCTGATTATGTAAATTTAATTAATGATTATGAAAATATTCTAGTAGATAGTGAAACAAATAAAATACCTCTTTTTACCTTATTTAATAATTATTTAGAAATCAAACAACATTTACCTATTTCTGAATCATTTAGTTTTCCAAGAAGTTATGATGAAAATGAAGTTAGAGATATTTGCGATATTTTGAAAAACTACCAAAGCTTACTTGGGAACTTTAAAAATATTTCTAATTCAAAATGATTTTTAGCTAACCATAGTTATGAAATTGATTTTAATAACTTAATGAACAATTTAAATACCTTAAAAAATAACTTAAATCAAATTAATTATTTATTAGGTAACTCTGACTTTATTTTTATCAAAAATAATGATTTATTTAAAGAAATTGAAAAGATTAAAAATATTGCTTTCATTTTAACGAAAACAACTTGAAATAAGAAGAATAACTTCAGTTTTAATGATGAAATTAAATATCTTAAAGATACTGCTAAACAATACAATAAAATCTCAAAATCACTAAATGCAAGCAATATTACTCCATCAATTAATGAGAGAAATATTGAGTTTTTAAAACAATGATTAAAAGCAAACTCAAATGGATTTTATAGAGCTTTTTCTAAAAAATATAAAGAACAAAAAGCAATTTTAAAGGAAACTAATTTTAATACTAATGCACCTCTTTTAAACTATAAACAAGCTAAAAAATTCTATAAAAGAAGTTTAAAAGCAACTAAAACATTTAAAAATATTGCAAACATTATTCCTAACTTAAGTTTTGAATTCAATATCGAAGATATTCCTTTAGTAAATAACTTAATTGTAAACTTTGAATCACTTAAAAATCAATTTAATGATTCTGAATTTATCTTTGCAGTTAACTATACCAAAGAAGTAGCTCCTGTAGCTCGTAGTTCATTTGATAATTTCCAAGACTTAGTTGATAGTATCCAAGTTTCTTATCAAGAATTATTTAAAAACTTTAAAGTTGAATTAGAAGCAACAAATTACTTTACTATTATTGATTTTATTAATCAATTAATTAAAGAACAAAACTCTGGATATGTTATTTTAAACAAAAATAATTGTGAATTAAAACTTAACTCATATGGACTTGAAAGTTTCCTTCATTTCTTACAATCAGGTAAATATGAAGAATTATTTGTAAATACATTTAAATGAGCTTATGCAAATAGTAATATTAAAAATATTTTAATCCAAAATAATCTTGCTGGTGATTTTGTTAAATTAAAAGATTTACACGAAAGATACAAAAAAGATCTTGCAGTCTTGAATAAAAATGCCTACAACAATGCTTTACAAGCTTGTTGTGAAAAAACACCTAACTTTTTAGGTACTGAAAAAAGTTATTTACTATTAAAAGCTGAAGCGGCTAAATCAAGAAAATTTAAATCAGTTAAAAACATTATGCTCGAAGCATCAGATGCAGTTTTACAAATGAAACGCTGTCTAATGATGTCTCCACTTTCTGTTTCAACCTATCTTAAAGACTCAGATGTTAAATTTGATGTATTAATTATTGATGAGGCTAGTCAAATTAAAACCGAAAATGCACTTAGTTCAATTTTTAGAGCTGATCAATACATTATTTGTGGTGATGTTGAACAATTACCACCGACAAACTTCTTTGAGGAAAAAGTTGATTTAGACGATGCGCTTGAAGATGATAACATCTATGATTTAGATGCATATGAATCAATTCTTTCGGCTGCTGCTTCATTTTTAAAATCAATTTCATTAAAATGACATTATCGTTCAAAATATGAATCTTTAATTTATTGTTCAAATAATAGCGTTTATAATAATTCACTAGTTTCATTCCCTAATGTAAGCGATAAAGATCCATTTAATGGTCTTAAATTCATTTATACTAAAGGTATTTATGAAGATAAACAAAATGTTGCTGATGCTGATGCAACAATTAAAAAATTAACTCAAATTATTGATAAATTTGGCGATAGAAAAAGTATCGGAGTTATTACTTTAAATATCACTATGGCTAATTATTTAGAAAAACAACTAAACAATTACTTAAAAGATAATGATAAATACAAAGCTTATTTCAGTCCTAAATCAGCAACTAAATTCTTTATTAAAAACATTGAAAATGTGCAAGGTGATGAAAGAGACATAATTCTACTTGTTATTGGTTTTGGACCTAACGCACAAGGTAAAGTTTCACATAACTTTGGAGCAATAAACCAAGCAGGTGGTTATAAACGTCTTAATGTTGCAGTTTCTCGTGCTAAAGAAGCAATGTTTATTATTTCATCATTAAAATTCACAGATATTGATACACATAGAGTTCCTGCACGTGGAGTAGTATTTTTAAAAGATATTTTAAGAAATGCTGAATTAGGAATTACATCTGGAAACAAAAAAACTTCAGCTTCAGAAGCGTTTAAAAAAGAAGTTCAAGATGCATTAACCTCATTAGGATATCAAGTACATAGCAACGTTGGAGCAAGTGATTTTAAACTTGATTTAGCAATTTGAGATCCTAGTCAAAATAAATATGTACTAGGTTTAGAGTGCGACGGAACAACTTTCGCAACTTCTAAAGTTGCTAAAGATCGTGATTTCCTTCGTAGCAATGTACTTGAAGCAAGAGGATGATTAATTTATAGAATTTGATCAACTGATTGATTCAAAAATAAAGATTTAGAACTTGAACAATTAAATAATTTCATTAAAAAACATATTAATTCTTTAGGCCAAGTTAAGCCAAGACAAGAAATGGTTTCAGATGAAAACATCATTGAGCAAGCTGTAAAAACAGACTTTAGAGATTTATTTGAACCATTAATTAATATTAAAGAACTTAAAAGACTAAAACTAGTTGGTGAAAAAGCTGACTACATTAAAAACAATGTTGATTTTATTTCTTTAAAAGATTTAAACAATATTGTTGCAAAAATTTATACTAATACCAAAAATATTTCACGTATTTTGGATGGAAGTACATTTAAAGTTGTCTATGGATATGCTTACAAAATGAACTCAAATGCTAAAATTACCTTTAAATTGCCTTTTGACAATGATAAAAGAGATATTAGTAACTTACATGACGAAGAATGAAGAGACTTCTTACAAAAAGCTAAAGAATTTAATACTGAAATTAATTATGATGAATTAGCTAAAATCGCTTTAGAATTACTTGGATATAAACGTATTAGTGCTATTAGTGTAAAAAATGTCGCTAATATTTTAAAAGATATAGATAAATAGGAGGTAATATGCCTGAATATCCTGAAGTTACAGTAGTAACTAATAGTTTAAATTACTATAGTCAAGGTAAAACAATTGTAGATGTAAAAGTTATTAAAGAAAAATTAATTAAAAATGTATCTGTAAATGATTTTATTAATCAACTTAAAGGTAGAAAAATCTTAAGTGTTAAAAATTATGGGAAATTTATAGTATTTGAATTTGATAATAAATTAAGAATGATTTCACACTTAAGAATGTCAGGAAGATATTATTTCACTTCTTGATTTAATTACATTTCCGAACCAATTTGACGTTATAACAATTGTGTCGAATTTATTGTCGATACTGATAAAAAAGAATTTGTTTCATCAACTGCTGATATTTTAATTTACCGTGATCCAAGAATGTTTGGTTCATTTGAATTAATTTCACCGCAAGATGATAGAAGTATTTATCAAATTAAAAATTTAGGTCAACTTCCACTGGATACTAATGTAGATGAACTTTATGAAAAGTTACAAAGAAAAAATATTTCAATTAAATCAGTTTTATTAGATCAATCTTTAGTACTTGGAATTGGTAACATTTATGCTGATGAAGCTTTGCACAAGGTAAAAATGTATCCAATGCTTAAATGTAATAAAGTATCAAAAGATCGCTTAAAACAACTACTTATTGCTGCTGGAGAAATTATGGAAGATTCCATAAAACATGGAGGTTCTTCAGTTCATACCTACGTTTCAGTTAACTCAAAATATGGAACGTTTCAGGAAAAACTGAAAATATATGGAAAAGAAGGGAAAATTTGCTCTTTATGTAACATTACTCCAATAAAAAAAAGTAAAATTAGATTATAAGCAAAACGGAAGAGGAACAAGCTTCTGTCCTTTATGTCAAGCGGAGGAAAATGAATAAGAGACTTTTAATTGTAGTTGATATGCTAAATGGATTTGCTTATGAAGGTGCTCTTGCTTCAAATAACATAAAAGATATTATCCCCACTATACAAGATATAGTACAAAACTTTGATAATAATCTTTTTGTTTGTGACCATCATTATGAAGATGATTTAGAAATGCAAGTGTATCCACAACATTGTTTAGCTAACAGCACTCAGGCACAAATAGTTCCGCAACTGCAACCGTATGTTAAAGAAATTTTATATAAAAATACTACGAATGCCTTTTGAGATATCCCGGTTAACCTGTGAGATAAATATGATGAATTTTATATTGTTGGTTGCTGCAGTGATATATGTGTACTACAATTAACTTTAAGTTTAAAAACTTATTTAAATAAATTACACGCTGATAAAAAGATTTTTGTTTATAAAGATGCAATAGCAACTTATGATGCTCCGCAGCATGATGCAAAAGAGTTTAATAAGTTTGCGATTGAATTGTTAAAAAATGCAGGAGTTATAGTTAAAAGATGAGAAATGTAGATTTGCATGGTTTAACAAGTGAAGAAGCAATGATCGAAGTCGTAAGACATTTATATGATCTTAAAAGAAGTAAAGTTGATTCAGTGCTTTTTATCACAGGAAATGGAACAGGAACACTAAAAGCTGCTCTTGAAAC